>NZ_JBVHSO010000005.1:0-567473 GCF_055566335.1 Streptomyces sp. NPDC027672 | reverse complement strand
CCACCGGCGACATTAACCGCGAAACGCTCGTCCGTCAGCAACAGACGCAACGTGTTACAGATCCAGTTCCCGGTCGGCTGCTGCGCGGCAGCAATGACGGAGATCAAATCCTGCACAACCTCCACGTCACTCAGCCCGGCAGAGTGGACCAGCATGCGCGAGGTGACGTCCGGGCCGGGACGCTCCCGCTTCTCCTTCACCAGCCGCATGATGCGCTCACCGACGCGCGTGTACGCGGCCACCGGGTCGTCGCCCTCGCCGGCGTCCAGGGAGATGCGCAGGTCGTCGACGAGGCGCTCGGTGTCCGTGTCCCCCGCCGGCATCCCGCACATCCACAGCACGCCACGGGCGGGCAGCGCGTGCGCGTACATGCTCATCAGTTCCGCCCGGCCACTGCCGGAGAAGGAGGAGATCAGCCGCGCCGCGATCAGCTGACACTCGCGGGCCAGCTCGAACTGGTCCACCCCTTCCAGCGCCTGGGTGATCACGCCCGCCCGGCGCTGGTGCTCGGCGCCCTCGGTGAAGAGCACCGACGGCTGGTAGCCGACGTACGGCAGCAACGGCCAGTCGGGCGGGATGTGCTCCCACTGGTTCCAGCGGCGGGAGTCCCGCGCGAACAGTTCGTCATGGGCCGTCACATAGCTGACCTCGGGGTAACCGAGCACCAGCCAGGCCGGGATGCCGCCGTCGAGCAACACCGGCGCGACCGCTCCGTGCTCCCTGCGCAGGGCGCGGTACAACTGCGAAGGCGTCTGCTGGTACTCCAGCCCGGCCAGGTGCACGGCGGAGCCGTGCGCGGGGCAGCCCGGCGGAGGGGCGTCCGTGGACAGGAAGCCGGTGGTGTCGCTCACGGTGTGCTCTCCTTGGCCAGTGCACGTGTGTACAGGTGGTCCACCAGAGCGATGAGGACCTCCTTGCCCGACGCCCTGACGCGGGCGTCGCACTCGATCATGGGTACGTGCTCGCCCAAGGCGAGTGCCTGACGGATCTCGTTGAGGGAGAACCGCTTCTCGTCGCCGTCGAAGCGGTTGACCGCCACCACGAATGGTGTGCCGTGGTGCTCGAGCCGGTCTATGGCATACCAGCAGTCCTCCATGCGACGGGTGTCGACCAGGACGACCGCACCGAGGGTCCCGGCGAACAGGCGGTCCCAGAGGAACCAGAAGCGCTCCTGGCCGGGTGCGCCGAAGAGGTAGAGCACCATGCGGTCGTTGAGGCTGATGCGGCCGAAGTCGAAGGCGACGGTCGTGGTGGTCTTGCGCTCCACCCCGGTCGTCTCGTCGACGCCCTGTCCCGCCTGGGTCATGACCTCTTCGGTGTTCAGGGGCCGGATCTCGCTGACCGAGCGCACGAGGGTGGTCTTGCCGACCCCGAAGCCGCCCACGACGACGATCTTCAGACCGGTCTCGGCCGCGGCGGTCAGCGGTGTGCGCTGGGAGGGCAGCTCAGAGGTTGTGGAGCCCATGGAGCACCTCCTGGAGCAGGGCGGTTTCTGGAAGGCCCGCGACGGACGCGGCCGCGCGCGGGTGACGGGCGCTGACCTTGCCCAGGGCGCACAGGTCGCCGAGCAGGATGCGCACCACGGTGATGGGGAGTTTCAGCTCGGCCGCGATCTCCACCACCGCGGTGGGATGCCGGCACAGCTCGAGAATGCGGACGTGCTCCGACTGCATGCCGGTGGAGGGCTCGCACTCGGTGACGATCAGTGTCACCAGGTCGAGGGACGAATCGGCTTCGCTCCGGCCTCCCGTGACCATGTACAGCCGGTCCGGGGCGCCGAGATCCACGGGTTTGCGCATCACGCCGGGGCACCCCGGTCGGCGGGCTTGCGGGGCTCGGCCCGCAGATGGTCCCCGATCTGTTCGACCATTTCGGTCATCTGGTGGCCGACGACACCGGGATCGGCGCTCTCCTGCGCGACGACCGCGAGGTGCGCGCCCTCGCCCGCCTCCACGATGAACAGAAGGCCACCGTGGAACGCGGTCATCGAGTGCCGAACGCCGCCCGATCCGTCGCCGAACTCCACGGAGGCGCCCTGGGACAGCGCCTGCATGCCGGAACAGATGGCCGCCAGTTGGTCGGCCTGGTCGACGGTCATGTGTTCGGTCCAGCAGAGTTTCAGACCGTCGCGCGAGAGCACGAGAGCGTGGCGCGTGCCGGGCGTGCGCTCCAGCAGGTTCTTCAGGAGCCAGGTGAGGCTGTTGTCGGTGGTCTCCATGATGGGTGGGGTCGGCTGCCGACCGGTGAGGTCACCAGCCGCTCCCGTGCCTCCAATCCAGCGAAGTGCGGCGAAAAGTGCGGCGAATCGGTGTCGGGGTGATGGGCTGCTGCGGCCTGCCGACGAAAGGGGCCCGGCCCTCAGGCGTCGGGGGCGGAGCCGTGCGTGTCCCCGTCGGCCGAGGCGCCGCCGGCGCGCCGCCGACCGCGGTGGAAGGCCCCGAACCGGCTCCCCGCGTCGCGGGCGGGACCGGACTCACGCGGGTCGGCGGGCGTCTGAGTGGCCGACTTGCGCCGGGTGCGCTCCGCCTCGGCCATGGCGCGGCCCGGGGCCCGGACGGGCAGTCCGTTGGCGGTGGCCCCACCACGCCCGGCGGACACGTTCGTCGTGGACGTAGACGTAGACGGGGACGGGGACGGGGGCAGCGACGGGGGTGGTCCGACCGGTGCCGGGCGTACGGGCCGCGGCTCGTCGGCGGGGTGCGCGGGCGAGTGCAGTGCTGGTACGGCCTGCCTCGGCCGCTCGGCCGGGACAGGCTCGTGCCGCTGGGCGACCAGTTGCGGCGGAATCAGGACGACGACGCCCGTGCCGCCACGCGAGGAGGGCCGGTAACTGACGCTGATGCCGTACTTGACGGCGAGTCGCCCCACCACGCTCAGCCCCAGCCGGGTGCCTTGCAGCGAGGCGAGGTCGGTGACGCGGCCGGACACGGACTCCACCGCCCGCCGCATCGCCGCGTCGGACATCTTCAGGCCGCTGTCCTCGATGGTGACCACGAGGCCCGCGCTGCGTTCCTCCACGTAGACGTGGACCTCGTCGACGGGTGGGGAGAAGTTGGCGGCGTTGTCCATGAGTTCGGCCAGCAGGTGCATGACGCCCTCTGCCGCGAAGCCGCTGATCGCGGCCCTGCTGGAGGAGTGGAGGCGCACACGCCGGTAGGCGGCGATCCTGCCGACGGCACCCCGCAGGATGCTCTCCATGACGATGGGCTTGTTCCACACGCGGCTGGAGCGGCCGCCCATCAACAGGGCGAGCCGGTCGGTCATCAGACCGAGCTGCGAGGTGCTGTGGTCCAGACGCAGCAAGTCGCCGAAGACCTCCTCGCCATGCCGTTCCTGCATCTCGCGCAGATCGGCGAGCATGCTGACCGTCTTGGCCTGGACCCGGCTGAGGGCCTTGGCGGACGCGGCCTGCGCGGCGGCGGAACGCCGCTCGCTGTAAGCCAGTTCGCGGACGAAGCGTTCGGCCGACGACCGCAGCAGAACGTTTTGCGGCCAGTCGAACCTGGCGAGCACCGTATCGGCGGAACTGCCCTCCCGCAGCAGGGCGATGGCGGCGGGGAGCGTTTCCTCGGTCACGCGCCTCAGCTCGGCCGTGTCCCGTTCCAGCCCGGCGCGCACAGCTTCGAGTCCGGACTCCGCGGCGAGGGCGCGTCCGATCGATGCGGACAGCTCGGTGCCGTAGACGCGCAGCAACCGTTGCAGGTGCGGGTCGGAAGGGAGGGTGATCGTCGACAGCACCTCTTCGAGGCCGGTGCCCTTGCGTACCTGCTCGGTGACGTCCGGCAGAATCACGTCGACGAGCCGGGACGTTTCGGCAGCCTGATGCCGAAACGCGCTCCTGGCCTGTTCCAGTTCGCTACCCTGCGCGGCCGCGCGCCGGTGAGCCCGGCCTACCAGGACCGAGGCCCGGCCGACCACCACCGCGATGCAGATCCAGGCGACGGCCACCACGCCCCACACCCAGCGCCGGCCGTCCTCGGGAGCGAGGACGGCCGCGGTAGCGGCGCCCGCGGCGGTGACGGCCAGGATCGCGGGCGGCGCGAACGGCGAGACGGGCGCCGCCCCTTTTGCGCTTCGGCGCTGGCGGCGGCGAGCTGACATAGACATTCCGCGGTCCCTCGGTCCGTGCATACGGGGCTGTGTGGACGACTGAGCATCACCGATGCCAGGGAAGGGCGGCCGAACGAAGGACGGCGACCCTTCCGGTTGTGGATCACCGTTCATGCTAGTCACCGACCGGAGCGCGGATGACCGGGCGATGCGTTCGTTCCCCCACGAATTCGCTTCGTCGGAAAACAATCACTACCACACGCTTTTATGGTATTGGGGATCAGTCTCACGAGGCTGTTCTGCGAGCGCGGCGAATGCGGACATTCACGCTCTTGTTCTGTGATGTGTCACGCCGTGCGCCGCGTCGTGAGAATCAGGAGCGTACAGATCACGCCAATCACCGGTCGACTGCCGAGTGTTCGGCCAGGAGAGATCACCTCAGTCCCGGGCGAAGCGGCCCCTCACCACGGTCGGCTCGGCCCCGGGTGGCCGGTGGACGACATCCGCCGCCACGCCGGGCAGCACTCTGGCAGTCCAGCGGAACGTCACTCCCGCCCGGCTCTGCCGACGACGGCTGGGCCGGGGTGCGGCTCTTGAATCATGCGCCCTGCTACCTGGCCCCGGCCGCCACCGGCACACCGACATCCGGCCTTCGCGGGACTCACCGCCCATGGCTCAGTGCGGGGGCTGGACGGTGACAGCCCCGACCACTCTTGCTGCTGTCACCAATCAGCGCTGCCCGGATCTGGCGGGATGACCCGGCGAGCGCACGGCGCAGCGAAGTCATCCTGCTTCAGCACGGGGGCGGTTGGTCGCGGTTGGGACCCGGACGGGACCACGGCACGGGCGGGAGGGCATCGCGACATCGGTGCGGTGGCACGCGGGAGCGGAGGGCGTCGGAGCGCCGGAACGGCGCCTCGCGTCCGCCGGTGGGCGGTAGCGCGCGGGCGAGGTCGATGCGGGGGAGCAGCATGGGCGGCGGGCGAGCCAGGCCATCACCGAGATGACCGGCATCGCCGCCGACCGCGTCGCGGTACTGTCCGGCCCGAACCCGGCCCGCGAGATCACGGCCGGTCAGCCCGCCGCCACCATCGCCTGCCCTGACAAGGCCGCCGCCCACCGCGTCCAGCGCGCGTGCCACACCCCCGCACTTCCGGCCCTGCACCTCCACCGACGTGACCGGTTGCGAGCTCGGTGGAGCGGTGAAGAACGTCATCGCCCTCGCGGTCGGCATCGCCTCCGGCATGGGCACGGGCCACAACGCGCAGGCCATGCTCATCACCCGGGGACTGGCGGAGACCACCCGGCTGGCCACCGCGATGGGCGCTCACCCGGCCACCCTCACCCGGCCACCCTCGCCGGGCTTGCCGGCCTGGGCGACCTGGGCGACCTGGGCGACCTGGGCGACCTGCTCCTCCCCGCTGTCGCGCAACCGTACCTTCGGCACCCAAGTCATCGGGACCCACTGACAACGCCCCTTTCCGCGCGGACCGGCTCCCGGCATCCGGCCGGGCGGCCCGGCACATGGCTTTCGACGTCGACCTCGACGAGGTCAGCCTCCGGGACGCATCCGCCTTCCTCGGCCCGCTCCTGGCCCGTACCGCCCTCCACCTCGCCGCAGCCGACGTCCCTCTCGCCGAGCGGATGCTGGCGTGGCCGCGGATCGCCGCCGCAGACCCGCCCCTGCACGACCGGCTGCTCGCCTCCCACCTGACCGCCCACCCGCCCGCCGCAAGCACCGACACCGCGGACGCCGAGACGGTCTGAGAGTGGTGGGACCAGGCGATCGACGTCACCGCGCGGCTGCTGGCCGGCCGGCCGACGCCGGAAGGCGTCCGCCTGGCCGCCATGGTGCTGGACACCTGCCCGCCCGAGCGGAACGGGAGCGGGCCCAGCGGGTGGTGGACGAGATCATCGCCGCAAACGCGGTCGGCGGAGGGGGATGAGAAGGCGCGGTCAGCGACGACACGCGCGCCCACAACGAGGAAGCCACCCGTGCGGCCATCGACCGGCTCCTGCGGGGGCGACCTCCCGCAGGGCGGGAGGCCGACCTGAAGACGCTGGCGGCCCAGGCCGGAGTGACCCGCACCGGCTTCCACTCTGGGAAACCGCGACGGCACGACCCGGCCCGGCCCGCCCCCTGCCAGCACCTTGCCGAGAAGTTCGAACGACGGCTGAAGGCTACCCAGGACGCCAGGGAGATCGGCGCACCTCGTCGTCCAGCCGCCGGCGTTCCTCAGGGTCCGGCCCGGTCTGCCAGGTGGCGAGCAGGAACAGCGCCTCGTCGGCGAGGGCGGCGTTCCAGCGGACGGCCGTGGTTCCCGCCGGGGCGCCCGCCTCGGTGCCGCCTGCCGACCAGACTCGCAACAGGACGAGGGCTTGCGACATGACCGGTTCGAGCACCTCGTAGTGCTCGCCGGGCCCGCCCGTCTCGAGACGCAGCGCGATGTGGTGACCGTCCACCGGCAGGCCAAGCGTCCGACCGCGGGCCGGAGGCAGACGGTCCGCTCCCGGCACAAGGCTGCTCAAGAGGCCTGGACGGTGTACTTCTCGTGCGGGATGCCGCGTTCCCACACCGTCTCCAACGCGGCGGCACACAGCGCGACGGCGGCCGGATCGGTGGTGCGTTCCTTGCCCTCCGGTGCCCAGTCGCCGGTGCCGGTGAAGTGGTGGACCTGCACGAGCGTGTCGTCCAGGAGCCAGAAGTCGTTGCCGGGCAGCGCGATGTCGGAGGCGTGGCGGCGGGGCAGCCGGCGCACGTCCTTTCCGGCCCGGAGGCTGAGCGGGGTGATGGCGTGCTCGTAGCGGATGTAGTCGGTGACCGGCTCGGAGACGATCCGCGCCCGGCGCACCACCACACCGCGAGCCACCGCGTCCTTCACGAGCGGCCTCCACTGGGGCCAGAACGAGCGGCGCGGGTCGAGATGCGGGACGCCGGTCTGGAGGAAGGCGGCGTAGTCGTCGGTTTCGTCTCCGACGGCGTACACGTCGCGCGTCTCCAGGTGGGACGCCGTGTGGTGGGTGTCGGCGAGCAGCTCAGCGAATGTCGAGGTGTTCGGCGGCTGCGTGTTCAGCGGCATCGCACGCCTCCCTCGGAATCGACACCATGCAGGCCGGAATCCGGATCACCGCTCGTTCGGGGGAATCCCGGACCTGTGGCCGGCCACCCACTCGGTGGAGCCGACCAAGTCCTTCAGGAGTTCGTCGGCTTCCTCGCCCTGGAGGACCAGGTCCGCGCTCTCCTCTTCCACCCACGCCGTGGGCGATCCCTCGCCTCCGGTGTTCGGGTCGATCCCGGCGAACCGTAACGTCGTACTTCTCTCCCCTGCGACGTCGTTGCGCATAGTTGCGCGCACCGACCGTCCCGCAGCCAGGAGGGCCGGTCAAGGGGACGTCGGTGGGGCTGACCCACTGGTCGCGGAGCAGGTCAGCCCTCGCAGGTCAGTTCGAGCCGCTGGCGAAGGCGATCGACGAGGTCATCGGGAACGGCACCTCCGCGGAGGTCCTGAAACGCTGGAACCTGTCCGGCGAAGCCGTGGCCAAGTCCTGCGTCAACCCTCCCGGCCTGCCCCGGACCGGCAGGGGGGTGAAAGACGGCGGGGGAACAGCCGGTTGCCCCGGTCATGACGCCGTCTGCTCGCGCGTCAGGTCACCAGGCCTTGGCACCTGCGGGCACCAACTGCGTGGGGATGTGGTCCGACGCCGTACCGCGCGGTTCCCGGCCATCGGCCGGATCGCCGGTGACTGGGGCGGCGGCTGGGGCCTCGCCGAGGAGGCGCTGTGGCACGCGGCGGACGGGCGGCGCGAGGCCACGACGCTCGTGCACGCTGCCCGCCCACTTCGGCTGTCCTCCATGTACGCCCTGCTCCAGGTGCCGCACCTGGAGCACATCGCGCACGAGCGCCGGGGCGAGCCGGCGCCGGTACTGCTCGCCACGGCGGCCGACGGGGAGCCGGTGGCCCGCGCGATCGTGGACCGGCTCGTCGAGGAGGTGACGGTCATGGCCATGGTCGCGCTGACCCGCCTGTACCTGCTGGACGAACCGGCCCCGGTGCTGCTCGGCGGCAGCTTGCTCACCGCCGGACTCCCGCGGCTGAACCTCGGCATCCGGGCCCTGCTGGGGCCCACGCGTCCAAGGCCCGGGTCCGGGTCGTCACCGCGCGCCCGGTGCTCGGCGCGGCCCTGCTGGGTTTGGACCGGCTTTCCGCCCACCCTGAGGCGCTGACGCGGGCGCGGGCACACGGGGAGGTGTCCGGAAAGGGCTGTTGACGGGAAAAAGCGGGTTTCTCCGGGCGATTGCCGGGATTGCCCGCCCTGCCGGAACCCGCGCGGCTAGTTTCCCCGGGTCTTGCAACCGGCGAAAGGACAGCCCATGGAACACCAGTCCATATCCCGATGGCTCCGGGCCCGGCGCGCGGCCGCCGTCGGACTCGGCACGCTCGCGGTGCTCGTGGGGGTCACCGCCGGGACGGCGGCCCCCGCGAGCGCCGCCACCGCCGCCCCCGACCCGGCCCAGCTGACGGGCCTGACGCTGACCTCGGTGAGCAACGGCCGCGGTCTGGACGTGCAGAACGGCAACACCGGCGACGGCGTCTTCCTGGTCACCAACAGCGCCCCCGGCTACCACCAGAAGTGGAACGCCAACCTCGGCCCGGGCGGCTCCTTCACCCTCGTCAACGACGCCACCGGCAAGTGCGCCACCGCCGGGCTGCCGCTGACCCAGCAGCCCTGCGACGGCCGTAGCGGCGAGCGCTGGTACTTCCAGCCCGTCGCCGGCGGCTCAGGCGCCTTCATGGTCCGCAACGCCCAGGACGACAAGTGTCTGGACGTCTGGTACAACGGGCAGTACAACGACGCCTGGACCGACACCTACGGCTGCAACGGCAGCCAGGCCCAGCAGTGGCGACTGCCCGCGAGCGCCCAGCAGGCCGCCGTCGCGGCGGCCGTCGACCACGCGGCGGCCCGCTGCGTCAAGGACACCTCCAGCTGCTCCTGGCGCACCCGGGTCCAGGCCCCGGCCGCGCCGCTGCCGCAGCAGTGCGTCTCGCCCGTCTGGTACAACGGCACGACGGCGGCGGTGCCGTGGACGTTCTCCATGAAGCGCACCACCGGCTGGGGGTCGGAACTGGGCTTCACCCTCGGCTCCGACCTCGGCACCGGCGGCGCGTCCCCGGTCACCGCGAAGATCAGTACGCAGATCAGCGGCAAGGTCACCCAGAGCCTGACCGACGAACTGGGCAACAGCCTCACCATCAGCGTGCCGCCGGCGCAGTACGGCTGGGTCGCCCTGTCGGAGCTGGCGACGAAGGTCACCGGCACCTGGACCTTCGACGTGAACGGCTACCCCTGGACCGCCGACGACACCCTGACCGTCCCGCTGCTCAGCGACGGCCAGGGCGGTGCCAGCATCTACCTGGCCCGGACCAGCGACACCTTCTCCGGCTGCGGCAGCGCTTCCTGACCGTCCCCCGCCCTACGCCCGCCGGGTGAGCGGGTCCTCGGGCCGCCGGCCCGAGGACCCGCTCACCCCGAGGAGCCCGACCTTCGCGAGGGGCTCCAGGCCCAGTCCCGTCCGAACGCCGAGACGCGGTAGGCCCGCCCACGACCTGCCCCCGATCCCGTGACTACCGGCTTGGCATCAACCCCTGCCAGTACCGAGGCCGTCGCCCACGCCCTCCGTCCACGAGCTCCTGCCACCCGGTCAGCGGTTTTCCGGATGCCCTGGTAGCCGGGGCCGAGTCCGCGGCGCTTGCGGGGCCTTGGCGCGGCGGACGCCGTCGCCGCGGCGGAGGACTGGTCGGCGACGGAGATACCGAGGCGCCGGCGGGCGGAGGTGGTCGCGGGCGCCACCGTGGCGAGGGCCTCCGCCAACTCAGCTCCGACGGCGCTCAGGGCCTCGGTGAGGGTGTCGATCGCATCCTCGGCGGCCGCCGTGCTCCACCCGCCCGGACCAGCGGCGTCCGCGAAGTGACAGGCGGCTTCGGCGGCCTGTCCGGCGCACCGCTCCGCCCCTGGTGCTGCCTGATCCGCCAGCGCTGCCCGGCCGGCGCTGCTCGCGCTGCGCCGGCTGGTGGACGCCCTTGCCGCCGAGGCGGGTTCCCTGCTGGGCCGGGACGGGTGAGCCGACCTAGCAGCTTGTCCTCGGTCGGACCTGTAGGGCCTCGCGGGTCCGATCGGGGCGGACCGGCTAGTCGGGTGAGGCCGGAGTCGTTGCCGTCCCCACCGTCGTGGCGCTGCATGCAGCCGAGCATCGAGCGCACTGCGGACGTTGCGCTACGGTGCCTTCGGCTGGACGCGCACCGCCACCCGCCGCAGTGGGGCGCGCTGAGGAGACGAGGTGCGGTAAATGTGGGCTCAGTCATCCGACTGCCCAGGTCAGAGAAGAGCAAGAGGAGGCCGACCGTCGCGGTGAGGAGGACGGCCGGGTGTCCAGCAGTGCGGCGTGGTGCGGGCGCGGCATCAGCAGCGGCGGCCCAGGAGCCGGGCGGGACTGGGGCTGAGCCGCAGGCTGGTCTAACGCGGGCACTCCCATTGGCTTTCGAACGGGAGGGAGTTGTTGTAGATCCAGCCCTTGAGGACCTGGCTGCCGTAGTACGCGGTGACGTGTGTCCACCTGTGTCCGTACAGGTTCGTTGTGGTGCAGTCGTAGACGAGCTTGGTCTGGCCGCTGAGGGTGTAGCCGGGTGTGCAGTCGCCATACGGGCCCGCTTGATGCAGCACAGGGGCTGAGCTCTTGGGGTATGTCACCGATCCGTCCAGGGGTCTCCAGTTCGCCGACGTGCACGCGGCGGCGCCAGAGGGAGCGGCTTGGGCCGGCGGGGCGGCGAAGAGGAATGAGGCGATACAGGCACCCGCCAAGGCGGCGCCACTCACTGAGCGTCTGAACACAGCTGCCTCCACCTGTCGTCATATTCGCTTCTTGGCGGAAGATAGAGGGCGCCCGTCAGCGGGTGAAAGACCTGCTTTGCGTCATCGTCGGCCGCACTGGACCTCGCCGGTACACCGTGCGTGCAGTCCCCGGTCGGCCGCCGCGGGGAGACGAGTGGGTGCCCAGGGCGTGGCCCGGTACGGGCGCAGCGGCGGCGGCCCGGGAGCCGGGGCGAAGCCATCCGCATCGGGCGTTGGCAGCACGATTACGGCTGTGGCCCGGAACCGTCAGCGGTCATTTCCATCGACACACTCTGGTTCACAGCCACCGCTGAGCGGCTTCGACGCTGTCGCCGCCGCTCGTATTGAACGCGATCGCCGCCTTCGGCGCATACCGCCGCACCAGATTCACGACCTGCTCGAAGAGCGGCAGAAGCGGTTCCGGCTTGCGGATCCCGCCCCCGATGACGACAACGTCCCAGCCGTGCTCGGACAGTGCTGCAACGATCGTCGACTCGGCAGACTCATCCAGCTCGATCAGCGTCATAGACGCATCGATGGCGTGCTGGCCGAAGCGGGCCAGCTCCTGGTCGAGGGCCGCTCGGACGGCGTCTCCGTCCATCCCGGGCACTGCACGCGGGTCAATTCCGAGAATGAGAACGCGGGGCATGCCCCAGAGGACGAGCAGCCGATCGTCCAGGTTCCCCCCGCACGAGTCTGGTGTCCGCGGGAGTGATGACGCTCTGGGGAAATACGTGACCGTCGACACCGTACGGAAGTGCGGGCGCCGAGATCCTCGGCGGTCAGGACGCGGTCGGCGGACAGCGACAGACCAGCGTCCGTCGACTGCGACGACGGGTGCGCTCAGGGGCGGGGCTCCAGCTTTTCCAGGGCGCCGGTCCGGGTGTCGTAGCTGCGCAGGGTGGTGAGCCAAAGCGACAGCGGCGGCGCCGGCAGCAGCTCGGAAATCCGCCGGTCGGCGAAAGCGCCGTCCGGCCGAGGGTGATGTGCGGGCTCCAGCGCCCCGGTCGGTGCAAGGGGTTGAGGGTCTCGGGCGGACTGCCGGAGGCCACCGCGTCCCACACCCCGGCGGTGCAACCCGGCCAGCGCGGAGTCGAGGTCCAGCGCCCAGGCCAGTACCGAGATGGGCCGCTCGAAACGGACCACACCGGTGCACCGCGCCGGCAGCGGCAGGGTGGCGGCCACTTCGGCGAGTTCCCAGCGGGTCGCAGCGGTGAGTTCCGGGCAGGCGGCCAGCGTGAGGTGGGGACTGTTGGTCGGTGAGCGGTGGCGTGCCTGACTGGGCAGCCCCGCGTCCGCCAGCCGTCGCCAGGCATTCCTGACCGCCAGATCCGCCGCCTCGTCCCACAGGAGCTCGACCGGGTGCACCGCCGCAGGCTACCGGCGATCGCCCGCAGTTCCGCCATCCGCCGGCCGTCAGACCGGAGGCTCGTCGGCCGCTTGGGGCCCGCCCTTCCCGTCCCCGGCCTGTGCGAGGTGCCGGACGAGCGCGCGGGCGACCTCGCACGCGGCGGGCGCCGCCCAGCGCCGTCGGTGCCGGGCCAGTCGTACGGGTACGTCGGCGAGAGGCGGGCCGTCGAGGGCGATCCGGCGCAGCCGTCCGTCGCGCAGGTGCTCGGCGACGGTCGTCGCCGGCAGCAGGGTCAGGCCCAGGCCCGCCGCGGCGCAGGAGCGGGCCGCGTCCACGCTGCCGAACCGGGTGACTCGCGGGCCCGCGCCGGGCGCGGCGCGCAGCCGCTGTTCGAAGGCGTCGCTGTACGCGCAGCCCTCCTCGAGGAGGAAGAAGCGCTCGGCCGCCAGATCGCCCCAGGCCGCCCGGCGGTCACGCCCGGCCAACGGGTGGCCGGGGGCGGCGACGAGGGCGAGGGCCTCGCGGGCGACCGGTTCGGTGGCGATCTCGCGGGACTCGGTGTCCTCGGTGTCCGCGGTCATCAGCAGCGCCAGGTCGAGGTGGCCGGAACGCAGCCCTTGCAGGCACTCCTCGGTGCCGGCCGCGCGCAGGTCGACGTCCACGTCGGGGTGTTCGGTGCGCAGGGCGGCGATCACGGCCGGCAGCCGGGTGGCACACAGCGATTCGGGCGTGCCGACCACCACCCGCCCCGCGACGGGCCCGTCCTCGCCGGCCGCGGAGCGCAGCCGGGCCACGGCGTCGAGCACCTCCTCGGCCTCCGCGAGGAGCCGTCGGCCGGCGTCGGTGAGCAGGGCGCCGGTGGGCAGCCGGTCGAACAGCGGCACGCCGAGGTCGCGTTCGAGAGTGCGGATGTGCACGGTGACTGTGGACTGCGCGAGGTGGAGTGCGGCCGCGGCGGCGGTGAAGCTGCCGGTGCGGGCGAGGGTGGTGAAGGTCGTCAGAAGTCGCGTGTCCACCCGCGCAGCTTATGCGGAATCCCGATGGGGTGCATCACCATCCATCGTTGGACGCGATGGGGGCAGGGATGTCAGGGTTTCCCCATGACCGACGACACGACCGCCGCCGCCGCCACCGATACGACGACCACCGCTCCGGCCCACGGCGGCCCCGGCGCGCCTTCCGAGATCCTGCGCTACTCCGCGTTCACCCGCACACCGGAGGGCGGCAACCCCGCCGGGGTCGTGCTGGACGCCTCCGGGCTGGACGCGGCGGCCATGCTCGCCGTCGCCGCCGAGGTGGGCTACTCGGAGACCGCCTTCGTCACCGCCGCCGATCCGGACGCCCGGCGTTTCACGGTGCGCTACTTCAGCCCGCTGGCGGAGGTGGCCTTCTGCGGGCACGCGACGGTGGCCCTGGCCGTCGCCCTCGCCGATCGGCTGGGCCCCGGCGACCTCACCCTGGACACCCCGGCGGGCGCCATCGCGGTGACGACCGCCGCCGACGGCGCGGGGGCGGTGCGGGCGACGCTCACCAGCGTGCCGACCCGGTCCCGCCAGGCGCTCGCCGACGAGTTGGAGGCCACCCTCGCGGCCCTCGGCTGGAGCGCGTCGGACCTCGACCCCGCGCTGCCGCCGCACGTCGCCTTCGGCGGCAACGACCACCTGGTGCTGGCCGCGGCCTCCCGCGAGCGGCTGGCCGCGCTCGACTACGACTTCGACGCGCTCGCCGAAGTCATGCGCCGGTACGGCTGGACCACCGTCGACCTGGTGTGGCGCGAGTCGCCGCGCCGTTTCCACGCCCGCAACCCGTTCCCCGTCGGCGGTGTCGTGGAGGACCCGGCGACGGGCGCGGCGGCGGCCGCGTTCGGCGGCTACCTCCGCGCCCTGGGGCTGATCACCGAACCTGCGGACATCGCGGTGCGGCAGGGCGAGGACATGGGCCGCCCGAGCGACCTCCTCGTCGGTGTGACGCCCGAGGACCCCCGGGTCCGGGTCACCGGCACGGCCGTGCTTCTCCCCCGCTGACGGCCCGCCGGCGGCGCGTCGTGCGGGTCGGCCGCGGCCTCCCGCGAGCGGCTGGCCGCGCTCGCGGGCTCCTCGATGGCTGCCGGCCGCAGTTGCGCGGCCCGGACCGGCCCACGTCGAGTGTGCAGGCCCGGTCGAAGTGCGCTGGCGGGCAGTCCGTGAGCGTGTCCGGTCTCGGTGTCAGCGGGCCGGTGCCGCAGGACGCCGTCGTCCCGGACTCAGACCGGGCGGGGGCCGGCATCGGCGACCCGGAACACCGGCCAGCCGATCTCGGTGCGCCACTCCTCGGCGGCCGGGGTGTCGCGCGGGCCCACGAGGTAGGTCTCGCGCACCGGCCCGGCCACGGCGAGGGCGTGGTCGGCGACCCACCTGCCCAGCTCGCCGTAGGTGACGTCGATGGTGTCGTGGGACCCCGGGTGCACGGTGACCGCCAGCTCGGCGGGCGGCAGTTCGGTGCCCCGGACGCGCCCCAGGTCCGGCACGGGCTCGGCGACCGGGACGTACACGAGTACGTCCCCGCGGCCCTCGCTGAACAGCGCGTTGTCGTAGAGGCCGCCCGCGGGGCCCGTGGGCGCGTCGACGACGGCGTCCAGCTCGGCCATCGCGCCCGCGTACCAGGACAGCACCTCCTCGTGGGTGACCGTGCCCCGTACCGCGGCCACGCGCCGCGCGGGCGCGTGGCGCAGCTCGACGGCGACACCGGCCGGTTCGGGGCGCAGCAGCCGTCGCAGCGACGCGACGGCCGCCTGGGTCCGCGACAGCTGGTCCTGGAGCCGCTGGAGGTGCTCGCCCACCAGGTGCGCGCGCACGGTCGGGTCCGGGGTGAGCAGGATCCGCCGGACGTCGGCGAGCGGTACGTCGAGTTCCCGCAGCCGGGAGATGACCTGTGCGCCGGGGATCTGGCCGGGGTCGTAGTACCGGTAGCCGCTCGACGGGTCCACGTGCGCGGGTTCCAGCAGCCCGGCCTCGTGGTAGCGGCGCAGCGTACGGATGCTCAGGTGGGTCAGCCGGGAGAATTCGCCGATCGTCAGCACGCCCCCACTGTGCACCCTCCCCCCGGGGGAGAGTGCAGCGCTTGACCCGGGTGCCGCGGGAGGCGGCACGCTCCGGCACATGACCAGCATCCCTTCCTTCTCCCCCGACCTCGCGGGGCGTCTCGCCGTCGTCACCGGCGCCGGACGGGGCACCGGCGCCGCGATCACGGCCCGCCTGCGCGCGGCCGGCGCCACCGTGCTCCCGACGGCCCGCACGGCGCCCGCGACCGCGGCGGCCGACCCGCTCTTCGTCACGGCCGACCTGACCGCCCCGGACGGCGTCGACACCGTGGTCTCGGCGGTGCGCGACCGGCTCGGCACCCCGGACGTCGTCGTGCACACGCTCGGCGGCTCGCATGCGCCGGCCGGCGGGTTCGCCGCCCTCACCGACGCCCACTGGCAGGACGAGCTCGCCCTCAACCTGCTGGCCGCCGTACGCCTCGATCGCGCCCTGCTCCCGGCGATGCGGGACGCGGGCCGGGGCGCCGTCGTCCACATCTCCTCCATCCAGCGCCGGCTGCCCCTGCCCGACGCCACACTCGGCTACGCCGCCGCCAAGGCCGCGCTGACCACGTACAGCAAGGGCCTCGCCCGGGAACTGGCCCCGCACGGAGTACGGGTCAACGTCGTCTCCCCGGGCGCGATCGCGACGGAGGGCACCACGGCCCTCGTCGCCCGCATCGCCGACGCACAGGGCATCGACCGGGCCGCGGCCTGGGACCAGGTGCTGGCCTCGCTCGGCGGGATCCCCCTCGGCCGTCCGGCACGCCCCGAGGAGGTGGCCGAGCTGGTCGCCTTCCTCGTCTCCGACCGCGCCGCCGCCATCACGGGCGCCGAGCACACCATCGACGGCGGCACGGTCCCCACCCTCTGACCCCACCCCGCACCCAGGAGAGCACCCGCATGATCCCGAACGGCCTCCCCGGCCTGCCCGTCCGCATCCGGACGTACCTCGACGCCCACACCCGCCACGACGCGCCCACGGCGGCCGGCTGCTTCGGCCCCGCCCCGGTGGTCGTCGACGACGGCCGCACCCACCGCGGCCGCGACGCGGTCCGGGCCTGGCTCGACAGGACCTCGGCCGAGTACACCTACACGACCACCCCCCTCACCGCCGTCCCGCACGACGACCTGCGCTGGACGGTGACCCAACGCCTCGATGGCGACTTCCCCGGCGGCACCGTCGACCTCGCCCACGCCTTCACGCTCGACGATGACGGACGTATCACCGAGCTCACCATCACCGCTGTCACGCTCGTGCGACCCGAGCTGGTGGGGAAGTCGGTGCCGCCGGCGCCCGGGACAGTGCCGGGCGCCGGTGACACCCTGTCCGCTGGTACCGCGCCCGGCCCGGCCTCTCTCCCCCAGCGGCGTCGCCCGCCTCAGCACGTGACCCGGTGGCCGGGCCCGTGAGTCGTGCACGAGGTCGCAAGAGGTCGGTCGCCATCCGGCTGTCGAGTCGGCCCGTCAGATGACCTCTTTCTCCTCGGTGACCATCACGGCCACCGAGTCCATGTCGATGAAGCGTGCCTCGTCGGGGTTGACCAGCGTCCGGTAGTTCTCGGAGGCGAAGAAGGCGTTGTGGTCCGCCCAGTCCTCGAACCAGATCTCCGTCAGGCCGTCGTAGGCGCGGGGCGGGTAGTTCTCGGCGGGTACCGGGTGGGACACGGTGTACCTGCGCACGTAGCGCCCCGCCTCCGGGATGGAGGTGAACAGCGGGGCGTGCCGGTCCCGGTGGTGCTCGACGAAACGCTCGTACGACATTCCCTCAACGCGGTTGATCATGAAGATGAGCTTCAGCATGTGGTTAGGCTAAAAGCTCACATCAATGTCAAGGGCAAGTGGTGAGGGGTCCGGTATGCGCATCGGTGAACTGTCCGCCCGTACCGGAGCCAGCCGCCGGTCGCTGCGCTACTACGAGGAGCAGGGCCTGCTCGTCAGCTCCCGCTCGCCCAGCGGACAGCGCCACTACGACGACGAGCACGTCCAGCGGGTGCTCCTCGTGCAGGCGTTCCTGGCGGCGGGCATGTCCAGCGGCACCATCGCCGAGATGGTGCCCTGCATGACCGAGCCGAGCGAGGACAGGGCGCGGCAGGCGCTGGAGATCATGGGTCGTGAGCGGGCCAGGCTGTCCTCGGCCATCGACGGCCTCGCCGCCGCCAGGGACGCCCTGGACCACCTCATCGAGGCCAACCACGCCTACCTCGCACGATCGGCGGACGCCGAGGTCTGAATCAGGGGGTCGTTCGGATTAGCGGGTGGACCAGAGGAAGGTGCCCGCGAGGAAAGCCTGCTCGGCCTCGCCGCCCGCAGCGAACCGGTCACCATCACGCTCGAAGACCGCGCCGACCCGGCCTGAACGGCACTGGCTGGCGGGGACGGGGTCGTCACCGGCGCCCGGACCACGGCCCAGCGCAAGACGGCGGTGCCCCTCTCACTCCATTCGAGCCCTCTGACCTGCCGGTTCAAGGTTCCTCGCAAGGTTCGCCCCAGGACAGTCGGCCAGGATCGGTGACGTGTTCCGGACCAGGCGGCCCCGCCCGGTCCGCCATCATCCGGTCCCGGCTGGTGACCAGCACCCGCAGGCGGGGCTGCCCGGCAGCAGCGGCAGGACCTGCGCGGAGTCCAGGGCGTTGTCCAGGACGACGAGCACCCGTCGGCTGGCCAGCAGACTGCGATACAGCGCGGCCTGGGCGTCGAAGGCCGCCGGAATCCGCCCGGGGTCGACACCAAGCGCGTCGAGGAACCCGCGGAGCACCACCCGGGGGTCGGCCGGCTCCCCGGACGGGGTGAAGCCGTGCAGGTCGACGAAGAGCTGCCCGTCGGGATAGTGGTGTTGCCGGCGGTGCGCCCAGTGCAGTGCGAGGGAGGTCTTGCCGACCCCGCCGATACCGCAGACCACCGTCAGCGGCAGGGTGGCGCGCGGCCCGGCCCGCGAGGGTCTGGTCCAGCACGGCGAGTTCGGCTTCCCGGCCCACGAAGTGCGCGGGCGGCGCGAGTAGTTGCCGGGGCACGGCAGGCGGGGCTCCGGCGGGCGAGGCGGTCGGGGCCTGCGGGGCCTCCTCGGGCGGGGAGAGCGCGGGGTCGTTGGCGAAGATTTGCCGGTGCAGGCCGAGCAGGTGCGGGCCCGGGTCGGCGCCCAGTTCCTCGGCCAGCCGGCGCCGCCGGCCCTGGTAGTGGGCGAGGGCATCGGAGGCGCGGCCGGACCGGTACAGGGCGAGCATGAGCTGACCGGCCAGCCGCTCGTCCAGCGGGTGTTCGCGGGCCTTCACGGTCAGCTCGGACAGCGGGTCGCCGTGGTGCCCGGCGCGCAGGCGCAGGTCGACGTGGGCGAGTTCGGCCGCCAGCCGCTCGCGCAGCAGGGCCTGGCGCTGGTCGTCGAACCAGGAAACGTCTACGGTGCGGCAGCGCTGTGTGCCGGCCGCACTGCTCGTGGACACCCGGCGCTCCTTGTGGGACCGGCGGTGCGCACGCGCGGACGGCGAGTTGTACGGCGGCGGCCGGCTCGGGGACGAGCCGGGCGGGCGGAGCGCGGGCACGGCGGCCGGACGGGGGCCGCTACGGGGGCGGTGGTGCCGCATGGGGGGCCGACGCGCTGCGCGGGTCAGGCCGGTACGGGCCGCACGGGCCCCGCATGACGGACCAGGACAGGCGGTGGCCCAGGGGCCGACGGGCGTCCGGGCGGGCGGCGGGCAGCAGCTCCTCAGCGTCCGGAACGAGCGCCGGGCGAATCACGGCCAAAGACCGGCCGGTCCGGTCGACCACACGCCGACCGCGGCCGCCACGCGGGACGGACACGTCACCGGCCCCCGACGGCCGCCGGGCAGCGGCCCGCCGCACCACGCCTCTCCGGCGCCCGTATCCGCGGCATCCCCCGAAACCGGATGACGCACCTCTGGGAGCGGGCCGAGCGTTTCAGGTCCCGGCCTGCCCGGTGCCCAGTGGACGACGTCGGATACCGGCACCGTGAGCAGCTTCCGTGCCAGGGCCGGCGTCGTGTTCCAGGCGCTCGGTGGCGGTGGCGAGCCGTTCGGCGGGCAGGAGCCGCGCGCGCAGCTCCGAAGCGGGGAGGAAGTCTGGGTCGCGGACCGGGCCGGACCCGGCGGGGCCGGTGCCCAGCGGGCGGCGTGTGTTCATACCCAGAGTGTCTCCGGAAACGGGGCGCCGGGAGGTGGGCATCGTGTAAGAGGGCATCGGCTTTCCTGTGTTCCCAGCGAAACTGTCCCCCGCCCGGCCGGCCCCAGTGCCACGCGGCCGGCGACGCGGGCCCGGTCGGCTTCTGTGTCCGGCCGGAGTGCCCGCATCACCGTCGGCATCGTCTGTGCCGCCGCGCTCCTCGTCCTTACCGCCCGCTCACCGTCTACCGCCGGGACTCGGCCGGTGTCGCTTCGGTCGCGGGGGCGTCGCGCAGGCCGAGCCTCAGGTGCTCGACGTGGAAGAGGGCCTGTTCCAAGAGCTCGGCGACGTGGTTGTCGTAGAGGGCGTAGACGATGGAGCGGCCCCGGCGTTCTCCGGTGACGAGTCCGAGGTTGCGCAGCAGGCGGAGCTGGTGGGAGCAGGCGGAGGCTTCCATGCCCACGGCTTCGGCGAGGTCGCCGACCGCGCAAGGGCCTTCCTGGAGGCGGGCCAGGATGTACAGCCGCGAGGGGGTGGCCAGGGCCTGGAGGGTGGCGGCGACATCCGTGGCCCCCGCCGCGTCCAGGCGCTCGCGAGGGGTGGCGTGGTTCGTGTCGTCAGCTCCGTGGCCCATGACGCCCATCCTACCCGGCACATATGAAGATCTGTTCATATGTTCCTGTACGGTGGATGTGTTGCCGCCTTCCGCCCCGAAGGGTTGTCGTGTCATGTCTTCTGCCCTGCTCCAGCGGCCTGAACGGGCAGCTCCGGCCGCCGCGGGTACGGCGCCGAGGCGCCGTACCCGCGTGTTCGCCCTGGCCGAGGCTCGCTGGGCCGCCGCAGCGCTGGTGCTGTTCCTGATCGCGCTGCCGCTCCAGCTGGCCGGCGCACCCGCCTGGGCGTGGGGCCCGCTGTACGCCGCCGCCTACGTCACCGGTGGGTGGGAGCCGGCGTGGGCGGGGCTGTCGGCGCTGCGGGAGAAGACCCTGGACGTGGACCTGCTGATGATCGTGGCCGCCATCGGTGCGGCCGCGATCGGGCAGGTAATGGACGGCGCGCTGCTGATCGTCATCTTCGCGACCTCCGGCGCGTTGGAGGCCCTGGCGACCGCGCGTACCCAGGACGCGGTGCGCGGTCTGCTCGACCTCGCCCCCACGACGGCCACCCGCCTGGCCGACGACGGGAGCGAGGTGACGGTCCCGACTGAGGACTTGGTGGTCGGGGACACCGTCCTGGTACGGCCTGGCGAGCGGGTCGGCGCGGACGGGCGCGTCCTCGCCGGGGCCAGCGAGGTGGACCAGGCCACCATCACCGGCGAACCCCTGCCGGTGGCGAAAGAGACCGGGGACGAGGTCTTCGCCGGCACCCTCAACGGCGCCGGCGCGCTGCGGGTCAAGGTCGAGCGGGACGCCTCGGACTCGGTGATCGCCCGGATCGTGGCCATGGTCGAGGAGGCTTCCGAGACGAAGGCGCCTACCCAGCTGTTCATCGAGAAGGTCGAGCAGCGCTACAGCCTGGGCATGGTCGTCGCGACCCTGGCGGTCTTCCTGCTCCCCCTCGTCTTCGGCGCGGACATGACCGGCTCGCTGCTGCGGGCGATGACCTTCATGATCGTGGCCTCGCCGTGCGCGGTGGTCCTGGCGACGATGCCGCCGCTGCTCTCGGCGATCGCCAACGCCGGACGTCACGGGGTCCTGGTGAAGTCCGCCGTGGTGATGGAGCGTCTCGGGCAGGTCGACGCGGTCGCACTCGACAAGACGGGCACGTTGACCGAGGGCACCCCTCGCGTCACCGACATCCGTCCTCTGGACGGCTCCGGCCTGACCGGGGACAGCCTGCTGGCGCTGGCGGCCGCAGCCGAACACCCCAGTGAACACCCCTTGGCCCGCGCCGTCGTCGACGCCGCCCGCACCCGCGGCCTGGCCATCGCCGGCATGCGGGACTTCACCTCCAGCCCCGGCATCGGGGTAACCGCCACCGTCGACGGCCACACGGTCGCGGTCGGCGCACCCGCCCGCCTCCTCGACGGCCATGACGACCTCGTCGCGGCCCGTGCCGCCGAGGTCGCGGCCGGCCTGGAGGACGGTGGCCGTACGGCCGTCCTGGTCCTGCGCGACAGCGTCCCCGTCGGGGTACTGGGCATCGCCGACCGGCTGCGTCCCGACGCCGCCGCGACCGTCGCCGCCCTGGCCACGCTGACCGGCAGCGTCCCGATGCTGGTGACGGGCGACAACTCGCGCGCCGCCACACGCCTGGCCGCCGAGGTCGGCATCCCCGGCGACGAGGTCCAGGCCGGATTGCTGCCCCAGGACAAGGTCGAAGCCGTACGGCGTCTGGAGGCGCGAGGGCGCAAGGTGCTGGTCCTGGGTGACGGAGTCAACGACGCCCCCGCTCTGGCCGCCGCACACACCGGCATCGCCATGGGTCGCGCCGGCTCCGACCTCGCCCTGGAGACCGCCGACGCCGTCATCGTCCGCGACGAGCTCGTCACCGTCCCCAAGGTCATCGCCCTCTCCCGGGCGGCCCGCCGTCTGGTGGCGCAGAACCTGGTCATCGCCGCAGTGTTCATCTCCGGCCTGGTCATCTGGGACCTGGTCGGCCACCTGCCCCTGCCCCTCGGTGTCCTCGGGCACGAGGGCTCGACCGTCATCGTCGGTCTCAACGGGCTGCGGCTGCTGCGCGACGCCGCCTGGAACCGCGCCGCCAAGGAGGTACGGTGAGCCGCCGCGCCAAGAAGGCCGCCCCCGCTTCCGGGGCGGCCCGGCCCACCGTCACCGTCTGCCGCGGCTGCTGCTGCGGCACCCCGGCCAAGGTGCCGCGCCTGGACCACGAAGCCCAGCTCACCGACCTGCGCGTCCGGTTGGCAGAAGTCGCGATGGTCCGGCGCACCGACTGCCTGGACGCATGCGAGCGGGCCAACGTCATCGTCATCCAGCCCTCCGCCGAAGGCCGCAAGGCCGGCGGTCGCCCGGTCTGGCTCGGGCAGGTCAACGACCCCGGCGCCGCCGCCGACATCGCCACCTGGGTCAAGAACGGCGGCCCCGGCCTTGCCGAGGCACCCGACATCCTCGACCTCTACACGTTCAGCCCGTCCCGCCGCGTCCGCCACGAACTGGAAGACTGACCAGCCCCGGCCGGGGCCCCGCACTCGCCACCACCGCGTACAGACGCCGCTCGGCCACCTGGCGTGCGTCCGCGAACCCGAGAGGCAGCCGCGCTGTGCCCGTTCTCGCGGCAGACCGCGGCCTGCCCGCCGTCGGCACGGCCCCGGACACCGAGCACACCGCCTCCCGAACCGGTCACTGACCGCTTATGCACAATCAAGGGGAAACGCGGCCCACGACGCCGCTCGCTCCGATGACCTCGCATGCGGCCATCAGGGCCTTCAGCTACTTCCGATGGCGTCGAAGGATTTAGGTGTCACACGTACAGCGATATCTAGCCGGCGATGCGGCGGGTGGTGACGTTGATGCGGTTCCATGCGTTGGCCGAGGCGATGGCCATCACCAAGGCCGCCAGAGTCGGCGCGTCGAAGTGCTGGGCGGCCTGGTTCCAGATGTCGTCGGGTACGCCGTCGGGGTTGTCGGCGATGCGGGTGACCGCTTCGGTAAGTGCCAGGGCCGCGCGTTCCTGATCGGTGAAGTAGGAGGTCTCGCGCCACGCTGCCACGGTCCACAGTCGCTCATCGCTCTCGCCCGCCTCATGGGCCCGGTGGGCATGCAGGTCCACGCAGGTGGAGCACCCGTTGATCTGAGCGGCACGCAGTCTGACGAGTTCCAGGATGTGGTGGGGAACGCCGCTGCCTTGCAGGAACTGTTCCAGCGCGGCCAACGCCTGGTAGCCGCCGCCTGCGAGGCGGTACACGTCGGGCATCCTTGCTTCCATCGGCTTCTCCTCATGCATGACAGGTGGTCACGGGAATCCTTGGTGACGGTTGCCCTGCCTCACGCCCTCCCGGACGGGTCCGGAGGCATCGAGCATTCCCCCCGGGGGCGGCAGAGGGCTTTGCGCTGCTGGCCGCTTTGTGGGGCGTCGCCTCTCGCGGGTGTCAGCCGGCGCGAGCCGCGATGAGGCGGTCGCGGGCAGGCGGCTGCCAATCGAGGACCGGGGTGAGCGCGTTGAGTGTGGCGGAGCCGGGAGTCAGGCGGAGCATCAGGTCGCGCAAGGCGGTGGCGGGCGCCGAGTGCCATTGCGCGACGGTGCCGATCCGGCGGGAGCGGCGGGCGATCATCTGGGTGCGGGGGCGTCGGTGGCGGTCGTAGGCGGCCAGCGCGGTGGCCACGTCCGGGGACGAGTCCAGGAGCACGGCCAGCGTGACTGCGTCCTCCAGCGCCTGGTTGGCCCCCTGACCCAGGTTGGGCGTCATGGCGTGCGCGGCGTCGCCGAGGAGCGCGGCACGCCCGGTGACGAAGCCGGCCAGCGGCGGCAGCTCATAGACGTCGTGGCGCATCACCGCGTCCTCGTCGGCGGCCGCGAGCAACAGGGGGATCGGATCGTGCCAGTGTCCGAAGCGCCGACGTAGCTCGGCCAGCTCGCCACCGGGACTGCGCTGTCCCTCGGGGGCGTTGGCGACGCAGAACAGGTAGGTGCGGCCATCCGCGAGCGGTGCCATCCCCACGCGCTCACCGCGTCCCCAGCTCTCGCCTCCTGCCGACAGCCGCCGGCCTGTGTCGACGACGAGACGCCATGTGGTGTAGCCGGCGTAGCGCGGCGCCGGGGCCTGTGGCCAGAGCGAGTGCCGCACGGTGGAGCGGATCCCGTCGGCGGCTACCAGCAGGTCGGTCCGCGAGACGCCCTTGTCATGCTCGGCCTCGACCCGTTGGCCGCGCGAAGTGACCTTGGTGACCCTGGTGTCCCCGCACAGGGTGTCCGCCGGAAGGGCCGCACGCAGGATGTCGAAGAGCCGGGCACGGTGAATCATCACCACGGGGCCGAAGCGCCTGGCCAGCTCCTGGGTGTCGGTCCGCGCCAGCCAACGGCCGGACATGTCCCGGACACCCGCCTGTGTCTCGGCCAGGGCCTGCGCACGTACCTGCTCCCCCACGCCCAGCGCGTCCAGCGCGCGCACCGCGTTGGGCCACAGTGACAGCCCCGCTCCTACCTCACCGAAGGCGGCGGTGCGCTCCAGCACCTTCACCCGCCAGCCGATCCGGGTCAGCGCGACGCCGGCGGCCAGACCACCGATCCCGGCGCCGACCACGATCGCGGAGCGCTCTCCGGTACCACCGGGGTGTGCTGCCTCTCCCATGAAACCCCCCTCTACATCTGTAGTGGACAGCCAGAGACTCTACACTTGTAGAGGCAGATTGCGAGAAGAGGGGGAAACCAGTGGCCCGAACCACGCTCCGCCGGCAACGGCTGGCCGACGCGGCCATCAGCACCCTGGCCCGTTCCGGCATGCGCGGACTCACCCACCGCGCGGTCGACCAGAGCGCCGATGTCCCGGCGGGCTCGTGCTCGTACTACTTCCGTACGCGCCAAGAGCTGCTGCAGGCCGCCGTCGAGCGTCTGGCCGAACTGGACATCACCGAGATCGACGAGCGCCCCGCCCTCACCGGGCCCGCGAGCACCGTCCAGATCGCGGAGGCCACCGCGGGGCTCATCGAGCACTGGACCACCGCTGGACGCGAACGCATGCTCGCTCGCTACGAGCTGGCCCTGGAAGCGCCCCGCCGCCCGGAGCTTCAGGCCGCCCTGCACAGCGCGGGCAGCCGCCACCGGGCCGTGGCCGAGAACTTGCTCGCCGTCGCGGGCGTACCCGACCCTGCGGCACACGCGAACGCGTTCGTGGCCTTCCTGGACGGCGTCCTCTTCAACCAACTGACCGCGGCAGCCCCACACCGGCTTACCCCCGAGCAACTGCGTCGGACCGTCCTCAGCCTGATCCACGCATGCAGGGCACCATCCTCAGCCTGATCCACATCAGCAGTCGGCCAGAATCCGGCGCACGTCCTATCGAAGGTCCAGCGCGCGTACGCCCGGCGCGGTCAACACCGCGGCCACGACCTCGCCGACCACGGACAGCCCGTCTCCGCCGGCCGGCTTAGTTCACGGCAACCGACAGCGGGTGCTGCTGAGTTGCGGAGGCGTTCGGTGGTCGTCGGCCGCCTTGATGGTCATGGGATTGACGGCAGTCGTGTTCCGGAGGCGCCGACTCGTTCCGTGCTGCGGACTGTTCACGACCATGGACGTAAATGAGTGCTGTCGCCGGTCTCTGCAGTGGCACTATGCGGTGTCATGGAAGACGACCGCACCAGCAGGTTTCAGGCAGGCCAGACGGGACTCATCATCAAGATCCCGGACGCGGAGCCGGCCGTCCGCGCATGGCGTGAACGACTCGATCCGTCAGCCCGAGCAGGAGTACCGGCACACGTGACGGTGCTTTTCCCGTTCCTCGACGAGAACCGGATAGATGCGGGGGTCCGCTCGGCTCTCAGTGTCGTGCTCGGCAGTCATCATGCCTTTGACCTGCGGTTTGAGAGCTGTGGGCGGTTTCCGGGGGTCGTGTATCTCGCTCCCGAGCCAGACGCGCAGTTGCGGCGGCTCACCAAGGCGATCGCTGACCGGTGGCCCGAAGCGCCTCCATACGGAGGCCAGTTCACCGAGATCGTGCCCCACCTGACCGTCGCTGACGGACAGGACGATGCAGTGCTAGACGAGATCGAGGCTGACTTGCTCAGCAGGCTTCCCGTCACGACCCGGGTCTCGTCAGTTGACCTCATGGTGCATGACGGCGCGCAGTGGCAGGAGCGGGCGTCGTTCGCACTCCTTGAATGAATCCGGCCCCCGCGCGGCCGACACCGACTGACCGCGCGACGGCTCCCGTCCCGCGACCCTGGCCCTCGCCCTCGCCCTCGCCCTGCGCCCTGCGCCCTGGCCTCACCTGGTACCCCACTCCGCACGCCCCCCGGCGTTTCTTTGCCGCGTGCGCTCGTCGTCGCGCTGGGCGCACTCGGCCTGGCCGTGGCAGGTGCCCCCTCCCCCGCAGGACACCTCCGCACCTCCACCCCCACACGATCACGCGATCACGACGAGCGGCGTGCGGCGGGTGGGTTGCTGCAGGGGCAGCAGTGGTGCGCCTGGTCCCCCAGGGTTGCTGTCGGCTCAGTACCAGCCGTTGGCCTGCCAGAAGTTCCAGGCCTGGGCCGGGCTGCCGTAGCGGGAGTTCATGTAGTCCAGGCCCCACTTGATCTGGGTGGCGGGGTTGGTCTTCCAGTCGGCGCCGGCGGTGGACATCTTGGAGGCCGGCAGTGCCTGGACCAGGCCGTAGGCGCCGGAGGAGCTGTTGGTGGCGGCCGGGTTCCAGCCGCTCTCGTGCGAGACGATCTTGCTGAACGCGTTGAACTGCGCCGAGTCCGGGATCATCTGGTGCGCGATCGACTGGGCGGAGGAGGCCGACGTGGTGGCGGCCTGGGCGGGCGCCGCGGTCAGGGCCAGGCCGGCGGTGGCGGCGGCCACGGCGGCGGTGGTGAGGGCCTTCTTCGGGGAAGCGATGCGACGGATGAAGGAGACGGACACGAAAGAACCTCTTGCCTCGGGGACGGGGGATCGCCGGCACGGGACGGGCCACACGCTGTGGCCGCATGCGTCGGCGCCGCGGCCCGCTGTGGGCTCGTGGCGCCTGGCGACGTCATTCAGATAAGCAGCCCCGGCAGGTGTCCGCAATGACCCCCTTTACTAGTGGTGGCCGGATCCGCCGGAAAAGCTGATTGTGTGGCGTGGGTCTCAATCCGCAGGTCAGCAAGGGTGCACGCGAGGGCGAATCGGGCAAATTGGTCTACGGCCCGGGGTCGTAGGTGACGTGCGTCATGTGGGCCTCTTCACCGTCCCGCTCACCGGGCGCGGGCGAGGTATCACCGTGCGGGACCGTCGAAAGTGACCGCGGTCTCGAAAGCGGCCCGCCGGGTGGCCCGGCGGGCCACCCGCAGCACCGCCGGACCGCTTCGCCCGGAACACGGACCGGGAAACCGAGGTGCACCACGCCCCCGCCCTCCCCCGTCGCGGCAGCCTTCTAGGTGACGAAGTCGCTGTACAAGATCACGCGCCGGGACGCCGGCGCCGACAGCGACGTGATCTTCGACCGCGCTGCTGCGGGGTGGAGCTGCTGCTCTTCGTGCTGGCTCTTGGGCTGGCTGGGCTGGCGATGCACCGGCGGAACAAACGCTGATCCCCAGGCGAGCGAACGCCCTGCGTCTCGTAGGAGGCGGCGGTTCCGTGGTGCGAAACCGCCGAACACCCGGTTACCGAAGGTCAATTGCCGGGTAGCGTGTGCACTCGACCGGCTCGGCACGGCCGAGTTCGGCGGGACAGGGGAGGTCTGGGGGATGGCGGACGATTCTTCGGTTCGCGGCGGTGGGCTGTCGCGGCGCGGACTGCTCGCGTCGTCGGCCGCCGCGGGTGGCGCGGTGTGGCTGCTGCGCGGCCTGGTCCGGCCGGACGGCGCGTACGCCACCGACGCACCCCCGACGCCGCCGGGTTTCCCGGCCGGACCCGACATCTACCGACGTGTCTACGAGAACTGGGCCGGCGAGATCCACACCGACCAGTTGTGGACCTGCACCCCGCGCCACCCCCAGGACGTGCTCGACGTCGTCAACTGGGCGCACAGCGCGGGCTGGACAGTACGCGCGCAAGGCAAACGGCACGGCTGGGCCCCGCTCACGGTGGCCGACGGCACACCCGCCGCGACCCAGGTCGTCCTGCTGGACACCACCGCACACCTCACCGCCATGTCGTTTGAGCGGCGGGCCGCCGACGGCTCGGCCGAGGTCCGGGTCCAGACCGGGGCCGCCCTGGAGGACCTGCTCGCGTTCGCCGGCGCCGCCGGTTACGGCGTCACCGCCGCGCCGGCACCCGGACAGTTGTCGGTCGGCGGCGCGCTCGCCATCGGCGCGCACGGTACGGCCGTCCCCGCCGTCGGCGAAAGCCCGTCGCCCGGCCACGGTTACGGTTCGCTGAGCAACCTGGTCACACAACTGACCGCGGTCGTCTGGGACCAGGACACCGGCCGCTACGTCCTGCGGACCGTCGGCCGGGCGGAACCCGACTGCGACGCGCTCCTCACCCACCTCGGCCGTGCACTCGTCACCGAGGCCGTCCTGCGCGTGGGCGCCGACCAGAACCTTAGCTGCCAGTCCCTCCTGGACATCCCAGCCGCCGAACTGTTCGCCGCCCCCGGCACCGCGGCCGGGAAGCGGACCCTGGCCCACTTCGTCGACCGGACCGGTCGGGCGGAGGCGATCTGGTTCGCCTTCACCGACAAGCCCTGGCTGAAGGTCTGGAGCGTCACTCCGCGACAGCCCCTGGGCTCCCGTGCGGTCGACGAGCCGTACAACTACCCGTTCTCCGACTCCCTCCCCGAGCCGGTGGCCCGGCTGGCCGGCTCCCTGGTCTCAGGGGCCTGGGCCAGCGCGCCGCTCTTCGGCCGGGTGCAGTACCTGCTGGCCAAGGTGGCGCTGACCGGCGACATCACCGACGTCCTGCTCTCCGACGACCTCGTGCGGGACGTGCTGACCGGTGATGTCCTCACTCATCTGCTGGCGGGCGGTCTGCGGTCGGACCTGTGGGGCGCCTCCCGCAACCTGCTGGAGTACGTACGGCCCACCACGCTGCGCGAGACGGCCAACGGCTATGCCGTCCTCGTCCGCCGCGCCGATCTGCAGTGGGTGGTCAGCCGGTTCGCCGACTTCTACCGCACGCTGCTCGCCGAGTACGCGGCGCGCGGCGAGTACCCGGTCAACGGCCAGGTGGAGATCCGCGTGACCGGCCTGGAGGACCCGTCCGTGTGCGGCGTACCCGGCGCGCGACCACCCCTGCTGTCCCCCCTGCGACCGCGCCCCGACCGGCCGGACACCGACACCGCCGTGTGGATCGACATCCTCTCCCTGCCGACCACACCCGCCCTGCACCGCTTCTACCGGGAGGTCGAGCAGTTCTTGTTCGCGCTGGACGGGGACAGGGCGACGGTCCGGGTGGAGTGGTCCAAGGGCTGGGCCTACACCGACACCACCGCGTGGTCCGACCCGGACATCCTCGCCCGCACCGTCCCCGCCAGTCTGCGCGCCGGGGGCGGCCCGGGCTGGGACGAGGCCGTCACGGCCCTGGAGCGGCTCGACCCACACCACGTGGTGTCCAGCCCCTTCCTCAACACCCTGCTGCGCTGATCCGGCGATCGTGCCGGGCCGGGTGGGACGAGCCCGGCCTCACCGGGCGCGGGTACGCTCCGCTCGGTGAGACCGCGCCCGATCCCCCGGCACGGCGGGCCGTGGCTCCGGTCCGACTCCCCTTCAGGCGGCCGGGACGGTTCCTCACCCAACTCCGCACCGAGCCTGCCCGCGCGACCCGTCTCCTGCGCACTCTGCTCGTCCTGACACACCTCGAAATCAACCGCTGACCGAGGCGCGGGACCGCACCGTCTGAACGTCCGACGTCACCCAGCGACGGCGAGTGAACGAAGGTCGGCATCCAGCATGCGGATCAACTCACCAACCCGTCCGCCGCCACTCGGCGCCGTCGGGAAGCGTTTGAGCACGTCAACGACGACCGGCGTCGCACGATGCAGCGCCCGCTCAAGGTGCTCGACACCAACGCTCGGATCGTCGTCGGCGACGAGTTCGGCCGCTCTGGCCGCGTGAGCGCCGGCTCCGAGGATGTGCTTGACCTGGGTGGCCTTGGCCAGCGGATGCAGGTAGGCGGCGCCTGCCGCGGACATCGCTGCCCGAGCCGCCTCGCGCGCAGCCGCGGTGTCCGCGCTCTTGGCTGCCTTGAGTGCCGCCCACGCCCTGTCGCGCAGAACCTTCCCACGCTCACCACCTCGAGCGAACTCCCACGCGGCAATGACAGCGTCTCGAGGCCGCAAGTCGTCCGGCTGATCGCTCTCGAATACTTCGAGCACCACTTCCGCACACGCTGCGGCGAACGCGGTGACCTCACGAAGATCTTGTTTACTCAGAGCTATCTCGCTTATTTCCCCCGCCATGCCCCTATCCTCGCCCATTGCGCTGGACAGCAAGGCGGCTGGGCCGTTCCCCCGCACTGAATGCAGAAGGTGGCGGCGTCTGAACGCGCCGCGCATCACGTAGGCCACGGCGACGGTGTCCACGGCCGCCAGGACGCCGTCGACCACGGGCCGCGCCCGCTCCGTCGCCGGTCGATGACGTCGGTGCCGTAAACCCTGATCGCCGAACGCCGCCAGCCGTCGCGCAGCTCGGACAGCGGTACCAGCACCTTCCTCTTGGGCACGCGCGTCTGACCGGTGGCCTGGCAGGCCAGCGCGTAGGCGGTCCGCTCCCCCGGCGGGTGCCCCTGCCGTTCCTCGTGTCGGCTGCCAGCCGACGAGCCGCTGGTCGATCCCGGCCACTTCCATGACGGGTGGACTCGTGGTGCCGGAACGCCGCGACGATCAGCCCGTCCTTCACCGGGGCGCGGTGTTTGCCGCCGCTCCCCCAGCGGCCTGCCCAGCACGGGGTTGCCCGCCGGGCGCGGGCCAGGCTCTCGGCCTGCGCCGGGAGCCGGCGCTCGATCCGGTCGGCGTCCGGGTGCCGGCCCTCCTCCAGGAGCAGTTCGGACTGCTTCCCCGCCTGTTCGACGGAGTCCTCGAGCGCTGGACCGGGCGGGCGCGGACCCCGACTGCGGGCCCCCGCCCCTCAGGAGTCGGTCGGCCCGCGTCCCAGGCGACAGCCGAGGACGAAGGTGAGGGCGAACAGGGCCGCGGTACCGGCCAGACTCGCCCGCATCCCCGCCACGAAACCTCCCGACACCAGCGTTCCGAAGACCGCGATCCCCAGCCCGCCGCCCACCTGCCGGGCCGCGTTGAGCACTCCGGCCGCCAGGCCGGCCCGCTCGGCCGGCACAGCCTCCATCATGACCACCGTCAGCGGCGGGACGGTGAGCGCGCAGCCGAGGGCCAGCGGGACGAGGAGCGCGGCCACCACGATGGCGGACGTGCCGGCGTCGACGTACAGCAGACCCAGCAGGCCCGCCGTGGCGAGCGCCTGGCCCACGAGCAGGGGCAGGCGCGGGCCGTAGCGTCCCGCCAGCTTTCCGGCCACCACGTTCGTCACCGCGATCAGTGCCGACATCGGCAGGAACACCAGCCCGGCGTAGAGCGCCGAACGGCCCTGCACCCGCTGGAAGAAGAGGGAGAACAGGAACACCGTCCCGTAGAACGCCACGCTGCACGCCGCCCCCGCCGCGACCGCCACCCGCACCGCCCGGTCGCGGAACAGTCCGAGCGGGACGACCGGGTGCGGCTGGCGTGCCTCGGTCCGGACGAACAGGACGGCCGCGGCGACGGCTACGGCGAAGGCCGCGATCCCCGTCGTCCCGCCCTCGATCACCGCGAACGTCAGCGCGGTCAGGGCGATCACGGCCGTCAGCTGCCCGGGCAGGTCCAGCGGTGCCGGCCGGCGCTCGGAGCGCGGCGCACGCAGCAGCAGGACCAGGGCGACCGCGCCCAGCGGCAGGTTGACGAAGAAGATGCCCCGCCAGTCCCAGGCCGTGGTCAGCGCACCGCCCGCCACGGGACCCAGCGCCACCGCGACCGAGCCCCCGGCCGCCCACAGCGCCACCGCCCTGGCCCGACGCGCCGGATCGGTGTACGCCTGCCGTACCAGGGCGAGCGAGGCGGGCAGCACCACGGCCGCGGCGACTCCCTGCACCACCCGCGCACCGATCAGTGCCGCGAGGCCCGGCGCCAGGCCGCAGGCCGCCGAGGCCAGGGTGAAGACGGTGATGCCGAGGGCGTAGGCCCGGCTCGCCCCGGCCCGGTCGGCGAAAGCCCCGGTGGAGAGCATCAGGGCGGCGAAGGCCAGGGTGTAGGCGTCCACCACCCACTCCAGCCCGGACAGGCCGCCGCCGAGCGCGGAGCCGATCTCCGGGAGGGCCACGTTCACCACGGAGGCGTCGAGGGTGATCAACGCGAACCCGAGGAGGGCGGCGAACAGGGTGCGGGGGGGAGCGGGCCGGTCGGCCGGCTCGGTCTGGAGGCCGTGGAGTCGGGGGAACCGGGCGGTCTGATCGGTTGGCATGTCCCCATGCTGCGGAGGGTCTTCGCCGTACAGTAGTGGCCTGAATGCCATGCTTCCGGAGGTTCTGGCCATGCACCGTGTCGCCGTCGTCGCGTCGCCGCCCGTGTCGATGTTCAACCTGGCCATCCCCGAACTGCTCCTGGACAAGGCCCGGATCGACGGGCGCCCGGGTTACGAGGTGGTGATCTGCGCCCCCGACCCGGGGCCGGTGGCCACCACCGGCACGCTGGGACTGTCGGTGCCGTGCGGCCTGGAGGCCCTGCGCGGAGCGCACACCGTGATCGTGGCGGGCGCCGGTGAGCCGTTCGCTCCGGACCCGCGGGTGCTCCAAGCGCTGCGCGAGGCCGCCGCGGACGGTGTGCGCATCGCCTCCATCTGCACCGGAGCCTTCTCGCTCGCCGAAGCCGGACTGCTCGACGGCCGCCGGGCCACCACCTACTGGGCGCACACCGAGGAGATGCGCCGTCGCCACCCCGCCGTCGACGTCCGGGGTGACGTCCTCTACACCCAGGACGGCCAGTTCCTGACCTCCTCCGGCTACGCCGCCGGCATCGACCTGTGCCTGCACCTCATCCGCACCGACTACGGTGCGGCCGTCGCCAACGAGGTCGCCCGGCTCGCCCTGGTCGCCCCCGTACGACCCGGCGGCCAGACCCAGTTCACCCATACCCCGCTGCCGTCCGAACGCGGTACCGCCTGCTCCGACACCCGCGGCTGGGCCATGCGGAACCTGGACAAGCCGCTCACGCTGACCGACCTGGCCCGGCACGCGGGCGTCTCCGTGCGCACCCTCACCCGCCGGTTCCACGCCGAGAGCGGGGTCAGCCCGCTCCAGTGGCTGCTGCACCAGCGCGTGGAGCGCGCCAGGGAACTGCTGGAGACCACGAATCTGCGCATGGACCAGGTGGCCGCCGCCTGCGGTCTCGGCACCGCCGACTCGCTGCGCGGCCACCTGGTCCGCCGCACCGGCCTCACCCCGAGCGCCTACCGGGCCCGGTTCGGCCGACCCGGCGGAACCGGCCCACTGCCGTCCGCGTCCTCCACGTCCTCCGCGGCCTCTGCATCCTCTGCGTCCTCTGCGTCCTCTGCGGCTTGATCGATGGCCGTGCGACCGGGGGCGGGTGATCCGGGCCGCGGTGACCGCCGAGGCCGGGAGCATCGCCGCGCTGCACCACCGGGTTCCACGTCGGCCCCGGTCGCTGGCACTGCGGCATCGGTACGGCGCTGCGCGCGGCCTGTGCCGAGCGGTGCCCGTGCCGAGTTGCAACGGGTGCGGGCGGCTCTGGGGGACGCGGAAGAAGCGCACCCGCGGCGGGTAATCGGCCTGGAGCAGTATCTGGAGGCGCTGGCCGAGGAGGACACACCTGTCGATGTAGTCGGCGAGGTATCGAGGAGGACGCCGGTCGGGCCGCGTCGAGCGGTGCCCCACCGGCAACTCGCGCCGCCCACGGGAAGTCCGTCACACAGGTCGTACTGCGCTGGCTCATCCAGCGCAGTGTCGTCGTCATCCCCAAGTCGGTGCGCGCCGACCGGATGGCGGAAAACCTCGATGTCTTCGACTTCGGACTCACCGACGACCAGATGGCGGCCATCGCCGCCCTGGAGACCGGAGCATCCCTGTTCCTGGACCACCGCGACCCGGCCGTCGTCAGCCGGCTCGGCACTTACACACTGACCACCTGATCACGCACTCGCGCCGACCGCGTGGTTCGGTTTTCCGAACTCCCGGTTCGGGGGTGGGCACGATCGATCGCCGCCCCCAGTCCGCCGAGCGTGATCCGCGTGGCGTCCCGTACGTGAGGAGTCGTCATGCGCGACACGTTGCTGCCGCCCGCACCGATGTCCCCGGACGCGGTGATCAGCGCGTCCAGTTACCTTCGGGCCCTCCAGGCCGATGACATGGGCGCCGGCCGCGAGTTGGCGTACGCCGGGCCGCACATAGCCGGGTGGGCTGCCGCGTGCGGCGTCGAGGCCGGGGGCGGGGCGGTGATGTGGAGGCTGCGCGGGTTCCTGGCGCGCGTGTCCGTCCCGCCCCCGGCTCCCGTCCACCTACCCCGGATTCCCTTTGTGACGCATTCGTCCAAAGTAGCCGTGTTGTTCACCGGAGATGCGTGCAGGGCCCGGCCGTCTCCGGCCGGGCCCTACACGTGGGCGTGCGGTGTCAGGTCACCATCGGTACCAGCGGCCGCGGCCGCCACCGGTGTTGGTGGAGCGCATCACGAAGCCGAGCAGCCACACCACCAGCACGGCGACCGCCACCCACCACAGGATCTTGAGGGCGAAACCGGCACCGAAAAGGATGAGCGCGAGAAGCAGGACAAGCAAAAGGGGAACCATAACTATCAACCTCCTGGACTCCCGATTGCCCTGCATTCCTGTTCACATTCCTCGATCACACCTTTGTTTGTGCTGAGCGAGCCGGGGCACGAGCCGGTTACCGCAACAGTGAACCACTACTCCTGGGAGGCCCTGGATCATGAGTGCCGACGAGAAGGCCAAGGCGAAGACCGAGCAGGCCAAGGGCAAGACCAAGGAGGCCGTGGGCAGCGCCCTCGGCAACGACCGGATGGCCGCCGAGGGGCAGGCCGAGAAGAGCACCGGCGACGCCCGCGACGCCAAGGAAAAGGCCAAGGACGCCTTCAAGCACTGACGCCCTCCCCCTTTTTCCCGCAGCGCCGAAGCGGGGCCCTTCCCGACAGGGGGAAGGGCCCCGCTTCGGCGTCACCCGCCAGGAACTCGGACCGTTTCCCGGCTTCCTCGCACTCCTGGAAGTCCTGCACGCCCATCAAAGGGCGCTGGTGCGATCGGGGCGGGGGTGCCGTTGCCGTACCGGGCGTAGCCGATGCACTCGACCTGAGCCGCCCCGCCCGCGGAACCGCTCAGATCCCGCAGGAGGAGGCCGACCAGAGGCGGGAGCTCTGGCTGCCCAGGTGAGCATGGGTGCTGTGGCCCGGGTAGCCCGGACCGAGGATCTCGTTGAAGCCGTGGTTGCGAGCCTGTTTGACGATCTCGCAGTAGGACGGCGAGCCCACCAGGTCGATCCCGCGCCCGTACAGGTGGTTGCTGGTGGCGGCTCCGCCGACGGCGTTGTTGCAGGAGTACGAGCGGAAGCCGCTGCTGGTGGTCAGGGGCCGGTCGCCGAGCGCGTGCCGCAGCGCCTCCAGTTTCCACATCTGCTGCAGCGCGTTGGCGCGGGCCGCCGCAGCGGAGACGGCCCCGCCGGACCAGTCGGAGTTGCAGCGGTTCATCTCCGCGTAGGTGAAGTGGGCCGGCGTGCAGTCGCTGTCCTGCAAGGCGTAGATCTTGCTGAAGGTCGCCGGGCCCGCGACGCCGTCCGCCCCGAGCCCGTACGCCTGCTGGAAACGGGTGACGGCGGCCTTGGTGCCGGGCCCGAACTCCCCGTCGATCGCCAGGACGGCCCCGTACCCGGGGTAGCCGGCCACCCTGATCTGCAATTGCCGCACGTCCTCACCGCTGCTGCCCTGGCTCAGCGTGCGCGGGAAGGTGTAACAGTCGTCCGCGTGCGCGATGCCGGTGGTGAGCGTGACACCGAGTCCAGCGAGTGAAGCGAGCATGACAAGCGAGAGAAGGGTACGGAGCGCGCGTCTGAGCATGGTGCCTCCCAAGGAGGGGATGGGACCCTCGACGGTGCCGGAACGTGCCCGGGCCGTCAACAGGACCCACGATCGCCTCGCCCGCGGTCGTAAACCCCGACCCGCGCCGGCCTGACAGGGCCGCTTTGACGACATCTCCTGTACGCGACGGGTACGCCATGGGTACGCGAAATCTGCGCTTGAAGGGGTGTGCGCGGCACGGAAGCGTCGCGCGCCCTGCACGGACCCCGGTCTTCGCCCGCATGCCGCGTCACACTCGGCGGCGTACCGCCCTCTTGGACTGCGACAGACACGCGTGAGAGGGGCGGCATTGTGAAGATCGTTGTTTTCGGGGCCAACGGCCCTACGGGGCGGCAGGTCTGCGTACAGGCGCTGACCGAGGGACATGTGATCACTGCTGTCACCCGACAGCCCGGGGCCTTCCCGCTGAGGCATCCTCTTCTGCGCGTCGTCCGGGGCGACGTGCACGACCTCGCCGCGGTCGACGCCGCGGTGGCGGGCCAGGACGGGGTGATCTCGACGCTCGGGGTGCCCTTCAGCCGCCGGCCCGTCACGGTGTACAGCGCGGGCGCCACCCACATCACCCGGGTCATGGCCCGGCACGGCGTCACCCGCCTGGTCTGCGTGACCTCCACCACCGTCGGCGGGCAGGAGTCTCCCGGCGAGAGTTTCCTCTTCCGCAAGGTGCTCGAACCCTTCGTCGCGCGCTTCGTCGGGCGCAGCGTGTATGAGGACATGCGCCGCTCGGAGGACATCGTGCGGAGCAGCGGTTGCGACTGGACGATCGTCCGTCCGGCCGGCCTCTTCGACACGGCTGCCGTCAGTGCCTACCGGATGGCCGCGGGACCGCGCCTGCCCGGCCGGTTCACCTCCCGTGCGGACCTGGCCGACGCGCTGCTGCGTCAGGTGGTCGACGCCCGTGATCCACGGGCGGTGGTCGAGGTGCGCACCGTGGAGGGGGTTCCCGGCTTCATCGGCATGCTTCGCAAGGAGGCGTTCGGCGGCAGGCGGAGGGGTCCGGGCGCTCCGGGCAGTGGCCCTGACGGGGACCGCGCCGCGGCTGTCGGCGGCGTCCCGTCCTGAGGCATCCGGTCCGCGCGTGGCCGGGCGCGCCGCCCGCGCGCGGCCGGCCACGGTCTACGGCCCCGGCCCCGGACAGCGGACTTCCGTGCCGGAGGTCGGACAGCCGTCCCGCCGGCTGGTGAACCGCCGTCAATCAGCCGGGGCCTCCTGCGCCGTATCCGGCGTGACATGGGCCAGCTTCTCGGGGTTGGTCACGGCGTAGATCCCCGACACCTGGTTCTCCTCGGGGCTGAGGCCGATCACCATGACGGCGAACGGGGCATCGTCGGCGAGGAGCAGCGCGGACGGGTCGCCGTTGACCGTCCGGTAGCGGACGTCGATGTGCTGCCCCCGCCGGGAGACGGCGCCGGCGATCAGGCGGGCGACCTTGTCGCGGCCGTGCACCGGGCGCAGAGCCGCTTGCCGGACCTTGCCGCCACCATCGGTCCACATGGTCACGTCGGGCGCCAGGATCTCCATGAGGGCGTCGACGTCACCCCCGAGTGCGGCGGCGAGGAACCGCTCGGTCACCTGCTGCTGCATGCGCGGATCGGCCTGGTAGCGGGGGCGGCGGGCCTGGACGTGCTCGCGGGCACGGTGGGCGAGTTGCCGTACGGCGGACGGGGCGCGGTCGAGGATGTCCGCGATCTCGGTGTGCCGGTAGCCGAACACCTCGTGCAGGACGAACACGGTGCGTTCCAACGGCGTGAGAGTCTCCAGGACCACGAGCAGCGCCATCGACACCGCCTCGGCCCGCAGAGCGGGGGCGGCGGCGTCGGGGGTCTCGGCGGTGCCGGCGGCCTCGGTGACCAGGGGCTCGGGCAGCCAGGGGCCGACGTAGGTCTCGCGGCGGCGTCTGATGGCGGCCTGCTGTGCGAGAGCGGCGTTGACGGCGATCCGTACCAGGTAGGCCCGCGGGTTGACGACTTCTTCCGCGTCCGTGGCCCGGTGTCTGGGCGCCCACGCCAGCCAGGTGTCCTGGAGTACGTCCTCGGTGTCGGCCACGCTCCCGAGCAGGTTGTAGACGATGGAGAACAACAGCGGTCGGTGCTCGGCGAACACCGTCGTCGTGCTGTCTTGCGTACGGTCGGGCATCGGCGCGGCCTCTCTTCTCGGATCCCCTTGAGAGGCCCGACGGCACGGGAAGTGTGACATCCGGGCGCCACACGTGCTGCGGACCGTGTCGCCCGGCTCATCGCCGTCTCTGCAGCAGCCGTGAGACGCGGGTCACATCGGCGATATCGGTGTCACGGTCCCACGCCCACCTGTCTCTCAGGATGGCAGCCGTATCGACCGAGACAGGCGGAACTCACGGAGCCCGCCGCGAAGAAGACACCCACTCACACAGGAGCCACATTGAAGATCTCCCGACTGGTCGCGGCGTCCGTCGCGGCCGGCGCCGTCGTCACAGCCGTCGCCGTCCCGGCGAACGCCGCCGTACCGGCCGACCAGCACCGTGACCGCGCCACGGCGGCCCTCCCCGCCCATGCGACCGCCGACAGCGCGCCGAACCTGCCGTGCGGCACTACCGAGCACGATCGCGACACCAGTCCGACACTCACCATCGCCGCGGTCACGGGCACCGTCAACATCCGGACCGGGACGACCTCCCAGTGCAGCATCGTCGGCAACATCGGGGTAGGCGAAGCGATCAACTACCACTGCTACGTGTGGGATGCCATCGGGCGCAGTTGGACCTACCTCCACACATCGGAGAACGAATACGGGTGGGTGCTCAACACATCTCTTCCCGACCCCTACGCCACCGGCTGGCACGGCAGCACAGTGCGCTGCTGACCGGACCCGGACACGCTCGGCACCGCACACAGCGCGCGGTGCCGGGCCGGCTGTCCCGCGTGCCGCGCCGGGCCGGGCCGGGCCGGGCCGGGGAGCGCGGGCAAAAACCCGTTTGGCGGGCCACCGTCACCGCTGCTACGTTTCCCAAGGCCGTGCGAGAGAACGAGGAGGTGGTACCCGTGAACGCAGTATCGACATGGGTGCTCCCCTCCGGGGTCACGGTCGGGCGGTAGGTCGTCCGGGAGCGCCGTTGCAGAGCACTCCCGAAAGGCACGTCCATGCACGTCACTTCCGAACAGTTCCTCGACGACGGTGTTCTCGAGCGCGCATTCACCCTCGGTGACATCCCCGGCATCCTGTGGACGCCCCCGTCCGGTCCCGCACCGGCGCCGCTGATCCTGCTCGGCCACCCGGGCGGACTGCACAAGATGTACCCCCGGCTGGTGGCCCGGGCCCGGCACTCTGCGGCGGACGGCTTCGCCACCGCCACCATCGAGCTTCCCGGCAGTGGTGACCGGCCCCGTTCCGCCGCCGCAGAGCAGGCCCGCGCCGACCTGCGCCGGGCTCTGGAGGCCGGCGAGCCGGTCGATGAGGGGATCGTGGACCGGCTCATCCTGCCGCTGGTCGAAAAGGCGGTCCCGGAATGGCAGGCCACCCTGGACGCCCTGCTGTCGCTGCCCGGGATCGGGGGCCCGGTCGGCTACTCGGGGGGATTGATCTCCCTCGGAATCCGGCTGGCGGTGGCCGAGCCGCGTATCTCGGCCGCCGTCCTGTTCGCCGGCAGTTTCGTGCCGCGCGCCCTGTTCGAGGAGGCCCGGCGCGTCACCATTCCTCTGCACGTCCTGCTGCAATGGGACGACGAAGGCAACGACCGGCAGGCGGCCCTGGACCTGTTCGACGCCTTCGGCTCCAAGGAGAAGACCCTGCACGCCAATCTGGGCGGGCACACCGGCGTCCCGCAGTACGCGGGGGACGCCGCGGCCCAGTTCTTCACCCGACACCTGAAGTGAGGCCGGGCCTTCGGGCCACCAGCAGCCGGTAAACCGTGCCGGGACGCTGCTCACCGGGGCAGGCCCCGCCGCCCCTCCGCTGCTCGCGCCGCGGACCCCTGCCGTCTCGGCGGGGGCCCGCACTGGTGTGCCTGAACAGGCAGAGGGAGCCCGGCAGCTCACCGTCACCGATCACGCCGTTACCGATCAGGCATGTGTCGGTCCTGTGCCGGCCCCGGTCAGGGCTCGATCCGTGCCGTCAGCCGTTCGGTCACCGGACCGTGACATCGGTGATCTGCACGGATACCTTCGTACCCGCTGACGCGGTGCTGATCATTGACGGCGTGTAGTTCAGGCTCGTCTGCTCCGACAGCTCGGCCGTTTCGATGACCGGGCCGGACTCGTCGCCGTGGACCTCGTAGGTGATCTCGTACACGGCATTCGGGTCAATGCTGGCGCTGTCGCCGAGGAAGGTCAGGTTCGGCTCGACCGTCATGTTGCAGCCCGCCGACCCGAAGCACTGTCGCTTGGTCGTGCGCAACTTGATCGTGAAGTTATCGGCTGTGACCTCGGCGTACGTCGGTTCCGGCTCCCCCGTAGCGGCGGCGACGTCCTTGTGCGGAGTGCTCGGGCTGACCACCCTGACCGGTTCGCTTCCGTCGTCGCTGGACTGCACCACCACGACGCCGGTGGCTACGACTGCGGCGATGACGGCGGCAGCTGAGCCGATGATGACGAGGTTGGTGCGGGACTTCTTCGGCGCCGACGGCGGTGAGCCGGGCATTGGTGGCGGCGTGGGCGTGGTGTCGCTCATGGTCCCCCCAGGGATCGTGTGGTGGGGGGAATCATCCGCTCGCCTGGGCGGGCGCGAGATGGGTGTGGTCAAGCTGTGACCAGTGAGTGGCGTCCGGCTGCGGGCGGAGCCCGTACGGAGTTGGCGGGATGGTCAGCAACACGCCGGGAGGGACGTGGTCGTGGACGCCGTCGGACGCCGTGCCGTTCGCCGTGGCGGTGATCAGGCGGAGTTGGGTGTCGTAGGCCGGGGCATCGGAGCGCAGACCAGGTCCGCTCTGCCATCAGACCTTCGAGTACGGCGGTGAACCCGCCGGTTCGTGACCATCGCGCTTCACGAGGGCACGCGAGATGCGACAAGTGGCATTGAGGCGTCGGTGTCATACGGCGCCGCGCTTCGCGGTGTGTGGGTGGGAGGCGGAGGGGCTCAGCGGCGCGGGAGTGCCTTGGCCACGGCGATCTGGGCGGGGTCGATGGTGGTCCGCCCGTCCTCCACGTCCCATAGCGTGTTCTGCAGCAGCCGGCCCAGGGTCCAGCCGGCCGCGCGCTCGCGGTCCAGTTCCAGTGCCTCGGTCAGCAGGTCGAAGCGGCGCCGCACCACCCGCGGGGCGTCCCCGGTGGCCTCGATCTTCTTCCAGCCGGTGTCCAGGGCCGGCCACAGGTCGAAGCCCGGGTCGCCGACCAGGGGTTCGGGGTCGATGGCGAGCCACGGTTCGCGCTCGGCGGCCAGCACGTTCTCGTAGTGCAGGTCCCAGTGCAGGAGCCGGTCGCCGGGTTCGTCCACCAACTCGGCGACGGCCGATGCCCAGGCGTGCAGCCGCCTCCGGTCCTCCGGGTCCGACAGCGAGACGACGGCCTCCGGCACCGCCGCCAGCATGGCGAATGCGACGTCGTCGAGGCGGCGTAGGCCTCCGGGCGCCGGGGCGGCGTGCAGCCGCGTCATCAGGCCGGCGAGGGTGCCCATGGCCGTGTCGTCGTCGACGACGGACGCGAGAGTGCGCGAAGCGTCCAGGCGCTCCAGCAGCATGGCGCTGCTCTCCGGGTCGTGATCGAGCAGCCGCACGATGCCGTCGCCCTTCCAGGCCCGCAGTCCGATCAGCGCGGCCGTCGTCTCCTCGCGGGGCATCTGGAGCTTCAGCGCGGCCCTGCCGCCGTCCTCGCGCCGTACCGGCACCACCAGCGAGGCCTCGCCGGAGCCGATGGCGCCGTCCCGTTCCAGCCGCCACCGGTCGAGAAGCTCCGCGACCAGTGTGGGCAGGGCGGCGATCCAGGCCCGTTCCGCCTCACCGCCGTTCTTGGTGTACGACGTGATCAGGGCGTCGGGGACGTCGATGTCTTCCGGCGACTTCATGCGGGGCTTTCCTTCGGGGAGTGGGCTTCCCGCCCCCGGCCGACGGAACCCGGGCGGGTTTCGCCTTGCCGGGGGTGGCCGTGCGGGAGGTGGCGGGCGGTACGTGCTCAGACACCTGACGGTAGTCCGGCCTGGTGCACCGCACCGAGCGTTTCGCCGCCCGTGGTGCGGAGGTCCGGCAGGTCGACCTCGACCTTTCCCAGGTGTTCGGCCACCTGCCGCCAGGTGTCGGCGTAGCCACGGGCGAGTTCGGCGATGGCCTTGACGCGCTGCGGCGGTACTACCCAGGAGCTGAGCCCAGTCCTGGCTCCGCACGGCCACCACGTTGAACCAGGGCAGCAGCGCCCGTGACGGCTGGTTCTCCGCTGTTCGGTCGGTCCGGGCCGGTGACGGCTCGGCGTCCGCCGCGTCCTCCCGCCGGCGGCCGCGTCCGGGCGGCGGACTCTCGCCGCACCGGAGACGTTCGCGGACGTCGTCGGAGACGGTGGCCAGGGGCACTGCGGTCCAGCAGCCAGGTCGCGCCGAGCAGTTGCTCGCCCGCGGCCCCCTCCGGATGGCAGGTGATCAGGAGCGTGCCGCGGTGTTCGCGCTGTGCTCCGGGCAGGAGCCGGCCAGCTTGGTCAGCGTCTGGTCGAGGTCGTGCAGGCCGGTGACCGATTGCTTGATCGCGTACGTGGGTGTCGTGAACGCCGTGATCCGGTCCGCCGTGAGGTCGCGTACGGAGGTGCCGACAAGGACGTACCGGGTGCGGGGCGGGGCGGGCCGGCGGAGTCGCCGAGGTGCCGCGCGTCCCTGCGCCCGTCCGCACTGTGCCGAGGTACCGCTATGCGTCCGGGTGTCCTGCGCGGGCGGCTGGCGGGGCGGCGTTGGTCAGCATCGGGGCGCTGCGGACGAGGCGCAGTGCCGTCGTCAGCAGGAGGCCGCCGACGACGTTGCCGAGGACCGCCCAGCCCAGCCAGCCGAGCCAGCGACGTAGCCGTAGGGCGTCCGGCCGGTGTGCAGGCCGGCGAACGCGACCAGGGAGTCCAGGACCCGAGTGCCACAGCCCGAGGCCGGCCAGGACGAACGCGGTGGCGATCGAGGCGATGATCTTCCCGGTCATGGACTCGGTGCCGTGGTGCATGCGGGTCATGAGCGTGATGACGCCCCCGCCCAGTACGGCGAGGCAGAACGTGCCGAGGGTGTAGCCCCCGTCGACGAAGTGCGCGCCCGCGGCGGCCGCGGTGGGGTGCAGGCCGGGGTAGGCCCGCATGACCAGCCAGGTGAACACCCATCCGCCGATCAGGTTCATCACCAGGACCGCCGCCGCGGCGTCGAGTGCACGGAGGACGTCCTGGGCGAACCCTCCGGGGGAGTCGGTCCACAGGGCGTAGGTGGTGCCGGTGCGCAGGTACGACAGGACCATCAGGTCGCACACGATGTCGTCGTCGAGTCCGGCGAGGAGGGCAGGGCGGGTGGGGGCGGGGATCGCGGCCAGGTGCTCGAGGTGGTCCAGGCGGACGAGCCAGTCGGGGACCGCGGACGTCTGGGTGCACAGGCCGGAGTCGACGATGTCCCGGCGCGGACGGCAAGCGAGGCAATCCGGGTGCGGGACGGCGCGGCGGTCGTGACCATGGCCGCGGACCGTAGGCGCGGGCCCGCTTAGCGTCGCGCGGTGAGGTGACGTGACGTGAAACGGCAGCTCAGGCCGCGTCATGTCACCTGTCGCACGAGTCGACGACCCGCATCCCATTGTGACGTGCGCCACATCGTGTGCACATTTTCCCCTCTGCGCGCCTCTACAGCAAAACCGCAGAGAAAAAGAGGGCTCCCCGTGGGGCACATCATTGCCGTCGTCCTCCCGGCCCTCATCACGGCAGCCGCAACTATCGCAGGCGCGTTGATCAGCCGAAAGCCGAAGAGGGAGGAACCCACCGACGAAGACGACACGAGCGCCTGCTCGAACTCGTCGAGAATCGTCACGATGTCGTCGATCTTCACGTAGGAGATCCCGAAGGTGACGGTGCCGTCTGCGTGGACGTCGAACTCATACTCCGCGTACACCGCCCTGTGCGCCGACGAGGGCTGGCTGGACACCGTCGGCTTCGGCGACGACGCCGTCCGCGAAGGCCGCGGTGCTCGCGCACTTCGACGGCTGGGACGAGGGTCTGCGCGGCCTCGTCGCCGACGCCGGCGGCGCGCTCGTCCCGCGGCGCATCCACGCCCTCCCCGTCGGGCACCCGCTGGGGCCGCGTCCCCGGCGTCACCCTGCTCGGCGACGCGGCCCACCTGATGTCCCCCTTCGCCGGCGAGGGCGCCAACCTGGCGATGCTGGACGGCGCCGAGCTCGCCGAGGCCGTCGCCGCCCACCCGGGCGACCCGGAGGCGGCCCTCGCCGCGTACGAGGAGGCACTCTTCCCGCGCAGCGCCGCCGCCGCGTCGGCCGCCAGCCTGGAGACGATGTTCGGCGAGAAGGGGCTTGAGCGGATGACCGAGTTCTTCACGTCCGTGCGGGACGGTGCGGGACGGCGGCTCCGCCCCGTACGACGGCGACGGCCGGGCGATGGCGATCTCATGTGACCGTGTCGAGGCGGGTGATCTGCTCGGCCACACTCCTTTCGATCGCGACGGCGAGGTCCTTCGCCTGCTCGGCGCTCCCCGACGTGCGTTCGCTCGCACACAGCATGCGGACCTGGACGAGATGCGCCCGCAGACTCTCGGTGAGGAGACGGTCGAAGTTCTCCCCGGACACGGTCTTCACCCTCCGCACCGTGTCGAGGCCGACCATCCCGGGCATGGTGTGGCCTTCGTGGGGGCGGGTGTCGGGCACGCCCGAGAGCCTCAACAGCTCGCGCAGGTGCACGAGTTCGTCCCCGAGCCTCCTGCCCGTCTCCTTCGCCCAGGCGGCCAGGGCCGGGCGGCCGGCGCGTGCGGGCGCCAAGTCGGTGAGCAGCCCGGCCCGTTCGTCCATGGGGATCATCAGCTGGATCCACGCGGTGTCGGTGTCGTTGAAGGCGGCGGGCGCGGGCCGGTCGGTCGCCGGCTGCGGGGTGCAGCCGGCGACCGCCAGGCCCAGGAGCAGGGCGGCCGCCGTCCGCCGGGTCAGTACGTTCCGGCGGTGTTGCACTTGGCGCTCTGCACGATGCAGTCCTTCACGCGCTGCCCGAGGGCCGCGGTGTCCCAGGCGTTGAAGAAGTCACCGTGGATGGACGAGGCCATGCCCGACGCCAGGGAGAACCCGTCGGCGCTCCCGCTGGTCGGGTAGCTGATGACGAACGAGACCGAGGGGATGGCTACCGGGTAGGCGCCGCTGCATTTGCCGTCGTAGGTGAAGGCGACGTGCGACTTGTGGTCCGGGCTGTCGAGGTGCTTGCCGTCCCAGCAGTCCGGGAAGACCAGCTGGTACACCAGCTTGGCGGTCGGCGCGCACAGCGGCCAGTTGCCGTCGGCGCTGCGGCCGGTCTCACCGCCCGGTCCGGCGCACCAGAACTGGTTGGGCGAGCCGGCCGGAGTCGCCACCTGGAGCTTGGCGTTGCCCGCGATCATACGGAAGCCCTGCGGGAAGGGCACGGTCGCCGTGGGGTCGGGCAGCCGCGACCCGTAGTAGACGATCATCCCGTCGGGTTCGACCGCCTTGCCGCGCTCGTAGAGCGTGGGGATCCAGTAGGCGGAGAGGTCCTTGGGCGGTGCGCAGCTCGTGCCCGTGTTGCCCAGCAGGCTCTGGGTCGTGGTGAACGCGTCGGTGCTCTTGTTGCCGAAGAAGCTGTGCATGTGGGACGCGCCCGGCAGCCCGGGGGCGACGATCGGGTCGTCCGGCTTGGAGTGGCTGTAGGTGCAGGTGGCGTTGAATTCGGGGACGCGCACCACGTTGGCGGGCACCGGCGCAGGGGTCATCGCCCGGAACTGGGTCAGCTGGGCCTGCCACTTGGCCTGGTCGACGTCGACCCAGCCCGGCGCGGGCTCGTCGCCGCCGCTGACGAACGAGAACCAGTTGATGTTGACGAAGTCACCGGGCGTGGTGCTGCGCAGCACCGCGAACACCGTCTGGGGGCCGGTCGGGTGGGTGGTGACGTCGGCACTGCGGCTCGCCCAGGTCTGCCAGCCCCCGGTGGGGCTGACCTGGATCACGGCGAGCAGGGGGCCGGTCAGGGAACCGGTGCGCAGTTCGACGGAACCGGTGCCCGTGGCGGAGGCCACGCGCGCCGACACCGTCAGCCGGCCGGCGGCCCCGAGGTCGGCCTGGTCGAACCGCATCCAGTCGCCGTCGGCGAGGTAGGCCGCGTTCTGCCCGCCGCCCTGGTCGGCGGTCGTCTCCAGGGTGACGCCGGACTGCGCCGCGTAGGACTCGGCCTGGACGGTGACCGTGGCGGCCCGCGCGGCCGGGGCGCCGAGGGTGATGCCGAGGGCGGCGGCCAGGGCGATCGCCAGAGCACCGACCCATACGGGATAGAGGTGAAGGGAGTATCTGCGCATGTCACTTCCTCGTCTGAGGGGTGGGACGTGGTGCGGCTGCGGTCCGGCCCGGAACGGAGGTGTCCGGGCCGGACCTGACAAAGGGGGCCGGTGCCGGCCGCGCTACTGGTACACGCGTACGTAGTCGACGAGCATCCGGGACGGGAACGGCGTCGACGCGTCGGTCGGGCCGGGCCAGTCGCCGCCGACCGCCAGGTTGAGGATCATGTAGTGCGGGTGGTCGAAGATCCAGGGACCGCGCGTGCGCTCCACCTGGTCCTTGTCCAGGGTGAACACGGTGCGTCCGTCGAGGCTGAACACGATGCCCTTGCTGTTCCAGTCGGCGGCCCAGGTGTGGAAGTCGTCCGAGAAGTCGGCACCCGAGGACAGCCGGTACGGTGAGCCGATCCCGTTGCCGCCGTTGTAGGCGGGCGCGTGCACGGTCGAGTAGGCCGTCTTCACGTCCTTGCCGAGGACCTCCATGATGTCGACCTCGCCGTTGTACGGCCACGGACGGCCGGTGAGGAAGTCGGCGCCCATCATCCAGAACGCGGGCCACAGCCCGTTGCCCTTGGGCACCTTGATGCGGGCCTCGACGCGCCCGTAGGTGAACTGGAAGGTGGCACCGGTGTTCATGCGGGCCGAGGTGTACTGGCAGGTGGTGCTGCCGGTCAGCGGGTCCGGCGGGCAGGCCCGGCCGGGGCTGGCCTCCTTGCGGGCCTCCATGACGAGGTGGCCGCCGCCGTCGAGCGCGGCGTTCTGGTGGTCGGTGTAGTACTGCAGCTCGCCGTTCTGCCCGGTGCCGGGATCGGCCCGCCACTTGTCCGGGTCGGGCTTGCTCGCGGCGGCTCCGTCGAAGTCGTCGCTCCACACCAGCCGCGGCGGCTGCGCCGGGTCCGGCGGCAGCGGCGGCGCCGGGATCGGGGCGCCCCCGGTGCCGTACACCTGGAACTCCCACAGGGAGTAGCCGTAGGGGGTGGCGCGTTCGGTGCCGTACATCCGTACGTAGCGTCCCGTGCCGGACACCGCCAGGGTCTGTTTGAAGCCGGTGCCGGACGTGGTCGAGTAGACCGGCGTCCAGTCGGTGCCGTTGGAGGAGACCTGGATCTGGAAGGACTTGGCGTAGGCCGGGTCCCACTGCAGGACGACCTCGGAGATCTGCGCGCTCGCGCCGAGGTCGACGGAGATCCAGCCGGGGTCGGTCCATCCGGTGGTGGAGCTGGTCGCCCAGCGGGAGGCGGGGTCGCGGTCGAAGGCCCGGGCGGGCGTGCACTCCCAGCAGTTCTGGTCGCTCTGCGAGGAGGAGGCCGCGCCCGTCTTCCCGTACGACAGCAGCGCGTCCCCGCCACCGCCGCCTGGGTCGCCGCCGGTGCCGCTGGTCCCGAAGACCTGGAGCTCCCAGAGGGAGAAGCCGTATCCGGTGCCGCGCTGGGTGCCGTACATGCGGACGTAGCGGCCGGTGGCCGTCAGGGTCAGGTTCTGGGTGCCGCCGGTGCCGTCCGTCGTCTCGTGGACGGTGGACCAGGTCGCGGCGTCGTCCGACACCTGGATGCGGAAGGCCTTGCCGTAGGCCGCCTCCCACTGCAGGGAGACGCGGCTGATGCGGGCCGGGGCCCCGAGGTCGACCCTGATCCACTGCGGGTCGGAGAAGGCGCTGGACCAGCGCGTCGCCGGGTTGCCGTCGACGGCTCCGGGCGCGCCAAACGGGTCCTCGGTGCTGGACGCGACGACGGGCCGGCCCTGCGACAGCAGAGTCTCGGCGGCGTGGGCCCGGGGCGCGGGCAGGCTGACGAGCGTGAACAGGACGGCCGCGACGACGGCGGGTAAGCCGATGCGGCGGAGTAGGGGATGCACGGGCGACTCCTCAGTGGGGGAAGAGTGAGGGAGCGCTCCCTGAGGGGTGAGAATGGGCCGGTCCCCATGGACTGTCAAGGCTTTGAGCAACAGGCCCGTAACACCCTTGACGCACAAGGCTGGTTCCGGGGAACGGTTCCTGAGATCCACTTCGGCGGTGCGCACGACGCCCGTCGACAGGCGCCCGGAAGGGGTCCGTTGACGAAGAGTTCCCCCACCAGGGCGCAGAGAGAGGCCCGTTGACATGCGGATTGGGCCGAGGTCATCCTGAGGGGAAAACGCTCCCTGGAGTCGAGGACCGGGCACCGGTGATCGGAAGGCGATGAAACGACCCACGCTCGCAGTGGTCGCCGCCCGGGCCGGCGTGTCCAAGTCGAGCGTCTCCCGGGTCATCAACGGGGAGACCACCGTCGCGCCGGAGATCCGGGAGGTCGTGATGCAGGCGGTGCGGGAACTCGGGTACGTGCCGAACGCTGCCGCCCGCAACCTGGTCACCCGCCGCACCGACGCCGTCGCCGTGGTCGTCTCCGACCCGCCCAAGGGCGTGGTGTCCGACGACCCGCTGTTCTCCGCCGTGGTGCGCACCGTCAGCCGGGAGTTGGAGGCCGTCGGCAGACGCGTGGTGCTGATCCTCGCCGAGTCCGACGAGAGCCGGGCCCGGGTGGAGCGGTACGTGGCGGGGGGTCACGTGGACGGCGTGATGCTCGTGGCGCTGCACGGCGCCGATCCGCTGCCGGCCGCGCTCGCCCGCATGGGCCTGCCCGTCGCGTCCTTCAACCGCACCGCCGCGACGGACGTCCCGTACGTGGCGCTGGACAACGCGGGCGGCGCGGCGCTGGCCGTACGGCACCTGCTGGAGCGGGGCAGACGCCGGATCGCCACCATCACCGGACCGCTGGACCTATACGAATCCCGCGAACGGCTCGAGGGGTACCGCGCGACCCTGCGGGACACCGGGCGCCGATCGATCGTGGCGCTGGGCGACTTCACCCGGGTGTCGGGCGCGGAGGGCATGCGGCAGTTGCTGGAGGACGACCCAGACCTCGACGCGGTGTTCGCGGCCAACGACCTCATGGCCATCGGGGCGTTGCGCACCCTGCACCAGGCGGGCCGCCGGGTCCCCGATGACGTGGCCGTCGTCGGGTTCGACGACATCGAGGCCGCCGCGTACACCACGCCCGCGCTCACCTCGGTGCGCAGTTCCATGGCCGACCAGGCGACCGCGACGGTGCGTCTGCTGCTGGCGCTCATCGAGGGCGGTCCGAGGAAGCCGGTGATCATGCGGAACGAACTCGTGGTCCGCGAGTCGAGCTGAACGGACGGTTCGGACCCTTCGGAGCCTCGTCGCTCTCGCGTGCGCGGCCCGGCGCCGTGCTGCGATGAGCACGGCGCCGGGCTGAAGCGCACCCGCCGCGCCTCAGCGCGTGACGGTCGGCTTCAGGGTCGCCTGTCGTCCGGCGGACGCCTCGGGTACGCCCGTCTCCGCCTCGGCCGCACCGGCGATGACGGTGGCGACGGGCACCAGGAAGCCTTCCGTGAACAGCTCGCTGTGACCGAGCAGCAGGGCGATGAGCCCCACGGAGAAGGCCAGCCCGGCCAGGAGTTCGCTGCCGGTCGCGTGCCGCACGTAGAGCAGGGTCATGACGCCGACCCCCACGTCGATGCCGCCCAGCAGCGAGGTGGCGACCAGCGACGTCCAGGTGCGGTGCAGCCGTGGCCGGCCCTCGGCCACGATCCGTTCCGCCGCTTCGGCGACCCGCCGCTCCCCGGGTCCCTGCATGATCGGGTCGTCCGGCTCCATGACGGTTCCTCCGCTCTCGCTCCTTGCGGGAACGCGGCCCCTGCGTCCCGCCGGATGCGTTACCGGAGTGATCTTCGGCGCGGGCGCACCCGGGTCCCGTCACCCACGCCGTACGGGACCGCGCCGTTCGCGCCCCCGGTGCCGCGTTCCGTCCACCCGGTGGACCGGGAGGCCGGGCCGGGAACGGGACGCCGGGGCCGCCGGGCGGCGCCTGTCGGACCGGCGAGGGGACCGGCTGCCCGTCCCCCGTTGGGCTGTCGGCCGTCGTGGTCTATCGTCTGAATCCTGAGATCAGGACGAGGAGGACGGCCGGTGGCGCCGCAGGACGAGGCCGTGATCGGCTGCACGGGCGAAGTACTCATCGGAACGCGCGGGCCAGCGGGTCCGGGCGAGGTCCTCGTGCGGGTCAGAGGCGGTACCGAGACCTTCCTCGCCTGGTCGGAGGAGCCCCTGCCGGTGGGCACGACGGTTCTCGTGATCGAATCACGGGGATGCCGCGAAGTCGGCGTCATCGAGTGGGTGGATCCATTGGACGCGCTCGGCGGAGGCATCGTCGGCGCAGGCTGAGGAGTCAAGGATGTTCGGTTACCGCGTTCCCGCGCCCGACGAGGCGATGTTGATCTCGGGGGGTCGGCGGGGACTGGGGGGCGCGCCGTTCCGAGTGGTGACGGGGCACGGCAAGTTCGTGCTGCCGGTCTTCAGGAAGGTCCGCTTCCTCACCCTGTCGATGTGCGAGTCGGAGGTCACCGAGACCTGTGTGACCCGCCAGGGCATCGCGCTGCACGTCCGCGCGGTGATCGCCTTCAAGGTCGGCAACGACCACGAGAGCATCATCAACGCCGGTCAGCGCTTCCTCTCCGACCAGGAGCAGATGTCGGTGCTCACCGGCCGGATCTTCGCGGGGCACCTGCGGGCGATCATCGGCTCGATGACCGTCGAGGAGATCGTCACCGAGCGGCAGAAGCTCGCCGCCGAGGTACTGGACACCTCCAAGACGGAGATGGCCAAGATCGGCCTGACCGTGGACTCGCTGCAGATCCAGTCGATCGACGACGGCGACACGGGTTACATCGACGCGATGTCCGCGCCGCACAAGGCGGCCATCCAGCGGCAGGCGCAGATCGCGCAGGCCCAGGCCACCCAGGCCGCGGTCGAGGCCGAGCAGGCCGCGGCCCGCAAGCAGGCCGAGTACGCCCGGCAGACCGCCATCGTCAAGGCCGAGTACTCGGCCGAGGTGGACCGCGCCCAGGCCGAGGCCGGGCAGGCCGGACCGCTCGCCCAGGCCCACGCCCAGCGGGAGGTGCTCGCGGCGCAGACGGAACTGGCGCAGCGCCAGGCCGAGTTGCGTCAGCAGCAACTGGTGGCGGAGGTCGTGAAGCCCGCCCAGGCCGAGGCCGAGCGGGTCAGGATCCTCGCTGCCGCCGAGGCCCAGCGGATGAAGATCCAGGCCGAGGCGGCGGCCTCGTACGACCGGGTGGCACTCGACCGGATGCTGATCGACCAGCTCCCGCAGATCGTCAAGGAGGCCGCCGGCGGCCTGGCCGGTGCCAACGTCAACGTGCTGAACGGTGCCGACGGCCTCGGGGAGATCGCCGCCGGACTGGTGTCCCAGGGTCTGACCATCCTGGACTCCGTCCGGCAGAACCTCGGCGGCCAGGAATCCGACGGCCACCGCCCCGAGGAGCGCAAGGGCAGGAGCCTGCCGCAGCTGGGTGCGGGCGCCGGCAGCAAGCCGGACGACGGCCCGGTGAACGTCGACTAGCGGACGCCAGCGCCGACCACCGCGGACACCGGTCACCGCGGACGCCAGCGCCGGTCACCGCGGACGCCGACGCCTGTCACCGCGATCGGCCCCGGCCGCGCGCGGTGACCACCCGGGGTGACCCTCCGGGGTGACCGCCCGGCACTCCCTGCGGCGCCCGGCCACGTCGCGCGGCTCGTCGGATGCGTCACGCCGGACTCGCTCCCCCGCCCTACTCGGCAACTCGCCGACGGCGGCGTCCAGTTGGCCCAGGCCCGGGTTCATCCAGTTCTTCACCCGTGCCGACGCCCTGCCCGGCCGGGCGGTCGGCGAACGCGGTAGGGATGCGGCCCAGGGCGATCCCGCGGCGCGCCGCTGCCGAGCGGTGCCCGGACCGTCACCTGCCTGGAGGAGGCGAACGACCCATCGGGGTTGCCGCGACGCGGTGCCGGGCCCACCGGTCCGATCAAGTCACATCCATAGACGGGTAGTGACTAGCCGTCAGCTCCTCAGTAGGTTGGTCACCCCAGCACACCGCACTGGTTGTGAGGACACCATGGACCCGCTCGTGACCGCCGCCGCTACAGCACTGGTCAGCAGCATGGCCACGGACGCCTGGCAGCAGGTGCGGGCAACGGCCGTGGCGCTGTGGCAGCGGGCGCTCCCGGAGTCGTCGTCGGCGGTCGACGCCGAACTGGCCCAGGTCCGCGAGGAGGTCGTGGCCGCGCGCGACGGTGACGACCAGCAGGCGGAGGCCGATCTCGCCCAGGAGTGGGGGCTCCGGCTGGCCCGGTTGCTGCGCCAGGCACCCGAACTCACGGAGGAATTGGGCAGGTTGCTGGACGACGAGTGGCTTCCGCTGCTGGGGGCCGCCGACAGGGAGCGGGCCGCCGGCATCCGGATGACCGCCCACGCCTCCGGGCAGGCACGGATCTACCAGGCCGGCCGGGACCAGCACATCACCTGATCATGGCGGGGCGAGAGGACGGGGAGCCCGGACCGGCCGCCGCCGGACACCGGGACGACGCAGACCCCAGGGGCCACGCCGATCACGGCGATGAGAAGAGTGACGCGGGCGGTCCTTCCGGGCAGCCTCGTTCCGGCCTGGAGGACGACGGCCGCCCCGTGGTGATGCACGCCACGGCTCACGGTGACAGTACGGTTCTGCAGGCCGGACGCGACCAGTTCGTCGCCGAGCGCGACCTGCACCTGCACTACCGCGACGGCGTCCGCGGTGCGCGCCGCGCCGGCACCGTGTCACCGGCCGACGAGTGCCCCTATCCGGGGCTGGCGGCCTTCGGCCCGGAACAGGCGCGCTGGTTCTTCGGCCGGGACCGGCTGGTGGCCGAGTTGGCCGAGCGTCTGGCCGAGGTCCTGGACGACGGCGGCGCCGTGGCGGTCGTCGCGCCGTCGGGAGCGGGCAAGTCCTCGGTGCTGAGGGCCGGACTGCTCCCTGCGATCGCCCGGGGCGCGCTCCCCGCGGCCGGGTCTCGGCACTGGCCCCGCCTGGTACTGACGCCGACCGCCCGTCCCCTGACCGCACTGGCCCACCGCCTGGCCCCCCTGCTGGGTCTGCCGCCCGACGAAGCCGTCCGGGTACTGCATGACGCTCCGGAGCAGGCGGCCGTCCGGCTGCGCGTCGATCCCGGCCATCGGGCCGATCCCGGTCGTCGGGCCGACCCTGGCCATCGGGCCGATCCCGGATACGCCGATCCCGGACATCGCACCGACCCCGGACACCACGTCGATCCAGGGCATCACGCCGGCACCGTACCCGGGCAAGACCCCGCAGACCGGATCCTCGCGGTCGACCGGCGCCTGGTCATCGTCGTGGACCAACTGGAGGAGATCTTCACCGAGTGCTCCGACCCGGTGGAACGCCAGGCCTTCCTCGGCACCCTGGAGGCACTCGCCCGCCGCGGCGCGGCCGGCGAGGCACCGGTCGCCCTGGTGCTCTACGGCCTGCGCGCCGACTTCTACGCCCCGTGCGCGAGCCGTCCGCACCTGCGTGAGGTGCTGCAGCGCCGCCAGGTGCTCGTCGGGCCGCTCAGCCGGGACGAGTTGCAGGAGGCTGTCGTCTTTCCGGCCGAGGACGTCGGTCTCACGGTCGAACCGGGGCTCGTGGACCTGCTGTTGCGCGACTTGGGGGCCGGCGCCTCCGGCGGGCCCGGTACCGCCGGAGGCGAGGCGTACGAGGCGGGCCGGCTGCCGTTGCTCGCGCACGCGCTGCGCACGACCTGGCAGCAACGCCACGGCAGTACTCTCACCGTCGACGGCTACCGCAGCACCGGGGGCATTCACCACGCCGTCGCCACCACCGCCGAGCGCATCTTCCGGGATCTCGGTCCGGCATCCCGACAGGCCGCGCGGTTGCTGTTCCTCCGCTTGGTCCGGATCGGCGACGGCACCGAGAACACCCGCCGCCGCGCCCGCCGCCCGGACCTCCTGGCGGGCATGGCCGACCCGGCAGCCGCGGCGGAGGCACTGGAGGCGTTCACGCGCAGACGCCTGCTCACCCAGGCCGAGGACACCGTGGAGATCACCCACGAGGCGCTGCTGTCGGCGTGGCCGCGGTTGCGCGGATGGATCGGCACCGACCGGGCCGGGAACCTGCTGCGCCAGCGGCTGGAGGACGACGCCGGAGCCTGGGAACGCGACCGCGAGGACACCTCCAGGCTGTACCGGGGCGCCCAGTTGGACGCCGCCCGGAACTGGGCCGCGGGCAACGGGAGCGGGGGGCTGAGTCCCGCGGCCACCGCGTTCCTCAACGCCTCGGAAAGCGCTCGGCGACAGGAGGCACGGCGGCGGCGCGCCTGGATCGCCACCCTGGCCGCCGTCGTGGCGTTGGCCCTGGTGGCCGCAGGCGCGGCCTGGCAGCAGAGCCGAGTCGCCGAACGCCGCCAAACGGAGGCGGCGGCCCGGCGGGCCGCCGCGGTCGCGGACAACATGCGGTACTCCGACCCGGTCACCGCCATGCGGCTCGGCCTGGCCGCCTGGCGGACCGCGCCCGGCCTCGTCGAAACGCGCTCGGCCCTGCTCGGGTCGTGGATGCAGCGCGAGGAGGACCGCTTCCGGCCCGCCGGGGCCACCTCGGACGGTGAGTTCCGGCTCGGCGCCGACGGGCGGACCCTGGTGCAGGTCGCGGTCGGCCACGTCACCACCTGGGACGTGGCCGGGCACCGCCGTACGGGCAGGTTCCGCGGACCGGGCGAGGACTGGTACGGCCTGCTGGCGGTCGGCGGGGATGCCCGGCGACTGGCGCTCGACATGGGCGGCGGGCTCGCCGTGTGGGATGTCCGGCAGGGCCGGACGGTGTGGAAACCCGGCGGCCCCCACTCCGGGACCGTGGCGGTCTTCGACAAGGCCGGCCGTTCGCTCCTGCTGGCCGACGAGGGGGGCGGTACGGTCGGCGGTCCCGTCACCACACGGCTGTGGGACCTGCGCACCCGCCGCACGCTGTTCCAGCGCCGGACCCCGGAGATCACCGGCGCTCGGATCAGCGACGACGACCGGTACGTCGCCCTGTGTCCCGCCTCGGGACCGGTCCAGCTCTGGCGGGTCGCGGGGCAGCGGCGGGTGCCGCTTCAGCATGCTCCCGCCGTCGGCGACGACGACCAGTGCGCCGTGGCAGTCAGCGGCGACGGGCGCCGGGTGACCTTCTCCGTGGGCCGTTCGCTGACGACGTGGGACACCGCTTCCGGCCGCCGGACCCACCAGGTCCTCGGTCACGGCTACGACGCCTTGCGCTACGGCTCCGGCGGACGGTTGCTGATCGCCTCGGGGCAGGAGGGTATCGAGGTGTGGCGGCCGGGCGCGGACGAGGCGCTCTTCGCCTACCCGACCACCGCCGACTCGAACGCCGCGGTGAGTCTCGACGCGGACAGCCGGTACGTCCGTTATTTGGTGGGCGAACAGGGCGAGGCCGGGAACGGGGTGGCGGTCCGCACGGTCCGGCTGGCAGACCTCGCCCGCCTGCCGCGGCAGGCGGGCGAGGCTCCGGCGACCTGGTACAGCCCGGACGGCCGACGGCTGCTGTCGGCGTGGCCGGCGGGCGACGGCTCACGATTCGGGTTCGCCGATCCCGACGGCGGCCGGCTGGTGCGCCGGTTGCCGGATCCCGGACGGCCCGGCACCGGGCCCGTGCGGGACGGCGAGGACGACAAGGGCGAAGAAGGCGAAGAGGGCGTCGCGTGCCTCCCGCAGGCCGCGTTCAGCGCCGACGGCGACAGCGCTGCCTACGCGTTGGTGCCCGTGGACGAGAAGGTCACCCGGCAACCGGTGGTGGTCTGGCGCGCGGACGGGAAGCCCGTCACCCTCTCACTGCGGCTGTCCCGCGACGAGGGCGTCCGGGGGATCGCGCTCACCCCCGGGGGACGCTGGCTGGTGACCTCCTCGAAGGAAGGAGGGGTGAACGGGCGGCTGGTGGTCTGGGACGCGAGGACCGGAGCCAGGCACAGGACGATCCGCGGCATCGGCGGCGGAAGTCCCGCGGTGACCGCCGACGGGCGCCGGGTCGCGGCCGGCGACGGCCGGTACGCCGACCTGTCCACCGGACGGGTGGGACGGATGCCCCTGGACGTCGACACGGGCGGCGGCCCCACCGCCGCCGGCGGGACGGCGGGCTCGGGGCCCGGCGGCAGCGTCTCCGAGCTGGCACTCAGCCGTGACGGCCGGTCCGTGGCCGTCGGTGACGGGTCGGGGCGGGTGGTCCTGCTGGACGGCACGCTGACGCGCCGACGCGGTGAGATATCCGGCCTCTTCACCAGCCACCAGCAGGACTCGGCGGAACCGGTCACCGCGCTCGCCTTCTCCGCGGATGGCACCACCTTGGCGGTGGGCGGGCTGGACGGCACCGTACGGCTGTGGGACGTCAGGTCCAACCAGGCACTCGGCACAACGCTCCCCGCGCCGGCCGGCCAAGTGCTGGGCCTGGTGTTCCGGGGTGGCGGCGCCGGGGACAGCCTGTACGTGGCGAACGACAGCGTGCCCTCACGCGCCTATCCGGTGGCGCCCGCCTCCGTCGCGGCGGCGGTGTGCGCACGGGCCGGCGGCGGCCTCTCCCGGGCGGCGTGGGCGGACTTCCTGGCCGAGGTGCCCTACCGGAGGGTGTGCGAAGAGAACCTCGGCAGCGGATGAGCGTGGCGTCCCGGAGCGGGGCCTGGTTCGATCGGGCCGGCCGTCGGCGGGGCGTGCCGGGTGCTACGGGAAACCCCGCTTGGCCAGACAGCGGCCGGCAAGGACTCCGCACGTCCAGCATGCCGGTCTGTGGCGTGACCAGTGCCCTGCAACCGTAGCCGAAGCCCTACCAGACCGTCGCCGGACCGGCGAGCGCACTGAGGTCCCTTCGGCGGACGCGCCACAACACGTGCCCGGCCATGCCGCGGCGGAGCACATCAGGCGCACCACCCGCGCCCGCGGACCGCCCGGGATGTTCGCCGGTGTTCACCTGACGGCAGTCGGAGTCGCGTAAAGGTAACGGGTCTGGACCATCGTGCAGCAGGCGCCGGCGCTCCAGCCCGTGCCGACACCGGAAGGATCCCCGTGGAACGCAGAGCTCTGATCGCCACCACAGCCGGCGCCGTCGCGCTGGGCGCGCTCGCCCCCGCACCGGCCGAAGCCCGCACCGAACGCGGTGAAGGGCCGCTGACCACCTTCAACGTCATCAGCGACATCCAGGGCGACCTCGGTGATCTGGCCACCGCGCTCGACGACATGCACGCCACCAACCCGTACAGCTCGGGGCTCGCCGTGGCCGGCGACATCACCCCGCGCGGTTACGACGCCGAGTACGCCGAGGTGCGCCGGGTCCTCGACCGAGGCCCGCATCCGCGCGAGATCGCCTGGGCCATCGGCAACCACGAGTTCTACGTCCCGAAGTGGGCCGACCCCGGCACCCTGGCCCAGGCCACCTGGCCCAACGGCGCCACCGAGGACTCGCTGTTCCGCAGTTTCCACCGGTTCGCGCAACGCGGCACGGTGTACGCGGAGACGACGTTCGCGGGCATACCCGTCCTCACGATCGGGACGGAACGCTACATGCACTACCACGACCCGAAACTGTGGGACGAGGTGTGGCTGAGCGAGGCCCAGTTCCGGTGGCTGGCGGACCGGCTGGCCCACTGGACGCGCCGGCGCAAGCCCGTCATGGTGATCACTCACCATCCGCTGCCCGACACCGTCTCCGGCACCCGCAACAAGCTCTACATGAGCGACTACCTCCAGGCCGACCGCCTGCTCTCTCTCCTCGGCCGCCACCGTGACGTGTTCCTCTTCAGCGGGCACACGCACTGGGACCTCGGCTTGTCCGACTGGTACGTGCGCCGCGTGGTGCCGGGCACCGGCAATCTCGACGGCTTCTCGGTCGTCAACACCGGTGCCGTACAGACCGGTTACACGGACAACGGGCAGGGTGGCGAGAACGCGGTCGGCGGCGCCTTCAACCAGGGCCTCCAGGTCGAGGTGCACCGCGACCGCGTGGTCCTCAAAGCCCGCGACTTCGCCGCCGGCACCTGGCTGAAGCAGGTCACGGTACCGCTGTCCACCCGGATTTGAGCGGAGCCCGGACCCACGGCGGCCGGTCCTTGAGCGCCGGCCGCCGCGGTCCCCGCCACATCAGCCCCGCGGCCGATCCCGGTTGTCAGTTCGCCAGGCGCCAGCGCTGGTTCGTTCCGCCCGTGCAGCTCCACAGCTGGGTTTTCGTTCCGTTGGCCGTCCCCTGGCCGTTGGCGTCCAGGCAGAGCCCCGATCGTGCCGCTGTGATCGTGCCGTCGGAGTTGATGTTCCATTGCTGGTCGGTCTGTCCGCCGCAGTCCCAGATCACCGCCGGGGTGCCGTTGCCCGCTGTCTGGCCGGGGGCACCCGCGCTCAGGCACTTGTTCCCGTAGACGACCAGTTGCTTCCCCGAGGTGTGACTCCACCGTTGGTTGGAGCCACCGTTGCAGTCCCACAGTTGTGCCTGCGTGCCGTTGGCCGTGGTGGAGTTGGTGATGTCGAGGCAGCGCCCCGACTGCTGGCCGACGAGCTCCTGGTCGCCGGTGGACGGTGGCGAGGCCGAGTCGAACTGTGTGAAGAACTGCCACACCGCTGCCGATGTCCAGGTGCGCCAGCCGCCGCCGGTGGAACCGTCTATGGGACCGGGGTCGTGGCCCCCGTCGAACGCGGCCCAGACGACCGGGTATCCCGGCCTGCATCCGGAGTAGGCGGTGATGAGGTGCGTCAGGCTGCCATAGGCCGGTTCGGGCGGGTTCTGCGGGGTGCAGCCGTTGTTGCGGACGAAGGTGTCGCGCAGTTCCCGTCCCGCCGAGACGGGCAGCACGTCGTCCCTGATGCCGTGCAGGCCCATGTAGGCGACGGGCTGGGTGCCGCCGGCGCATCCGCTGAGGTTCGCGCCGGAGTAGACCGCGACCGCGCGGAAGACCGTGGCCCGGGAGCAGGCGAGGGCGTACGACATCGCGGCGCCGTAGCTGAAGCCCGCGGAGAACAACCGCGTGGTGTCGACGCACAGACCTGCTTCGAGCTGGCTGACCATGGCGTCGACGAAGGCCACGTCCTGGCCGCCCGGGTTGGCCCAGCCGTTGCCGTTGCCCTGGGGGGCCACGAAGATCGTGCTGTTGTCCGCGTCCGCCAGACGCCGTAGACCGTAGTAGGACCAGTTGTACCCGTCCGTTCCGCCTGAGTCGACGTCGTTGGCCGTGCCGCCCCGCCAGTGGAAACCGAAGATCAGCCGGTAGGGGTGGTTGTTGTCGTAGGCGGCAGGGACGCGCAGTAGGTAACTGCGGGTCTGGCCGCCGCTTTGCAGGGTGTGGGTACCGCTCGTCAGCGCCGGGGCCTTGCCACAGCCGGCGCTCGCCTGGACGGTGCCGGTGGTGGGCGCGGGTGCGCCGCGGCCGCTGCTGAACGAGGTGCCCGCGGCCGACAGGACGAGGAGGAGCGCAGCCGCGATCGACATCCAGAGTGGTTTGTGTTTCATACACTCCTTCTTTCGTGGGTGGGGACGGACAGGGAACGGGGGCAGCCGGGGCGTTTCAGGTGCCGGCGCGGTAGTCGGTGGCCGTGCGCCGGGTCAGCCGTGTGTCCACCTCTGGTTGGCGCCGCCGGTGCAGGTCCACAACTGGAGCAGGGTGCCGTTGGCCGTTCCCGCGCTGGTGGCGTCCAGGCACAGGCCGGACTGGTCACCGGTGATCGTGCCGTCGGAGTGGAGCGTCCATTTCTGGTTGCCGCCGCCGTTGCAGTCCCAGATGTCCACCTTGGTCCCGGGGCTGGTGCCCTGGCCCGAGGCGTCCAGGCAGTGGCTTCCGTAGACCCGCAGTTCACCGGCCGAGGTGTTCGTCCACTGCTGGTTGGCGCCGCCGTTGCAGTCCCACAGCTCCACCTGGGTGCCGGCCGTCTGCGACTGGTTCGGCACGTCCACGCACCGGCCGGACGCGGTCCCGACGATCGTGCCCGTCGTGCCGCCGTCGTTGCCGCCGCTGCCGGGGGTGATGGACAGGTTGTCGAACTGTGCCGTCTCCCCCTGGCTGGTCGCGTAGCCGATCTGCCCGCCGGCCCAGGTGTGGTCGCTCACCGAACCGACCGTGGCGCCGTCGATGACGGCGGTGACGGTGGATCCGGCGAAGGTGAGGGCCAGGGTGTGCCAACGGTTGGTGCCCAGCGCCGTGGTCGTCCCGCGTGCCAGGGTGGAGACGCTGCCGCCGGTGTTCGAGTTCAGGATCGACCAGGCCCCGGTGTCGCTCACCCGCAGGTGGTAGGCGTTCAGTCCGCCGGTGCTGCTGTAGTCCTGGGCGTTGGCCCGGCCGATCAACTCGGCGTATCCGGGCTGTTCGAGCATGATGTCCGAGGAGAGGGTGTAGTCGCTCCAGCTCACGTCACCGAGCAGGGCGTGCGGATCGGACAGCGCGTCCCAGGTGATCGGCTTCTGCGGGCTCATCTGGCGCACGCACTTCCCGCCGCGGCCGCCGCCGCAGCCGGCCTCCTCGAAGGCGCCCTGCCAGTCCATGAGGTACCTGGCCTCGGTGCCGGTGTCATAGCTGTCGAAGGAGTCGCCGTACGGCAGTTTCAGCGTGCCCTGGGCGGGGCCGGTGGCGGTGCCCTTGCCCTGACCGGTGGTGGTGGTCAGGGTGTAGACGCGGCCGGGCTGGACGGTGAGGCTGAAGCCGCTGCCGGACGGGGTGATGTCCGTGGTGTGCGTAAAATAGTCGGCCGGGTTGGCGGAGGTGACATCGGTCGACCAGACGTGGACGGTCTTGGTGGACAGTCCCCCGGTGACGGTGAAGTTCAGCGTCTGTGCGCCGCCGGCGTCCATCGTCTCGACGACCGTGGAGTAGTCGGAGTTGTTCGTCGACTTCAGTGAGACGTAGCTGCCGTTGTTCCGGTTGCCGCCGATGTAGCCGCTGGAGGCGTCGAGGTAGTGCCATCCCGGGGCGGTGAACTGGCTGGTCTGTGCCATCACCCAGGTGTTCTTGCCGATCGTGTAGTGGCCGGACCAGGGCTGCGAGGCCAGCGCGAGACCCATGGTGGGGTACGGCAGGTTGGGTGTGACCGAGGCGACCACCGGCCAGTTGAGGTAAGCGGTCATCCGGCCGTCGATGTATCCGCGGTTGATGCCGCGCGCCATGGCCTGCGCTCCCCCGTTGTAGTCGTCCGAGCCATTCTCGCTGGCCCACAGCGCCTTGCCGGACGAGGTGGCGGCCGACGGGACCGAGCAGGTGGACTGGGACGACCGGTAGCCGCAGGGGTAGTGCGTGCCGATGACGCTCACCGCGGAGGCGAACGCCGGGTCGGCGTTGATGTCGTTGGCCACGGACCAGTCCGAGTCGGCCGCGACGATCTTGACGTTGCCGTAGCCGTTGCTGTCGAGCGCGCTGCGCAGTTGCTCGTACCAGGTGATGTTGTAGCCCCGCTCGTTCCACCCGCCGAGGTAGTCCATGCTCAGCCCGTGCTGTCTGGCGCAGCCCAGCCACGAGAGCAGGTAGCCGGTCATGTCGGTGGACCAGAAGTTCCCGCCGCCGATCCAGCCGGGTGCGCCCCAGGCGAGCCCGTACAGCTTGATGTGCGGATTGCGGGCCTTGGCCTGCTCCATCAGCCACCATTCGTAGCCCCGGTCGCAGTTCAGGTCGGACCGGGTGTGCTGGTGACTCGGCTCGGCCCCCGAGGTGGAGTTGGTGTCCCCGCCGATCTCGGCCTTGAGGATCTGCAGGGCGGCGCCGTAGCCGGGCTTGAACAGGTAGTCCAGGATCTGGTCGCGCTGGGGCTGGGGGTAGTCGATCAGGAGTCTGCTGTTGCCGCCCCCGCCGCTGATCGCGCCGACGCCGTCGAAGGTCCGGCCGCCGGACGCGCCGTCGATCGTGAGGGAGGTGGCGGCCTGGGCCGGGGCGGCGGTCGTGGCGACGATGCCGCCGGCCGTCAGGAGGAGGCCCGCGAGCACGGCCGTCACGACGCGCAGGCGTCGGAACGTCCGGCTGAATGCTGACACGATGGGGTCCTTTCGCAGGTGGGGGGTGCCGTCCCGTGCGGGAGCCGGTCACGGGGCCGGGGCTGTGCGGTACCGGTTGCCGGGCAGGGTCCCACGCGCGGGCGGAGGGCGGTCCCGCGCGTGGGCGGGGGAGGTCGTGCGCCGGGGCGGGGGGCGGTCATGCGCCGGGGCGGGGCCGGGTGCTGCCGCCCCGGCGCCCGGCGGCGCCGGGTTCCTGGGGGCTCAGCCCAGTGACCACTGCTGGTTGGACTGGCCGTTGCAGGTCCACAGTTCGACAGGGGTGCCGTCGGTGGTGGCGCCGCCGGTGACGTCCAGGCACAGGCCGGACCGGGGGTTGGTGACGGTGCCGTCCGTATGGAGGTCCCACTGCTGGTTGGCCTGGCCGTTGCAGGGCCAGATCTCCACCTTGGTCCCCGGGGTGGTCTGGTTGTCGTAGGCGTCCAGACACCTCTGATCGCTGCCGGAGTAGACGGTGAGCTGGTGGGTGGTGGAGTGCGTCCAGAGCTGGTTGGCGCCGCCGTTGCAGCTCCGGATCTGCACCTGGGTGCCGGCGGTCGTGGCCGAGCCCGGTACGTCCAGGCACTTGCCCGACCCCGACCCGTGCAGCTCACCGGTCACGCTGGTGCCGCCGCTCGTGCCGCCCGCGACCCGGTACATCACCGTGGCGTGCGCGGGCACCGAGGCGCTGATCGTGCCCGAGGTGGTCGAGGACGCCCCCGACCACAGGTCGGTCAGGGTGTAGGCGGACGCGCCGGTCTTCCCGATCGCGGCCGCGCTGGTGGTGATGGCCGCCGTCGAACCCGTCTCGTTGAACAGCGCCACCGACACGTCCCCGTTGGCGAGCGGCTTGGCCAGCACGTCCAGGCCGCCAGTGGACGACACCAGGGTGCCTTGTCGGCCCAGCGGGTCCTGGTCGACCGCGATCACCCGGGAGTTGGTGAGCGTGGACAGGGTGTCCTTGCTCGCCGAGGCGATGTCGGTGCCCGCGATCAGCGGTGCGGCCATCTCCGCCCACAGACTGAACTCGCTGCGGCTCTCGGTGGCCGTCAGCGAGCCGTTGCCGACCTCCAGCATGTCCGGGTCGTTCCAGTGGCCGGGGCCGGCGTAGGAGGCCAGTCCCGCGTTGCTGTGGAAGATGGACAGCATGCTGGAGAAGGTGGCGCTGATGTCCCCTGTGGTGCGCCAGCTGTTGCCCACGTCCGCGCCCCAGGTCCACACGTTCTCCTGGCCCCAGTTGCACAGGCTGAACAGGATGGGCCGGCCGGTGGCCGCCAGGGCGTCCCGCATCGTGGTGTACCGGGTGCGGGCGGGCGCCCCGGTGTTGTTGCAGTTGTCGTACTTCAGGTAGTCCACTCCCCACGAAGCGAACGACTGCGCGTCCGTGGTCTCGTGGCCCAGGCTGCCCGGGTACCCGGCACAGGTCGCGGTGCCCGCGTCCTCGTAGATCCCCAGTTTGAGCCCCAGCGAGTGCACGTAGTCCGCGGTGCCCTTGATGCCGTCGGGGAACTTGGCCGGGTCCGGCACCAGGCGGCCGCCGGAGTCGCGGCTGTGGGTCATCCAGCAGTCGTCGATGTTGACGTACGAATAGCCCGCCGCCTGCATGCCGTTGGTGTGCATGGCCTGGGCGGTGGACTTGATCAGCGACTCGGAGACATCGCAGCCGTACGCGTTCCAGTCGTTGAAACCCATCTGCGGTGTCAGTGCGAGCCCGTTGCCCAGCGCGGTCGCGGGCTGCGCCGTCCCGAGAGCGAGGAGGGGGGCGAACACGGCGAGCAGCACGACGGAGAACGTGAGCGCCAGCATTCTGCGTAAGGACATCCGCGGGGCCGGCGTTCGCGGTCGCCCGGTCCTCTCGGTGGTGTGGGCCATGATGCATCGACTCCTGGGGTCGGGTTCCGGGTGAACACGGGCAGGGTGGCGGGCAGGGTCGCAGCGGCCCCCGGGCCGTGCCGGTCTGCCGGAAGGCGCGCGGCGGTGGCGGCCGCCGCGCCCGGTACGGCGGCCGGTTCTCGGTATCCCGGAGCCGGCCGTGGGGAGGCGCCGGGGGCGCCGGTCACGTCACCTGAAGTTCCAGTGCTGGTTGGTGCCGCCGTTGGAGTCCCAGATCTGGACCGGGGTTCCCTTGGCACTCTGCCCCGCGGGAACTTCCAGCGCCCGGCCGGAGGCCACGTTGGTCAAGGTGTACGACCCGTCGCCGTTCCGGCTCGCCCGCCAGTGCTGGTTCGCTCCGCCGTTGGCATCCCAGATCTCCACCCGCGTGCCGTTGCCCGTCCGGCCGCCCGGCTCGTCCAGCACCCGTCCGCTGGCGACATTCGTCAGCGTGTAGGAGCCGTCACCGTTCTGGCTCGCCCGCCACTGCTGGTTCGTCCCGCCGTTGGCGTCCCAGACCTGCAAGGGCGTGCCGTTCGCCGTCTGGCCGCCCGGCACGTCCAGCGCGCGCCCCGCGGCGGCTGCGCTCAGCTCGTACACCCGGCCCGTGACGATGCCCCCGGTGTCCCCCGTACCGCCGCCCAGCGCGGACAGGGCCGCGTCGTAGGCCGGCTTCTTGTTGCCGTTGCCGTCGAACAGCAAGGGGTTGTCGCCCGAGCGCCACGAGTCGCTGTCCCGGATGCCCCAGACGGTGATGCCGGTGCAGCGGGAGACGTTCAGGCACGCCCGCACCGTGTTGGCGTAGGCCGTCGGCGGTGCCTGGGCGATGTCGAGTTCGGTGATCTGCACGTCGACGCCGAGGGCGGCGAAGTTGGCCAGCGTGCTCTGGAAGCCGGCCGGCGGGCCGCCCGTGCCGAAGTGGCTCTGGAAGCCGACACAGTCGATGGGCACCCCGCGCGACTTGAAGTCGCGCACCATGGCGTAGACGCCCTGGGTCTTGGCGTCGGTCCAGTTCTCGATGTTGTAGTCGTTGTAGCAGAGCCTGGCCGAGGGGTCGGCGGCCCGCGCGGTGCGGAACGCCTCCTCGATGAACCCGTTGCCGAGCACGTCCTGGAACACCGAGCTGCGGTGCTGGGTGGAGCCGTCGGCGAAGGCTTCGTTGACCACGTCCCAGGCGTAGATCTTGCCCTTGAAGTGGGTCATCTCGCTGGTGATGTGGTTGTTCATCACACTGCGCAGCGTGTTCGCGTCCCTGATGCCGCTGACCCAGCCGGGCAACTGGGAGTGCCACACCAGGGTGTGGCCGCGCATCCGCTGCCCGTGCGCGGCGGCGTGGCCGACGATCTGGTCGGCCGGGCCGAAGCTGAAGGTGCCGCGGGACGGTTCGATGGTGTCCCACTTCATCTCGTTCTCCGGGGTGATCATGTTGAACTCCCGGTCGAGAACGGTGGCGTACGTCGGGTCGCCGAGCCTCCCGGCGGCCACGGCCGTGCCGAAGTAGCGGCCGCTGTCGGCCGCGGCCGCGCCCAGCGTGCCGGAGGCCGCGTGGGCGGCGGGCGCCGCCGTGCCGGCCAGGGCCAGTACCGTGCCGGCGGTCAGGCCGGTGAGCAAGGTCAGTGCCTTGCGGAGACGAAGTCCCTCGTCGAGCCAGGACATCAACGATCATTCTCCTTGTGTGGGGGGGCAACGACCGCGAGACGGTGCCGCGGCGAAGTCCGGAGTTCTGATGCGTTCATGACATGCGTGCCGTGCGAGTGAAACGGTTCAGATGGGTTCGAAGTATCGAACAGAGGCCGGAGTGTCGGGCAATCTGGATACTAGGGAACCGGTGAACGGCGTCAATACCTCTCGCACGAATCGCTGACAGCTTCGAAACATTCGGTGCGTCGGATACGGAACGCCGGGAACGCGCGTCGCCGGTCGCCGCTGCCCTGCCCGTCGAGGCGGCGGCGACCGGCAGGTGCGGCCGGGCGGTCAGCGCCGGTTGAGCTTCCACAGGTGGTCGGCGGTCCCGTTGTCGTCCCATTGGATGACTTGGGCGCCGTCGGCGGTGCTCATGTTCTGGACGCCCAGGAGCAGGTTGCTGTGGTAGTTGACGATCTTGTAGTAGCCGGTGCCGTCGGACACCATCCGCCACAGGTGGTCGGGGGTGCCGTTGTCACCCCAGATCAGCGCGGTGCCGCCGTCCGAGGTGCTCTCGTCGGTGATTCCCAGCAGCAGACCACCGGCCTGGTTGCGGATCTTGTACAGGCCCGAGCCCGCGGACACCAGCGTCCAGGTCTGGGTGGCCGCGTTCCCTGCGGGGGCCTGGTCGACCAGCGTGCCCTGGGCGGTGCCGCCGTTCCGGGTGTCGAGCGCCAGACCGCTGTTCTTGTTGGTGATCTGGTAACTGCCGTCGAGAGCCGAGCCGTTGCCGCTCCCGGGGGTGATCGTGATGTGGTAGCCGTAGGTGCTGTTCGCGGTCACCGGGACCGTGAGGGAGCCGTTGCTCACGGCGTAGTCGGACTCGGCGAGGGTGCTCGGCCCGGACACGGCCACCGTGCGTCCCGGAGACGGTGTGTACTCGACCTTGACGTGGGCGGTGGACCCGAAGGCCGAGAGCGAGCCCAGTCCGTTGACGGTCACGGCGGAGTCGCCGGAACCGCCGCCGAAGACGACATCGATCTCGTTGCCGGCGCTGTTGCGGGAGGCGGCCCCGTCGATGCCTGTCTGGGCGGGCGGGGTGGTGACGAGCATGCTTCCGCTCATGTCGGCGTACCACTTGTACAGCCAGTAGGCGCCGTTGGGGCTGCCGCCCTGGCCGGTCAGCAGATCGCCCAGCGCCCCGGACTGGTTCCAGAAGGCGAGTTCGGCGTCGTGGACGCCCAGGCGCTCGAACTTGGCGAGGTAGCCCACCAGGGCACCGGGGACACCGACTTCGGAGGGGGCGGCGTACTCCTCGATCGCGATCGGCCGCGGACTGATGCCGTACTTCTTCTCCAGGGCGGTCACCGTCGCCACATCACCGGCGATCTTGGAGGACCGCGTCAGCTCGTGCCAGGCGATGATGTCCGGCACCGTGTTGGTGGCGACCGCGTTGCGCAGGAAGTTGTCCATGTCGCTGATGTTGTCCGAGAAGCTGGGACCCTGGATCGGCGTCGTGGTGTCCTTGGACCTGATCTCCCGGTAGGTCCTGGTCCAGAAGTCCTCGAAGGTGCCGTTGGCGGACAGCCAGGTGTTGTCGGACTCGTTCCAGGGCGCGTACGCGGCCAGGTTCGTGATGCCCGACGCCTTGGTCTGCGCGATCTGGTCGTCGACCACGTTCAGCCAGGTGCTCCAGCTGAACTGGTAGGGCCAGCCCGCGTAGTAGTCCGACAGCCGGTTGACCACCTTCGCTCCGGCTCTGGCCGCCTTCGGCGCCACCGTCAGGACGTCACCGGTCGGCTGCTGCCGGCCGCCCTGCGGTTTCTGCACGAAGGTGTGCGGCTTGATGGCCTGCACCAGGCTGTCAGCCGGGGCCGTGGCGTTCGCCAGACCGTACAGACTGCCCGTCGCGACGTGCGTGACCGGGCGCAGGGTCTGGTCGGCGCTGACCACGAGGGTGGTGGACGGGGACGGGGCCGCCTGGGCGGAGGGCGCCCCGGCGAACAGGGCCGAGGCCACGGCCAGTACCGCGGCTCCGAGTGCGGCGGCGCCGGTCAGTGGTCGGCCGGGTCGGTGATGCGCGAATCCACGCATGACGGATTCTCCTCCGAAGGAGTGGGAGAGGGGCATGGCGACAGCACGGAGATCCGTGCGGTCGCCCGGGGTGAGCGGCTCTGAGTCGCCGGGCACGTCATCAGGGCGGCCCGGCAGCCACCGTGGGATCAGTCCTTGACGGCGCCCGCGGTGACGCCCGCGGCCACGTAGCGCTGGGCGAGGACGAGGAGGACCGCCGCGGGCAGGGACGCGATGACGGCGGTGGCCATGATCGCGTTCCACTCCTGGTTGTTGTTGCCGATGTAGTGGTAGATGCCGAGGGTGATCGGCCGCCAGTCGCCGCCGCCGTCCAGCGTGTTGGCGAAGACGAAGTCGGACCAGGCCCACAGGAAGGCGAAGAGCGAGACCGTGACGATCGCGTTGCGGCTCACCGGCAGGACGACGGACAGGAACGTGCGCACGGTGCCGGCGCCGTCGATGCGGGCCGCGGCGACGAGTTCGCCGGGGATCCCGGACATGAAGGCCGTGCAGATCATGACGCCGAACGGCACGGCGATCGTGGAGTCGGCGATGACCAGGCCCCACCAGGAGTTCAGCAGCCCGAGGTCCAGGAAGACGCCGTAGAAGCCCATCGCCATGACGATGCCGGGGATCATCTGGGCGACCAGCAGGACGAGGCCGAGGACTCCCCCGCCGCAGGGCTTGAGCTGGGCGAGGGCGAAGCCGGCCGGGGCGGCGAGGAGCAGGGTGAGCACGACCGTGCCCAGACCGATGAGCAGGCTGGTGCCGAGGTAGGGCAACTGGTCGTTCACCACGGCCCGGTAGCCCTCGAACGTCGGGTGGAGGGGCAGCAGGTCGGGCGGGCTCTTGCGCATGTCCTGCTGTGGGGTGAGGGACACGTTGAGCATCCAGTACACCGGGAACAGCATCAGGGCGGTGAGGACGAGACCGGTGACGGTGTGACGGCGGGATCCGGTGCGTGACCTCATGATTCCTGCCTCCTCTGGACGCGGATGTACAGCAGCCCGAAGACGAGGGCGATGAGGATGAGGAGGTTGCCGACGGCGGCCCCGGGACCGAACTTCGGCAGCAGGCTGCCGAACCCGAGCCGGTAGGACCAGGTCGCGAAGGTGGCGGAGGCGTCGCCGGGACCGCCCTTCGTCATGATCCAGATCAGGTCGAACACCTTGAGGGTGTAGACGAGACCGAGCAGCAGGGTGATCGCCGACACCGGCCGCAGCAGCGGGAAGGTGATGCGGCGGAACTGCTGCCAGGCGCCGGCCCCGTCCAGGGCCGCGGCCTCGTACAGCTCACCGGGGATGTTCTGCAGGCCGCTGTAGACGATCACCAGGTTGAACGGGATGCCGATCCAGATGTTGGCGATGATCACGGAGGTCAGCGCCCAGCCCGGGGAGTCGAGCCAGTCGACCGGGGACACGCCCACCAGGTGGAGGGCGTAGTTGACGACGCCGGACTCGCTGTTGAGCAGCCACGACCAGGTCGACGCCGACACGATCAGCGGGAGCAGCCAGGGGATCAGGAAGAGGGCCCGGAGTGTGCCGGCCAGCCGGAAGTGCCGGTTGAAGAAGACGGCGAGGGCGAGCCCGGCCGCGAACTGGAAGGTGATCGACACGAAGGTGAAGATCATGGTGTGGCGCAGCGCCGGACCGAACGTGGGGTCGTCGAGGACGTTCCTGGAGTTGTCCAGCCCGGTGAAGGGCGCGTCGCCCGCCACGAACGACCGGACCGTGTAGTCGCGCAGGCTCAGGTCGAGGTTGCGGTAGAGGGGATAGACGTAGCAGGCGGCGAGGTAGAGGACCAGCGGGGCGAGGAAGGCCAGCGCGGTGAGCCGGCTCCTGCGGCGCTGCCGGCGCCGGAACGCCGGGACGTCCGTCCGCTCATCGGTTCCGGTCGCCGCCGGCTTGACCGGTGAGCGCGGTGGGTGGTGGTCGAGGCGGGCGGTGGTCATGCGAACTCCTGGGTGCGGGTGGCCTGCCCGGAGCCGTGGTGGTGTCCGGGCGGTTGCGGGTGCCGTGCGGCTCGGGGGAAAGGGCCCCGGGAGGTGTCATGAGGGCGTCGGCCGTCAGTTGCCCTTGCCGGCGGCCGTCTGCGCGGCGTCGAGGGCGTCCTCGGGGCTCTTGCTGCCGGACAGCGCGGCCTGGACGGCGGTCCACATCGGCTGCGAGACGGCCGGGTACCTGGTGCCGAGACCGCCGCTGGTACGACCGCGTGCCGCGGCCACCGCCTTCACCCACGGCCGCAGCCTGGGGTCCGACTCGACCTGTCGGGCCTGCACCGTCGCGGTGGGGGCGACGTACGTCAGGGTGGTGTCCGTGGCCAGCAGGTGGGCGGAGCTGGTCAGGCAGGTGACGATCCGCTTGCTGACGTCATAGCGCGAGGTGTCCTGCTGCGCGGGGACGGTGACGAACTCACCGCCGGTCGGCACGGGCGCCGAGCCGCCGTTCCGGCCGGGGATGGCGAGGACGCCGTAGTCGAGACCGGCCTGGTCCGCGTTGCCGAGCTGCCACGTGCCGTTCTCGCCGAAGGCGTAGTCCCCGGTGGCGAACTCCTGCCAGCTGGTGGTCTGCGTGTTCTGGAGGACGTCCTTGGGCGCGTACCCCGAGGCGACCCACTGCTTCCACAGGGACAGCGCGGCCACGCCCTGGTCCGAGTCCAGCTCGGTGAGGTCGCCGCCGGCGCCCCAGAACCAGGGCAGGAACTGGAAGCTGCCCTCTTCGGTGTTGATCGCCGAGAAGGTGATGCCCTTCTTCCCGGCCGCCTTGACCTTCTTCAGGGCTGCCGTCAGCGAGGCCCAGTCCTTGACGGAGGCGGGGTCGACGCGCGCGGCGGACAGGACCTTCTTGTTGTAGTAGAGGGCCAGCGTGTTGGCGCCGATCGGCACCCCGTAGGACGCGCCGTCGATCTCCCCCGCGCCGAGGATGTTCTTCTGCACCGGCTTGGTGTCGAGGCCGAGGTCGCTGGTCTTGTTGAGGATTCCCGCCTCCACCAGCGTGGACACGACCGGGTTGTCGACGAGCATCACGTCGGGGGCGTTGCCCTGCTGGGCGGCGAGCAGCGCCTTGTTGCCCAGGTCCGTGGTGTCCATGCCGGTGCGCTTGATGTCGGCCCCGGCCTCGCTGCCGCACTGGGTGACCAGCTTCCCCCAGGCGGAGGAGTCGTCGAACTGCGGATACGGGTCCCAGAAGGTGTACGTCCCGCCGGCCTTGCCGGACCCGGACGCCGAGGAGCCGGCGCCGCCGCAGGCGGCCAGGGAGGTGAGCGCGCCGAGGGCGGCGATGGCGGAGATCAGGCTACGGCAGGTGTCTCTCACGGTGACCTCGTCGTCTCGGGGTGTTCCCCTGCGGGCAGGAGGGGCGGGTGGAGCGGGGGGACGGCCGTGGGGTTCAGGAGGTGGGCAGCCAGACGCGCATGCTGCCGTCCTGACGGTTGGCCCACGCGTAGTAGGGGATCGCGGTCAGTTCGAGGGGTTCGCCGGCCGGCGTCGCGTCGGTGTCCCCCGCGCTCCGGTACGGCCACCAGCCGGCGTCGGGGATCCGCCGGCGGTGCCCCGCGGCCACGATGGTGGTGACTCCGCCGAGCAGGTGCGGGCGGTGTGTCACGGTGAGGGGGCGGGTGGTGTCGAGAACGATGTCGTCCAGACCGCCGCCGGGGTGGTCGGCCTGTTCCAGGCAGTACACGAGCGGCCCGCGTTCGATGGCCACGCAGCCGCGTACGGCGTCCACCCGCGGATCGGCGGCCGTGAGGCGGGGTGCCAGGCCGAGTTCGAGGACGACCTCGTCGCCGGGTGTCCAGGTGCGCTCCAGCCGCAGCCAGCCGTCGTCGGCCGGCGCGGTGGTCCGGTCGTACACGGTGTCCCCGCACCGGACGCGGAACTCGCCGCACCACTGCGGGATGCGCAGCGAGAGGGTCCAGGGCCGGTCCGCCGGGGCGTCCTCCACGGTCAGTCCGATCACGCCCTGCCAGGGGTAGTCGGTCCGGCAGCGGACGGTGACGCCGTCGGCGGTGTAGCTTCCGGTGACGTACTGGTGGATCTGCAGGCCGCCCGCGTCGCCGCTGGCGAGGTAGTGCTCCAGGGAGGCCAGCAGGCGCATCACGTTCGGCGGGCAGCAGGCGCAGCGGAACCAGCGGATGCGGCGGGCCGACTGGTCCCCGCCGGTGTCGGTGTGGCCGTCGCGGACCTGGAGCGGGTTGACGTACAGCCAGCGTTCGCCGTCCAGTGAGACGCCGGCCAGGAAGCCGTTGTAGAGGGTGCGTTCGATCAGGTCGGAGTAGCGGGCCTCGCCGGTGAGCAGGGCCATGCGCCAGCTCCACTGGACGGAGGCCGCGGCGGCGCAGGTCTCGCAGTAGGCGCGCTCGGTGGGCAGCTCGAACGGGTCGCCGAAGTCCTCCTTGTCGTGGTGGGCGCCCAGTCCGCCGGTCAGATGCGTCTTGGTGGCGGTCATCGCCGCCCACAGCCGTTCGGCGGCGGCGCGCAGTTCGGCGTCCCCGGTCTCGGCCGCGAGGTCGGTCGCGGCGGCCAGCAGGTACAACTGGCGTACGGCGTGCCCTTCGACGTCGGTGGCCTCGCGCAGCGGCACGCGGTCCTGGCAGTACGCCTCCCCGCCGAGCAGGCCGTGACCGAAGCGGTCGACGAAGTAGCCGGCCAGGTTCAGATAGCGGCGTTCACCGGTCTCCCGGTACAGCTCCACCAGGGCGGTCTCCACCTCGGGGTGGCCGTCGACGCCGTCGCGGGGTCTTCCGCTGTCCGCGGGGCCGAAGACGCTGTCGATGTGGTCGGCGAACCTGACGGCCACGCCGAGGAGTTCGGGCCGTCCGGTGGCCCGGTGGTGGGCCACGGCGGCCTGGATCAGATGGCCGGCGCAGTACAGCTCGTGGCCCCAGCGCAGGTCCCGGTACCGCTCGCCGCCTGCGCGCAACTGGAACCACGTGTTGAGGTAACCGTCGGGCTGCTGCGCGGCCGCGACGAGGGAGACGATCCGCTCCACGTCGGCCGCGAGCGGGCCGTGGTCCTCGGGCGTCCCCTGGGCGAGCTGCCAAGCCGCCGCCTCCAGCCATTTGTAGACGTCCGAGTCCACGAACGGGTAGGCGCCCTGGAACCCGCCCTCCGCGGTGCCCGCCGCCACCCGCAGGTTGTCCAGGTTCCCCGCCGACTCCAGCAGGCCGGGGCCCAGGGGGATGGAGGTGTGCGAGTTCACCTGCCGCCGGGTGCCCCAGAAGCCGGCGCCGACCTCGGCGGTGGCGGGCACCAGCGCGGTCTTGGCGCCCGGGCCGAGGCGGACCGGGCCCACGGGGGCGCGTCCCGCTCCGGACGGGGCCGGGGAGGCGGAGGCGGGCACGGCGGAACCTGGGCGGGGCATGGCTCTCCCGAAGAGGTAGAGGGGAAAACAGGGAAAACGGGTACAGTCCGGCGCACGTCGGAGTCATGCGTCCCGGGAGCGGCTGGACGGTGCTCCACTCCTCGGACTCGTCTGGGAAAACGTTTTCTGCCGGAAACGTAGGGAGCCTGCGCACGTGGGTCAAGGGGGTGCGGCGGGTTTTTTCCGGCCTGCTGTCAGGAGCTGGCCAGGAACCGGGAGGGATGCCAGGATGGGCATCGCCGACGTCGCCTAGGAAAAGGATTGCGCGTGACCGCCGTTTCAGGGTCTCCCCCAGCCGGGCGGGCCAAGCTGGCCGATGTCGCCAAGCTGGCCGGTGTCAGTGTGGGGACGGCCTCGAAAGCGCTGAACGGCAGCGGCAGGATGCGGCCCGAGACGCGGCAGCGGGTCCTGGCCGCCGTCGAGGCCCTCGACTTCCGGCCCAACCAGCATGCGCAGAGCCTGCATACCGGCCGTAGCTGGACCGTCGGGCTGATGACGACCGACGGCATCGGCCGCTTCAGCACTCCCGTACTGCTCGGCGCCGAGGACGCGCTCGGCGCCGGGAAGATCTCCGTGCTGCTGTGCGACACCCGGGGCGACGCCATCCGCGAGCAGCACCATCTGCGCAACCTGATGGACCGCCGGGTGGACGGCATCATCGTGACCGGCCGGCGCACCGACCCCCGTCCTCCCCTGACCGGCATCGAGCCGATCCCCACGGTCTACGCGCTCTCGCCGTCCACCGACCCGGACGACATGTCCGTCGTGTCCGACGACCGCAGCGGAGCGCGGCTGGCCGTCGATCACCTGCTGGCGACGGGCCGCACCCGGATCGCGCATGTGACCGGCCCGGCACATCATGCCGCCGCCCGCGACCGCGCCCGGCACACCGTCGAGTCACTCGACCGCTCCTCGCTGGAACTCTCCACCGGCCGGGTGCACTTCGGCGAGTGGAGTGAGGCATGGGGCCGCCGCGCCGCCGCGGCGGTCCTGCGTGCCGCCCCGGACACGGACGCCTTCTTCTGCGGCAACGACCAGATCGCCAGGGGCGTCGCCGACAGCCTGCGCGAGAACGGCGTGGACGTCCCCGGCGAGGTGGCGGTCGTGGGCTACGACAACTGGGACGTCATGGCCCTGGCCTGCCGCCCGCCCCTCACCACGATCGACACGGACCTCGCGGAGATCGGCCGGCAGGCCGCGCTGCGCCTGCTGGACGCCATCGGCGGCGCGCCGGAACCGGGCGTGCGGACCGTTCCTTGCCGCCTCGTCGTCCGCGAGTCGAGCTGATCCGCCGCGGGATTGCGGGGCGAACGGCCGATTGGACGCGGCCACCGGTCAAGGCTCCGTGTGGCTGTCGCGTGGTGAGCACCGCCGAGCGTTGGTGAGCAGGGAAGGAGGCTGTGAAGTGAGCAGTGGCCGGGTGGATGATCGTCGCGTCCGGCCTGGGAGACGGCGAACGGCCGGGCCCCTGGGACGCACCCCTCCCTCACACGACCAGAGCCCCGCTGAACGCGATGAAGAACCCCTTTCCCCTCGGCGTGTTCACCGCCGCCCGCCTCGCCCCGGGCCGCTCCGCAGGCTCACGTTGTGCACATCGTCGGCGTGCACGTTGGGAATGCACTGGCTCTTGTCGATCGCCGTCGTATCCCGCGCCCTTTTCCGCTAAATCTGATGGACCCAGGCCACCACGAACACTGCTCCGCCCCCACACGCCAGCAGCGCGGTAGGCAGTCCCCATACACCGATGCGCTCACCGCGTATGAACCGGGCGCCAAGCCGATCGTGTAAACCAGCGATGGACCAGAGCAGGGCGAGAGCCGTGACCGCGATGGGCAAGCCGATCGCGAAATGCGCCAGCCACGCGCCGGCGCGCGTCGGCCCGCCCCAGGAGGTGTCATAGGGGCCGCCGTCGACCAGCCCGTACAGCACCCCACGGGCGATGAAGAGACACTCAATGCCAACGGCGACGAGTGACAGCGCGCCGAGACCGATTCCCAGTACGGCGTGCGCCAGTCTGCGGTAGGGCCGTGAGCGGTGGCCTGCCAGCGTCACATAGATCTGGACCACACTGGTGGGCAGTAGCACTGCCGCACGTCCGATGTCCGTAGCGACCGGTTTGATCGATGTCATGCCTCGACGCTATGGCGCTGATCGCGGACCGGCGTCCTGCTGTAGGGGGCGGCTATGCCCTGATGACCGGGTCGGGGTTCCCCTACGGCATCCGTTCCCTGGAGACGCTTACAGGTCGGCGGCTGAGCTGCGGCCGCGATGCCTGAGCATCGGCGTTTCGGCCAATCCCCGCCGGACGCGTGCTCTTGCGCGGCAAGGGTCGGTGCAGGGCACACCTTCGGACAACCGCTCCATTCCGGCGTGCGCAACCCGTCCGAAAGCGCACGTGTTCGAAAACGGGGTGGCGTCGTTGAACACGCCGACACCATCACCACGCGCTCTGGGAGGGAACACATTGACGCCAGTCGAACCAGACAGCGACGAGGCCGCGAAGTCACCGAAGGCCGCAGCTCCAGCCGGTATCTCGGACGCCGAGCGCGAACTGTACGGAGGCCGGCTGCGCTACGACCAGTCCTACGTCCGGCACGCGGGACCGCTGACCCGGCTGGGTTTCGGGTCCATGGCGGCCGCGCTGCCCCGCATGGTGGGCATGGTGCTGCGCACCGGCTGGGAGACGGACCGGCGGGCCCTGACGGGGGTCGTGGTCGCTCAGCTCGGGCAAGGCGTGACGGCCGGGTGGGGACTGGTGGCCGTCAACAGCGTCCTCACCGAGCTGTTCGCCGACGGTCCGACCGCGGACAAACTCCGCGACACATTGCCGTCGCTGGCGGCGCTCGCCGTCGCGGCGGTGGCGACCGCGGTGCTGTCGGCGTGGTCGACCGCCATGTCCGGCCGGCTGGAGCCGCAGGTCGAACGGGCGGTCTCCGCCCGGTACTACACGGCCGTCACCGGTGTGGAGGTGGAGGCCACCGAACGGCCGGAGGTCCAGCGCGTCCTGGAGGCGGGGAAGTTCGGCACGGACTCCGCCCGCAGCATGCTCCGGCTCTCGGTGGGCGTGGGCAGTGTGGTGATCGGCATGGCGGCGGCAGCCATCGTGCTGGCGTCGCTGCACTGGGCGCTGCTGCCGATGCTGCTGGCCATCGCCCTGCCCAAGGGGTGGGGTGCGGTGCGCTCCGCCCGCCGTGACTACATCTCCCGCCTGAACTGGGTCGACCACCGCAGGGCGATCGCCTCCCTGCTGGCCTATCTGACCCGCCCGCACGCCGCGGGCGAGATCCGCGTACACGCCGCCGGCACCAAGCTGCTGTCCAGCTACGAGGAGATGTCGCGGCAGACGGAGGCGGAGCAGCGCCGCCTGGCCCGGGCGCAGGCTTCCACGGATCTGGTCGCCGGCGGCTTCGCGGGGCTGGCGTCGCTGGCCTGCTACGGGGTGCTGTGGTGGCTGCTGGCCGGCGGTGGCCTGCCGCTGGCCGTCGGCGGTACGGCGGTGATCGCCATCCGCACCTCGACGGCGCGGCTCACATCGCTGGTGCAGCAGGTCAACCGGCTGTACGAGGAGCTGCTGTTCCTCACCGACACCGAGGACGCCATCAAGGTGGCAGGCGAGAACGCCATCCCTTCCTCCGGCACCCCGCTGCCCTCACCGGCGCGGGAGGTGCGGACGGAGGCGGTGTCGTTCACCTACCCGGGAGCCGACGGTCCCTCCCTGCGGTCCGTGAGCGTGCGGGTGCCCCGGGGGAAGGTGACGGCCCTGGTCGGCGCGAACGGTTCGGGCAAGACCACCCTGACCAAGGTGTTGGCCGGGCTGCTGCTGCCCACTGAGGGGAACGTGTGGTGGGAGGGCGAGTCCGGTGAGCGGGTCGAACTCCGCGATGCCGACCGCGCTCAAGTCTTCGGCACCGTGGGGCTGCTGGCCCAGGACTTCCCGCGCTGGGAGATGACCGCGGCCGCGAACGTGGCCATCGGGGTGGGTGACCGCCCCCGGGACATGGACCGCGTCCGCGAGGCCGCCGAGGACGCGGGCGTACTCGGCCTGATCGAGGGCCTGCCGCACGGCTGGGACTCGATCGTGTTCAAGGGGTACGAGCGCGGCGTCCAGCTCTCGGGCGGGCAGTGGCAGAAGCTGGGAACCGCTCGGACCCGGTATCGGCGGGCGCCGTTCCTGCTCGTCGACGAGCCGACCTCGGCCCTCGATCCCCACGCGGAAATCGCCGCGTTCCGGGGACTGTGGTCGCTGGCGGAGGAGGGGCACGCGGTCGTGCTCGTCACCCACCGGCTGGCCGCGACCATGAAAGCCGACCACATCTACGTACTCGATCAGGGGCGCGTCGTCGAAGACGGCACGCACGAGGGACTGATGGCCCGCGAAGACGGCCTGTACCAGGCCATGTTCACCGCCCAGGCCGCCCAGTACGGGCTCGCGCCCGCGGCCGGCACGATTCCCGGCCCCCGCGGCACCCAGCCGTCCGACCACGAGCCGACTAGCTGACCCACCAGCGCGACCTCCGCAACCCGGCCCTTAGGTAGAAGGCGAGACGACGCGCATGCCACCCAGCTCCTCCGCAAGCCGTAAGGCCGTCGAGGCGCACCTCGGCCGCCATCACGTCATTTGCAGCGCCGTCGTCATCGACCGCCGGCGCCGGGTCCTGCACATCCGGCACCGGACCCCCGGCCTCGTGCTCACCCCCGGCGGTCACATCGAGCCCGGGGACCGCAGGCTGCTCGCCGCGGCGTTGCGCGAGGTGGCGGAGGAGGTCGTGACCGCGCCAGGGGCCCCCTGGCAGCCGGCCGCGCTGTACGCCGCCACGCATCCCGAGTCCGGCGTCGGCCTGCTCCGTCCGCTGCTCGAAGGCGCGGGCAAGAGCGTCCTCGCCGTACCGGACTCGTATGTGACCACCAGCGTCGATGTCACCCCCTGGGCCGGCACGAAGTGGGCGGCGGTCCGCGCGCACCGCGGCGAGGTCGCGCGCGATCGGGCTCTGCCCGGCATCCTCGCCCGTCTTCCCGAAGCCGACCGCACTCAGATCATCCAGACCGAGCACTTCACCCGTCTCACCCCGGGCCCGGCGAAGGACGACTCAGCACATCTGACCATCTGACCCTTGTCGTGCTCGCGCCTTTCACCGTGCGCGAGCAAACACCCACCGATCGGAGAGAGATGACGACGACTTCCGCGCGCGACGAACGTTCCAGTGTGGCCATGACCGAGGAGGCATACGGGGCACTGCGCGCCTCGGCGGCCCTGTGGGCCGGCACCTCCGTGCTGATCACCAACCAGCACGGTCGGATCCTGCTCCAGCGCGTCAGCTACCGGTCCACCCGACTGCTGTCCGGCGGCGCCGTCGACAAGGGCGAGTCCCCCGCCCAGGGTGCCGCCCGCGAGCTGGAAGAGGAACTCGGCGTCACGGCGACCGTCACCCACGGGCTGGCTGTCGACTGGGTCTCCCCCGCCGGCCGCACAACGTCCCCGGCCATGAAGTTCCCCGGCGAGCTCCTGCACGTCTTCGACGGCGGCATCTGGGACGAGGACCAGATCGCGGCGATCCGGACCGCACCGGGCGAGATCGAGGACATCGAGTTCGCCGAACCCGCTGACCTGCCCGCTCTGATGTCGCCGGGCGACGCGCGCCGCGCCCTGTCCGCACTCCGCGCCCGCATCAACGGCGCCGGACCCGTGTTCCTGGAGGACGGGCTCCCGCTCTCCCCCACCGTCCTCGACCGGGTCGGCGTCCTGCGGACCGCCCGAGCCCGTCACCACCTGCCCTTTCATCCCCTCTCCCAGCCCGGCGACTTGACGGTCCGCCAGTCCTGGGTCTGGGCCTTCGCCCCGGACGGGCGAGTCCTCGTCCTCCTTGACCCCGACACCGGTGCGGCCTGCCTGCCCGGCGGCACACCGGAACCCGAGGACGATGGGGACCCCACGGCGACTGCCGTCCGCGAGACCCGTGAGGAGGCTGCCGCCGAGTTCGCCGGCGTCCGGTACCTCGGGTACCTGTCCGACCCCGACGATCCCTGCGCGCGCGTACGTTACGCCGCCGTCCTCACGTGCCTCGGCCCGGCCCCGGTCGATCCGGCCATCGGCCGCATCTACGTCCGGATCCTGGCCACCCCGGAGCAGGCCCTGGAACTCTTCGACTGGGGGCCATCCGCGGCCCGGCAGCTTGAGGCGGTCCACCAGGCCCGCGTCCTTCTCGGCATCCCCAAGGCCGCTCACCAGCCCGTCACCGAACTCGTCGGCTCTGTCTCCTGGTAGCGCTCCTGCTCGCAGCGGATGGATAACCTGTTGACCGCGACCCCCTAGGCAGTACGCGCGGGCTCGGTCTGCCCGGCCGCAGCGAACCTCTCAACGGCCGTCCGGTTCACCTTCCGTCCGCGGACGGGGAAGGGGCGGCGCAGCCGCGGCATGGGGCGGACGGCGGCGCGGCGGGCGGGCGGGCGGGCGGGCCGGTCTATCCATCGGCTTCCGTTGGCCTGCCACTGTGGGCCGGTCACCGGGCTGGTCGTTCATCGATATCCTTCCGGTATGTCATCGCCCATACCGCCCGCTCACGGCGTCCCTTCCAGTAGTTCTGTGGCCGCAGCACCGGGTCGTCGGTCCAGGTCTTCGCTGGCCGCTGCTCTCGTGGCGGGGGTGGTTCTGGGTGCCGGCGGCGTCGGTATCGCCTGGGCGCTCATCGGAGATAACGGCTCCGCCAGTGACGGAGCCGCCGGTGACGCCCAGCGCGCCTGCGTCGCCCTCCAGGGCTTCGACGAGTCGGCCGACATGGATGACGAGGCGACTAGGGTCTGTTGTGAAAGTGCTGGTCACAGCCACTCGTTGATGGCTGCGACCAGCACGCTCGCTTCGTAGCGGACGGCGAGTTTGTCGTACCGGGTGGCGACGGCCCGGTGGCGCTTGAGCCGGTTGATCCCGCACTCGACCGCGTGCCGCTGCTTGTAGTCGTCCATGTCGAACTTCGGCGGCCGTCCGCCACGCGATCCGCGCCTGAGACGGTTGCGGACCCGGTCTGCCGGCACCGGGATGGTGGCCTTGATCCCGCGTCTGCGCAGGTAGGAGCGATTGCCGCGTGAGTCGTACGCCTTGTCGGCCCTGCCCGGTCCGGGCGCTTGCGCGGCCTTCCGAGCCCCAGCCTCGGCACCCGGATGGCTTCCAGGACCGGCTCGAACTGCGGAGAGTCGCCCCGCTGCCCGGCCGTGATCACGACGGACAAGGGCTTTTACCCTTGCTCGACCGCGAGGTGGACCTTGCTGGTCAGTCCGCCGCGGGAGCGTCCGAGGCCGTGGTCGGCCGGCTCGACGAAGATCCCGCCGGGCGGCTCCTTCTGGAGGTCCCCCTTTTCGCCGCTCCGGCGGCGTGCTGGTGGGCCCGGCAGACGGTGGAGTCGACATTGATGTCCCAGGTGATCAGCCCCTTCGCATCGGCCTCGGCCTGGAGCCGGGTGAGGATCCTCGCCCAGGTGCCGTCCCGCTGCCAGCGCCGGAACAGGTCATAGACCCGGTCCCACGGCCCGTAACGTTCGGGCACGTCCCGCCAGGGAGCACCGGTCCGGGTCCGCCACCGTATGCCGTCTATCACAGGAGGGGACTCCGCACCCTCAGTTACGCCTGCTTGAGGGGAGGTCTGTGTCGTCCAAGGCGCCCCGAGCCGTGGACGTGAAGCTGCCGAGGCGTTCGGAGGCCGTGGTCACCTCGACGGCGTGACGCTCCACGTAGTCGACATCGCGATCCGGGGCATCGCCGACCAGCGCTCGTGCAGCCATCTTCAGAGCGCTGCGGGACTCGTTGGCCGGGCAGTCGACCGGGCGAGCCCACCGGTATCAAAGCCGGTCTCGTTCGGCGCGGTACGACGGCCAGGCCCACGGCGTGAGCCGGACAGGCAAGCGCCAGTGCGGGGAGCGCGACGTAGGCCTCGAAGTGTGCCCCGCGATACGCAGGTGGGTCGCGGCGGCGATGTTCCCGGGCCTGCCGTTGGTCAGGACAGGAGGCACCGTATCGATGGCGCGGGCGTGCTGCCGGGCAGTCGCCGACGGCGGCCAAAGGTGCCGACAGGCGTGGGGTGACCGGATCACTTATGGTGGGAGGCGGTGAGCGGGAGGCTCACCCTCTCGGGGCCATCTGGTCCGCAGTCCCGGAGAACACTTCGACCCGTGGGGCCGTGAGTACGCCGGCCACGTCATCTGTTCCCATCCTGTTCCCAGCGCATCCCGCTGGCCGCTCCTGTTCTGACCGACCACCGGAACCGATCACGCCGTCCGGCTCCACCCGATCCGTCCGCGGTACCCGGCCAGATTCCGCCGCCGGGCGCCGTCCGGACGGCCGGCGGGAGCCCGGGTCCACCGGCGAATCGAGAAACGGAGGGACCATGGCAGCATTCCGCGTGACTCTGAAAGCCGCGTTGTGCACGGCCGTCACCTTGCTGATGGCCGTCATCTGGACGCAACCGGCGAACGCGTGGACCTGGGCCAGGGCGGTGACCGTGTACAACGGTTCCGGCCTGTGCGTCCGAGGAGACGCGGGAATCGACCACTCGCGACCCGGCACGCTGTCCGGCAACCTCGCGTACTCCGACACCTACGCGCTCACCCAAGGGTGCGGGACCGGTCTGCCCCGGCCCGACGGCTGGGCCGCCACGCGAGCCACCGTCTACCGGTGGAACGGCTCCGCCTGGGCGGTGTGCCGCGCCAGCGACTGGAAGTACGGCGCCACGGGCCAGGCGGGAGGCGAGTTCCCCGGACCCTATGGGCCGGAGATGGTCTACAACTGGGGCGGCTGGCAGGCCTGCGGAGAGGGCTACTACGGGACCCTCGCCTCGGCCTACGTCTGGGACGGCTCCGCATGGCGCGGCGGCGGCGTCTGGTCGGGCTACGAGTACGCCTCGCCCGCCGGGTTCCACGGTGGCCGGCCGAAGGCGCCCGAGAAGGCTCCCGCGCGGCACGTCGCCAAGCCGCCCTCCGTCCACCCGCCGATGCACCAGCACACTCACTGACCGTCTCTCGCGAGTCGGGAGCTGGGGTTCATCCCCAGCCGCAGTCCAGGGGCCGGTTCCGGAGGTGTCCGAGACCGGCCCTCGGCTCATGCTCGGGGACCGGCCCGCTCAGTCGTCGGGGCGGCCGCGGAACAAGTCGGCGGCGGGCGCCCCGTGTCCGGCGTTCCCTCCCCAGGGCGCGCCCGGAGTCGTGGGGCGCGCGCTTTGCGGGCAGGCGGCAGTGATCTTCATGTTCCGTCAGGGGAAGGGGGCGTCACCTCGTGACCATGCCCGCACGCCGCATACGACCACGCGCCGGCCGCCGGTCGTTCGACCTACGCGCGACCGCCCTGTTCTTCGTGCTTCTCGCTCTTGCCGTGTGTGTCCTCGGTTTCGCCGTCCGTAGGAGTGGGAGGCGCCCGCGCCGAGCGTCGCGTCCGCCGGTGACCGGCACCTCGCCGACGCCCGTCTATCAGCTGCCGCCGCGTCCAACACCTGCGGCCGTCCCGGCTTGACACCCCTCGGCAACAGAGGCTCAAGCCGGGCCCACTGGTCGTTCGTCAGATCCCCACGTCCCACAGGACGTGATCATCAACGAACAAGATCCACTTTTGCGACAGACCCTAGGACCGTTGCCCTCAACCGGCTTGCCGGCGCCGTCGTACTGTCCGCTGCGGCGGCGGCCGGTGAGCGTGAGTACAAGCCCTTGGCCGATGCGCTCCAGCGGGTGCAGAACCAGCAGGTGCGCTTCGCCGACTTCGCTGAACCCGGGCCCCGCAAGGATCTGCAAGCGGCCCGGTCCTTGTGCGCCCGTCTCTGACGGACACCCGGGGCCCCGCCGAGCCGTCGCGGTAACAAGCGTGCGCGGACGACGATGACGTCCGGGAGCAGTCACCCGCCTCAAGCAGGTCCGCGCGATCGCCATCGCTTCGGCGGACTCGCCGGTCCTAGCGGCGGGAGTACATGGTCCCGCCGAGCGCCCAGTTCTCGCGTTCGACCTCCTCGATGATCACCCAGACGTCCTCCTCCTTGGCGTCGCAGGTGCGCACGATCGCCTCGGTCACCTCCTTGACGAGGGCTTCCTTCTGGTCGGAGGTGCGACCGGGGAACATCTGCACGCGGATCATGGGCATGGGGTTCTCCTCAAGGGGGTTGGGGATCGGTGGGTCAGCTGAGCGGAGCGACAAGGTGGGGCTGGCCGGGCTCGACGATCCATTCGACGCGGCCCGCGGCGTGCGCCTGCTCGATCGCCTCCCGCGCGTCCGCCTGCTGGTCGGCGCACCGCACGGGGACGGTCACGAGCAGCCGGCCGGCGTCGCGACCGGCCGGGAAGCGCAGCGTCGAGGTGTCGACGCCCGCGGCGCCGCCGAGCAGCCGGCCGCGGTCCGCGGCCGGTCCGTCGGCGAACGGCGCGAGCACGCGCTCGAACAGCTCCGCCAGGACGCCTCGTCGGGACTCGGCCTGACGCGTGCCGGTGACGGCGACGGTCAGGCCCCGGTGCACGGTGCGGCCCGCGCCGGTCACGCGTGCGCGTCGGTCAGGCGGCGCGGGTCGAACAGCGAGATGTCGTGGGTGCTGGCGCCCTCGGTGGCCAGCTGCGCGATCACCTCGCCGAGCGCGGGGGCGAACTTGAAGGCGTGGCCCGAGGTGCCGGCGGCGACGGTGATCCGGTCGCTCTGGGCCGACGGGCCGATGATGAAGCCCAGGTCGGGCGAGTTGTCGTACATGCAGACGCGGCTGCGCAGGTAGCGGCCGGGCAGCGCCGGGATCCGCTTGGCCAGGAACTCCCGCACGGCGTCGACGTCCTGCGTGCTGACGTGGCGGTCGAGGGAGTCCGGGTCCGCGAGTTCGCCACCGCTGTGGATGCCGGCCTTGACGCCGCCGGAGGGGCCGTCGACGGCCGGGTGGCCGTAGCCGACCGTGCCGCTCTCGCCCTCCCAGATCCAGTACGGCTGACGGCCGGGGTAGAAGTCCTCGGCCCGCGAGACCGGGTCGAACCAGAGCATCACCTTCCGCAGGACCTTGATGTGCGGCCGGAGTTCGGGGAGCAGTTGCGGGGCCCAGGCGCCGGCCGCGACCACCAGGCGGTCGGCCTCGTACACGCCGGTCTCCGTGCGCACCCGCACACCGCTGCCGGTGTCCGAGAAGTCCAGCACCTTCTCGTCGAACCGCAGGTCGGCGCCGTGCTCGCGGGCGAGATCGAGGTGTGCGGTGACGACCTGCTCGGGACGTACGTAACCCGAGGACGGGTCCCACACGGCGACGTCGCCCGGCCCGGGGTTGAACTCCGGGAAGCGCGCGCGGATCTCGTCGCTCTGCAGGTACTCGAACTCCAGGCCCGCCTCCCGGGCCGAGGTGAGCGCGGCGGGCACGAGCGCGCCGCCGGCCGGGCCGACGCAGATCCCGCCGGTACGGTGGAACAGCGTCTCGCCGCGGATCTCGCCGAGCTCGTCCCAGAGGTCGTAGGCGCGGTCGAGCAGCGGGACGTACCCGGCGCCCATGAAGTACGCCTTCCAGACCCCGCGGCTCTCGCCGTGGCTCGCGCCGCGCGCGTGCGCGGGCCCGAACCGGTCGATGCCGATCACCCGGCTGCCGCGCGCGGCCAGGTGGTAGGCCGCGGCGCTGCCGAGCCCACCCAGGCCGACTATGAGGACATCAGCGGTTTCGGTCACGCTCTCTCTCACTCTCCGGTGGTGGCGGTCGGGGCGGCGGTCCTCATCAGGTCACTGACCTCCCGGCGCAGCCCGACCGGGCTGGCGGCGAAGTGCGCGACCACCTTGTCCCTGGTGTGGTCGGCCTGTTCCTGGCTGAGCTTGAGCATCGTGTCGACCGACTCGACGGTGAAGCGGAAGGCGCCGACGCCGTCGACGATCTTGTCGAAGTAGTCGAGCGACGGGCCCGGGTCCCAGCCGAGGCCGTGCTTGGCCTCGAAGGCCGCCACCGTCCAGCGCACCACGTCGAGCGCGTCCTCCCGGGCGGGCATCGGGTGGATGCGGCCCTGGACGTGGGTGGTGGCGAAGTTCCAGGTGGGGGCGGCCGGGGTCCGCTCGTAGACGGCGGCGGAGACGTAGGCGTTCGGGCCCTGGAAGACCAGGGTCGCGTGCTGCCCCTCGTACAGCGTCTCCCAGTGCGGGTTGGCCCGGTTGAGGTGGCCGTAGAGCGTGACGCCGCTCAGCGACTCGATGTCCTCGGGCTCGGTGGCCGGCGGGAAGATCACGGGCAGGTGCGTGGCGAACGGCACCGCGGGTCCGTTGGTCAGCAGCAGGGCCAGCGGGTACTCGCGGATCAGCCGGACGGCTTCGGTGTCCGGGGACTGGTAGACCTTCGGAACGAACATCTCGTGCGTCTCCTTTCTCCTGGGCGCCCGTCCGGCCTCCCGGAAGCCTCCGGGAGGCCGGTCATCGAGCGGGCGCGGTGAGGACCTGGGAGGGACCCCCGGCCGTCACGGCGGCGAGGATCTCGCCGGCGCGCACCGCGGTGACCGAGAGCAGCGTCGAGGCCAGGCCGTGGGTGTGCTCCGTCGGGCCTTGCAGGTAGATCCCGGCGCGGATCCGGTCGGTGGTGACGAGCCGGTAGTCGCGGTCGAGGTGCGGGCGGGACTGATCGTCCAGTTTGAGCTGGTCGGCCAGCGAGCCGAGCAGGGTGAGCGGATCGGCCGGGCGGTATCCGGTGCCGAACACGACGGCGTCCGTCTCGAACTCGGTCAGCTCCCCGGTGGGCAGGTGCTCCACGACCAGCCGTACCGCGTCGGCCTCCTGCGACAGCGAGGCGAGCCGGCTGACGTTCATCATGACCAGCCGCGGCTGGGTGCCCTGCACCTGCTCCCGGTAGGACCGCGCGTACAGGTCCTGGATCAGTTCGAGGTCCACGACCGCGTAGTTGGTGTTGCGGTGGTAGTCGACCAGCCGGCGGCGGACGTGCTCGGGCGCCACGTAGTACGCGTCGACGGCGTCGGGGTCGAAGATCTGGTTCGCGAACGGGGAGTCGTCCGACGGACTGTACCCGTAGCGCTCGAACACGGCCCGCACCACGGCCTCCGGGAACCTCCCGTGCAGGTACGCCACCGCCTCGGCGGCGCTCTGCCCGGCACCGACGACGGTGAGGCTGCGCGGCGCGACGGACTCGAACTCCGGCAACCGGTGCAGCAGTTCCGAGGTGTGCCAGACCCGGTCCGACCGCTCGACGCCGTCCGGCAGCCAGGGCTGCAGACCGGCGGCGATCACCACGTTGCGGGTACGGTGCACCTCCTCGGCCCCGTCGCGGTGCACCACGACGTCGAGCAGGTCGACGGTCCCATCCGGGCCGGGCACCGGGCGGATGTCCACCACCTGCGCGCCGTAGCGCACCAGGTGCCCGACCCGCTCGGCGCACCACGCGAGGTAGTCGTGGAACTCGGTGCGCAGCGGGAACAGCGACTTCTGGTTGATGAACGCGGCGAGCCGGCCCCGGTCCCGCAGGTAGCACAGGTAGCTGTGCGGGCTGGCCGGATTCCGCATGGTGACCAGATCCTTGAGGAACGACACCTGCATCGTCGCCTCGTCCAGCAGCATTCCGGTATGCCAGCCGAAGGCCGGCTGCCGCTCCAGGAACAACGCGTCGCACCCGGCCGTCTCGCCCGCTTCGTCCAGCGCGAGCGCGACGGCCAGATTTGACGGTCCGAATCCGACGCCGATCAGGTCGAGCACCGCTTCCGGCATGGTGGGGCTCCTCTGACGAAGTGGGGAACGGGTTGCGTCCCGACGTGCGCGATGCCCCCGTGGACTGTGGTGCAGCCGGGACGGGACCGTATTCATCCTTGATCGGGCCGTCCCGCTCAAACAAGCAGCGCTGTCGGCGATGGCCCGATCACGTTCCGCTTTGGCCGGTTCGAACCCGAGCCCGACTGGCTTTGTCGCCCATCAGATTGCTTGTCCGCAAAGAAGGCTGAGAATCGGTCATGTACGTCCGGGGGCCAGGGTCTTTCGGCCAGACGGCGCCTGCTGGTCATGCCCGGGCCGAAGTCGATTTCCTGCGGCTTTCCAGGGGTTCGGCCGCGCCACCCGCGCCCCCGGAACACCCGCTTCGTAGTGATCCGGCCACCTCAGAGATCACGGCAGATACGTGCGGGCACGGAGAGAAGCTCGTACGTCAAGACAGACGCCGCCGACGTCCAACCGTGGCCTTTCGCACGGGCGTAAGCGTATGCGAGGCATTTGTCGATTACGTCCCGGCTGATACCGAAGAGCGTCCTGGTCTCGTACTGGACCTGTTGGACCACGCGTGTCCTGAACGCGTGACGGGACGCATCGTAAGAGATCGGCGGAGCCTTCGCTGCCGAGGGGGCGTAGGGTCTCGTTCTTCGTTCGGCGCAGCTGGTCGTCGAGCGCCGGCAGAGCCTGCTGCCGGTGCTCGGCGTTCACCTTGTCGGTGTGCCAGGACCAGTACCACAACGCGCCGAGTACGGTGCCGAGCACGACGATCAGCACGACCAGGACGGTCAGACAGCCGATGGTCATCCCACGCTCCAGCCGCGCCCGCCATGACCACCCGATCACGCCCGTGAACCCGGCTCGTGACGGGAGCGTAGCCTGTCGTCCCCGCGCCCTTCGGGTGGAACGATTCGAGGCTGCGGCAGATGTTCTGCCCCGGCTTGGGGATGCCGGGGCCTGGGTTGGCGGGGTCTACGGTGACACACGCGTGAGAGACCGTGGCACCGCCCGGGCGCCGGTCGTCGGCGTCCGGGCGGGAGGGCCGGGGTCGGACCGGGCCGCTCGGGTGTGGTGTCAGCGGGAGTCTCCGAAGATGAACCCGCTGAGGTACGCGTGGAGTTCGTCCTTCGAGAGGTCGCCGCTGCCGTCCGTGTCGAGTTGCTCGAAGGTGCCCTCAATGCGGTCCTGGGACACTCCCCATGCGCGGTGGTAGCGCTCGAACTCGCTCTTCGAGACCTTGCCGTCACCGTCGGTGTCGAACAGCGTGAAGAGCTGTTCGGCGAAGGGTGCCAGGATGTGCTGGACGGCTGCCGGCTCGGCGGAGGCGTAGTAGTCGACGTACTCCTTGCGGCTGACCTTGTCGCCGGCGCCCAGGCCGAGGTCTCCCTGGAGACCCTGCCAGAGATCGGTGCTCACCTCCCGGAAGCTCTCGTGCTGCGGCGAGCCGGCGGCGAAGCCGAACCGGCCGGCCAGCCGTTCGGCCAGCGACTCGATGTCCGCGAGGCTCAGCTCGCCGCTACCGTCGAGGTCTATCAGATCGAAGGCCTTGCTCACCCTGCTGCGCTGGCTTTCCGTCTGCTCGGTGCCCATTTCCCGTCCCCACCTTTTCATCGCTCCCGGCGTATCATTCGACTGAAGAGTAGACACGCCGACAAACGCGGTTCAATGGTCGGAACGGGCGCATATCAAGACGGCCGGATCGGACGTGCGATCCGGTACGGTCCGTTGACCGTGTTCTTTTAGTCGATGATGGCCTGTTTCGGCTTCGCGGCACGGTATTCGCTGTTACGGTCGTGCACGGGCTGTCCATTCAGCGCACCGCCCAGAGAAGGGGGTTTTCCTTCATGGCTCATCAGATCGGTTCGACCGACGTCCTCCTCGCGTATGTCAGAGACGTGTCCCTGCGTGACGACGAGATACTGAGAGGGCTGCGGGACGAGACCGCGCATCTGCCTGGCGGTACGACCATGCAGGTGATGGCGGAGGAGGGTCAGTTGCTGGCCCTTCTCGTCGGCCTCACCGGAGCCCGGTCGGTGCTGGAGATCGGCACCTTCACCGGTTACAGCACGCTGTGCATGGCCCGCGCACTGCCTTCCGGCGGTGAAATCGTGACCTGCGACATCACCGAACGATGGCCCGAAATAGGCTCCCCGTACTGGAAGCGGGACGGTGTCGAGGACCGGATCCGGCCGCGTATCGGAGACGCCTCGGACATCCTGGACGAGTTGCTGACGGAGCGGGGCGCCGGAGCGTTCGACCTGGTATTCATCGACGCCGACAAAACCGGCTACCCAACCTATTACGAGAAGTCGCTCGTGCTTACCAGGAGCGGCGGTCTTCTGGTCATCGACAACACGCTCTTCTTCGGTCGCGTCGCGGACCCGGAATACGACGATCCCGACACCGTGGCCATTCGTGAACTCAATGCGGCGCTCGCCTCGGACGAGCGGGTGGACATCTCCCTGCTGCCGATGGCGGACGGCATCACTCTGGCCCGCAAGCGCTGAGCGGTGCCACGAGCGGGGCGGCCTCGGCGCGTGGGGCGCGCGCACCGAGGCCGTCCCGCCGGGGTCAGACCAGTCGGACGGCGTTCACCTTGATCGTCGTCGACGCCGGGCGCGGCTCGGGCCGTAGATGGAGGCGCTGCAGGTCGTCGGTGGCCGCCCGTGGGAGTGCGGCGGCGCACGAGCAGGTGCCGTCGTCCTGGAAGCCCGCGAAACGGTAGGCGATCTCCATCATGCGGTTGCGCTCGGTGGGCCGGAAGTCGGCCACCAGATGGGTGTCCGCGCGGGCCGCCTCGTCGATGAGCCAGTTGAGGATCGTCGCACCCGCTCCGAACGACACCACGCGGCACGAGGTGGCGAGGAGTTTGAGGTGCCAGACGTCCGGCCGGCGCTCCAGGAGCAGTACGCCGACCGCGCCGTGCGGGCCGAAGCGGTCCGTGAGCGTGACCACGAGGATCTCGTGACCGGGATCGGTGAGCAGCCGGCGCAGGTGGGCGTCCGAGTAGTGCACCCCGGTGGCGTTCATCTGGCTGGTGCGCAGGGTGAGTTCCTCCACCCGGGACAGTTCCTCGCCGGTGGCGCGGACGATGCGCAGGTCCAGTTCCAGGGAGCGCAGGAACTCCTCGTCCGGGCCGGTCGCCTCGGCCCGGGCGGCCTCGCGCCGGAAGCCCGCCTGGTACATCTGGCGCCGCCGCGCGGAGTCGACCGTCCGCAGGCGCGGGGTGAACTCCGGGCGGCCGGGCAGGGTCACGGCGGCCTCGGCGTCGTAGCAGCGCACCTCGGGCAGGTGGTAGGCGACCTCGGCCCGCTCGGTGGGCTGGTCGTCGATGAACGCGATCGTGCCCAGGGCGAAGCCGAGGGTGTCGGCGATCCGGCGTACGGCGGCCGACTTGGGCCCCCAGCCGATCTCCGGCAGTACGAAGTACTCGGCGACACCGAGTTTCTCCAGGCGGGCCCACGCCGTCTGGTGGTCGTTCTTGCTGGCGACGGACTGGAGGATGCCGCGGGCGTCCAGATCCACGACGACCTCGCGGATCGCGTCCGGCAGCGTCACCTCCCCGTCCTCCAGGAGGGTTCCCCGCCACAGGGTGTTGTCGAGGTCCCAGACGAGGCATTTCAGCACGGGGGCGGTGGTCGTCACTGCGGTTCCCTTCACGCGGCGCTCCCGAGGACGTGCCGGGCCAGCATCAGCTGGCACATCTCGTTGCTGCCCTCGATGATCTCCATCAGCTTGGCGTCCCGGTGGGCGCGGGCCACCGGGTGCCCGTCCTGTGCTCCGGCGGAGGCCAGGACCTGCACGGCGGTGGCCGCGCCCCGGGCCGCGTTGCCCGCGCTGACGTGCTTGGCCAGGACCGTGGCCACGACCTGTTCCGGTGAGCCCTCGTCCCAGCAGCGCGAGGCGTGCTCGCACACCCGGGTGGCGGTCTGCTCGGCGGCGAACAGCTCGGCGAGATGGCGGGCGACGAGCTGGTGATCGCCGAGCCGGGCGCCGAACTGCTCGCGGGTGGCGGCGTGCCGGGCGGCGGCCGTCAGACAGCCGCGCAGGATACCCACGCACCCCCAGGCCACGGACATGCGGCCGTAGGCGAGGGCGGTGGTCACCAGCAGCGACAGCGGCAGCGCCGAGCCACCGAGTATGTGCGTGGCCGGGACCCGTACCGCGTCGAGCGCGATGTCGGCGTGCCCGGCCGCGCGGCAGCCCAGTGGGTCCGCGATGCGTGTGACGCGGACGCCGGGGGTGTCCGCGGGGACGACGACGGCCACCGCCTCGCCCCCGCCGGCCGGCCCCGCGTCGCCGCCTTCGTACCGGCCGAACAGGACGAGGAGGTCGGCGTAGTGGGCGGCGGTCACCCAGACCTTGTGTCCGTCGAGGACGACCGTGTCGCCGTCGCGGCGCACCCGGGTCGTCATGGCGGACAGGTCGCTTCCGGCGCCGCGTTCGCTGAACCCGGCCGCCGCGAGGGCGCCGCCGGTGAGCCGGGGCAGGAACGCCGTACGCTGCTCGGCGGTGCCCAGGCGCTCGATGGTCCAGGCGGCCATGCCCTGCGAGGTCAGCACGGACCGCAGCGAGCTGCACAGGCTGCCGACGTGCGCGGTGAACGCGCCGCCGGCCGCGCTGGTCAGGCCCCGGCCGCCGTGCGCGGCCGGCACCTGGGCGCAGAGCCACCCGGCGGCGCCCAGGTCGCGCAGCAGGCCGACGGGGAGCAGTCCCGCGCGGTCCCAGCCGTCGGCGGCTCCGGCCGCCAGGGCGGTGACGGCGGCGGCCGCCTCCTCCACGGAGTCTGCCTCCGCCACGGAGACCGCCTCGGCCGCGGAACTCCTCTCCCCCGCGGGCACCGCCTCGGCCGCGGAGACCCTCTCCCCCGCGGACTCCGCCTCCGCCGAGGTGAGTGTGCCGGTCGGTGACTGCTCAGGCACCGGCTTCTCCGGCGGCCGCCGTCCGGAGGCGTTCCACGAGCCCCGTCATCGACGCGACCGTACGGAAGTTCTCCAGCCGCAGATCGGCGCCGCGGACGGAGACGCCGAAGGACTTCTCCAGATGCACGACGAGTTCCATGGCGAACAGGGAGGAGAGCCCGCCGGAGGCGAAGAGGTCGGCGTCGGTCTCCCAGGTCCGCTTGGTGCGGGCCTCCAGGAAGCGCAGGATCTCCTTCTCGGTGGCCTCGTTGTCGAACGTGTTCATCGGTTCTCCTCCTGGTACGCGTAGAAGCCGCGACCGGTCTTGCGGCCGAGTTCGCCCAGCCGGACCTTCTCGAGCAGCAGGTCGCAGGGGCGGCAGCCCTCGTCCCCGGTGCGCTGGTGCAGCACCCGGAGCGAGTCCACCAAGTTGTCGATGCCGATCAGGTCGGCGGTGCGCAGCGGGCCGCTGGGGTGGCCGAGACAGCCCTCCATCAGGGCGTCGACGGCCTCGGCCGTCGCGGTGCCCTCCTGCACGACCCGGGCCGCGTCGTTGATCATCGGGTGCAGGAGGCGGCTGGTGACGAAGCCGGGGGCGTCCCGCACGACGATCTGGTCCCGGGCCAGGGCGGTGAGCAGGGCGCCGACCGCGGCCATCGTCCCCTCGCCGGTCCGGGCCCCTCGTATCACTTCGACGGTCGGGATCAGGTAGGGCGGGTTCATGAAGTGCGTGCCGACGACGTCCTCGGCGCGCTCCGCGTGTCCGGCGAGTTCGTCGATGGGGATGGAGGAGGTATTGGAGATCAGCGGCGTGCCGGGGCGCACCCGGGCGGATACGTCGGCGAGCGCCTTGGCCTTGAGTTCGGTGACCTCGGTGACGGCCTCGATGACGGCGGTGACGTCGCCGACGCCCTCGGTGGTGGTGGCCGCCTCCAGGGCGCCGGTGGCGGCGGCGGCCGGGAGCCGGCCCAGGAGTTGCGCGGTGCGCAGCTCGCGGTCGATGTCGTCGCGGGCCCGGTCGAGCCGTTCCCCGTCGGTGTCGACGAGGAGGACCGGTATGCCGTGTCCGAGGGCGAGGGCGGTGACGCCCACTCCCATGACTCCGGCGCCGAGGACGGCGATCCGGTGGGGTCCGGCGGGAGGGTGCGGATCGGGGGTGCTGTGCGGCGCTGGTGTCATGCGCCTCTCCTGGGTGCTGGTGGACGTCAGGGTGTGGTGGTGGTGCCTGGGGCGGTGAGGACGGTGCCGAGCCAGTCGGCGACGGCCCGGGCCGTGGTGCCGACGTGCTGCTCCATGAGGGAGAAGTGGTCGCCGGGCACGTCCACGACGCTCTGCGCGGTCGGCCAGGTGGCGCGCCAGTCGCCCGCGCCGGGGTCCGGGGTGCCGAGGGGTTCGCGGGCGCGGACGAGGAGGGTGGGCGCCCGGACGGCGGGCGGGGTCCAGGTGTCGAGGAGGCGGAAGTAGCGGCCCATGGCGGTGAGCCGGGTGTCGTCCATGGGGGCGGCCCGTTGCTCGCGGGTGAACATGCCGTCGATGAGGACGTCGTTGAACTGGGTCATCCCTTCGTTGTCCGAGAGGTAGGTGTCGAGCAGGACCACCGCGGCCGGGCCGGCGCCCAGCTCTTCCAGGCGGGCCGCGACGCCGTGGGCGAGGGTGCCGCCGGAGGAGGAGCCCAGCAGGACGAGGGGGCGCTCGCCGAGTTCCGCGCGCAGGGTCCGTGCCTGGAAGTCGAGGAGCGCGGACATCGCGGCCGGGACCGGTTCGCCCGGCAGGAAGCCGGGGGCCGCGAGGGCGCTGACGCCGTAGCGGTCGCGGAACCGTGCGGCGAAGCGCGCGTACTGGTGGGGGCCGCCCAGCGCGACGACGGAGCCGAAGCAGACCAGGTGCGGGGTGCTGTCGTCGCCGCCCAGGCGCAGCAGCCCGGGCTTGGCGTCGGCGGCCAGGAGTTCGGCTCCGGTGCGGAAGTCGGGGCGCAGGGCGGCGGCGTGCTTCAGCAGCGCGATGCCCTCGTCGACCCGGCCGGTCTCGCACGCCTGCCGGAACAGGGTGCTGACCGGGCCGGTGGCCGCGGGTTGCCCGGTCACCGGCCCGTCGTCGTCCGGGGCCGGTTCGGCCAGTCCGGCGCGCAGTACGTCGGCGAGGCGGGCCGGGGTGCCGCTGTCGAGGACCGCGGTGGGGCGCAGCCGCAGTCCGGTGCGGGCGGCGAGCCGGTTGCGCAGCTCGACCGCGGTCAGCGAGTCGAAGCCGACGGAGAGGAACGCGTCCTGCGCGCCGAGCGCCTCGGCGGTGGTGTGGCCGAGCACCTCGGCGGCCTCGTCCAGGACGACGCCGAGGAGGATGGGTCCGTGCTGGTCCGCGCCGGCGGCGGCGAGGCGCTGCCGCAGCGACGTGCCGTCGGTCTCGGTCCGGGGCGCGGCCGGGGCCTTGACGAGGGAGCGCAGGAGCGGCGGCACCGGCCGGCCCCGGTAGGCGGCGAGGTCGAGGTGGACGGGGACGAGCACGGGCCCGTCGGACGCGGAGAGGGCGAGGGCGCCGTCGAACAGCGCCATGCCGTCCGCCGCCGACAGGCCGCGCACGCCGCCGCGGGCCATGCGCCGCAGGTCGGTGTCGGACAGGCCGGTGGTCAGGCCGCTGCGTGGCTCCCACAGACCCCAGGCCAGTGAGGTGGCGGGCAGGCCGAGTCGGTGCCGTGCGGTCATCAGGGCGTCGAGGGCGGCGTTGGCCGCGGCGTACGTGGACTGGCCGGGGCTGCCGAGGACTCCCGCGGCCGAGGAGTAGACGACGAACGCCGTCAGGTCCGCGTCCCGGGTGAGGGTGTGCAGATGGTGGGCCCCGTCCACCTTGGGCCGCAGCACGGCGCTCAGCCGCTCGGGGGTCTGTGCCTGGAGCAGGCCGTCGTCGAGGACGCCCGCGGTGTGGACGACGGCGCGCAGCGGGTGTTCCGCGGGTATCCCGGCCAGGGCGCGGGCGACGGCCGCGCGGTCCGCCACGTCACAGGCGGCGACGGTCACTTCGGCGCCCGACTGATGTAGCTCCTCGGCCAGTTCCGCCGTACCGGGACGGCGGGCGCCGCCGCGGCCGAGCAGCAGCAGGTGGCGTACGCCGTGCCGGGTGACGAGGTGCCGGGCGAGGATGCCCGCGAGGACACCGCCCCCGCCGGTCAGCAGAACGGTGCCGTCCGGGTCGAACGCCGCCTCGCCGCGCCCGGCGGACGGCGCGGCACGGACGAGCCTCGGTGCGTACAGCTCGCCGTTCCTGAGCGCGAGCTGGTGTTCACCGGCGGCGAGTACGGCGGGCAGGGCCGCGGATGTCGCGGCCGGGTCGTCGGTGTCCAGCAGGACGAACCGGTCCGGGTGTTCGAGCTGGGCCGAGCGCAGCAGGCCCCAGACGGCGGCGGACGCGGCGTCCACGGGCTCGGTGCCGGGTCCGGCGGCGCCCCGGGTGAGGACGACCAGCGGGACGGCGGGGGACGCGGGGTCCGCGAGCCAGGCCCGCAGGCTTTCCAGGACGGTCCCGGTGACGGCGTGCACCGCCTCGGGTGTGCCGGCTCCGGCCGGTGGCGGGCAGGGCAGGACGACCGCGTCCGGCGCGTCGGCCGCGGCGGCGAAGCCTTCCGGCAGCAGCCGGGCGTCGTGCTCCCCGAGCAGCGCCCAGCGGCCGCGGGCGGGTGGCGCGGGGAGCCGCTCCGCGGGGATCCAGTCCACGCGGTACAGCGAACGGCCGGGGTCGCGCAGTCCGTCGTACGAGGCCGTGCGCAGGGTCAGCGACCCGATGTCCGCGACGAGCCGGCCGTCCTCGCCGGTGACGCGCACGCTCACCGCGTCGGTGCCGTCGGGGCGCAGGGACACGCGCAGGGTCCGTCCCGCGGCCGCGCCGAGGGTGACCCGGCTCCACGAGAACGGCAGCGGCACGCCGTCCCCGCGCGTGTCGGCGGCCCGGAGACCGGCCGACTGGAGGGCCGCGTCGAGCAGCGCGGGGTGGACGGCGAAGGCGTCCGTCAGGCCGTCGGGCAGGGTGACTTGGGCGAAGATGTCGTCGCCGCGGCTCCAGGCGGTGCGCAGGCCCCGGAAGGCGGGACCGTACTGGACGCCCCTGGCCTCCATGGCGCCGTACAGGTCGTCGACGCTCAGGGGCCGGGCGCCCTCGGGCGGCCAGACCGCGGGCCCGGCGGGTGCCGGGTGCCGGGGGCCGGGGGCGAGGTGACCGCTCGCGTGCCGGGTCCAGTCCTGGCCGGGCGCGTCCTCGGGCCGGGAGTGGAACGCGATCTCGTGCAGTCCCCGCTCGTCCGCCGGGCCCACGGTGAGGCGCAGCTGGACGCCGGTGGTCTCGTCGGGGGCGGGCAGGACCAGCGGGGCGGCGAGGGTCAGCTCCTCGACCCGGGCGGGGCCGAGGAGGCGGCCGGCGTGGGCCGCCATCTCCAGGAAGGCCACGCCGGGCAGCAGGACGGTTCCGGCGACGGCGTGGTCGGCGAGCCAGGGACGGGTGGCCGTCGAGAGCCGTCCGGTGAACAGGGTGCCGCCGCCCGGCAGGTCGACCGCCGCGCCGAGCAGGGGGTGGCCGGGGTCGCTCTGGCCGGCCGTGGCCGGGTCGCCGCCGGGGGCGGGCGCGTCGAGCCAGTAGCGCTGCCGCTGGAAGGCGTAGGTGGGCAGGTCCGCGCGGCGGGCCCCGGTCGCCTCGTACACGGGCCGCCAGTCGACCGGGAGGCCGGCCGTGTACGCCTCGCCCAGGGCGAGCAGCAGCCGTCGCCGGCCGCCCTCGTCGCGGCGCAGGGTGCCGAGCACCCGCACGTCGTCGCGGCCGGCGTCGGCCGCGGTGTCCGCGATGCCGTAGGTGAGCGTGGGGTGCGGGCTGACCTCGACGAAGGTGCGGTGGCCCGCGTCGAGCAGCCGGCGCACGGCCGCGTGGAAGCGGACGGGTTCGCGCAGGTTGCGGAACCAGTACCCGGCGGTGATGCCGTCGGCGGTCAGCCAGTCGGCGTCGACGGCGGAGAGCAGCGGCACCTCGGGGGTGCGCGGGGTGATATCGGCGAGCGCGGTGCGCAGTTCGTCCCGTACGGCGTCGACGGCGCCGGAGTGCGAGGCGTAGTCGACGGGGATGTTCCAGGCCATGAGGCCCTGCTCGGACAGGTCCGCGACGAGGTCGCGGACGGCCGCGGACGGGCCCGCGACGACGACGACCCGGGGGCCGTTGACGGCCGCGACCGACACCTGCGGGGCGTGCTCGGCCAGGAGCCGCCCGGCCTCCTGCTCCGACATCATCAAGGTGGCCATGCCGCCCCCGCCGGTGACGCCGGCCAGGGCGCGGCTGCGCAGGGCCGCCACCCGGGCGGCGTCCTCCAGGGTGAGGGCTCCGGCGACGCACGCCGCGGCGACCTCGCCCTGGCTGTGGCCCACCACCGCCGCAGGCTCCAGGCCGTGGGCGCGCCACACCGCCGCGAGGGACACCATCACGGTGAACAGCGCGGGCTGGAGGACCTCGACGCGGTCCAGGACCGGGGCGCCCGGCGCGCCGCGCAGCACCGCGCTCAGCGACCAGTCGAGGTACGGGGCGAAGGCCCGTTCGCAGTCGGCCACGCGGGCGGCGAACACCGGGGAGGTGTCGAGGAGTCCGGTCGCCATGCCGGGCCACTGGGCGCCGAGTCCGGGGAAGACGTAGACCGCCTTGCGGGCGCCGCGCGGGGCGGTGCCGGTGGCGCCGTCGGCGGGGAGTTCGCCGCGGGCCAGTGCGCCGAGGCCGTCGAGGAGTGCGGCGCGGCCGGACCCCACGACGACGGCGCGCTCGGTGAACCGGGAGCGGCCGGTGGCCAGGGAGAGTCCGATGTCGGCGGGGCGGAGCGCCGGGTCGGCCAGGACGTGGGCGTGCAGGGCGGCGGCCTGTCCGCGCAGTGCCTGTGCACTCTTGGCGGACAGCGGCCAGGCGACGGGGCCGTCGTACTCCTCGCGTTCGGCCGCCGGTTCCTCGGGGGCCTGTTCCAGGATGGCGTGGGCGTTGGTGCCGCTGGCCCCGAAGGAGGAGACCCCGGCGCGGCGCGGGCGGCCCGTGGCGGGCCACGGTGTCGCGGTGGTGAGCAGGCGGACGGCGCCTTCGGTCCAGTCGACCTGCGGGGTGGGCCGGTCGAGGTGCAGGGTGCGCGGCAGCAGGCCGTGGCGGAGCGCGAGGACCGTCTTGATGACGCCGCCGACCCCGGCGGCCGCCTGGGTGTGCGTGAGGTTGGACTTGAGGGAGCCGACCCACAGTGGCTGGTCCGGGGGTCGCTGCCGCCCGTAGGCGGCGAGCAGTGCCTGTGCCTCGATGGGGTCGCCGAGGACGGTGCCGGTGCCGTGTGCCTCGACGGCGTCGACCTCGGCCGGGGTGAGTCCGGCGCTGTCCAGGGCCTGCCGGATGACGCGTTCCTGGGCGGGGCCGTTGGGTGCGGTCAGGCCGTTGCTCGCGCCGTCCTGGTTGACGGCCGAGCCGCGGATCACGGCGAGGACCGGGTGGCCGTTGCGGCGGGCGTCGGACAGGCGCTCCAGGAGGAGCATGCCGGCGCCTTCGCCGAAGCCCGCGCCGTCGGCGGCGGCGGCGAAGGACTTGCAGCGGCCGTCCGGTGCGAGAGCGCGCTGCCTGCTGAACCCGACGTAGAAGCCGGGTGTCGCCATCACGGTGACGCCTCCCGCCAGGGCCAGGGTGGCGTCGCCCGCCCGCAGGGCCTGGCAGGCGAGGTGGAGGGCGACGAGGGAGGAGGAGCAGGCGGTGTCCAGGGTGACCGCGGGGCCCTCCAGGCCCAGGGTGTAGGCGACGCGGCCGGAGGCGACGCTGGCGATGGAGCCGGTGCCGAGGAAGCCCTCCAGTTCCTCGGGCACCTGGGCGAGGCGGGAGCCGTACTCGCTGTAGATGAGGCCCGCGTAGACGCCGGTGCGGCTGCCCTTGAGGGTGAGGGGGTCGATGCCCGCGCGCTCGACCGCCTCCCAGGAGGTCTCCAGGAGGAGACGCTGCTGGGGGTCCATGGCGAGGGCCTCGCGCGGCGAGATCCCGAAGAAGCCGGGGTCGAAGGCGCAGGCGTCGTGGAGGAAGCCGCCTTCGCGTGTGTACGAGGTTCCCGGCGCGTCCGGGTCGTCGTCGAAGACACCGTCGAGGTCCCAGCCCCGGTCGGCGGGGAAGCCGGTGACGGCGTCCCGTTCCTTGACGAGCAGTTCCCACAGGTCTTCCGGGGAGGCGACGCCGCCGGGGAAGCGGCAGCTCATCGCGACCACGGCGATCGGTTCGCGGGCACCGTCGGCCTCGGCGGCGAGTCTGCCGTTCTCCTGGCGCAGGCGCTGGTTGTCGAGGAGGGAGGCCCTCAGTGCCTCGACCACTCGGTCCGTGGACATGGTCTTCCTTTCTTCCCTCGCCGGCTCAGGCACGCTCGCCGCCGCCCAGGGCCATCCGCACGAGGGCGTCCACTTCCATCTCCTTGATGGCGCCGGGGTCGTCCGCGAGGTCCGTTCCCGTAGGTTTCGTGGTGCGGTCCGCTCCCCCGGCGTCGTTCTCGGTGAGGCGGAGCACCGCGTCCAGCAGTCCGGCCTCGCGCAGCCGCGTGACCGGGACGGCGGCGAGCCGCCGCTGGAGTTCCCGGTCGCCGTCCGGGCCGCCGGGGTCGGCGGGCCGGACGGCCGGGGCGAGGCGCGCGGTCATGTAGGCGGCCGCGGCCGCCGGGGTGGGGTGGTCGAAGACGAGGGTGGCGGGCAGGCGCAGGCCGGTGGCCGCGTTCAGGCGGTTGCGGAGGTCTACGGCGGTCAGGGAGTCGAATCCGAGGTCCTTGAACGCCTGCTCCGGGTCGATCGCTTCGCCTCCGTCGTGCCCGAGGACGTCGGCGACCCGGGCCCGTACCAGCTCCTCGATCCGCTGCCGGCGTTCCTCGGCCCCCAGGGAGGCCAGGTGTTCGCGCAGTGACGCCACTTCGGCGGCGCCCGCGGCGGCGGCGGGCCGGGCGGCGCGCACCAGGCCGCGCAGCAGGGGCGGCACGGGCCCGCGCCCGGCGCCCGCCCGCAGCCGGGCGGTGTCGAGGCGCACGGGCACGAGCAGGGCGTCGTCGAGGCGCAGCGCCGCGTCGAAGAGGGCGAGGCCCTGGGCGTCGGAGAGTGCGGCGACACCGCCGCGGGTCATCCGCCCGAGTCCGGTCCCGTCCAGGGTGCCGGTCATCTCGCTGCGCCGTTCCCACAGGCCCCAGGCGAGGGACTGGGCGGGCAGCCCGGCGGCCTGGCGGCGCTCCGCCAGGGCGTCCAGGCAGGCGTTGGCGGCCGCGTAGCCGGCCTGACCCGGGTTGCCGGCGACGCCCGCCGCGGAGGAGAAGAGGACGAACGCGGACAGCGGCAGGTCGCGGGTCGCCTCGTGCAGGGCGAGGGCCGCGTCGGCCTTGGGCCGCAGGACGCGGTCGAGGCGTTCGGGGGTGAGCGAGGTGACGACGCCGTCGTCGAGGACACCGGCGGCGTGCACGACGGCCGTCAGCGGGTGCTCGGCCGGCACGCCCGCCAGCAGCTCCGCGACGGCGGCCGGATCGGCTACGTCGCACGCCGCGAACTCCGCCTGGGCGCCCAGGGCTTGGAGGTCGGCGAGGAGCGTGGCGGCTCCGGGTGTGCCGGCTCCGCGCCGTCCGGCCAGGAGCAGGTGTCCCACTCCGTGCCGGGCCGCGAGGTGCCGGGCCACGAGTCCGCCGAGTACGCCGCCGGCGCCGGTGACCAGGACGGTGCCGTCGGGGTCCAGCGGCACGGACCGTCCGGCGGTCTCCTCCGGGGCCGGGACCCGGGTGAGGCGGGCGGCGAGCAGTTTCCCGTCACGTACGGCGAGTTGGGATTCGTCTAGGTCCAAGACGGCCGGCAGCAGGGCGGGCAGGCCGTCGGGGTCCGGGGTGTCGAGGAGGACGAGACGGCCGGGATGCTCGGACTGGGCCGAGCGCAGCAGGCCGCGTGCCGCCGCGCCCGCGGGGTCGCTCGGGCCGTCGTCGGGTCCCGTGCGGACGGCGCCGCGCGTGAGGAACACCAGGCGGGTGCCGGCGAACCGGTCGTCGGCCAGCCAGGTCTGGACGAGCGCGAGGGTGGCGCCCACGACGGCCCGTACGGCGGCCGCGTCGCCCCCGTCCAGCGCGTCGTCCCGGTCGGCCGTGACGGCCCCGTCCAGCGCGTCGTCCCCGGCGGCCGTGGCGTCCCCGACGGCCGTGGCGCACGGCATGACGACCACGTCGGGCACGGGTGCCCCGCGGTCGACGGCCGCGGCGAGGCCGGCGAGGTCCGGGTAGGTGTCGGGCAGTGGAACGCCCGGGCCGAGAGCGGCCAGGCGGCCGGGCGGTGCGGGGGCCGTGGCCGGGGCGGGCACGGGCGCCCACTCCAGGCGGTACAGGGAGTCGTCCGCCGCCGGGGCGGTGGCGGCGCGCAGGGCGTCCACGTCGACGGGCCGGACGGCGAGTCCGGTCACCGTGAGCACCGGCCGGCCGGCGGGGTCGTGCGCGGTGAGGGACGTGGTTCCGTCGGTGTCCGGGGAGAGGCGGACGCGCAGTGCGGTGGCGCCGGAGGCGTGCAGGGTCACCCCCGTCCAGGCGAACGGCAACCGCGCGGTGCCCGGCGCCGGGTCCGGGCCCCCGCTGCCCCCGGCGGCCAGCCACAGCCCGTGCAGCGCCGCGTCGAGCAGCGCGGGGTGGATGCCGAAGGCCGCGGCCCCCGCGTGCTGGTCCTCGTCCAGACGCACCTCGGTGTACAGGTCGTCGCCGTGCCGCCAGGCCGCGCGCAGCCCCCGGAAGGCGGGTCCGTAGCCGTAGCCGGCCGCGGCGAACCGCTCGTAGAGGCCGTCGACGTCGACGGGCTCGGCGTCGGCGGGAGGCCGGCTCTCCTCCTGCGCCGGTGCGCCGTCCACGGCGGCTTCGGCCAGGACGCCGGAGGCGTGCGGTGTCCACGGCGCGGCGGCCGTGGCGTCCGGCCGCGCGTGCACGTCCACGGTGCGCCGGCCGGTGCCGTCCGGGGCGCCGACCCGGACCTGGAGCCGTACGCCGCCGGTGGCGGGCAGCACCAGCGGGGCCTGGAGGGTGAGTTCCTCCAGGACGGGGCAGCCGGCCTCGTCCCCGGCGCGGACGGCGAGGTCCACGAACGCGGCGCCGGGCAGCAGGACGACGTCCGCCACGGCGTGGTCCGCGAGCCAGGGGTGGGTGCGCACCGAGATCCGTCCGCTGAGCACCGTCTCGCCGGTGTCGGCGAGTTCGACGGCCGCGCCCAGCAGGGGGTGTCCGGTCGTGCCGAGGCCCGCCGCCGTGAGGCCGCCGCCGGTGTCCGGGCCCGGCACGGCCCAGTAGGGCCGGTGCTGGAAGGCGTACGTGGGCAGGTCGACGCGGCGGGCGGCGGTGCCCGCGAACAGGGGCGCCCAGTCGACGGGGGCGCCGTGCGCCCACGCGGCGCCGAGGGACCGCAGCATGCGTTCCATGCCGCCCTCGTCGCGGCGCAGCGTGCCGAGCACGGCGGCGTCGACGCCCACCGACTCCAGCGTCTCCTCGACGGCCGGGGTGAGGACCGGGTGCGGGCTCACCTCGATGTACGTGCGGTGGCCCGCCGCGGCGAGGGCGCGGACGGCGGACTCGAAGCCCACGGTGCGCCGGAGGTTGGCGTACCAGTAGCGGGCGTCCATCGTCGCCGTGTCCAGCCAGCCGTCCGTCACCGTGGAGTACAGCGGGATGTCCGCCGCGGTGGGCTCGATGTCCGCGAGGGCGGTGGTCAGTTCGGCTTCGAGGGCTTCCATGTGGGCGGAGTGGGACGCGTAGTCGACGTCCACGCGCCGGGCTCGTACGCCGTCCGCTTCGCATGTCTCCATGAGCTGGTCCAGGGCGTCCGCGTCACCGGAGACCACCACCGCGGACGGCCCGTTGACCGCCGCCAGCGACAGCCGTCCCGTCCAGGCCGCGATCAGCTCGGCGGCCCGTGCCGACGGCAGGGCGAGCGACACCATGCCGCCGTGCCCGGCGAGCCGGGCGAGCGCGCGGCTGCGCAGGGCGACGATCTTCGCCCCGTCCCGCGGCGTCAGCGCGCCGGCCACCACTGCCGCGGCGATCTCCCCCTGGGAGTGGCCGACGACGGCGTCCGGGACGACGCCGTACGCCCGCCACAACCGCGCGAGGGACACCATCACGGCGAAGAGGACGGGCTGCACCACGTCGACCCGGTCCAGCCGGTCGCCGTCGCGTACGACGTCCAGCAGCGACCAGTCGACGTACGGGGCGAGCGCGTCCGCGCAGGTGCGCAGGGCGTCGGCGAACTCGGGTGACTCGTCGAGGAGCCTGCGGGCCATGCCGGTCCACTGCGAACCCTGGCCGGGGAACATCAGGACGGTGCGCCCGTCGGGGTCCGCGACTGCGTGGACGGCGGGGGCGGCGCCCGCGGCCCACTCCCGCAGGGCGGGCAGCAGCCGGTCGTGGCCGCCGACGAGGACGGCGCGGTGCGGGAAGGCGGTGCGTCCCGCGAGGGACAGGGCGACGTCCGCCGCGTCGGCCTGGTCCGTGCCGGACAGGTGGTGGAGCAGGCGTTCGGCCTGGGCGCGCAGGGCGTCGGCGGAGCGGGCCGACAGGCACCAGGGGACGGCCGGGGCGGTGCGGGGGCGCTCGGGCTCCGGTGCGTGGGGCTCCAGTGGATCGGGTCCCGGTGCGTCGGGATCCGGTGCGCCAAGTCCCGGTGTGTCAAGTCCCGTTGCGGCGGGTTCCAGTGCGTCGGAGCCCGGTGCGGCGGGTTCCGGCGGTTCGGGTTCCGGCGCCTGTTCCAGGATGACGTGGGCGTTGGTGCCGCTGAGCCCGAAGGAGGAGACGCCCGCGCGGCGCGGCCGGCCCGCCTCGGGCCACCGCTCGTGCTCGGTCACGAGGGCGACGTGGCCTTGGGTCCAGTCCACGTGGGTGGTGGGCCGGTCGGCGTGGAGCGTCGCCGGGACGGTGGCGTGACGCAGGGCCAGGACCGTCTTCATGACGCCCGCGACACCGGAGAGGGCCTGGGTGTGGCCGATGTTGGACTTGAGGGAGCCGATCAGGAGGGGCCGTCCCGCGGCCCGGTCCTGGCCGTAGGTGGCGAGGAGCGCCTGCGCCTCGATGGGGTCGCCCAGGGTGGTGCCGGTGCCGTGGGCCTCCACCACGTCGACGTCCGCGCCGGTCAGGCCCGCGTCGGCGAGGGCGGCGCGGATGACGCGCTGCTGGCTGGGCCCGTTGGGGGCCGAGAGGCCGTTGCTGGCGCCGTCCTGGTTGACGGCGGAGCCGCGCAGCACCGCGAGGACGGGATGGCCGGCGCGGCGGGCCTCGCTCAGCCGCTCGACGAGCAGCACTCCGGCTCCTTCGCCCATGCCCATGCCGTCGGCGCCGTCCGCGAACGCCTTGCACCGTCCGTCGGCCGCGAGACCGCGCTGCCGCGAGAAGCTGATCAGCGCGCCGGGTGTCGCCATCACCGCCACGCCGCCGACCAGGGCCAGCGAGCAGTCCCCCGCGCGCAGGGCGCGGGCCGCCAGGTGCAGGGCGACCAACGCCGACGAGCAGGCGGTGTCGACGGTGACCGCCGGGCCCTCCAGGCCGAGGGTGTAGGCGACGCGCCCGGAGACGACGCTGGGGGCGCTGCCGGTCAGCAGATGGCCCTCGCCCTCGGCGGAACGGGCCACCACGGCGCCGTAGTCGCTGTAGTTGACGCCGGTGAAGACGCCCGTACGGCTGCCGCGCAGCGCCTCCGGGTCCAGGCCCGCGCGTTCGAGGGCCTCCCAGGAGACCTCCAGCAGGAGCCGCTGCTGCGGGTCCATGGCGAGGGCCTCGCGGGGTGAGATGCCGAAGAAGGCGGCGTCGAAGTCGGCGGCGTCGTGCAGGAACCCGCCGTGCCGGGTGGTCGAGGTGCCCGGGTGCTCCGGGTCGGGGTCGTAGAGCGCGTCGAGGTCCCAGCCGCGCCCGGCGGGGAGCCCGGTGACGGCGTCGCCGCGGTCGGCGAGCAGCCGCCAGAGTTCCTCGGGCGAGGTGACGCCGCCGGGCAGGCGGCAGCCCATGGAGACGATGGCGATCGGCTCGTCGGCGGCTCCGGTGCGGGTGCCGTCCTCCTCCTTTTCCGCCGCCGTCGTCTCGTCCGCGCCGAGCAGGCGGGACTTCAGGTGGGCGGCGAGTACGGCGGCCGACGGGTGGTCGAAGACGAGGGTCGACGGCAGCCGCAGCCCGGTCGCCTTGGTGAGGCGGTTGCGGAGCTCGACCGCGGTGAGGGAGGCGAAGCCCAGCTCCTGGAACGCCTTCGCGGGCGGTACGGCGTCGGCGCGGTCGTGGCCGAGGACGGCGGCGGCGTGGCCGCGGACGAGGTCGAGCAGCAGCCGGTCCCGGTCGGCGGGGAGCCGCAGCGCGGTGAGCCGCCGCCGCAGTCCGGAGGCGGCCGGGTCGTCCGCGTCCCCGGGTCCCGCGAGGGCGCGGCGGGCTTCGGGGACGGTGCTCAGCAGCGGGCTGGGGCGGCTGGAGGTGAACACCGGGGCGAACCGCTCCCAGTCGACGTCGGCGATGGTCACGAGCGTCTCGTCGTCGTCGAGGGCCCGCTGGAGCGCGGCGAGCGCCCGCTCGGCGTCGATCCGGGGCAGGCCGTGCTCTTCGAGGTTGAAGAGGCCGGTGTCCTCGGTGGCCGGTGTGCCGCCCGCGGCCGGCGGTCCGGCCCGCCAGATGCCCCAGTCGACGGTGGTCGCGCTCAGGCCGCGGTCGCGCCGGTGCCGGGCGAGGGCGTCGAGATGGGCGTTGGCCGCGGCGTAGGCACCGTGGTCGCCGCTGCCCCAGACCCCGGCGATCGAGGAGAACAGCACGAACGCGTCGAGTTCGCGGTCCAGCAGCGCGTCGAGGTGCGCCGCACCCGCCGCCTTGGCGGCGACGACACGCTCGTACGCCGCGACGGGGACGGTGTCGAGCGGGGCGAGCGCGATGTCCGCGGCGGCGTGCACGACGGCGGTGACGGGCGTGCCGGCCGCGTCGAGTCCGGCGAGGAGCCGTGCGACCTGGTCGCGGTCGGCCAGGTCGCAGACGGGCAGCGCGAGGGTCGTGCCGGACGCGGCCAGTTCCGTGCGCAGTCCGGCCGCCGCGGGCGCGTCCTCCCCGCGCCGTCCGGGCAGGACCAGGTGGGTGGCGCCGCCGCGGGCCAGCCAGCGGGCCAGGTGCGGGCCGAGGGCGCCGGTGCCGCCGGTGAGCAGGACGGTGCCGCGGGGCTTCCAGGCGCGCGCGGCACGGGCGGGCCGGGCGGGCCGGGGGGCTCGGACGAGACGGCGGACGAAGAGGCCGTTGGGGCGGACCGCGAGCTGGTCCTCGCCGTCCGGGCCGCCGAGCGCGGCGCAGAGCCGTTCCCGGGCCCGGGCGTCGGCCGTGTCGGGCAGGTCGACCAGTCCGCCCCAGCGCTGCGGGTGTTCGAGGGCGGCGACCATGCCGGTGCCCCATACCTGCGCCTGCGCGGGCGCGGTGAGCGGATCGGCCGCGCCCGTGGAGACGGCGCCCCGGGTGGCGCACCACAGCGGCGCGGTGACCCCGAGGTCGCCGAGCGCCTGGACGAGCGCGAGGGTCAGGACGGTGCCGGTGGGCAGGCCCGGGTGGGCGGGGTGCGGGCGGTCGGCCAGACCGAGGAGGGAGAGGACCGCGGTGAGGGGACGGCCGTGGGCGGCCTCGGTGACGGTGGCGGCGAGGCGGGCGCGGTCGGCGGGGCGGCGGGTCTCGGCGGCCGGGTCGGTCTCACCGCTCTCGCGGCCCTCGGCGGCCGGGTCGGTCTCACCGCTCTCGCGGGTCTCAGCGGCCTCAACGGCCTCAACGGCATCGCGGGTCTCACCGGTCTCACCGGTCTCACCGGTCTCGCCGGTCTCGCCGGTCGCCGTGCCCCGGCCGGCGGTACCGCCGGCCGGAACCCGGGAGGGGGTGTGCGCGGTGTCCGGATGCGCCGCGTCGGCTGTCGCGACCTGTGCCGTGACCACCTCGGCCCCGTGTTCGCGCAGCGCCCGTACGGCGTCCCGCACCGTCGCGCTCTCCTCGTGTCCCTCGGGCGCCAGGACCAGCCAGGTCCCGCTGAGCGCGGGGGCCGGCGGGTCGGGGACGGGGTGCCAGGCGACGCGGTAGCGCCAGGCGTCGGACGGGTCGGTCGCGGTGCGGTGGCGGTGCCAGCTATTCAGGGCGGGGAGGATCTCGCGCAGCGGTGCGGCGTCGACGGCGAGGGCGGTGGCCGCTTCCGTCACGTCGCCGCGTTCCACCAGGTCCCAGAAGTCCGTGTCGCCGTCGGCGGGTGGCGGCGCGGCGGGCGTCAGCCAGTGGCGCCGCTGCTGGAACGGGTACGTGGGCAGGTCGACGCGGCGCGCGTCCCAGCCCTCGTACACCTTCCGCCAGTCCACCGGCACGCCGCGCGCCCACAGTCCGGCCGCGGAGGTGAGGGCGCGGCGCAGGCCGCCCTCGTCGCGGCGCAGGGTGCCGGTGACGACGGCGTCGGGGGCGCCCGCGGACTCGGCGGTGTCCTGGACGGGCACCGTCAGCACGGGGTGCGGGGACACTTCGAGGAAGACGCCGTGGCCCTGTTCGGCGAGGGCGCGGACGGCGGTGTCGAAGCGCACGGTGTGGCGCAGGTTGCGGTACCAGTACGCGGCGTCCATGCCCGTGGTGTCCAGCCACTCCCCCGTGACGGTGGAGAACAGCGGGACGCGGGCGGCGGCCGGGGTGATGCCGGAGAGGGCCGCCAGGACCTCCTGCTCGACGCTTTCGACGTGCGCGGAGTGCGAGGCGTAGTCGACGGGGACCGTACGGGCCCGGACGCCGTCCGCCGCGCACCGCTCGGTCAGTGCGGCGAGGGCCGGCGCGTCGCCGGATACCACCACGGACGCGGGGCCGTTGACGGCGGCGACCGACAGCCGCCCGGCCCAGGGCAGGATCGCTTCCTCCGCCCGCTCGCGGGACACCGCCAGGGACACCATGCCGCCGCCGCCCGCGAGCGCGGCGATGGCCCGGCTGCGCAGGGCGACGACCTTCGCCCCGTCCGCCAGGGACAGCGCCCCGGCGACCACCGCGGCGGCGATCTCCCCCTGGGAGTGCCCCACCACCGCGTCCGGCTCGACACCCCAGGACCGCCACAGGGCGGCCAGCGACACCATCGTCGCGAACAGCGCGGGCTGCACCACGTCGACCCGGTCCAGGGCGGCCGCGCCCGGTTCGCCGCGTACGGCGTCGGGCAGCGACCAGTCCACGAAGGGGGCCAGCGCGTCCGCGCAGGCGGCCATGGAGCGGGCGAACTCCGGTGCGGTGTCGAGGAGTTCCCGGCCCATGCCGGGCCACTGCGCGCCCTGTCCCGGGAAGACCATGGCGACCCGGCCGGGCCCGGGCTCGGCGAGGCCGGTGACGGCGGTCGCGGCGCCCTGCGGGTCGCGGGCCATCTGGTCGAGCGCCGCGAGGAGTTCACCGCGGTCGGCGGCCGTCACGGCGGCGCGGTGCGGGAAGGCGGTCCGGGTGGTGGCGAGCGAGTAGCCGAGGTCGGCGGGGCGTGCCTGCGGGTCCTCGGCGAGGCGCGCCCTGAGGCGTACGGCCTGGTCGCGCAGGGCGGCCGCGGTGCGTCCGGAGAGCAGGCAGGGCGCGGCCGGCGGGGTGGTGCCGGTGGGGTGCGGCGGCTCGGTCTCCGGGGCCCGTTCCAGGATGACGTGGGCGTTGGTGCCGCTCATGCCGAAGGAGGAGACGCCCGCCCGGCGCGGCCCGCCGGTCTCGGGCCACTTCCCGGCCTCGGTCAGCAGTGCGACGGCGCCCTCGCTCCAGTCGACGTGCGGGGTGGGCTCGGTGATGTGCAGGGACCGGGGCAGCAGCCCGTGGCGCAGCGCGAGGACCGTCTTGATGACGCCCGCGACCCCGGCGGCGGCCTGGGTGTGGCCGATGTTCGACTTCAGCGAGCCCAGCCACAGGGGCTGCCCGCCGCGACGGTCCCGGCCGTACGTGGCGAGCAGCGCGTCGGCCTCGATGGGGTCGCCGAGCCGGGTGCCGGTGCCGTGGGCCTCGACGGCGTCGACGTCGGCGGCGGACAGGCCCGCGTCGGCGAGCGCGTCGCGGATGACGCGCTGCTGACTGGGCCCGTTCGGCGCGGTGAGCCCGTTGCTGGCGCCGTCCTGGTTGACGGCGGAGCCGCGCAGCACGGCGAGGACCGGGTGGCCGTTGCGGTGGGCGTCGGACAGGCGTTCCAGGAGGAGCACGCCGACGCCCTCTCCCCAGCCGGTGCCGTCGGCGGACGCCGAGAACGGCTTGCAGCGGCCGTCGGCGGCCATGGCTCCCTGGCGGCTGAACTCGGTGAACACCGACGGCCGCGCCATCACGGTCACCCCGCCCGCCAGCGCGAGGGTGCACTCCCCGGCGCGCAGTGCCCGCGCCGCCTGGTGCAGGGCGACCAGGGAGGCCGAGCAGGCGGTGTCGACGGTGACGGCCGGTCCTTGGAGGCCGAGCGCGTAGGCGATGCGGCCGGACACCACGCTCATCGAGTTGCCGGTCATCAGGAAGCCCTGGACGGTCTCGGGGGCGCCGGTGCCGAGCTGGGCGTACCCCTGGTCGATGGCGGCGGCGAACACTCCGGTGCGGGTGGCGCGCAGCGACGCCGGGTCGATGCCCGCGCGTTCGACGGCTTCCCAGGCGGCCTGGAGCAGCAGCCGCTGCTGCGGGTCCATCGCGACGGCCTCGTGCGGTGACACGGCGAAGAACTCGGCGTCGAAGTCGGCGGCGCCGTCGAGGAACGCGCCCTGGCAGGGCACACCGCCCGCGCTGAGCCCCGCGGTGTCCCAGCCGCGGTCGCCGGGCACGCCGGTGACGGCGTCACGGCCCGCGGTCAGGAGGTCCCAGAGTTCCTCGGGGGTGCGGACGCCGCCGGGGAAGCGGCAGCTCATGGAGACCACCGCGATCGGCTCGCGGCTGCTGCTCTCGGCCTCGCGCAGCCGTCGGCGGGTGTCGCGCAGGTCGATGGTGACGCGGTTGAGGTAGTCGCGCAGCTTCTGCTCGTTGTGTTCGCTCACCGGGCTCCTCCGTGGTTGCGTCGGGACGGCGCGGTCTGGACGGCACTCACGAGAGGCCCATCTCCTTGTCGATCAGGTCGAAGATCTCTTCGTCGGTGGCGGACTCGACGGCTTCGGCGGAGTCCGTGCCGCCGCCGGGCTCTGTCGCCGGTTCGAGGCGGGCGAGGGCGCCGCGCAGCCGCCGGGCGAGGTCCGCGCGCCGTTGTCCGGCGTCGGTGCCCGCGCCGGCCAGTTCGGTGGCGAGCGCGTCGAGCCGGTCGAGTTCGGCGGTGCCCGGCGGCGCGGCCGGCGCGGAAGCGGCGGTGAGCCGGGCGGTGAGGTGACGGGCGAGGGTGTCGGGGGTGGGGTGGTCGAAGACCAGCGCGGCCGGCAGCCGGGTCCCGGTCGCCGCCATGAGCCGGTTGCGCAGTTCGACGCCGGTGAGCGAGTCGAAGCCGAGGTCCTTGAACGGCCGTTGCGCGCCGATCAGGTCGGTGGAGGCGTGGCCGAGGACGGCGGCCGCGTTGCCACGCACCAGGTCGAGCAGGGCGCGGTGGGCCTCGGCGGGCGGCAGCTCCGCCACCTGCTCGGCGAGCGACGGCCCGGCCGGCGCCGGGGGCGCGGCGCTCCTCCCGCGCGCGCCGCGCACCAGCCCGCTGAGCAGGGGGGGCAGGGGCGCGCCCGTGGCGGCGGTCGCGCGCAGCGCGGCCGTGTCGACCGCGGCGGCCAGTACGTGCGGCTGCGCCGCGGTCAGGGCCGCGTCGAAGAGGGCGAGGGCCGTTTCGGTGGGCAGGGCGCCGATGCCGCCCCGTGCCGTCTTGCGTACGTCGGCGTCGGTGAGGTGCGCGGTGAGCGCGCTGCGCTCCTCCCACATGCCCCAGGCGAGGGACACGGCGGGCAGTCCTTCGGCCCGGCGGTGCGCGGCCAGGGCGTCGAGCGCGGCGTTGGCGGCGGCGTAGTTGGCCTGTCCGGCGGTGCCGAGCAGGGCGGCGCCGGAGGAGAACAGGACGAAGGCGGCCAGGTCGCGGTCCCGGGTCAGCTCGTGCAGGGCAAGTGCGGCGTCCGCCTTGGGCCGCAGGACGCGTGCGAGCCGCTCGGGTGTGAGCGCGGTGACGGTGGCGTCGTCGAGGATTCCGGCGGCGTGCACGACGGCGGTGAGCGGGTGCGCGCGCGGGATGCCCGTGATCAGTGCGGCGAGCGCGTCCCGGTCGCTCACGTCACAGGCCGTGACGGTCACCTCGGCCCCGGCCTCGGTCAGTTCGCGGACGAGTCGTCCGGCGCCGGGGGCGTCCGGGCCGGAGCGTCCCGTGAGCAGCAGCCGGCGGACGCCGTGGGCGGTGACCAGGTGGCGGGCGACGAGCCCGCCGAGGGTGCCGGTGCCGCCGGTGATCAGCACGGCGCCCTCCGGGTCGAGGGGCGCGGGCAGGGTGAGGACGTTCTTGCCGATGTGCCGGGACTGGCTGAGCCTGCGGAACGCCTGTGGGGCCTGGCGCAGGTCCCAGCAGGTCAGCGGCAGCGGTGTGAGGGCACCCTGTTCGAACAGGGACAGGATCTCGGTGAGCATGGCGCCGACCCGGTCGGCTCCGGCCTCCATCAGGTCGAAGGCCCGGTAGCGGACGCCGGGGTGGTCGCGCGCCACCTCGTCGGCCTGGCGTACGTCGGTCTTGCCCAGCTCTATGAACCGGCCGCCGCGTGGCAGCAGCGTCAGGGACGCGTCGACGAACTCCCGCGCCAGGCAGTCGAGGACGACGTCCACGCCCCGGCCGCCGCTGGCGTCGAGGAAGCGGCCGGCGAAGTCGAGGGTGCGGGTGGAGGCGATGTGGTCGCCGGGCAGGCCCGAGGCCCGCAGGACGCCCTGCTTGGCGGGGCTCGCCGTCGCGTACACCTCGGCTCCGGCGTGCCGGGCGAGCTGGACGGCGGCCATGCCGACGCCGCCCGCCGCGGCGTGCACCAGGACCGACTGGCCGCGCCGCAGGCCGCCGAGGTCGAACAGGCCGTAGTAGGCGGTGAGGAAGGCGATCGGCACCGACGCGGCCCGCGCGAAGGTCCAGCCGGCCGGTATCCGGGCGAGGGTGCGCCGGTCGGCGACGGCGGTCGGCCCGAAGGCGCCGGCGAAGACCCCCATCACCCGGTCGCCCGGTGCGAGGTCGTCGACGTCCGGGCCCACCTCCAGGACGACTCCGGCGCCCTCGCTGCCGAGTCCCGCGTGGTCGGGGTCGAGTCCGAGGGAGGCCACCACGTCGTGGAAGTTGAGGCCCGCGGCCCGTACGGCGACCCGCACCCGGCCGGCGCCGAGCGGGGCGAGCGCGTCGGGCGCGGGTTCGGCCGTGAGCCCGTCGACCGTGCCGTCCCCGGACAGGGCGACCCGCCAGCCGTCCGCGCTGCCGGGGGGCGGCACCAGGGTGTCCCGGCCGGGCCCGGCGGTCAGGCGCGGTACGAGCACCTCCCCGGCGCGTACGGCGGTCTGGGGTTCGCCCGAGGCGAGCGCGGCGGGCAGGGCGGCACGCGACTGCGGGTCTCCGTCCAGGTCCACGAGCAGGAACCGGCCGGGGTGTTCGGTCTGCGCGGTCCGCAGCAGCCCCCACACGCCGGACCGCGTCCAGTCCGCCGCCCGGTCGCCGGGGCCGGTGGTCACGGCGCCCCGGGTGACGACGGCGAGGACGGAGCCGTCGTACCGCTCGCCGGACAGCCACTCCCGCACGAGTGCGAGGCACTCCGCGGCGACGGCGTGGAACACCGCGGTCTCGTCCGTGCCGCCGCGCGCGTCTTCGTGCGCGGCGTCCGGGCGCGGGCAGTCGGCGACGACCAGGGCGGGCACGGGGCTGTCCGGTTCGGCCCGCAGGACGGCCCAGTCGCCCGGGTCCGTCTCCGGAACGAGGTCGTCGGCGTCCGGCGCGGGCACCCAGTCCACCCGGTGCAGCCCGTCCCGGCCGTGCCCCGCGCGCCCCGGCCCGCCCGCCGACGCCGGGCGCAGGGCGAGCGAACCGGCCGACAGGACCTCCTGCCCGGCGAGGTCGTACACGGTCAGGGCGACGGCGTCCGGTCCCTCGCCGGTGAGCCGGACCCGTACGGCGGTGGACCCCGTGGCGTGCGCGGTCACGTCGTTCCAGCTGAACGGCAGGCGCGCGGTGTCGTCGCGGCCGGGCAGCAGCGCGGCGGTCTGCAGGGCGGCGTCGAGGAGCGCCGGGTGCAGGCGGTACCCGGGGGCGTCGGCGTGCTGCCGCTCGTCCAGGACGAGGTCGGCGCAGATCTCGCCGTCCCGGGTCCAGGCGGCGCGGATGCCCCGGAACGTGGGCCCGTAGCGGTATCCGGCGGCCGCGAACCGTTCGTAGAGGCCCTCGATGTCCACGGCCTCGGCGCCGGGCGGCGGCCAGGTGACGAGGGCGGGCCCCGCGGGGCGGGCCGCGGGCGCGACGGTGCCGGTGGCGTGGGTGGTCCACGCGGACGCGGCCCCGGGCTCCGGTCCGGTCTCCGGCCCCGTTTCCGGTCCGGTGTCCCGCTCGGCCCGTGAGTGGAGGCCGAGTGCCCGCCGCCCGTCCGCGCCGGGCGTCCCGAGGCGCACCTGGATGCGGACGGCGCCCTCGTCGGGCAGCGGGAGCGGTGCGGACAGGGTGAGTTCGTCCACCGTGGCGCAGCCGGCCGCGGCGGCGGCGCGCAGCGCGAGTTCCAGGAAGGCGGTGCCGGGCAGCAGGGCGGTGCCCTGGACCACGTGCTCGGCGAGCCACGGGTGGCTGCGCCGTGAGAGGCGTCCTGTGCACAGGACTTCGCCCGTGCCGGCGATCTCGACGGTGGCGCCCAGGAGCGGGTGTCCCGTCGTCCCGAGCCCCGCCGAGGCCACGTCCCGGCTGGTGGTCGGGACGTCCAGCCAGAGGCGTCGTTCCTGGAAGGGGTAGGTGGGCAGGTCGGTGCGGGTGGCGCCGGTGCCCGCGAAGACGGGGGCGAAGTCGACCGGGATGCCGTGCGCGTGGGCCTGCCCGAGGGCGAGGAGCATCCGCTGGAGTCCGCCTTCGTCCCGGCGGAGCGTGCCGAGGACGACGCCGGTCGCCTCGGCCGCCTCCAAAGTCTCCTCGACCGCCATGCCGAGCACCGGATGCGGGCTGACCTCGATGAAGGCGTCGAAGTCCGCATCCGCCAGGGTACGGACGGCGGGCTCGAAGGCGACCGGGCGGCGCAGGTTCGTGTACCAGTACGCGGCGTCCATCGCCGAGGTGTCCAGCCACTCGCCCGTCACCGTGGAGAGCAGCGGCACCTCGCTTCGCACCGGCCGGATTCCCTCCAGGGCCCGTGCCAATTCGTGCTCGATCCGCTCCACATGGGCCGAGTGCGAGGCGTAGTCCACCTCGATCCGCCGCGCCCGTACGCCGTCCGCCGCGCAGGACGCGAGCAGCTCGTCCAGGGCGTCCGTGTCCCCGGACACCACCACCGCCGAGGGGCCGTTGACCGCCGCCACCGACAGCCGTCCGGTCCAGGCCGCGACGGTCTCGGCGGCCCGCTCCGGCGACAGGGCGAGCGACACCATCCCGCCCTGTCCGGCCAGTCCCGCGATCGCCCGGCTGCGCAACGCGACCACCTTCGCGCCGTCCGCCGGTGACAGCCCTCCCGCGACGACCGCCGCCGCGATCTCCCCTTGCGAATGTCCGACCACCGCGTCGGGCACCACGCCGAAGGAGCGCCACAGCCGCGCCAGTGACACCATCACCGCGAACAGCACCGGCTGCACCACGTCCACCCGGTCGAGGTCCGTGCCCGAGCGCACCACGTCCAGCAGCGACCACGGCGTGTACGGGGACAGGGCCGCCGCGCACTCCCGCAGGGACTCCGCGAACTCCGGTGATTCGTCGAGCAGTTCCCGCGCCATCCCGGCCCACTGCGCGCCCTGTCCCGGGAACACGAACACCGTCTTGCCGGACACCGAGGCCCGGCCCTGAGCGACGAACGCGGACGGCTCTCCGGCGGCCAGTGCCCGTACGCCCCGCAGCAGTAGCTCCCGGTCCCCCACCACCACGGCCCGGTGCTCGAACCGAGAGCGCGTCACCGCCAGCGACAGGGCCACGTCGGCGGCCCGGGTCTCCTCGTCGCACCCCTCCAGCAGCCGGGCCGCCTGCTCCCGCAGCGCCTGGGGCGTCTTCGCCGACACCACCCAGGGCACCGGCACCGGCAGGTCGCGGTCGGCGGGCGGGACCGTCTCCGGGGCCTGCTCCAGGATCACGTGGGCGTTCGTCCCGCTCACCCCGAACGACGACACCCCGGCCCGGCGCGGTCCGCCGCCGGCCTCCCACGGGCGTGCCTCGGCGAGCAGCCGCACCTCACCCGCCGACCAGTCGACCTGCGGGGTCGGTTCGTCGACGTGGAGGGTCCGCGGCAGCGTCCCGTGCCGCATCGCGAGGACCATCTTCATGACTCCGGCGACACCGGCCGCGGCGGAGGTGTGGCCGATGTTGGACTTCAGCGAGCCCAGCCACAGCGGCCGCCCCGCCCGGCGTTCCCTGCCGTACGTCGCGAGCAGGGCCTGCGCCTCGATCGGATCGCCCAGCGTGGTCCCGGTGCCGTGCCCCTCCACCGCGTCCACGTCCTTCGCCGACAGCCCGGCGTCGGCGAGCGCCGCGCGGATCACCCGCTGCTGGCTCGGCCCGTTCGGCGCCGTCAGACCATTGCTCGCGCCGTCCTGGTTCACGGCACTGCCCCGTACCACCGCCAGTACCGGACGGCCGTTGCGGCGGGCGTCCGACAGCCGCTCCAGGAGCAGCACCCCGGCGCCCTCGCCGAAGCCGGTGCCGTCCGCGCCGGCGGCGAAGGACTTGCAGCGGCCGTCGGCCGCCAGACCGCCCTGGCGGCTGAACTCCACGAAGAGTTCCGGGCTGGACATCACGGTGACCCCGCCCGCGAAGGCGAGCGAGCACTCGCCGCTGCGCAGCGACCGCACCGCGGTGTGCAGGGCCACGAGCGAGGAGGAGCAGGCCGTGTCGATGGTGAGGGCCGGGCCTTCGAGGCCGAAGGCGTAGGCGATACGGCCGGACACGACGCTGCCGGAGTTGCCGGTGCCGAGGAAGCCCTCGACGTCCTCGGGGATGTGCGGGAGGAGCCGTACCGCGTAGTCCTGCTGCATCAGGCCGATGAAGACGCCCGCGGGGGTGCCGCGCAGCGCGGCCGGGTCGATGCCGGCGCGCTCGCACGCCTCCCAGGTGAGGGTGAGCAGCAGGCGCTGCTGCGGGTCCATGGCGATGGCCTCGCGGGGCGAGATGCCGAAGAAGTCGGGGTCGAAGTCGGCGGCTCCGGTGAGGAAGCCGCCCTCGCGCACGTACGAGGTGCCGGTGTGCCCGGGGTCCGGGTCGTAGAGCGCGTCGAGGTCCCAGCCGCGGTCGGTGGGGAAGGCGGAGACGCCGTCGCCGCCGGAGGCCACCAGCCGCCACAGGTCGTCCGGGGTGCGGACCGCTCCGGGGAAGCGGCAGCCCATCGCGACGATGGCGATCGGCTCGGCCACGGCGGCCGCGGGGGAAGGCCGGGCCGCGGGCGCCGTGGGCACGGGGTCCGCTCCGGTCAGTGCGTCCCGCAGGTGCGCGGCGAGCGCCTGCGGCGACGGGTGGTCGAAGACCAGGGTGGCGGGCAGCCGCAGACCGGTGGCGGCGGTGAGGCGGTTGCGCAGTTCGACGGAGGCGAGGGAGTCGAAGCCGAGGTCGCGGAAGGCACGCGCCGGGACGACCGCGCTGTCGGAGGTGTGGCCGAGCACGGCGGCGGCCTGGGCGCACACCAGCCGGACGAGCGTGCGCAGGCGTTCGGCCTCGGGCAGGGCGGCGAGGCGCTCGGGCAGGGCGGTGCCGGTGTCCTGGGCGGGTGCGGCGGCCGCGGCCCTGCGCGCGGGTACGCGGACGAGGGAGCGCAGCAGCGGCGGTACCGGCTCTCCTTCGGCGGCGCGGGCCCGCAGTGCGCGCGGGTCGAGCCGCAGCGGCAGCAGCGCCGGGGCGTCGACGGTGAGGGCCGCGTCGAGGAGTGCGAGGCCCTCGTCGGTGGTGAGGGGCGGCATGCCCGAGCGGGCCAGGCGGCGCAGGTCGGCGTCGTCGAGGTGTCCGGTCAGGGCGGAGCGCTGCTCCCACAGGGTCCAGGCGAGGGACCGTGCGGGCAGGCCGAGGGCGTGGCGCCGCCCGGCGAGGGCGTCCAGGTAGGCGTTGGCGGCGGCGTAGTTGCCCTGTCCGGGGCCGCCGAAGGTGCCCGCGGCGGAGGAGAAGAGGACGAAGGCCCGCAGGTCCTTGTCCCGGGTGAGTTCGTGCAGGTGCCGGGCGGCGTCGGCCTTGGGGCGCAGCACCGTGTCGACGCGGCCGGGGGTGAGGGCGGTGATGACGCCGTCGTCGAGGGCGCCCGCGGCGTGGACGACGGCTGTCAGGGGGTGGCCGGCGGGGATGCCGTCGAGCAGGGCGGCGAGCGCGGTCCGGTCGGCGGCGTCGCAGGCGGCGACGGTGACGTGGGCGCCGAGCGCGGTGAGTTCGGCGGTGAGTGCCGTGACGCCGGGCGCGTCGGGGCCGGACCGCCCGGCGAGGAGGAGGTGGCGGACGCCGTGCCGGGCCACGAGGTGGCGGGCCACGCGGGAGCCGAGCAGTCCGGTGCCGCCGGTGACGAGGACGGTGCCGTCGGGGTCGAGGGCGACCGGTACCGGGTCGGCGGTGGGGACCTTGGCGAGCCGGGGGACGAGGACGGTGTCGCCGCGTACGGCCAGTTGCTCCTCCCCGGAGGTGAGCGCCGCGGCGACGGCCCGCGGCGCCGCCTCCTCGTCCAGGTCCACGAGGAGGAAGCGGCCGGGGTGTTCGGACTGGGCGGAGCGCGTCAGGCCCCACACGGCCGCGCGGGCCGGGTCGGCGGGCGCCTCGCCGACGGCGTTCCGGGTGACGAGGGCGAGCCGTGTGCCGGCGAGCCGCTCGTCGGCGAGCCAGGTCTGGAGGGTTTCCAGGGCCCGGTGGACGGCGGCGTGCACGTCCTCCGCGTCGTCCGTGTCCCCGTCGTGGTACGGCGGTTGCGGCGCCAGCACGAGGGCGGGCGGTGCCGTGCCCGCGTCGAGGGCGGCGGTGAGCGCGGCGGTGTCGGCGTAGACGGCCGACGCCGGCAGGCCGGTGCCGGCGGGGCCGATGACCGCCCAGTCGGCGGCCACGGGAGCGGGCGGGCAGGTGACCGGGGTCCACTCCACCCGGAACAGCGAGTCGTGGTGGGTCCGGGTCGCGCGGGCGTCCGGTGCGGCCGGGCGCAGGACCAGGGACTCCACGGAGGCGACGGGGCTTCCGGTGGTGTCGGCGACCTCCAGGGCGAGGGTGTCCGGCGCGGTCCGGGTCAGGCGGACGCGCAGCGCGGCGGCGCCCGTCGCGTGCAGGGTCGCCCCCGACCAGACGAACGGCATGCGGTCGCCGTCGCCCGTCCCGTCGGCGGTGAGTCCGGTGGCGTGCAGAGCGGCGTCGAGCAGCGCCGGATGCAGGGCGAACCGCTGGGCGTCCTGATGGATCCCGGGCGGCAGCACGGCTTCGGCGTACAGGTCGTCGCCGAGCCGCCACACCGCCGTGAGTCCCTGGAAGGCGGGCCCGTAGGCGAAGCCTCCCTCGGCGTAGCGCGCGTACATGCCGTCGAGGTCGACGGGGGCCGCGCCGGGCGGCGGCCAGGCGCCCGGGGCGGTGGCGGCGGGGGCGGGGGCCGCCGGGGCGAGGAGGCCGGTGGCGTGGCGGGTCCACTCCTCGTCCGTGTCCGGGTCGTCGGGCCGCGCGTGCAGGGCCAGTGCGCGGGTGCCGTCGGCGGCGGGCGCGCCGACGGACAGGCGCAGGACGACACCGGCGTCCCGTGGCAGTGTCAGGGGCGCTTCGAGGGTGAGCTCGTCGACGCGGGAGCAGCCGGTGCGGTCGCCGGCGAGGACGGCGAGTTCCAGGAAGGCGGTGCCCGGCAGCAGGATGTCGCCCTGGACGGTGTGGTCGGCGAGCCAGGGGTGGGTGCGCGCCGAGAGCCTGCCGGTGAACAGCAGGCTTTCGCTGTCGGCGAGCGTGACGACGGCGCCGAGGAGCGGGTGTCCCGAGGGGTCGAGGCCGAGCGAGGCGGCGTCGCCCGCGGGCGCGCCGGTGTCCTCCAGCCAGTAGCGCTCCCGCTGGAAGGCGTACGTGGGCAGGTCGACGCGGGTGGGGCGGTGCCCGGTGAGGACGGCGTCCCAGTCGACGGGCACGCCGCGCGTGTGCAGTTCCGCGAGCGCGGCGAGCGTCCGGCGCCGGCCGGCGTCGTCGCGGTGCAGGGTGCCGAGGGCGAGGGCGTCGGTGCCGGCTGCCGCGGCGGTGTCCTGGAGGGCGGCGGTCAGCACGGGGTGCGGGCTGACCTCGACGAACACGCGGTGCCCGGCGTCGAGCAGGGCGCGCGTGGCCCGCTCGAACTCCACGGTGTGCCGGAGGTTCTCGTACCAGTAGGCGGCGTCGAGGCGCTCGGTGTCCAGGAGACCGCCGGTGACGGTCGAGTAGAACGGCACGACGGCCGGGCGGGGCGTGAGGCCCGCCAGGGCCGCGGACAGCTCCGCGCGGATCGCCTCGACGTGCGGGCCGTGCGAAGGGTAGTCGACGGGGATGGCGCGGGCCCGTATCCCGTCGGCTTCGAGGGCGGCGAGGAGTCCGGCCAGTGCCTCGGGGTCGCCGGAGACGGCGGCCGACTCGGGGCCGTTGACGACGGCGAGCGCGATCCGCCCGGCCCAGGGCGCGAGGCGTTCGCGCACCTGGTCGGCGGGGAGCGCCACCGACGCCATGCCGCCGTGTCCGGCGAGGGCCCGCAGTGCCCTCGCGCGCAGGGCGACGACCTTCGCGGCGTCGTCGAGGGTGAGGGCGCCGGCGACGCAGGCGGCGGCGATCTCCCCCTGGCTGTGCCCCACCACGGCCGCGGGCTCGACACCGTGCGCGCGCCACACCTCCGCGAGGGAGACCATCACCGCGAACAGCGCGGGCTGTACGACGTCGACGCGGTCGAACCCCGGGGCGCCGGCGGCGCCGCGGACCACGTCCGGGAGCGAGAAGTCGGTGTACGGGGCGAGGGCGTCGGCGCACTGGGCGAACCGGGCGGCGAACACCGGTGAGGTGTCGAGGAGTTCGCGGGCCATGCCGGGCCACTGGGAGCCCTGGCCGGGGAAGACGAAGGCGACGGCCTCGCCGGGGCGGGCGGTGCCGCGCACGATGCCCGGCGGCAGCGGGTCGGCGTCGCGGGCGAGCGCGTCCAGCCCGTCGAGCAGCGCCTGCCGGTCGTCGGCGAGGAGGACGGCCCGGTGCTCGTGCCCGGCCCGGCCCGTCGCCAGGGTGTGGGCGACGTCGGCGGGGCGGAGGCCGGGCGTCTGTGCCAGGTGGGTGTGCAGGGCGGCGGCCTGGGCGCGCAGCGCGGCGGCGGTGCGCCCCGAGACGACGCAGGGCACGGGGCCGGTGGGCGCCTCGGTGCGCGGCGGCGCCTCGGCGGGCTCGGCCTGTTCCAGGACGACGTGGCCGTTGGTGCCGCTGACGCCGAAGGAGGACACGGCGGCGCGGCGCGGACGCCCGGTCCCGGGCCAGTCGGTGGCCTCCGTGACCAGTTTCAGCGTCCCCGTGGACCAGTCGACCTGGGGGGTGGGGTCCGTGCCGTGCAAGGAGGGCGGCACCATGCCGTGCCGCATGGCGAGGATCATCTTGATGACGCCGCCCACGCCGGCGGCGGCCTGGGTGTGGCCGATGTTGGACTTCAGCGAGCCGATCAGCAGCGGCCGTTCGGCGGTGTGTTCCCGGCCGTACGTGGCGAGGAGCGCCTGCGCCTCGATGGGGTCGCCGAGCGGGGTGCCGGTGCCGTGGGCCTCGACGACGTCGACGTCCGCCGCCGTGAGCCGGGCGTGGGCGAGGGCCTGGCGGATGACGCGTTGCTGGGAGGGTCCGTTGGGCGCGGTGAGGCGGCTGCTGGCGCCGTCCTGGTTGACGGCGGAGCCCCGTACGAGCGCGAGCACCGGGTGGCCGTTGCGGCGGGCGTCCGACAGGCGTTCCAGCAGGAGCATGCCGACGCCCTCGCCCCAGCCGGTGCCGTCGGCGGCGGCCGAGAAGGACTTGCAGCGCCCGTCGGCGGCGAGGCCGTTCTGCCGGCTCATCTCCACGAACGGCACGGGCGTGGACATCACCATGGCGCCGCCGGCGAGCGCGAGCGTGCAGTCGCCCTGCCGCAGCGCCTGGCCGGCCAGGTGGAGGGCGACCAGGGACGACGAGCAGGCGGTGTCCACGGAGACGGCGGGGCCTTCGAGGCCGAAGGTGTAGGCGATGCGGCCGGACGCGACGCTGTCGGAGCTGCCGTTGCCGAGGTAGCCCCGGACGTCCTCGGGCACCTGGCGCAGCCGGACCGCGTAGTCCTGGTACATCACCCCGGCGAAGACGCCGGTGCGGCTGCCGCGCAGGGTGTGCGGGTCGATCCCGGCGCGTTCGAAGGCCTCCCAGGCGGTCTCCAGGAAGAGCCGCTGCTGCGGGTCCATGGCGAGGGCCTCGCGCGGGGAGATCCCGAAGAAGCCGGGATCGAACCCGGCGACGTCGTCGAGGAAGCCGCCCTCGGCGCTGTAGGTGGTGCCGGGGCGCTCCCCCGCCGGGTCGTGCAGCGCGGCCAGGTCCCAGCCGCGGTCGGCGGGGAAGGGGGTGATCGCGTCGGTGCCCGTCGAGACCAGGCGCCACAGGTCCTCGGGGGTGCGCACACCGCCGGGGTAGCGGCAGGCCATCGCGACGACGGCGATCGGCTCCCGGTCCCGGGCCTCGGCCTCGCCGAGGCGCTGCTTGGTCCGGTGCAGGTCGGCGGCGACCCGCTTGAGATAGTCGCGCAGCTTGTCGTCATTCACCGTGGATCGTCACCTTCGTACGCGGGGCGGTCGGGGGGCGTGCGGGCGGCGGCGGTCACGTCATGGGCTGCCGAGTTCGCTGTCGATGAAGTCGAAGAGTTCGTCGTCGGTGGAGCCCATGCGGTCCTCGACGGCGTCCGCTGCGGGGCCGGGGTCCGGGCGGAGGGTCTCCAGGAGGTCCTGGAGCCGGGCCGTGAGCGCGGTGCGTGCCGCGTCGTCGTGCACGGCGTCGCGCACCGCGCCCTCCAGGCGGTCGAGTCCGGCGAGGACCTCGGGGCCGGGTCCGCCCGTGCCGTCCGCGGGGGCGATCTGCTCGGCGAGGTGGCGGGCGACCGCGGCGGCGGTGGGGTGGTCGAAGAGCAGGGTCGCGGGCAGGGGCAGGCCGGTGGCGGCCCGCAGCCGGTTGCGCAGCTCCACTGCGGTCAGCGAGTCGAACCCGAGGTCGAGCAGCGGCAGTTCGGTGCCCACGGCCATCGGGTCGGAGAAGCCGAGCACCAGCGCGGCGTGGGTGCGGACCACCTCGGTGAGGGCCCGCTCGCGCTGTGCCGGGGGCAGTCCGGTCAGGCGCTGTAGCAGCGCGCCGGCGGTGTCGGGGCCGGGTCCTTCGCCTGCCGCGGCACGGCGTACGGGGGTGCGGACGAGTCCGCGCAGGAAGGCGGGCACCCCGCCGGTGGCGGCCTGTTCCGCGAGGACGCCGGTGTCGAGGCGCAGCGGCAGGAGGGCGGGCGCGTCCAGGCCGGTGGCCGTGTCGAAGAGGGCGATGCCGTCGGCCGGTGTGAAGGCGACGATGCCGCCGCGGGCGATGCGGGCGAGGTCGGCCGCGCCGAGGTGCCCGGTCATGCCGCCGCCGGTGGCCCACAGGCCCCAGGCCAGCGAGACGCCGGGCAGGCCGCGGGCGCGCCGCCGGTGGGCGAGGGCGTCCAGGAAGGCGTTGGCGGCCGCGTAGTTGGCCTGACCCATGCCGCCGAAGACACCGGCGATGGAGGAGAACACGACGAACGCGGACAGGTCCAGGCCGGCGGTCAGTTGGTGCAGGTTGACGGCGGCGTCGACCTTCGGGCGCAGCACGCGGTGGAGCTGCTCGGGCGTCATGTCGGCGACCACTCCGTCGTCGATGACGCCCGCGGTGTGCACGACACCGCGCAGCGGATGCTCCAGACCGTCCAGCAGTTTCTCCAGGGCTTCCCGGTCGGCGGCGTCGCAGACGGCGATCTCGGCGTCGGCGCCCGCCGCGGCCAGGTCGTCGAGGAGCGCGCCGGCGCCGTCGGCGGCGGGTCCGCTGCGGCTGATGAGCAGCAGGTGCCGTACGCCGTGCTCGCGCGCGAGGTGGCGGGCGACCAGGGCGCCGAGGGAGCCGGTGCCGCCGGTGATCAGGACGGTGCCGTCGGGGTCCCAGGGGGCCTCGCCCGCGGGCAGGGAGCCGGGGACGCGGGCCAGCCGGGCGGCGTGGAGCTGTCCCGCGCGCAGGGCGAGCTGGGGTTCGCCCGTGGCGAGTGCCGTGGTCAGGGCGGCGCGCGAGGCCGGGTCGCCGTCGGTGTCGAGGAGGACGAACCGGTCGGGGTGCTCGGTCTGCGCGGAGCGGACCAGGCCCCATACGGCGGCGTGCGCCGGGGCGGGCACGTCGTCGCCGGGGGCCACGGGAACGCCGCCCTGGGTGACGAGAGCGAGCCTCGCCCCTTCGAACCGCGCGTCGGCGAGCCAGGTCCGCACCAGGTCCAGGACATGGCCGGTGAGGTCGTGCACGGCCCGGACCGTGCCGCCGTCACCGCCGTCCGTGGCGCCGCCGTCCGTGGCGCCGCCGTCCGTGGCGCCGCCGTCCGTGGCGCCGCCGTCCGTGGCGCCGCTGTCCGTCTCCGGCAGGGCGGTGAGTACGAAGGCGGGCACCTCGGCGCCCGCGTCGATCGCCGCGCCCAGGGCGGTGAGGTCGGTGTGGGCCGGCGCGAGGCCGGCGAAGGCGTCCCCGAGCACCGCCACGGCCCCCGGGACGCGACGGGTGGGCGCGGCGACGGGCCACTCCAGGCGGAAGACGTCCTCATGGGCACCCGTGCGGGACTCCTGGATCCGCTCGGCCGTCACCGGCCGCAGCACCAGGGACCGGGCGGTGGCGACCGGGGCCCCGGTGGGATCGGCGACCGTGAGGGCGACGGCGTCGCGTCCCGCGGGCGTCATGCGCAGCCGCAGGGCCGTCGCGCCGGACGCGTGCAGCCGTACCCCGCTCCAGGAGAACGGCAGCCAGCCCTGGTCGCTGCCTTCGAGTACGCCGAAGGCCAGCGAGTGCAGCACGCTGTCGAGCAGCGCCGGGTGGAGCCCGTAGCGGCCCGCGTCCGTGCGCTGCTCCTCGGGCAGGCGGGCCTCCGCGTAGACGTCGGTGCCCAGGCGCCAGGCGGCGCGCAGGCCCTGGAAGGCGGGTCCGTAGGCGAATCCGCCGTCGGCGAGGCGCTCGTAGAGGCCGTCGGTGTCCAGGGGTTCGGCTCCGGGGGGCGGCCAGGTGGTGAGGTCGTCGGCCCGCACCGGTGTGCCGTCACCGAGGCGGCCGCTCGCGTGCCGGGTCCAGGGCTCGTCGGGTGCGGCGTGCTCGGGCCGGGCGTGGACGGCGAAGGGCCGGCCGCCGGTGGCGTCGGGCGCCTGGACGGTGAGCTGGAGGGTGACGGCGCCTCGCTCGGGCAGGGTGAGGGGTGCTTCCAGCGTGAGTTCGTCGACCTCCGGGCAGCCGGTGCGGTCGCCCGCGTGGACGGCGAGTTCGAGGAAGGCCGTGGCGGGCAGGAGCGCGCCGCCGTGGACGGCGTGGTCGGCGAGCCAGGGGTGGGCGGCCACGGACAGCCGGCCGGTGAACAGGAAGCCGCCGGTGTCGGCGAGCGGGGAGCCCGCGCCGAGCAGGGGGTGCGCGGACGGCAGCAGGCCGGCGGCGGGCAGGTCGGCCGCCGCCGGGGTGGGCGCGAGCCAGTAGCGGGAGCGCTGGAAGGCGTACGTGGGCAGCGCGACGTGTGTGTCCGGCACGTCGGCGAACAGCGGGGCCCAGTCGACGCCGGTGCCGTGGACGTGCAGGCGGGCGAGGGCGGCGGTCACCGCGGCGGGTTCCGGCGTGTCCCTGCGCAGCAGCGGCACCGCGGCGACGTCGTCGGCGGCGCCGGTGAGGCAGTCCTGGGCGAGCGCGGCGAGGACTCCGTCGGGTCCGAGGTCCAGCAGGGCGGTGGCGCCCTCGGCCTCCAGGGTGCGTACGGCGTCGTGGAAGCGGACGGTGGAGCGCACGTGGCGGACCCAGTGGCCGGGGTCGCGCAGGTCGGCGGCGGTGGCGAGGGCGCCGGTCAGGTCGGAGACGACGGGGATGTCGGGCTCGTGGTACGTGACTTGTTCGGCGACGGCCCGGAAGTCGGCCAGCATGCCGTCCATGTGCGGGGAGTGGAAGGCGTGGCTGACGGTGAGCCGCCGGGTCTTGGCGCCCTGCGCGCGCCAGTGTGCGGCGATCTTCTCGACGGCCGCCGGGTCGCCGGACAGGACGGTGGCGGCGGGCCCGTTGACGGCGGCGACGGCTATCTCGTCCTCCCTGCCCGCCAGTTGGGGCAGGAGTTCCGCCTCGGGGACGGTGAGCGCGACCATCGCGCCGCCCTGGGGCATGGCCTGCATCAGCCGGCCGCGGGCGGCCACCAGGGCGGCGGCGTCGGGGAGCGAGAGCACGCCCGCGACGTGCGCGGCGGTCAGTTGTCCCACGGAGTGTCCGGTGACGAGGTCGGGCCGCACCCCGTACGACGCGACGAGCCGGTGCAGGGCGACGCCGAGGGCGAACAGGGCGGGCTGGGTGTAGGCGGTGGTGTCGAGCAGTGCCGCGTCGTCGGTGCCCGGCGCGGCGTGGACGACGTCGCGCAGCGGCCGGTCCAGGAGCGGGTCGAGTTCCGCGCACACCGCGTCGAAGGCGTCGGCGAACACCGGGAAGCGGCGCAGGAGTTCGGCGCCCATGCCGAGCCGCTGGCTGCCCTGCCCGGGGAACAGGAAGGCGGTCTTGCCGGCCCGTCCGGCGGTGCCCGCGATCACGTCGGCCGATGCGGTGCCGTCGGCGAGCGCGGTCAGGGCGGCCTCCAGCGCTGTCCGGTCGGCGCCGAGGAGGACGGCCCGGTGTGCGAAGGTGCTGCGGCCGGTGGCCAGGTTCTTCGCGACGGCGTCGGAGCCGGGTGACGGGTCGGCGCTGACGTGGTCGAGGAGGCGGCGGGCCTGGGCGCGCAGGGCGTCCTCGCCGCGGGCGGAGAGCAGCCAGGGCAGGCAGGGCGCGGCCGGTGGTGCCGTCTCGGGCGTCGGGGGGTCGGGGACGTGTTCCAGGATGGTGTGGGCGTTGGTGCCGCTGACGCCGAAGGAGGACACGGCGGCGCGGCGCGGGTGGTCGCCGTCGGGCCAGGCGGTGTTCTCGGTGAGCACGCGGACCTGGCCCGCTGACCAGTCCACGTACGGCGTCGGCTCGTCGACGTGGAGGGTCGCCGGGAGCGTGCCGTGCCGCATGGCGAGGACCATCTTGATGATGCCGGCGATGCCCGCGGCGGCCTGGCTGTGTCCGATGTTGGACTTCAGCGAACCGACGAGCAGCGGCCGTCCGGCGGGGCGCCGTTGTCCGTACGTGGCGAGCAGGGCCTGCGCTTCGATGGGGTCGCCGAGTTTGGTGCCGGTGCCGTGCGCCTCGACGGCGTCGATGTCGGCGGGTGTCAGGCCGGCGCCGGCGAGGGCCTGCCGGATGACGCGCTGCTGGGAGGGCCCGTTCGGCGCGGTGAGGCCGTTGCTGGCGCCGTCCTGGTTGACGGCGGAGCCCCGTACGAGCGCGAGCACCGGGTGTCCGTTGCGGCGGGCGTCCGACAGGCGCTCCAGGAGGACCATGCCCGCGCCCTCGGCCCACGCGGTGCCGTCGGCGGCGGCCGCGAACGGCTTGCACCGGCCGTCGGCCGCGAGGCCGCGCTGACGGCTGAACTCGACGAACGCGCCCGGTGTCGCCATCACGGTGACCCCGCCCGCGAGCGCCAGGGAGCACTCGCCGCCGCGCAGCGCCTGCGCCGCCATGTGCACGGCGACCAGGGAGGAGGAGCAGGCCGTGTCCACGGTCACGGCCGGGCCCTCCAGGCCGAAGGTGTAGGCGATGCGCCCGGAGGCGACGCTGCCGGCGCTGCCGATGCCGAGGTAGCCCTCGAACTCCGCGGTCGGCTCGGTGACGCGGGAGCCGTAGTCGCGGTAGCTGGAGCCGACGAAGACGCCGCCGTCGCCGCCCCGGACGGTCCGCGGGTCGATGCCCGCCCGCTCGAACGCCTCCCAGGCGGTTTCCAGCAGGAGGCGTTGCTGTGGGTCGACGGTGAGGGCCTCGCGGGGTGACATGCCGAAGAAGGCGGGGTCGAAGTGGTCGGCGTCGTAGAGGAATCCGCCTTCGCGGGCGTAGGTGCGGCCGGCCTTGTCCGGGTCGGGGTCGTAGAGGCCCGCCAGGTCCCAGCCGCGGTCGGTGGGGAAACCGGAGATGGCGTCGGTGCCGTCGGCCAGGAGCTGCCAGAACTCCTCGGGGCTGGTGACGCCGCCGGGGAAACGGCAGCTCATCGCGACGATCGCGACCGGGTCGTCGTCCAGGACGGCGCGGGGCGCGGGGGCCGGGGCGGCGGTGGGCTCGGGCGCGCCGGGCAGCTCCGCGTGCAGGTGGCCGACGAGCGCGGTGGTGGTCGGGTGGTCGAAGACGAGGGTGACGGGCAGGCGCAGGCCGGTGGCCTCGGCGAGGCGGTTGCGCAGCTCGACGGCGGTCAGCGAGTCGAAGCCGAGGTCCTTGAACGCCCGCTCCGGTTCGATCGCGGCGGGATCGTCGTGGCCGAGGACGCCGGCGGCGCACGCCCGCACCAGGGCCGCGAGTTCCTCGGCGCGTTCGGCCGCGGACAGTCCGGCGAGCCGGGCGGCGAGGCCGTCCTCTCCGCCGCCGGGCGCGGCGGCCTGCTCGACGAGGGCGCGGCGCACCTCGGGGAGGTCGCCGATCAGGGCGCTGGGCCGCAGCGCGGTGTAGGCGCGGACGAAGCGGTCCCAGGCGAAGTCGGAGACGATCAGGCGGGTCTCGTCGTCGTCCAGGGCCTGCCACAGGGCGTCGACGGCGCGTTCCGGGTCCATCGCGGGCAGGCCGTCGCGGACGAGGCGTTCGCTGGTGGCGCCCGCGGCCAGGCTGTCGCCGCCCCACAGGCCCCAGGCCACGGAGGTGGCGGGCAGGCCGCGGTCGCGGCGGGCCTGGGCGAGGGCGTCGAGGAAGGCGTTGGCGGCGGCGTAGCTGCCCTGTCCGGTGCCGCCGAGGGTCCCGGCCAGCGAGGAGAACAGCACGAAGGCCGTCAGGTCCGCGTCCGCGGTGAGTTCGTCGAGATGGAGTGCGGCGTCCGTCTTGGGACGCAGCACCCCGGCGGCGCGCTCGGGGGTGAGGGTGTCGAGGACGCCGTCGTCCAGGACGCCGGCGGCGTGGAACACGGCGCGCAGGGGCCGCTTGGCCGGGATGCCGTCGAGGAGCCGGGCGAGGTCGTCGCGGTCGGCGGCGTCACAGGCCGCGATGGTGAACTCCGCTCCTGCGGCGTCGAGTTCGGCGGCGAGCGCCGCGGCGCCGGGGGCGTCCGGGCCGCCGCGGCTGGTGAGCAGCAGGTGCGCGCCGCCGCTGCGGGCGAGCCTGCGGGCGATGCGGGCGCCGAGCCCTCCGGTGGCACCGGTGACGAGGACGGTGCCGTCGGGTGTCCAGCCGGTGCCGTCGGGCGCGCGCCGCGGTCCGGCGTGGGCGAGGCGCCGTCCGAAGACCCCCGGGGCGCGCACGGCGAGCTGGTCCTCGCCGTCCGGGTGCGCGAGGACGGCGGCGAGCCTGCCCCGGGTCCGCTCGTCGAGCCGTCCGGGCAGGTCGACGAGGCCGCCCCAGCGCTCGGGGTACTCGACGGCGGCGACCCCGCCCAGACCCCAGAGCAAGGCTTGCAGGGGGGCGCCGAGGCGGTCGGAGCGGCCCACGGCGACCGCGCCCCGGGTCACGCACCACAGCGGCGCCCGTACGTCGGCGTCGCCGAGCGTCTGGACCAGCGCGGTGGTGAGGGCGAGGCCCGTGGGCAGGGCGGTGCCGTCGGCGTACGGGGACTCGTCGAGGGCCAGCAGGGAGAGCACGCCGTCGGCCGGGGACTCCTCGGCGAGGGCGCGCAGACGGCCGGCGAGGGGACCGCGCCCGTCGCCCCCGGCGTCCCCGGTGCCGAGGTGCAGCAGGACGGGGTGGACGCCGTGCTCGCGCAGGGTCTGGAGGCAGGCGGCGACGGCCGGGTCCCCGGCGGCGGCCTCGGGTGCCACGAGCCACCAGGTGGTGCCGGTGAGGCCGGAACTCCCTTGCGGAGTGAGGGGCTTGAAGGTGACGCGGTGGCGCCAGGAGTCCAGCACGGACTGGCTCCGGCGGTCGCGCAGCCAGTCGGAGAGCACGGGCGTCACCGTGTTCACGGCCGCGCGCACGTCGTCGTCCACGACGCGCAGACGGTCGGCGAGGGCGTCCGGGTCCTGTCCGGTCACGGCGTCCCAGAACTCCTGGTCGACGGGACCGGCACCACCCCGGGCCCCGTCGCCGGTTCCGTTCCCGGGCGAGGGCTGCATCCAGTAGTGGCGGCGCTGGAAGGCGTACGTGGGCAGCTCGCGGCGGCGGGCTCCCGTGCCGTCGAAGACCGCGTCCCAGTCCACCGGGTGCCCGAGGGCGTGGAGTTCCGCGAGCGAGGTGAGGACGCGGGTGCGGGCGCCCTCGTCCCGGTGCAGGGTGCCCACGACGCCACCGGTGCCGCCGGCCGCCTCCAGGGCTTCCCGGATCCATACGGTGAGCGCGGGGTGGGTGCTGGTCTCGACGAACAGGCGGTGCCCGTCGGCGAGGAGGGCGTCCAGGGCCCGGCGGAAGGCGACGGGCTCGCGCAGGTTGCGGTACCAGTACGCGGCGTCGAGTCCCGAGGTGTCGAGCTCGCCGCCGGTGACGGTCGAGTAGAAGGGCACGCGGGACGGGCGCGGGGTGATTCCGGCGAGGAGGGTGCGCAGTTCGTCGTGGATCTCGTCGACCTGCGGCGAGTGTCCGGCGAAGTCGACGCCGGGGAGGGGCCAGCACAGTACGCCGTCGTCGGCGAGTGCGCCGTGCAGTTCCTCCAGGGCGGCGGGGTCGCCCGAGACGGTCACCGTCGTGGGCCCGTTGACGGCGGCGATGTCCAGCCGGCCCGCCCAGGGCGCGAGCCGGGCTTCGACGGTCTCGGCGGGCAGCGGGATGTACAGCATGCCGCCCCGGCCGGTCAGCGCCACCAGCGCCTTGCTGCGCAGGGCGACGACGCGGGCGGCGTCCTCCAGGGACAGCGCCCCGGCCACACACGCGGCGGCGATCTCCCCCTGCGAATGCCCGACCACCGCCGCGGGCTCGACCCCGTACGACCGCCACACCCGCGCCAACGACACCATCACCGCGAACAGCACCGGCTGGACCACGTCCACCCGCTCCAGCCCCGCACCCGACCGCAGCACCTCCGCCAGCGACCAGTCCGTGTACGGAGCCAGCGCCACGGCACACTCCGCGATCCGGGCCGCGAACTCCGGCGAGGAATCCAGCAGTTCACGCGCCATTCCCGGCCACTGCGACCCCTGACCGGGGAACACGAACACGGCCCGGGTGTCCTGGGCGGCGGTGCCGCGCACGGCGCCGGGGCCGGTGCGGCCGTCGACGAGGGTGTCGAGCGCGGCGAGCAGGGTGTCCCGGTCGCGGCCGACGACGGCGGCGCGGTGCTCGAAGGCGGTGCGCGTGGTGGCGAGGGAGTACCCGACGTCGGCGGGCAGCAGGCCGGGCCGGCCGGTGACGTGGGCGCGCAGCCGCGCGGCCTGCTCCCGGAGCGCCTCGGCGGTCCGCGCGGAGAGGACCCACGGCACGTCCACGTCCGCGGGTCCGGCCTCGGTCCCGGTCGCGGTGGACTCGTCTTCCGCGGGCGGCTGTTCGACGATGACGTGGGCGTTGGTGCCGCTCAGGCCGAAGGAGGAGATCCCGGCGCGCCGCGGACGTCCGTTCGCGGGCCAGGGCACGGCCTCGGTGAGCAGCGAGACGGCTCCCGCCGACCAGTCGACGTTCGGGGAGGGCGCGTCCACGTGCAGGGTCGCCGGAAGCACTTCGTGGCGCATCGCCAGGACCATCTTGATGATGCCCGCGACACCGGCGGCGGCCTGGCTGTGCCCGATGTTGGACTTCAGCGAGCCCAGGTGGAGGGGTACGTCACGGTCCTGACCGTAGGTGGCGAGGATGGCCTGTGCCTCGATGGGGTCGCCGAGGGTGGTGCCGGTGCCGTGGGCCTCCACGGCGTCGACGTCGGCGGCGGTGAGACCGGCGGCGGCGAGGGCCTCGCCGATCACGCGCTGCTGGGCGAGGCCGCTGGGCGCGGTCAGTCCGTTGCTCGCGCCGTCCTGGTTGACGGCGGAGCCGCGCAGGACGGCGAGCACGGGGTGGCCCAGGCGCCGGGCGTCGCTGAGCCGCTCCAGGAGCAGCAGCCCGGCGCCCTCGGCCATGCCGAAGCCGTCGGCCGCCGCCGCGAAGGACTTGCAGCGGCCGTCGGCGGCGAGCCCGCGCTGCCGGCTGAAGCCGGTGAAGGTGAGCGGCGAGCCGATCACGGTGACACCGCCGGCGAGGGCGAGGGCGCAGTCGCCGTTCCGCAGCGCCTGCGCGGCCAGGTGCACGGCGACCAGCGAGGACGAGCAGGCCGTGTCCACGGTCACCGCCGGGCCCTGGAGGCCGAGGGTGTAGGCGACGCGGCCGGACAGGACGCTGGTGGAGATGCCGGCGACGAAGAGACCTTCGAGTTCCTCGGGGACCTCGTCCATGCTGCCGCCGTAGCCCTGGTAGGCGGCGCCCGCGAAGACGCCGGTGCGGCTGCCGCGCAGGGTGCGCGGGTCGAGGCCGGCCCGCTCCAGGACTTCCCAGGAGGTCTCCAGCAGGAGCCGCTGCTGCGGGTCCATGGCGAGGGCCTCGCGCGGCGAGATGCCGAAGAAGTCCGCGTCGAAGCGGCCCGCGTCGTACACGAAGCCGCCGGCCGCCGCGTAGCTGGTGCCGGGCCGGTCGGGGTCGGCGTCGTAGAGCGCGTCCAGGTCCCAGCCGCGGTCGGCGGGGAGTCCGGCGACCGCGTCGCGGCCTTCGGCGACGAGCCGCCACAGTTCCTCGGGGGTGTCGACGCCGCCCGGGTAGCGGCAGCTCATGGAGACCACGACGACCGGATCGTCGTCGGCCGCGACGGCGCGCACCACCGGGGCCGCGTCCGGGGCGGCCCGGTCGCCCAGGAGTTCGGTGCGCAGGTGACGGGCGAGGGCGCCGGGTGAGGAGTAGTCGAAGACGACGGTGACGGGCAGGCGCAGACCGGTCGCTGCGGTGAGCCGGTTGCGCATCTCCACGGCGGTCAGCGAGTCGAAGCCGAGGTCGCGGAAGGCGCGGTCGGGCGCTATGGAGTCCTCGGTGTCGTGGCCGAGGACGGCCGCGGCCTCGGTGCGCACGAGGTCGGTCAGGACGCGTGCGCGCTCGGGCCCGGTCAGGTCGCGCAGCCGGTCGCGCAGGCTCCCGGTGGCCGGGTCCGCGTCGGCGGGGGCCGGGGCGGTGTCCGGCTCCAGGGCGGCGCGGGCCTCGGGGACGCCGCCGATGAAGGGGCTCGGCCTGCCGGTGGTGAAGACCGTGGCGAACCGGTCCCAGTCGATGTCGGCGACCAGGGTGAGGGTCTCGTCGTGGTCGAGGATCTGCTTGAGGGCGGTGACACAGGTGGCGGGCGGCATGAACACCACGCCCTGGGCGCGCAGTTGGTCCTCGGCGAGGTGCGCGGCCATGCCGCCGCCGTCCTCGGGGCTCCAGATGCCCCACACGACGGAGGTGGCGGTCAGGCCCCGGGCCCTGCGGTTCTCGGCGAGCGCGTCGAGGTGGGCGTTGGCGGCGGCGTACGCGCCGTGGATCGCGCTGCCCCACACACCGGATATGGAGGAGAACAGCACGAAGGCGTCGAGGGTGTCCCGGTCGAACAGCGCGTCCAGGTGGGCGGCGCCCAGCGCCTTGGCGTGCAGGGTGTCGGCGAACTCGTCCAGATCGGTGTCGTCGAGTGCCACGAGCGAGCCGCCGGCGGCCGCGTGCAGCACGGCGCGGATCTCGCAGCCGTCCGCCGTCAGGCCGGCGACGAGCGCGGCGAGCGCGTCCGGGTCGGTGATGTCGCAGGCGGCGACCGTGGCGCGGGCGCCCAGGGCGGTGATCTCCCGGACGAGCGCGTCGGCTCCGGGTGCCTCGGGGCCGCGGCGGCTGACGAGGACCAGGTGTTCGGCGCCCTCCCGGGCCAGCCAGCGGGCGATGTACGCGCCGAGGCCGCCGGTGCCGCCGGTGATCAGTGTGGTGCCGCGCGGGGTCCAGGTGCGGCGGGGCGCGGTGGCGCCGAGCGGGGCGCGGACCAGCCGGCGGCCGTGGACGCCCGCGCCGCGCACGGCGAGCTGGTCCTCGTCGCCGGGCGCGGCGAGCACCGCGCACAGCCGGGCCGCGGACCGTGCGTCCGGCTCCGGCGGCAGGTCGACGAGACCGCCCCAGCGGCGCGGGTGTTCCAGGGCGGCGCACCGGCCGAGGCCCCAGCTCACGTGCTGGGCGGGGCTGACGGCCGCGTCGGCGGGGCCGACGGCGACGGCGCCGCGCGTGGCCCACCACAGCGGCGCGACGAGCCCGGCGTCGCCGAGTGCCTGCACCAGGGCGAGGTTGAGGGCGGCGCCGACGGGCACCGACGGCCGGCGCGGGTGCGGTCGTTCGTCGGTGGCCAGGAGCGAGAGGACGCCCGTGGGCGCGGTGTCCGCCAGGGCCTCGGTGAGCCGGGCGGCGAGCGGGCCGCGTGCGGTGTCGTGTGCGTCGAGGACGACGGTGGTCACGGTGGCCCCGGCGTCCTCCAGGGCGCGTACGCAGGCGGAGTGCCAGGTGTCCCCGGCGGGCGCGGCGGGCAGCAGGACGAGCCAGGTGCCCGACAGGCGGGCGGTGGCGGGCTCGGGCAGGGGCTGCCAGGCGGGTCGGTAGCGCCAGGACTCGACGGTGGCGAGTGCGGCGCGGCGCTCGCGCCAGGCGGTGAGCGCGGGCAGGACGGCGCTGAGCGGTTCCTCGGGTCCGACCCCGAGGGTGGCGGTCAGCTCGGGCAGGTCGCCGGTGCGGACGGCCTCCCAGAAACGGTCCTCCACGGGATCGGCGGGCGCGTCCGGCACGGTCGTGGCGGGCGGCGACTCCAGCCAGTACCGGCGCCGCCGGAACGCGTACGTGGGCAGTGCGGCCGCGGTGTCGTGGCCGTCGAACACGCGGGACCAGTCCGGGGACAGGCCGCGGGTGTGGGCCTCGCCAAGGGCGAGCAGGAAGCGGTGCGGGCCGCCGTCGTCGCGGCGCAGGGTGCCGAGCACGGCGGCGGGCCGTTCGAGGCCCGCGGACTCGGCGGTCTGCTCCACGCCCAGGGTGAGCACCGGGTGGGCACTGACCTCGATGAAGAAGCCGTGGCCGGCGTCGAGCAGGCCGCGGACGGTTTCCTCGAAGCGCACGGTCCGCCGCAGGTTGCGGTACCAGTACCCGGAGTCGAGGACGGTCGTGTCCGGCACCCGGCCGGCGTCGACCGTGGAGTGGAACGGCACCTCGGCGGCGCGCGGTGTGATGTCCGCGAGAACGGTGCGCAGCCGTTCCTCGATCTCCTCGACGTGCGCGGAGTGCGAGGCGTAGTCGACGGGGATGACGCGGGCCCGTACGTCCTGCGCGACGAGGGCGGTGACGACGCCTTCGATCGCCTCCGGGTCTCCCGAGAGCACCGTGGCCGAGGGCCCGTTGACGGCCGCGACGGACAGCCGGCCGCCCCACGGCGCCAGGTGCGGGCCGAGGTCGGCGGCGGGCAGCGGCACGGACGCCATCCCGCCGCGTCCCGTGATGTCCCCGAGCGCCCGGCTGCGCAGCGCGACGACCTTGGCCGCGTCGTCCAGGGACAGCGCGCCCGCCACGCAGGCGGCGGCTATCTCTCCCTGGGAGTGCCCGACCACGGCGTCCGGTTCGATCCCGTGCGCGCGCCACAGCGCCGCCAGCGACACCATCACCGCGAACAGGGCGGGCTGCACCACGTCGACGCGCTCCAGGGACGGCGCGCCGCCGGTGCCGCGCAGCACCTGCTCCAGCGACCAGTCCACGTACGGCGCGAGAGCCCGCTCGCACGCGGCCATCCGGTCGGCGAAGACGGGCTGTGCGTCGAGCAGACCGACCGCCATGCCCGGCCACTGCGAGCCCTGCCCGGGGAAGACGAACACCGTCTTGCCGACGGGCCCGGTGGTGCCCCGCACGAGGCGTGGGGACGGGCTGCCCGCGGCGAGCGCGGTCAGCTCCTCGACGAACCCGGCGCGGTCGTCCGCCACCACGGCGGCCCGGTGTTCGAAGGCGGACCTCGTGGTCGCCAGGGCCCGGCCGATGGCGCCGTCCGTGGCCGGGGCCTCCCCGGCCGTGTCCCCCGCCGCTCCGACGTGTCCGAGCAGGCGCGCGGCCTGGGCGCGCAGGGCGTCCTCGTCGCGGGCGGAGAGCACCCACGGCAGCGGGCCCGCGGCGGGCGCGGTCCCCGGCGCGGTGGGCGTCTGCGCGGTGTCCTGCGCGGCGGTGTCCTCCTCCAGGACGAGGTGGGCGTTGGTGCCGCTCACGCCGAAGGCGGACACTCCGGCCCGGCGGGGCCGCCCCGGCGCGTCCCAGGGGCGGGACTCGGTGAGGACGCGGACGGCGCCCCGCGACCAGTCGACGAACGGGGTCGGCTCGTCGACGTGCAGGGTGCGGGGCAGCCGGCCGTGGCGCAGGGCCATCACCATCTTGATGACGCCGCCGACGCCGGCCGCGCCCGAGGTGTGGCCGATGTTCGACTTCAGCGAGCCGATCCACAGCGGTCGTCCGGCGTCCCGCTGCTGCCCGTACGCGGCCAGCAGGGCCTGGGCCTCGATGGGGTCGCCGAGACGGGTGCCGGTGCCGTGCGCCTCGACGGCGTCGATGTCGCCGGGCGCGAGCCGGGCGTCGGCGAGGGCGTCGGCGATGACGCGCTCCTGGGCCGGGCCGTTGGGCGCGGTCAGGCCGTTGCTCGCGCCGTCCTGGTTGACGGCGGTGCCGCGGATGACGGCGAGCACCCGGTGGCCGGCCCGGCGGGCGTCGGCGAGGCGCTCCAGGACGACGATGCCGGCGCCCTCGGACCAGCCGGTGCCGTCGGCGGTGGCCGCGAACGCCTTGCAGCGTCCGTCGGCGGACAGGGCGCGCTGGCGGCTGAAGGCGACGAACGGGTCCGGTGTCGCCATCACCGCGACGCCGCCCGCGAGGGCGAGGGTGCACTCGCCGGCGCGCAGCGAACGGACCGCGAGGTGCAGGGCGACCAGGGACGACGAGCAGGCGGTGTCGACACTGATGGCGGGGCCCTGGAGGCCCAGGGTGTAGGCGACGCGGCCGGAGACGACGCTGGTGGCCGTGCCGGTGTCGAGGAGGCCCTGGAGTTCGGGGATGCCGCGGGAGGTGCTGCCGTAGTCGTTGCGCATCGCGCCGAGGAACACGCCGGTGCGCGTGGAGCGCAGCGTGGCCGGGTCGATGGCCGCGCGTTCGACGGCCTCCCAGGCGGTCTCCAGGACGAGGCGCTGCTGCGGGTCCATGGCGAGGGCCTCGCGCGGGGAGATCCCGAAGAAGCCCGCGTCGAAGTCGGCGGCGTCGTGCAGGAATCCGCCGTGGCGGGTGGCGGAGGTGCCGGGGTGGTCGGGGTCCGGGTGGTAGAGCGCCTCGGTGTCCCAGCCGCGGCCGGTGGGCCATTCGGTGATGGCGTCGGTGCCGCTGTCGACGAGGTCCCACAGCCGTTCGGGGGTGTCGGCGCCGCCGGGGTAGCGGCAGCTCATGGCGACGATCGCGACGGGTTCGTGGCGGGCGTCCTCCGCCTCGCGCAGGCGGCGCCTGGCGTCCCCCAGGTCCGCGGTGGCACGCCTGAGGTATTCGAGGAGCTTGTCGTTGTCCGGCATGGGTGTCCCGCTTCTCCCTCAGGCGCCGTATTGGTTGTCGAGCAGTTCGAAGAGTTCGTCGGCGGTGGCGGTGGCCGTGTCGGCGCCCTCCGCCCCGTCGGTGCCGCCGTCCCGCGGCCGGCGGCCGTCCCAGGCGCGCAGCAGGTCACGCAGGCGGGCGCCGATCTCGTCGGCGTCGGGCGTGTCCGTGCCCGCTCCGGCCAGCGCGTCGGCGAGCCGGTCGAGCTGGGCGAGGACGGGCCGCTGCGGTTCGGGTGGCGCGGCCAGCCGTTCGTGGAGGTGGGCGGCGAGCGCGGCGGGCGTGGGGTGGTCGAAGACCGCGGTGGGCGGCAGCGGCACCCCGGTCGCCGTGCCGAGCCGGTTCCTGAACGTCACGGCGAGCATCGAGTCGAATCCGGCGGCGGCGAAGGGCCGTTCGGGTTCCACGGCCGCGGTGCCGGAGTGTCCGAGCAGGGCGGCGGCGTGGGTGAGGACCAGGTCGAGGACCGCGCGGTGGCGGTCGGCTCCGTCCAGCGGGGCGAGCCGTGCGGCGAGTTCGGCCGCCGGGTCGGTCCCGGGCGGTCCGGCCGTGGGTGCCGGGGCGGTGGCCGCGGCCGGCGCGGCGCCGGCGGACCGGCCCGGGGTGGGCAGCCAGTAGCGCTGGTGCTGGAAGGCGTAGGTGGGCAGGGTGACGTGCGGGCCGGTGGGCGGGGGCAGCACGGCGGCCCAGTCCACGGCGGCGCCGTGCGTCCACGCCTCGGCGAGCGAGGCGAGGAGGCGGTCGGTGCCGCCGTCGTCGCGGCGCAGCGTGCCGACGGCGGCGACGGGGCGCCGCGCCCGCTCGGCGGTCCCGGCGACCGCGGCGGTCAGCACCGGGTGCGGGCTCATCTCGACGAACAGGTCGTGTCCGGCGGCGAGCAGGGTCTCGGTGGCGCGCGCGAACTCGACCGGCTCGCGCAGGTTGCGGTACCAGTAGGCCGCGTCCAGCGCGGCGCCGTCGACGACTTCGCCGGTCACGGTGGAGTACAGCGGCACGTCCGGCGTCCGGGGCCGGACCGCGGCCAGGGCGGTGCGCAGCGTGTCGCCGACGTCGGTGACCTGGGCGGAGTGGGCGGCGTAGTCGACGGGGAGCCGCCGGGCCCGTACGGTCTCGCGGGCGCAGTCGGCGAGCAGTCCGTCCAGGGCGGCGGGCTCGCCGGCGACGACGACGGCCTGCGGACCGTTGACCCCGGCCACGCCGATCCGGTCGGCGTACGGCAGGAGCAGCTCCCGTACGCGTTCCTCGGGCGCGGCCAGGGAGACCATGCCGCCGCGGCCCGCGAGGCGCAGGAGTTCCCGGCTGCGCAGGGCGACGACGCGGGCGGCGTCCTCCAGGGACAGCGCCCCGGCCACACACGCGGCGGCGATCTCCCCCTGCGAATGCCCGACCACCGCCGCGGGCTCCACCCCGTACGACCGCCACACCCGCGCCAACGACACCATCACCGCGAACAGCACCGGCTGGACCACGTCCACCCGCTCCAGCCCCGCACCCGACCGCAACACCTCCGCCAGCGACCAGTCCGTGTACGGAGCCAGCGCCCCGGCACACTCCGCGATCCCGGCCGCGAACACCGGCGACGCATCCAGCAGCTCACGCGCCATCCCCGGCCACTGCGAACCCTGACCGGGGAACACGAACACGGCCCGGGCCTCGCCCGCGCGGCCCGTGACGGCGCCGGGTGCGGGCGCCCCGTCCCCGAGTGCCGTGAGCGCCGTGAGGATCTCCTGCCGGGTGCGGCCGGTCACCGCGGCACGGTGACGGAACGGCGTGCGGGTGGTGGCGAGGGCGTGGGCGAGATCCGCGAGGGGTGTCCCGGGCGCGGCCTCGGCGTGTTCGCGCAGGCGGCGGGCCTGGGCGCGCAGGGCGGGCGCGGAGGCCGCGGACAGCGGCAGCGCCACGGTGTCGCCGGCGACCGGCTCCGGTGCGGTGGTCGGGGCGGGCGGTGCGGCCGCCGGGCCGTCGTCCGGGGCCTGTTCGAGCACCACGTGGGCGTTGGTGCCGCTCATGCCGAAGGAGGAGACCCCGGCCCGGCGCGGGCGGCCGGTGTCGTCCCACGGACGGGCCTCGGTCAGCAGCCGTACCGCGCCCGCGGACCAGTCCACCCCGGTGGTGGGCGTGTCGGCGTGGAGGGTGCGGGGCAGCAGGCCGTGGCGCAGGGCCAGGACCGTCTTGATGACGCCCGCGATGCCCGCGGCGGCCTGGGTGTGGCCGAGGTTGGACTTCAGCGAGCCGAGCCACAGCGGCCGTTCCCCGGACCGGTCCCGGCCGTAGACGGCGAGCAGGGCCCGGGCCTCGATGGGGTCGCCGAGGGTGGTGCCGGTGCCGTGCGCCTCGACGAGGTCGATGTCGCCGGGGGTCAGTCCGGCCGCGGTGAGGGCCCGGCGCAGGACGCGCTCCTGCGCCGGGCCGCTCGGGGCGGTGAGGCCGTTGCTGGCGCCGTCCTGGTTGACGGCGGAGCCGCGTACGAGGGCGAGGATCCGGTGTCCCCGGCGACGGGCCTCGGAGAGCCGTTCGACCACCACGACGCCGACGCCCTCGCTCCAGCCGGTGCCGTCGGCGGTGTCCGCGAAGGACCGGCAGCGGCCGTCGGGCGAGAGCCCGCGCTGGCGGCTGAACTCCACGAAGGCGTCGGGCGACGCCATGACGGCGGCGCCGCCGACGAGCGCGAAGGAGCACTCCCCCGCGCGCAGCGCCTGCCCGGCCAGGTGGAGCGCGACCAGCGAGGAGGAGCAGGCGGTCTCGACGGTGACGGCGGGACCCTCGGTGCCGAGGGTGTAGGCGATGCGTCCGGAGGCGATGCTCGTGACCGTGCCGCTGAGCAGGTGTCCCTCCACGTCGGCGGCCGGGTCCTGCGGTCCGGCGCCGTACCCCTGCCCGGCGACGCCGAGATAGACGCCGCCCTGGCTGCCGCGCAGCGATCCGGGGTCGAGGCCCGCGCGTTCGAGCGCCTCCCAGGAGGTCTCCAGGAGGAGGCGCTGCTGCGGGTCCATGGCGAGCGCCTCGCGCGGCGAGATCCCGAAGAACTCGGCGTCGAAGTCGCCCGCGCCGTCGAGGAAGCCGCCGCCGCCGGCGTAGAAGGTCCCCTCGCGCGCGGGGTCGGGGTCGTAGAGGGCGTCGAGCGGCCAGCCGCGGTCCTCGGGCAGCGGGCCGATCGCGTCCCGCTCGCCCACGACGAGGTCCCACAGGTCCTCGGGGCTCTGCACTCCTCCGGGGAAACGGCAGGCCATCCCGATGACGGCCAGCGGCTCGTCGGTGGCGGCGGCGGTGGGGGCGGTCGGTGTGTCCTGCGGCGCGGGGGCGGTGCCGGTCAGTTCGTCGTGCAGGTGGGCGCCGAGCGCGGTGGCCGTGGGGTGGTCGAAGACGGTGCTCGCGGGCAGGGTGAGGCCGGTGGCGGCGGCGAGACGGTTGCGCAGTTCGACGGCGGTGAGCGAGTCGAAGCCGATGTCGTGGAAGGGCCGTCCGGCGTCGACGGCCACCGCCGAGTCGTGGCCCAGGACGGCGGCGGCCTCGGCGCGCACCAGCTCGGTGAGCCGGCGGTGCCGCTCGGCGCCGGGCAGGGCGGCGAGCCGCTCCCGCCAGCGGTCCGCCGCGTCGGCTTCCGCCTCCCTTGCCGGCTCGGACGCCGCCTCGGGGAGGTCGGCGAGCAGAGCGCTCGCACGGCCGGAGCGGAAGGCCGGGGCGAAGCGCGCCCAGTCCATGTCCGCGACGGCGATGCCGCTGTCGCCGTGCTCCAGGGCCCGCCACAGCGCGCCGAGCGCCGCCTCGGGTGCCATCGGGACCAGGCCGAGACGGCGCAGCTCCGCGCCGGTCTCCCCCTGGGCCATGCCGGGGCCGGCCCAGGGTCCCCAGGCGACACTGGTCGCGGTGCGGCCCTGTGCGCGCCGCCGCTCGGCGACGGCGTCGAGGAAGGCGTTGGCCGCGGCGTAGGTGGCCTGTCCCGCGCTGCCCCAGACGGCGGAGACCGACGAGAAGAGCACGAAGGCGTCCAGGTCGTCGCCGAGCAGGGCGTCGAGGTGGGCGGTGCCGCGCACCTTGGCCGCGGTCTCCTCGGCGAGCAGCGCGGGTGCGCAGTCCGCGATCCGGGTGCCGGAGGTGACACCGGCCGCGTGGAAGACGGCCCGTACGGTGTCGCCGTCGGCGGCGAGCCGGGCGAGGAGGTCCGCGAGGGCGGCCCGGTCGGCGACGTCACAGGCCACGACGGTGGTGCGGGTGCCCGCCGCGGTGAGGTCCCGGACGAGTCCGTCGGCGCCGGGCGCCGCCGGTCCCTGCCGGCTCGTCAGGACCAGGTGGCCGGCGCCGCTCCGCGCGAGCCGGCGGGCCACGTGGGCTCCCAGGCCGCCCGTGCCGCCGGTGACCAGGACGGTGCCGCGCACGGTCCACGCGGACGCGCCGCGCCCGGCCGTACGGCGGTCACCGGCGGCGGCCGGCTCCCTGACCAGGCGGCGGCCGTGGAGACCGTCCCCGCGGACGGCCACCTGGTCCTCGGCGCAGCCGCCGTCGCCGGCGCGCACGGTCCCGGCCAGCAGGGCGCACAGGCGGCCCAGGGCGGTGCCGTCGGGCCGTTCGGGCAGGTCCACGAGACCGCCCCAGCGCCGCGGGTGTTCGAGCGCGGCGACCCTGCCGAGCCCCCACACCTGGGCCTGTTCGGGCCGCTCAGGGCCGCGGCCGTCCACGGTGACGGCGCCGGTGGTGACGCACCACAGCGGAGCGTCGCAGCCGGCGTCGCCGAGGGCCTGGACGAGGAGCAGGGTGGTCCCGGGCCCGGTGGAGGGGGCGAGCAGCGACAGGACGCCGCTCACGCCGGACGGTACGCGTGCGGCGAGCCCGGCCCGGTCGGTGCCGTCGGGGACGGCGAGGACGGCCACGCCGGCGCCGTGTCCGGTGAGCGCGCCCCGGCACGCCTCGGCGAGCGGCGTGCCGAGGGCCGCCTCGGGCAGGGCGAGCAGCCAGGTCCCGGACAGCCGGGCGGGGGCCGGGTCGGGCAGCGCGCGCCAGGTGACGCGGTAGGTCCAGGCGTCCGCCGCATCCGCCGCGTCGGCGGTGCGGGCCGGGCCTGGCGCGGGCCAGTACCTGCGGTGCTGGAACGGATAGGTGGGCAGGTCGAGCGGGGGCGTGTGGGCGGGGGTGCCCGCGGTCCAGTCGACGGGCACGCCCCGTACGTGCAGGGCGGCCAGGGCTCCGGCCAGCGACTCGGCCTCGGTGCGCCCCTCGCGCAGCAGCGGTACGGCGCGGCAGTCGTCCCCGGCGGTGCGGCACTCCTCGACGAGCGCGGACAGGACGCCGGCCGGGCCCAGTTCGAGGCAACTGGTGGTGGACTCGGCGAGCAGGGTGCGGGCGCCGTCGAGGAAGCGCACGGTGCCGCGCACGTGCCGCACCCAGTACTCGGGGTCGCACAGCTCGCCGGCGGTGGCCCGCGCGCCGGTGAGGTTGGAGACGACGGGGATGCGCGGCGGCTCGTACGTCATCCGGCGTGCCACGGACCGGAACTCCTCGAGCATCCCCTCCACGCGCGGCGAGTGGAAGGCGTGGCTGACGGGGAGCTCCTTGGTGCGGCGGCCCCGTGCCCGGAAGGCCTCGGCGAGGCGCAGGACGGGCGTGCGGTCACCGGACAGGACGGTGGAGCGCGGGCCGTTGACGGCGGCGACCGAGACGCCGTCCGCGTCGGAGCCGGCGTCCGCGAGCAGCGCCCGTACCTCCTCCTCGCCGGCTTCCACGGCCGCCATGGCGCCGCCGCCGGGCAGCGCGTCCATGAGGCGGCCCCGGGCGGCGACCAGGGCGCAGGCGTCCGGCAGGCCGAGCACCCCGGCCACGTGCGCGGCGGCGAGTTCGCCGATGGAGTGCCCGAGCAGTACGTCGGGCCGTACGCCCCAGTGCTCCAGCAGCCGGAACAGTGCCACCTGGAGGGCGAACAGCGCGGGCTGGGTGCAGCCGGTGCGGTCCAGGAGCGCGGCGGCCGGGGTGCCGGGGGCGGCGAACATGACGTCGCGCAGCGGCAGCGCGAGGTCCGGGGAGAGGTGCGGTGCCAGGTGGGTGAGGACGTCGTCGAGCGCGTCGGCGAAGGCGGGTTCGGTGCGGTAGAGGGCGGCGCCGGCGCCCGGCCGCTGGCTGCCCTGGCCGGGGAAGAGGAAGGCGGTCCGGCCGGGCGTGCCCGCGTGGCCGGTGACGAGCCGCCCGGCGGACTCCCCGCCGGCCAGGGCGTCCAGGGCGGCGCGGACCGCGTCGGGGTCGTGGCCGAGGACGGCGGCGCGGTGGTCGAGGGCGGCACGCCGGGTGGCGAGGGTGTGGGCCACGTCCGCGAGGTCACGGCCGGGATGGGCAGCGAGGTAGGTACGGAGCCGGGCGGCCTGGGCGCGCAGCGCGTCCGGGGTGCGGGCGGACAGCAGCAGCGGCACGGTGACGGCCGTGCCGGGTGCGCCGTCCGTCGCCGGGGCCTCGGCGGGCGGCGCCTGTTCCACGACGACGTGGGCGTTGGTGCCGCTGATGCCGAAGGAGGAGACCCCGGCCCGCCGCGGCTCGTCCGTCTCCGGCCAGGGCGTGGGCCCGGTGAGCAGCCGCAGGCCGCCGCCGGACCAGTCGATGTGCGGGTTCGGTGTGGAGGCGTGGAGCGTGCCGGGCAGTTCCCCGGCGCCGAGGGCGAGCACCGTCTTCATGAGCCCGGCGACTCCGGCGGCGGCCTGGGTGTGCCCGATGTTGGACTTGACCGAGCCGAGCCACAGCGGCCTGCCGGCGGGCCGTCCGGCGTGCACGGCCTGGAGTGCCTGGGCCTCGATGGGGTCGCCGAGACGGGTGCCGGTGCCGTGCGCCTCGACGGCGTCGATCTGGTGGGGGCGCAGGCCCGCGTCGGCGAGCGCGGCGCGGATGACGGTCTGCTGGGCGGGCCCGTTCGGGGCGGTCAGGCCGTTGCTCGCGCCGTCCTGGTTGACGGCGGAGCCCCGGATCACGGCGAGCACCCGGTGGCCGCGCCGGCGTGCCTCGCTCAGCCGTTCCAGGAGGAGCACTCCGGCGCCCTCGGCCCAGGAGGTGCCGTCGGCGTCCGCCCCGAACGCCTTGCACCGTCCGTCGCGGGCCAGGCCGCGCTGGCGGCTGAACTCGACGAACAGGCGGGGGGTGCTCATCACCGTGACGCCGCCCGCGAACGCCTGGTCGCAGTCGCCGCGCCGCAGTGCCTGCGCGGCGAGGTGCACGGCGACCAGCGACGAGGAGCAGGCCGTGTCCACGGTGAGGGCGGGTCCTTGGAGCCCGAGGACGTAGGAGAGCCGGCCGGACAGCACGCTGGCCGTGTTGCCGGTGAGCAGGTGGCCTTCGGACACCTCGGGGTCGGCCCCGGCGAGGCTCATGTAGTCCTGGCCGTTGGTGCCGACGAACACGCCGACCCGGCGCCCGCGCAGCGCGGCCGGGTCCTGCCCGGCGTGCTCCGCCGCCTCCCAGGAGGTCTCCAGCAGGAGCCGCTGCTGCGGGTCCATGGCGAGGGCCTCGCGCGGCGAGATCCCGAAGAACTCGGCGTCGAAGCCGGCGGCGTCCGTCAGGAAAGCGCCCCGCGTGCAGTAGGTGGTGCCGGTGCGGTCCGGGTCCGGGTCGTAGAGTCCGGCCGTGTCCCAGCCCCGGTCGGTGGGCCACTCCGTGACCGCGTCCCGGCCCTCGGCGAGCAGCCGCCACAGTTCGGCGGGGGTCCGTACGCCGCCGGGGAACCGGCAGCCCATGCCCACGACGGCCACGGGATCGTCGTCGTGGGCGACCGGTGCGGCGGGTGTCCCGGCCGGAGCCGGTCCGGGTCCGGTGCCGGGTGTGCCGGGCACGTCCAGTGCGCTGACGAGGTGGCCGGCGAGGACGGCCGGTGTGGGGCGGTCGAAGAGCACGGTGGCGGGCAGGCGCAGGCCGGTGGCGGCGGCGAGCCGGTTGCGCAGTTCGACCGCGGTCAGCGAGTCGAACCCCATGTCCGTGAAGGCCCGTTCGGGGCGCACCGCGTCGGGGACGGTGTGCCGCAGGACGGCCGCCGCGTGGGTCCGTACGAGGTCGGTGACGTACCGGGTCCGTTCGGCGGCGGGCACGGCGGCGAGCTGTTCGCCGAACCCCCCTGCGGACGCGGCGGGCCGGCTCTCGTCGCCGTCGTCGTCCTGGCCGGTCAGTTCGGAGAGCAGGGTGGCGGTGTGCGGCCCGGCGGTGCCGGCGAACCGCCGCCAGTCGGCGTCGGCGACGACGACCAGCGCGTCGTCCTCGGCGAGGGCCCGCCCGATGGCGGTGACGGCCGCCGCGGGGTCCATGGAGGGCAGGCCGCGTTCCCGCAGCCGGTCGGCGACCGCGCCGGCGAGCATGCCCTCGCCGGCGGCCCAGGCACCCCAGGCAAGGGCGGTGCCGGGCAGCCCGGCGGCCCGGCGGGCCGCGACGAGGGACTCCAGCGCGGCGTTGGCCGCCGCGTAGCCCGCCTGTCCCGCGTTGCCCACGACGCCCATGACGGAGGTGAAGACGACGAACGCCGAGAGGCCCAGGTGCGCGGTCGCCTCGTGCAGCACCTCGGCGGCGGTCACCTTGGCCCGGAACGGACCGGCGAGCCGCTCGGGGGTGAGGGCGTCGAGGACGCCGTCGTCGAGGACGCCCGCCGCGTGCACGACGGCGGTCAGCGGACGGTCCGGCGGAAGTGTCCCGAGCAGTTCGGCCACCTGCTCCGGGTCGGCGACGTCGCAGGCCGCCACGGTCACGGCCGTACCCGACTCCTCCAGTTCGGCCCGCAGCGCGTCCGCGCCCGGCGCCCCCGGCCCGCGCCGTCCTGCGAGGAGCAGGTGCCCGGCGCCCCGCGCGGCCAGCCAGCGCGCCACGTGGGCGCCGACTCCGCCGGTGCCGCCGGTGACGAGGACCGTGCCGTGCCCGAACGCCTCGTCCGGGAGGGCCGGACGGCCGCGCACCGGCGCGGGCAGCAGCCGCCGCCCGTGGACGCCGGTCGCCCGCACCGCGACCTGGTCCTCGTCGGTCACGGACGCCAGCACGGCGCACAGCCGCCGCAGGGTCCGCTCGTCCGGTTCGTGCGGCAGGTCGGCCGAGCCGCCCCAGCGGCCGGGGTGTTCGAGGGCGGTGCAGCGGCCCAGCGCCGCGACGGCCGCCTGCCCGGGGGCTCCCGGCCGTTCCCCGGCTTCCACCACGGCCGCGCCGCGTGTCAGGCACCACAGCGGTGCGTCGATCCCGGCGTCACCGAGCGCCTGCACCAGGGCGAGGGTCAGGGTGAGCGCGCCGGGCAGGTCGGGGTGCCCGGGGTGCGGGCGGGGTTCGTCCGCCAGCAGGGAGAGTACGCCGGTGAGAGGCCGCCCTGCGGCGGCGGCGAGCGCGTCGGCCAGCGCGGCGCGGCTCTGGCCGGGCCCTTCGGCGTGTACGACGGTGAGATCGAGGCCGATCGCCGCCAGCGCGCGGACGACGTCGGCGGCGGCCGGGTCCTCGGGGCAGACGGCGAGCCAGTGCCCGGGCGGCGCCGGGGCGGGCCGCAGCTCCAGCGGCCGCCAGCCCACGCGGTACCGCCAGGAGTCGACGCGCCGCTCCCGCGTCCGGCCGTCCCGCCAGGCGGTCAGCGCGGGCAGCACTTCGTCCAGTGCCTGGGGTGTCACGCTCAGCGTCTCGGCCAGCCGCGCCGGTTCCGCCGCCGTGAGCTCCTCCCACAGCCCGTCCGCCTCCGCGGGTCCGCCGGCCGTCGGCCGCGCGGCGGACAGCCAGAACCGCTCGCGCTGGAAGGCGTAGGTGGGCAGGTCGGTCCGGGCGGCCCCGGTGCCGTCGAAGACGGACGACCAGTCGACGGCGACGCCCCGCGCGTGCGCCTGTCCGACGGCCAGGAGCATGCGCCGAAGGCCGCCTTCGTTCCGGCGCAGCGTGCCGAGGACCACGCCCGGCGTGCCGGCCGCGTCGAGGGTCTCCTCGACCGCCATGGCCAGCACGGGATGCGGGCTGACCTCGATGTACGTGCCGAAGCCCTGCTGCGCGAGGGTGCGGACGGCGGGCTCGAAGCCGACGGTGCCCCGCAGGTTCCGGTACCAGTACCCGCCGTCCAGCACCGAGGTGTCCAGCCATCCTCCGGTGACCGTGGAGAGCAGCGGTATCCGCCCGCGGGCCGGTTCGATGCCCTTGAGCGCCTCCAGCACCTCGTCCTCGACGCGCTCGACGTGGGCCGAGTGCGACGCGTAGTCCACGTCGATGCGCCGGGCCCTCACCCCGTCCGCCGCGCAGGACGCGAGCAGTTCGTCGAGGGCGTCGGTGTCCCCGGACACCACCACGGCCGAGGGGCCGTTGACCGCGGCCACCGACAACCGCCCGTCCCAGCCGGACAGCCGCTCCCCGGCCGCCGCCGCGTCCAGCGCCAGCGACACCATCCCGCCGTGTCCGACGAGCCGGAGGAGCGCCCGGCTGCGCAGGGCGACCACCTTCGCCCCGTCCGGCAGGGACAGTCCTCCGGCGACCACCGCCGCCGCGATCTCGCCCTGCGAGTGGCCGACCACCGCGTCCGGCACCACGCCGAACGCCTGCCACAGCCGGGCCAGCGACACCATCACCGCGAACAGCACGGGCTGCACCACGTCGACCCGGCCGAGCCCGTCGCCCGAGCGCACCACGTCGAGCAAGGACCAGTCGGTGAACGGTGCCAGCGCCGCCTGGCACTCCTGCATCGAGGCGGCGAACGGCGCGGACCCGGCCAGGAGTTCACGCGCCATCCCGAGCCACTGCGTCCCCTGTCCGGGGAACACGAACACCGTCCCGCCGGTTGCCGACGCCCGGCCCTCCGCCACGAACGGGGACGGCTCGCCCGCCGCCAGCGCCCGTACTCCCTGGAGGAGTTCCGGGCCGTCCCCGGCCACCACGGCCCGGTACTCGTGCAGGGCGCGGGACACCACGAGCGACAGCCCCACGTCACCGGCGCGCAGACCGGCGCCGCACGCGTCGGCGAGGCGCGCCGCCTGCTCCCGCAGCGCGCGGGGGGACTTGGCGGACAGCACCCACGGCAGCGGCGTACCCGGGCCGGCGGCCGCGGGAGCTTCCGCCGCCGTCTGAGGGGCGGCGACCTGCTCCAGGATGACGTGCGCGTTGGTCCCGCTGATCCCGAATCCGGAGATCCCTGCCCGGCGCGGCCCCTCGCCGGCCGGCCAGGGTATCGCTTCGGTGAGCAGGCGCACGTCGCCCGCGTTCCAGTCGACGTACGGCGTCGGCTCGGTGATGTGCAGGGTCCGGGGCAGCAGTCCGTGCCGCATCGCCAGGACCATTTTCAGCACACCGCCGACCCCGGCGGCGGCCTGGGTGTGCCCGATGTTGGACTTGAGGGAGCCGAGCCACAACGGCCGTCCCTCGTCGCGCTGTCGCCCGTACGTGGCGAGCAGCGCCTGGGCTTCGATCGGGTCCCCCAGGCGGGTGCCGGTCCCGTGTGCCTCGACCGCGTCCACGTCCCGTGCCGACAGTCCCGCGTCGGCCAGCGCCGCGCGGATCACCCGCTGCTGGCTCGGCCCGCTCGGTGCGGTCAGGCCGTTGCTCGCGCCGTCCTGGTTGACGGCGCTCCCCCGCACCACGGCGAGCACCGGGTGCCCGTGGCGGCGGGCGTCCGACAACCGCTCCAGCAGCAGGACGCCCACGCCTTCGGCCAGGCCGAAGCCGTCGGCCTGCGCGGAGAACGCCTTGCAGCGGCCGTCGGCCGCCAGGCCGCCCTGGCTGCTGAACTCCACGAACATGCCCGGTGTCGGCATCACCGTGGCGCCGCCGGCGAGCGCGAGGGCGCACTCGCCGCTGCGCAGCGCCTGTGCCGCGAGGTGCAGGGCCACGAGCGAGGAGGAGCAGGCCGTGTCCACGGTCACGGCGGCGCCTTCGAGGCCGAGGGCGTAGGCGATGCGGCCGGAGGCGACGCTGCCGGTGGTGCCGGTGAGGAGGTGGCCGTTGCCGTCCGTCGCCTCGTGCAGGCGGGGGCCGTAGTCCATGGTCATCGCGCCGATGTAGACGCCGGTGCGGCTGCCGCGCAGGGTGTGCGGGTCGATCCCGGCGCGTTCGAGGGTTTCCCACGAGGTCTCCAGGAGGAGCCGCTGCTGCGGGTCCATCGCGAGCGCCTCGCGGGGCGAGATGCCGAAGAACTCGGCGTCGAAGCGGTCGGCGTCGAGCAGGAATCCGGCCTCGCGCTGGTAGTGGCGGCCCGGTCCGGTGTCTTCGGGGGCGCAGAGGTTCCCGGTGTCCCAGCCGCGGTCGTCGGGGAACGGGGTCACGGCGTCGGTGCCCTCGGTCAAGAGGTGCCACAGGCGCTCCGGGCTGTCGGCGCCGCCGGGGTACCGGCAGCCCATCGCGACGATCGCCACCGGGTCGTCGTCCGTGGTGGCGCCGGCGCTGCCGCGCTCCTCGTCACCTTCTTGTTCCGGTCGTGGGCCCGACCGGCGCGAGCCGGCCAGCAGTTCGTCGCCGAGCACACCGGCCAGCTTCCTCGGCGTCGGGTGGTCGAAGACGGCCGTCACGGGCAGCGTCCCGGCGCCGGTGACCGCGCTGAGACGGTTGCGGATCTCCACCGCCGTCACGGAGTCGAGACCGAGGCCGGTGAACGTGGCGTCCGGGTCGACGGTCCCCGCGTCGCCGAGCACGGCGGCGACCTCCTGGCCCACGAGGCGCAGCAGCCGCTCGCGCTGTCCGGCCGGGGTGAGGCGGGCCAGTTCGTCACGGAGGGCGGTTCCGGGTTCCGCCGGGTCCGCGTCGCCGTCCGCCTCCCACAGTGCGGCGGGCAGGTCGGCGGGCCGGGCGTCGAGCCCGGTGAAGACGGCTTCGCGGTCCGGGGTGGCGCCGTGCGCGTACGCCTCGCCGAGCGCGGTGAGGAACTGCGTGCGGCCACCGTGGCCGCGGCGCAGCGTCGCGCCGGCGTGGGCGGTGGTGTTCCGTTCGGCGACGGTCGCCTGGAGTGCGGTGGTGAGGACAGGGTGCGGGCTGATCTCCAGCAGAAGGTGGTGGCCGTCGCGCAGCAGGGCCGCGGTGGCTTCGTGGAAGCGGACCGTGCCGCGCAGGTTGCGGGCCCAGTAGTCCGCGTCCAGGACCGGTTCCGGAAGCCGGCCGCCGGTGAGACCGGAGTAGTACGGCAGGACGGCGGGCAGCGGCCGGACGGCGGCCAGGTCCGCGTGGAGCCGGGGCACGATGGCGTCGATGTGCGCGGAGTGCGCGGCGAGTCCTACGGCGATCCGGCGCGCGTGGACGCCCTCGGCGGTGAGCCGGGCGACGAGTTCCGTGGCGGCGTCGGTGTCACCCGACACGATCACCGAACCCGGCCCGTTGATCGCGGCGAGCCCCAACCGGCCGTCGTACGGGGCCAGTCGGGCTGTCACGTCGGCGGCGGAGGCCATGACGGAGACCATCTCGCCGCGTCCGGTCAGGGTGGCCTGCGCCCGGCTCCACAGGGCGACGACGCGGGCGCTGTCGTCTAGGGAGAGCGCGCCGCTGACGGCCGCGGCGGAGATCTCGCCGCAACTGTGCCCCAGGACCGCGGACGGTTCCACGCCGTGGTCGCGCCAGAGCCCGGCCAGGCTGACGCCGACGGCGAACAGGGCGGGCTGCACGACGTCGGGGCGCTCCAGCGCGGGCGCGCCGTCGGCGGCGCGCAGCACGTCCATGAGGGACCAGTCGACGAAGGGTTCCAGGGCCTGTGCGCAGGCGTCCATGCGCCTGCGGAAACCCGGTGCCGACTCCAGGAGGCCGGCGGCCATGCCGGGCCACTGGGAGCCCTGTCCCGGGAAGACGAAGGCGACGCCGGTGCCGGTCCCGCCGGGCCCCTCGATCAGGCCGGGGGTGCGGCGTCCGCGGGCGAGCGCGTCGAGGCGGTCCAGGAACTCTTCCGGTTCCCGGGCCACGAGGGCGGCGCGCCGGCCCTGGGAGGCGGTGGCGCGCGCGAGGGCGAGCCCGATGTCCGCCGGGCTCCACTCGGGCAGGGTGCGCAGGTAGTCGCGCAGCCGTCGTGCCTGCGCCGCGAGGGCGCCCGCGCTGTCGCCGGACAGCACCCACAGAAGAGGGGACCCGGTGGGGGAATCGGGCAGGTTCACGCCATGGCTCCTCAGCACACACAGGTGACTACGGGACGGGGATCGCGGGGCGCGGTGCGTGACGCACGGCTCGGGGTGCGGACGCCTCGGTGGGTGGGAGCGGGCCAGGGCGCCGGTGCCCGTGCCCGTGGAGATGACCCTCGGAGCGGAGGATGCGGAGGATGCGGAGAAGACGGTGGGTGCGGGGGCCCGTCAGTACAGGCCCTCGGGGGCGGTGGCGGCGATCTGCAGCGGGCGGACGTCGGCCACACCGTCACAGGGCCACTCGGCGTCGAGGTGGCGTGCCGCCTGGTCGCGTTCGAGGATGTTGGGCAGGAAGAGGTCGTCGTGCAGGACGGTGAGGCGGACCTGGCCGTTGGCGCCGGGCGCGACGACCGAGCGCCAGTCGTCCTTGCGCACCACGGCCATGGTCACCTGCGGGTAGTTCGGCATGTACGGGATCGGGCCACCGCTCTCCGGCAGGCCGAGGAAGGCGGCGTTGCCGAAGGTGTTGCCGTAACTGATGCCGCAGATCCCGCCGTCGAGGGCGGCGCGGAAGTCTTGATACATCGCGGCGTTGATCTGGGTGCCGCTCAGGCGGGCCCCGGCGAGGGCGGCGACGCGCTCCGGTGAGCGTCGGCACAGCGCCGAGAAGAGGGCGGGGGTGGTGTTGAGGTAGTCGATGCCGCCCTGGCCGAGAGCGTCGGTGATCTGGTCCAGGAGGTGGCCGGTATAGCGCTCGACGTCGGCCGGGCGTCCTTCGCGGATGAGCCGTTTGACCCAGCGCGGATCCATGTCGATGGCGTACACCAGGCCCGCGTACAGGTCGGCGACCTCCCAGACGCCGTGCCCGATGAGGTGCGGTCCGGTGGGTGTGGCCTGGAGCCAGCGGCGGCCGGGCGCGAATCCTTCGTGGACGAAGGACCAGCGGCGCCAGACGGCGCGGTGGTGGAGCATGGCCGGGGTGTAGTAGACGCGGCAGGGTGTGCCGGTGGTGCCGCCGGTGTCCCAGACGCGGCCGGCGAGCGGCCGCCGCAGGGCGCGGGGCACCAGGTCCGCCGGGTCCACGCTGCGCAGGTCGGCGAGCGGGAACGGGCCGAAGGCCGTGAGCTGTTCGTAGCGGGTGATGTCGTACGGGTCGAAGCCGAGCTGCTCGCGGCGGCTCAGCCAATAGGGGCTGCCCGCCTCGGGGTCGAAGGTGCGCCGCACGACCGCGCGGGTCCATTCGTCGAGATCGGTGTCGAGCCATTTCGCCACGAGTAAGTCGGGGTCGGTCGCGTCATTTCCTTCCGGCTCCGCCGCGTGCCCGGATGCTCCCATATCAGCGTTCCCACGTGCCGGAATCGCCGCCGGAGAAGCTGATTCCCAGATCATAGGCGGTGCTGACGGCGAGTCGTATGTGCTCGGTATTCTCCACGTGTACCACAGGGAACGGGAAGGCGAGCATTCCTTCGGGAATGGCGGGACCCATGACGAGGCCGAGTCGCACGTCGTGACTGCGCATGCCTTCATAGATGTCGACGAGGCTGATCGGATCGGTGGGGTTCCGCTCGAACATGTGACGCACTTCGTCCGCCGTTTTCAGTTCCCCGCGCTCCAGACAGGAAAGGAGCGGAATGCGGGGAGCGGTGAACGGCATCTGCGCGATATGCGGGGCGATGAAGTCACGGAAGGGCCGGCGCAGCGGGGAGTGGACGGCGATGGTCCGGCCCGGCAGCGGCACGATCGCGCCGGGCTCGGAGTCGGCGGCCAGCCGCTCGATCGCCGCGCGGTGACCGGCCAGCATGAGGATGCGCCGGGATCCGTCCACCATGGGGCCGAAGTCACCCGCGAGGTGGACGTCCGGGAGTCCCTGCCAGGGCGGTGGCGACTGCGCCTCCGCGGCCTGCACGAACGCCAGTGCCATTCCCTCTTCGGGAGCGTCGGGCCGGGGGTCGGGGGCGTCGGCCGTCCGGGCCAGCATGGTGAACAGGGACCGGCGGTCCAGGGCGCCGGCCAGGCAGCTCGCCGTCATCGCGCCCAGGCTCAGCCCGCCGGCCACGTCCGGGCGCAGGCCGGCCTCGGCGAGGAGGTCGTGCACGGCGATGGCGAGCGCCGTCTCGCGTATCGTGCCCGCGCTCTGCCGGCGCTCCCTGCTCTCGGGCAGTTCGCCGCGCAGGATCTGCTCGGCCGTGAGGCCGGTCCAGCCGGATATCTCTTCGTAGAGCTCCCGTACGAGCGGTGACGCCTCGTACAGTTCGATCCCGTGCGGTTCGGTCCCGACCCCACCGCCGAACAAGTACCCCAGGGGCATTCTTACTCCTGTCACACTTCAGGACAGTTCTTTCCGTGCGGGAACGGACTCGGCATCGAGTCCGAACCGACGGCAGAGATCTCCCGCGCTTCGACAAAAGAAATACACGACGCTCGACACCACGTCGCCAGGACTCGGCGGGGCGAGTCGTCCAGCCGGCGCCATAAAGGAATCGGAGATACGGGAATAAGCTGCGGCGAGCCTAGCACCGAACCCACGGCAGCAGAACGGCACCTTCTCGATTCAGCCATGCGCCGGACAGGCCGTCCCTCACCAGGAAAAGACCTGAACAAGCCAGCACCGAGCGCCCCATACACCTCAGCACACACTCACTCACACCCTGCCCTCCGACGGCCGGCCAGGCGGGATACTCACCGACGCCGACAACCGCCAGGCCACCGGTCCGCCCCGATCCGGCCGGGCACCGCGCGGGCGCCGGACAGCCGGACTGCCTGGACGACCGGATAGTGACTCGCCGTCATAGACTCCTCGACAGCCGGCTGCTTCTGCTGCCGGACTTGAGCAGCCGAGAGGTCACACGACACGGCAGACGCTGCTCCCGCCTGCCGGGGTCGGGGACGCTTGGTGCACCGTCTGTCCGCCAGGGCCGTTGCCCTCCCGGTGGCTTCGCCCCACCGGCATGATGTGCGCCGTCCGCTGTGTCTTCAGCGCGTGGCCCGGCCGGCTGTTCCTCGGGTGATGTCGGCGTAGAGGCGGAAGAGGGCCGGGCGGCCCTCGCCTTGGTCGCGTTCGTGCAGGGCCGCCCAGCACCGGGCGACGAGGTGCCGGGCCTGGGTACCGGGCCAGGGCTGGGGCAGGAGCTGAGGCGCCAGCAGCGGGTCGGGCTCCATGGCGCGGGTCAGTTCTGCGGCCAACTCGACGGCGATGGTGAGAAGTTCGGCCGGGGAGAGTGCGGCGGGGCCGGTGAGCCGGGCGAGGCGGGGCCGGGCGAGGCGGCTGAGGCGGTGGTAGCGGTCGGCGATCTCCTGCAGAGGCCACAGACAGCGGGCGAGTTCGGCAGGCTCTCGGGTGTCACCCCTGCGCAGGTCCGTCGTGGTGAGGAGGGTGAGCGCGCCGTGGGCGCCGAGGCGGTGGGCCGCTTCTTCGACGTACGGTTCCCATGCGTTGGCGCAGACGTACAGTCCGCCCTGGAGCGGGGCGCCCCCGAGATGGACGAGCGTCTCGCGCAGGGCGTCGCGGGCGGTGCGCGCCGATTCGGGCACCGCGAAGGCGGCCAGGTGCCAGACACCGTCCCAGGGCGCCAGCCCGGCGTCCTGCCGGAACGCGTGCCGCAGGAAGTCCGCGTTGGGGGCGAGGGCACGCATGGTGTCCGTGGTCGCGTGCAGCTCCGCCTTGCGGCCTCGGCCCTCGTGAGTGAACCGGCCCTCGGCCACGAGGCGTTTGACGCACAGCCGTACCTGCTGATCGCTCATGCCCAGGGTGTTGGCCACGGTGTACAGCTCGTCCGCGCCGACGGTGCCGTCCTCGCGGATCAGCGCGTGGACGAGCATGCGGGTGGGGACCTCGACGTGCTCGGTGGCGGCGTTCACCGTTCTCCCACCCCTCCTGCTCCGACCGGGCGGCACATGGTGGTCACCGCGCCGAATCCGAGCAGCCCGCGCAGGTAGGGCGTGTGTTCGGTCCGTACGGCCGTGAAGCCGCGCCGCTCGTACAGGGCCCGGGCGCGCGGGTTGGTGTCGATCACGTCCAGTCTGATCTCCCGGCAGCCCTGCTCCGCCGCGACGGCGGCTACTTCCTCGATGAGCAGGCTCCCGACGCCGCGGCCGCGCATGTCCGGGTCCACGGCGATGCCGTCCATGACGAGCTGTCCGGGGGCCGGGTGACGTTCGAACAGGGCGAGGAGCAGGAGTCGGCGCAGTCCTCGCAGGTGCCCGTAAGCGCGCAGCACCGCGCGGGCCGAGCCCCCGGTGAGGGCCCGCCCGCCGTGCTGGTAGCCGGCGAGGCCGACGAGCTGCCCGTCGAGGAGTGCGCAGACGGCTCGATCGGTGTTCAGGTGGGCGGCGATGAAGGACACCGCTTTGCCCGCCGGGTTCAGGGCGGGACCGAGTTTGCGGCCGAAGGCATGCCAGTACAGCTCGGCCACCCGCCGCTCGGCTCCGGCCGGAACGCCCCGCCGCACCGTCACGGGTCCGACTCCCGGGCCTGTCGCGTCCAGTCCCACGCCGTGCCTCCGCTCTCCCTGAAACCGAGAAGCGAATCTATCAGACTCCCTACGGTCGTTCCCATGATGATAGTTTCGGCATCTGCTGCACACCCGAACAGAGGCGGCCTTCCCATGTGTCCGAAGACCCAGCCCCGACGGCGCGGGCTCCGCATCGCCGCGTGGTCACTCGTCACGGTCCTGGTCGTGGCCGTCGGCCTCGCCGGTGTGGTGCTGTGGCAGAACTCCTACGACATGGACGAGCAGCGGATCACGATCCGCCACGGCGGCCACACCCTCAACGGCGTACTGGCCATCCCTGATGACGGCCGCAAGCACCACGGCCTGGTCGTGTACGTCCACGGCGACGGCCCCGTCGACGCCACCCACGACGACGGTTACAAGCCCATGTGGGAGGCGAACGCCAGGGCCGGGTACGCCTCCCTGTCCTGGGACAAGCCCGGCGTCGCGGGCGCCCCCGGCGACTGGCTCGACCAGTCCATGGACGACCGGGCCGACGAGGCGGCCGCCGCCATCGCCTGGGCCCGCGCCCGCCCGGACATCGACGACGACCGGATCGGGCTCTGGGGCGCCAGCCAGGCGGGCTGGGTCCTGCCGAAGATCGCCGCCAAGACGCCCGTGAGTTTCGTCATCGCCGTCTCGCCCGCGGTCAACTGGCTCCGGCAGGGCCGCTACAACCTCCTCGCCGAGCTGCGCGCCGACGGGGCGTCAGCAGCCCGCGCCGAAGCGGAGGTCGCCAAGAGCGACACCACCCGCCAACTACTCAGACGCCAGGCGACCTTCGAGGAGTACGTCAAGGCGATGGGCGGCGACGCGGACGGCATGACCGCCGGCCGCTGGGGCTTCATCTCCAGGAACTACACCGCGGACGCCACCCGAGACCTCCGCGCCCTGCGTGGCATACCGGTGCTGCTGACCCTCGCGGGCCATGACGTCAACGTGGACACCGCCGACACGGAGCGCACGTACCACAGGGTGCTGGACGCAGGTGGTGCGTTGACGGTCAGGCGTTACCCGGACGCGACCCACTCACTGCTCAAGCAGTCCATCGAGCAGTCGGACCTCACCATCACGCTCACCGCGCTCTTCTCCCCCCGCTCGCTCTTCGCGGACGGATTCCTGGAGGACCAGAGACAGTTCCTCGACAACCTCGGCTCAGGCAGCCACGCCACTCCATGACACTCCTGCGAGCCCGGCGAGGACGGGACCCTGCGGCGCCGCGGTGTCACCGCCGTCCCGCGACCGAGGAGTCCCTCCCAGCATCAGGTGTGACGCGAAAGGGAGGGGCGCCGCTGGGTGCGGCGCCCCTCTGGGTGTCGTCGGCTGTCAGCCGATGGCGGTGGCGAAGATGTGCAGGGCCACCTGGCTCTTCGCCGCGTCCGGGCCGACGTTCGGCAGCGTCAGGTAGGCGACGGTCTTGCCGGCCTGGAGCGGGACGGTGGCCGCGTAGACGCTGACCTTCTGGTCGGCCTTTCCGCCGCCGTTGTTGAAGTAGTCGGTGGTGGCGAGGATGTCGCTGCCGTCGACGGGGCTGTTGTTCCACCAGTCGGCCACGGCCAGGGTATAGGGCTGGGTGGTGCCGTCGGTGTAGGTGACGAGACCGCTGCCGGAGGCGTTGCCGTAGGTGCCGGTGGCGAGGAAGCCCAGCTTGGTGCCGCTGCCGGTGTAGGGGACGGTCTGGCCGGCGGCGATGATGTTGTCGGGCTTGCCGGTGCCGGTGGTGGGCCAGGAGAAGGTCACGCCGTCGTGGTCGACGGTTCCGCCGGGCGTGATGCCCTGCGCGGCGAGGGCCTGCTGGGACAGGCTCTGGCCGCCGCCGTCGAGGTCGCCGGCGCCGGGTGCGGCGTCGTCACTGATGCCGGTGTTGGTGACGATGTCGTTCAGGGAGGCGTAGGGGATGTTCAGTTGGGTGGCGACGTCGTCGCTGGCCTTGGCGCCCCGGTAGGTGGCGGAGGCGGCGAGGGCGTAGGGGCCGGGCTTGGCGCCGGCCGGCGGTGTGACGGTCCAGATGGTCTTCACCGAGGCGCCGGCGGGGATGTCGGCGAAGGTGGCCGGAGTGGTGGGCGTGGCGGTCCATCCGTCGGGCACGGACAGCGACACGGTGGCGTCGGCCAGGGGTACGGCGGCGGTGTTGGTGTAGGTGGTCGTCACCGTCGCGGTCGCGCCGGGCTTGAGGATCGGGTGGGCGCTGACGGCCAGGCTGTGGTGGACCCGGATCACGGCCGAGCCGGTGACCCCGCCGACGGTGGCGCTGATGGTGGCGGCGCCGTTGCCGACCGCGGTGACGACGCCCTGGGTGTTCACGGTGGCGACGGACGGGTCGCTGCTGCGGTAGGTCACCCTGGCCTTGGACAGGTCCAGGAAGGAACCGTCGTCGTTGACCGCTTCGACGACGTGGTCGGCGGTGACGTCCAGGTTGCGGCCGGGCTGCCGGGCCCGGTCCGTGTCGTCCTTGATCCACTGGTTGCGGCCGGTGAGGTCGATGGTGTCGCCGGCGTCGTAGACCACGGCCTCGGGCTGCACGGTCACGTACTGCACGTGCGGGGTGAGGCTGCCGTGGACGGCCACCTTCGCCGATCCGGCGGTGGTGGACGCGTCGGGTCCGACCTGGAAACGGTACCGGCCGGCGTAGACGACCTGCTTGGCCCGCTGCCCGTCGTGGAAGGCCAGGCCGGGCACGTGTACGCGGAGGGTGAGGTGCTGGGTGGCACCGGGGGCCAGCGTCCTGGTCTTGGCGAAGCCGGCCAGGCGCTTCGTGGGCAGTTCGCGGCCCTTGACCTCGAAGTCGGTGGCGGCGTAGAGCTGGGCGACCGTGGTGCCCGCGACGGTGCCGGTGTTGGTGACGTCGAAGCCGACGTTCACGCTCCCGTCGGCGTTGACCGAGGAGCGGTCGGCGCGGATGTGGGAGTAGGCGAAGGTGGTGTAGCTCAGGCCGTAGCCGAAGGGGTAGGTCGGGGTGCCGGTGAAGTACTGGTAGGTGCGGCCCAGCCCGCCGGTGCCGCTGGGTGCCAGGTCGTAGTCCGAGATCGCGGGCAACTGGGAGTCGTCCTTGTACCAGGTGAAGTTCAGGTGCCCACCCGGGTTCTGCCTGCCGAAGAGCACGTCGGCCAGCGCGTCGCCCTGCGATTCGCCGTTGTAGCCGGCGAAGACGATCGAGGCGACCTTGGCGCGGTAGGACTCGATGGCCACCGGTCCGCCCGCCTGGATGTCCAGGACGGTCCTGGGGTTGCCCAGCGCGGTCACCTGGTCGATGAGGCTGCCGTAGTTGCCGGGCAGGGCCAGGCCGCTGCGGTCGTGGCCCTCGCCGGCGGTGGCGTCGTCGGTGCCCACCGCGATGATCACCAGGTCGGCGTCCTTGATGTCGGCCTGCGTCCGCTCGCTCAGCTTCGCCGCGCCGGTCGCGGTGGTGGACGTGCCGGCCGCGTCGTAGACGATGTCGGCGCCGGGGTTGGCCGCCTTGACCTGGGCGGTGACGCCCTGGACGGCGTCCACCTTCTTGGTGGGGTCACCGGAGTAGCCGCCGAGGGAGACCTTGCCCGCCTGGTCGCCGACGATGACGACCTTGCCCAGCTTCGCCGGATCGGCGGGCAGCAGCGGGGCCCCGGCCGTGCCGGCCTTGTGGTTCTGCAGCAGGACCAGGGAGTTGTCGGCGATCTTCCGGGCGAGTTCCTGGTGGGCCGGGGACTCGATCACGTCCTTCTTGATCTTCGTGTACGGCTGCTGGTCCACCGGGTCGAACTCGCCGGTCTCCATCCGTACGGTGAACAGGTGCACCAGCGCGTTGTCGATCACCCCCTCGCTGAGCACACCGGCCTTGATGGCCTGCTCCACGTTGGCGGGCGTGGCCTCGTCACCGGTGCAGTTGACGTTGGTGCCGGCCCGGAGCGCGTACGCCTGGCCACCGGCCGCCCCGGACACCTTCTGCCCGGTCGCGCTGTTGGTCCAGGTCGCGTTGGTGCCCTTGCCGTCGGTGGTCCAGCCGGGCGGCGCCCAGTTGTGCCCGCCGGGGAAGTCCTTGTACGTGGTGCCCACCGCACCACAGTCGGAGGTGATGTACCCGCCGAAGCCGTAGGTGCGCTGCGCGATCTGGTTCGTCGTGTACGTGTTCGCCGCCGACGGGGTGCCGTTGATCGCGTTGTACGAGGTCATCAGGCCCGCGACGTGCGCCTTCTCGATCAGGCTCCTGAACTGCGCGGTGTAGTAGTCGTACAGGTCGTCGTCGCCGACATCGGAGCTGATGCCGGTGCGGTCCTGCTCGACGTCGTTGAGCGCGTAGTGCTTCGCCGTCGCGGCGACCTTCAGGTACGTGCCCTGCCGGCTGCCGTCGGGGTTCTGGCCCTGGTATCCGTTGACGAACGCACCGGCCATCTGGCCCACGAAGTAGGGGTCTTCGCCGAACGCCTCGTCGTTGCGGCCCCACCGCGGGTCCCGGCTGAGGTTCACCGTCGGGGCCCAGTAGGTGAGCATGCCGTAGTTGTCCTTCGACGGCCCGAGGTTGTTCTGCCCGGTCCCCCACAGCGACTTGTCCAGCAGGCCCCGGGCCTCGTCCGAGACCGCCGTGGTCTCCTGGTAGATCAGGTCCTTGTCCCAGGACATCGACGCCGCGAAGTTCGTCGGGAAACTCGTGGCGTGCACCCCGCCCCCGACCGAACCCGGATTGTTGTTCGCGAACAGGGTGTTGATGCCGTGCTGTCCCTCGCTCCAGTACGTGTACTGCTGCACGCCCAGGCGCGGGAGGGCGGGGGCGCTGTTCGTGCGGAGCTGCAGCGCCTTCTCGTCCAGCGTCATCCGTGACACCAGGTCCGCCGCGCGCTCCTGGAAGGAGTAGTGCGTGTCCAGGTAGATCGGCACCGTCGCCCGCACCGCGGCCGCCCGGCTCGCCTGGGCCGTGGCGGCGGCGGTGCCCACCAGGGCCAGGGAGCACACGGTCGCCATGACCGCGTGTCTCGCAGGTGTGTTCTTCCAGTACATCGGGTCTCCTTGCGCAGTGTGCGGATCGGATGGGGTGGGGCGCGGCACGGCGCGGCGCGGATGGTGGCAGCAGTACGCCGGCTCGCGGACCCGCAGCCGGTCGTGCGCCGGTCACGGGGACCGCTCCGGCCGGGGCCGGGCGCGGGTCCGTTGCCGGCCGCGAGATGGTGGCAACGGATGGGGTGACCGAGGGGGCAGTTGCAGGGAAGTCCGGGGAATCCGGCTTCAGTTGAACGTTGTGTGCGGCAACATACGCTGCCGCCGAGGATCGCACCAGACCCCGCGCCGACATGACTGCGTAACCACAGGAGCGACGATGGGTGATAACCCCGCACCGGGCGTGACGCTCCGCTTCCCGGGAGATCGGCGCACCTATCGGCAGCCGCCGGGGCGCGCGCCAGCGACCGGGCCGGCGGGGTCGTTGCGGGCTCGACACCGCGCGGCGGGCAGGCCCCGGCCCCCGTGCGGCGCGTCATCCGCAGCGCCTTGCAGCGCGATTCGGTGGATGCCACCGTTCGCGCATCGCACGATCACGGGTCCATGCCGTTCCACGTCTGGCGGGACCCCTCCCGACGGCGTATGTTGCCGCACAAAACCTTTAACATCACGCTGATGGGCCGCCCCGCCCGCCCCTTCCCGCCTGCCGCCGCTGGCGACTCGCCCACCAGGGGCTACGCCGGTCCGCCCGGCAACGGCTACCGGAACTCCCTGCGCAGTGAACCGGTGACGGAGGGGAACTGAGCGGAATCACCGGCGCGTTCTCCTTCACCCGGCGGGCAGCCGACAGCACGTCCGCGGCCGAGGCACGGGCCGACTCCCCCGTGCGGCCGACGGCCGGCACCTGGTACCACCTGGTGGGCGTGGACGACATCACCACCGGAACCCCATCCTCAGCCTCGGCTGACACGTCCCGTTCCCCCCGCACTCGCGCAGGGGCGGCCCACTGCCCTGGGCCGCTCCTGCGCCCCGGACAGGCTGCTCCAGGCTCCGGCTGCCGGAGCACTGGCGCCGCGCGCCCTCGCAGCGGTGCCTTTCCCGACGAGGCCGGTGCCGTCGAGGCTGAGGATCCCGCCGTCCTTGTCGCGGGGTCGCGGCCGGCTTCGGTGTGCCGGACCGCGGCCGGAGGGATGTACTGCCGGTACACCCCTTGACGGTGACTCGCTCCGCGCGTCGGGAGGGGGTTACCTGGATGACGTGGGACTTTCCGCCCGGCCGTCGAGCGGGCCGGGCGGACAGTCCGCACCCGGCCGACGGCGACAGCCAGTCCCCCGCGGCCGGTCCGTCCCGCACCCGGCGACTGCCGGTACGCCCGTACCGCACCGCCTCGGCACGCAAAGGAACCCCCTCATGCGCGGCGCAGTGATCCACGCCCCCCGTGACGTCCGCTTCGAGAACCTGGACGACCCGAAGATCCTCCACCCCACCGACGCGATCATCCGCACGGCCGTCACCTGCGTGTGCGGCTCGGACCTGTGGCCCTGGCGCGGCCTGGAGCCGATCGGCGGAGCCCATCCGATGGGGCACGAATACGTCGGCTTCGTCGAAGAGGTGGGAGCGGAGGTCACCTCCGTCAGGCCGGGCCAGTTCGTCGTCGGCTCGTTCGCCACCTCCGACAACACCTGCGCGAACTGCCAGAACGGCTTCCAGTCGAACTGCCTGCGGCGCGAGTTCATGAGCACCTGCCAGGCCGAGTACGTGCGCATTCCCCAGGCCCAGGGCACCCTGGTCGCCACGGACGAGGTGCCGGGCGAGGAGTTCTGGCCCGGTCTGCTGGCCGTCTCCGACGTGATGGGCACCGGCTGGTGGGCCGCCGACGCCGCCGAGGTGCGGCCCGGCTCCACCGCCGTGGTCGTCGGCGACGGAGCGGTCGGTCTGTGCGCCGTGATAGCGGCGAAGGAGCAGGGCGCGGAACGGATCATCGTCATGAGCCGCCACGAGACCCGCCAGCGGCTCGCCCGGGAGTTCGGCGCCACCGACATCGTCACCGAACGCGGCGACGAGGGCGTCGCCCGGATCAAGGACCTCACCGGCGGGATCGGCGCCGACTCCGTCCTGGAGTGCGTCGGCACCGCCCAGGCCATGCGGCAGGCGCTGCACTCCGCGCGGCCCGGCGGCAACGTCGGCTTCGTCGGCGTACCCCACGAGGTCGCCGTGGACGGCCAGGAACTCTTCTTCTCCCACGTCGGCCTGCGCGGCGGCCCCGCCCCCGTGCGCCGCTACCTGCCCGACCTCGTCGAGCGCGTCCTGACCGGCCGCATCGACCCGGGCAAGGTCTTCGATCTCGTCCTGCCCCTGGAGCAGGTCGCCGAGGGCTACCGGGCCATGGACGAGCGCCGTGCCGTCAAGGCGCTCCTCAAGCCCTGACTACACCCGGCCCGGCACCGGTTTCCGGCACTCCGCCGGTCCGTGCCCCCTGCCCGCTCCCGGACGCCGCCCATGCACCCGACCACCCGCCGTGTCCGGGCCGGCATCCTTCCGGCGGCCGCGTTCCTGTTCGCGGTGGCCGCCTGTGCCGACGGCTCCCCCGCGGGCTCCCGTCCCACCGGGCCCGGCGCGACGGCGCCGGCAGGAGGGCGCGAGCCGTCGGCCTCCGCCCCGCCCAGTGCCCCGCCCGAGAAGGACCCCGCCATGCACATCCGGCTCACCCTCGACGGTCATCCGGTCGAGGCCACCTTGCACAACAGCCCCACCGCGCGCGACTTCGCCGCACTGCTGCCGCTCACCGTGACCATGAGGGACTTCCACCGGACCGAGCGGATCGGCGACCCGCCGCGCGCGCCGGACACCTCCGGCGCCCCGGACGCCGTCACACCGAAGGCCGGTGACCTGGCCTATTACGCGCCCTGGGGCAACCTCGCCTTCTTCTACCGCGACGGCGAGCACTCACCCGGCCTGGTCCTCCTCGGCCGCCTCGACAGCAGTGCCGACCTCGTCCGGCTGGCCAGGGCCACCTCGGTCCGCGTCGAAGCCGCGACCTGATCCTCCGCGTCCTTTGCACCCACCCCAGGAAGAGAACCACCCGTATGCCCTCCGCAGCCCGGACCGTCACCGGTCAGCTGCCCTTCGTCGTCTGGGTGCTGGCCGCCGGCACCTTCCTGATGGGCACCACCGAGTTCGTCATCGCCGGACTGCTCCCGGAGATCTCGGACGACCTCTCCGTCAGCGTGTCCCAGGCGGGCCTGCTGATCACCGCGTTCGCGATCGGCATGATCACCGGGGGGCCGGTCATGGCCATGGCCACCCTGCGCCTGCCCCGGCGGCAGACCCTGGTCGCCGCGCTGGCCGTGTTCGCCCTCGGCCACGCCGTCGCGGCCCTCACCCCCTCCTTCACGGTCCTGCTGGCCGCCCGGTTCGTCACCGCGCTGGCCACCGGGGCGTTCTGGGCGGTCGGGTTCGTCGTCGCCACCTCCGCCGCGGGCCCCGGCAGGTCCACCCGGGCCGTCAGCGTCATGATGGGCGGCCTCACCCTGGCCAACGTCGTCGGCGTCCCGATCGGCTCCTTCGCGGGCCGGTTCACCGGCTGGCGCGGACCCTTCTGGGCGCTGGCCGTACTCGCCGCCCTGGCGGCAGCACTCGTCGGCCGCTTCATCCCGGCCGCCACCCAGCGGGCCGATGTGTCGGTCCGCGCCGAGATCCGGGCCCTGCGTCAGGGCCGGCTGTGGCTGGCGCTCGCCGCCGCCGTGCTGATCATGGGCGGCGTCCTGGCGGCCTACACCTACATCACGCCGCTCCTGACCGGCCGCGCGGGCATCGCGGCGGGCGCCGTTCCGCTGGTGCTGGTCGCGTTCGGGGCCGGGGCCCTGGGCGGCAACACCCTCGGCGGGCGCCTGGGAGAACGCCGTCCCATGGCTACGACGCTCACCGCCGCCGCGGCGACCGCGGTGACCCTGCTGCTGCTCATCCCGCTGTCGGACAACCCGGTGACGGCCGTCGTCCTGGTGTTCCTCATGGCGCTGACCGGGTTCACCGTCAACCCCGTCGTCACCTCCCTCGCCGTCCGCTTCGCCGGCGACGCCCCGACCCTCACCTCGGCGCTGACGACCTCGGCCTACAACACCGGCATCGCCGCCGGTTCCGCCCTCGCCGGCCGGGCCCTGGATTCCAGGCTCGGTCTCACGGGGCCCGTCCTCGTCGGCGCGGTCTCCGCGGCCCTCACCCTGCTTCCCCTCATCGCGCTCACCCTCCGCGCACCCTCCCGCACCCCGGGCATCAGCGCCGCGCACACCGCCCCGGCTCCGGCACGCGACGACGCCGTCCCGTCGCCCCGGCACTGACCGGCGCCCCCTCGTCCACTCACCCCTCGGTACAGGAGACCGCTCATGAACCCCACCTACGACTTCACCGGCCAGGTCGCCTTCGTCACCGGTGCTTCCTCCGGCATGGGCCTGGCCACCGCCCGCGCCTTCGCCACCGCGGGTGCCGCCGTCGCCCTCGCCGACATCGACGAAGCCGCCGTGCACCAGGCCGCCCGAGAACTCACCGACGCCGGGCACCGAGCCCTCGCCCTGGTCTGCGACGTCACCGACGAGCAGCAGGTCGCCGCCGCCGTCGACCGCACCGTCGACACCTTCGGCCGCCTCGACATGGCCTACAACAACGCCGGCATCCAGGTCCCGCCCACCGACGCCGCCGAGGAAAGCGCCGACCAGTTCGACCGCGTCAACGCCATCAACCTGCGCGGAGTGTGGGCCTGCATGAAGCACGAGCTGCGCCACATGCGCGACCAGGGCAGCGGTGCCGTCGTCAACTGCTCCTCCCTCGGCGGGCTCGTCGGCCTTCCCGGCCGCGCCTCCTACCACGCCACCAAGCACGGGGTGATCGGCCTGACCACCAGCGCCGCCCTCGAATACGCCCCGCGCGGCATCCGCGTCAACGCCGTCTGCCCCGGCACCATCGACACCCCCATGGTCAGCGACATGATCGCCAAGGGAGAGCTCGACCGGGCAGCGGCCCAGGCGAGCCAGCCCGTCAACCGCCTCGGCACCGCCGACGAGGTCGCCCAGGCCGTCCTGTGGCTGTGCAGCCCCGGTGCCGGCTTCGTCGTCGGAGTGGCCCTGCCCGTCGACGGCGGCTACGTCGCCCAGTAGCCCGACCCCGAGATCAGAATCCGGCTGACGCCCGATCCCCCGTACGAGAAATGGAGAGACCCCATGCCCCAGCAGTCCGCTCCCGAGGAGCTGAGGACGATCGCTCCCAAGCTGGTCGAGGTGACCAACGACGTCCTCTTCGGCGACGTCTGGGAACGCCCCGGCCTGTCACCGCGGGACCGGAGCCTGGTCACGGTGAGCACGCTGGCCGCGCTCTACCGCGGTGAGCAACTGGCCTACCACCTCGGCGTCGCCCTGGACAACGGCCTCACCCTGGAGGAGCTGTCCGAAGCGCTCACCCACCTGGCCTTCTACGCGGGCTGGCCCAACGCCATGACCGCCGTCAACCAGCTGAAGAAGATCGCCGAAGAGCGCGGCTCCGCCTGATCACCGCGTCCCCCCTTTCCCCGACAGCGAGGAACACATCATCATGGAACACATCACGTCCACGCCGACGGTCAAGGCCCCGGCCGAGCGGTTCACCGGCGACGTCTACCTCAACATGATCGAAGCGCCGGCCGAGCCCGCCCGGCTGGCCGCCGCCCTGGTCCGCTTCACGCCGGGCGCCCGCACCAACTGGCACTCCCACGCCAACGGCCAGACCCTCTACATCACCGACGGCGTGGGCCTGGTCGGCACCCGTGACGGCAACGTCGTGCGCGTGAGCGCGGGCGAGACCGTGAAGTGTCCGGCCGGGGAAGAGCACTGGCACGGCGCCACCGGCTCCCACCTCATGGCACACATCGCCATGGTCGTCGGTGACGCGGGCGGCGACGGCACCACCTGGCTGGAGCCGGTCGCCGACGACCAGTACGCGCAGGCACTCACCGCGCTCGACGGCTGACCCGCACGCTCGCCCGTGCGAACTCTCCGCCGCGTCGCCGGGTGAGAGAACACGCCGACCCTCCCGCGACCGACCGCGCGCCGGCCAACGGGAGGGTCGGCATGCGCAGTTGAAACCGCTGCCCCGGCGCCGCTCTCGACGGTGGCCGGGGCAGCGGCCGTATGCGCGCCGGCCGGGACGCCGGCGGCATGCCGGCCGACGGCGACGGCGGCCATTCCTCGCCCGCCCCAGCGGGATTGTTGCAGCGTGCGACAAAGCCGGTACGCCGATGACTCGAGAGTTCCGCTGGAACCCGGGGGTTGCGGGTTGAGCGGGCACACCCTCCCCGACAACCCCAAGTAGCGACCAACCGCAGGACGTTGCCGACAGGAAGCCCCACCCCTCCGGCGCTCCGCTCCCCACCCCTACGGGGTGACCGGATCGTTACGTTGCCGCCTGTCCGAAGTCTGGCGTGACCGCCCTCCGCGCCGTAAGTTTTCGCCCACAACATTCACGGGGACCGCTCGGTGCCGACACCGGGTGCGCATCCCGCCTCCACCGCCCTCGCACGTCCGGCTCAGCCCCGGGCACGCCCCTTCCCGAAAGGACCCTGCCATGCGCAAGGGATCCCTCCTCGTCGCTGCCTCCGCGTCCGCGGTCATGCTCACCGCGCTCACCGCCTGCGGAAACTCCTCCGCCAGTGCCGGGTCCGACGGGACCGACACCAAGCCGAAGATCGGCGTCATCCTCCCCGACAGCAAGTCGTCCGTCCGCTGGGAGACCGCGGACCGGACGTACCTCGGTGCGGCGTTCAAGGCGGCCGGGGTGGACTACGACATCCAGAACGCCGAGGGGGACAAGCAGGCGTTCCAGACCATCGCCGACCAGATGATCACCAACGGTGTGAACGTGCTGATCATCGTGAACCTCGACAGCGGCACCGGCAAGGCGGTCCTCGACAAGGCCAAGTCGCAGGGTGTGGCCACCATCGACTACGACCGGCTCACGCTGGGCGGCTCCGCCCAGTACTACGTCAGCTTCGACAACTCCGGCGTCGGCAAGCTACAGGGCCAGGGCCTCGTGAAGTGCCTGAGCGACCAGAAGACGGCGAAGCCCGTCGTGGCCGAACTCAACGGCTCGCCGACGGACAACAACGCCACGCTCTTCGCCAACGGCTACAACAGCGTCCTCGACCCCAAGTACGCCTCGGGAGAGTTCGTCAAGGGACCGAACCAGTCCGTGCCCGACTGGGACAGCGGCCAGGCCGGGACCATCTTCGAGCAGATGTACACGAGCCGGCCCGACATCGACGGTGTCCTCGCGGCCAACGACGGCCTCGCCAACGCCGCCATCGCCGTCCTGCGCAAGAACCACCGCAACGGGCGCGTGCCCGTCACCGGCCAGGACGCCACCGTGCAGGGGCTGCAGAACATCCTCGCCGGCGAGCAGTGCATGACCGTCTACAAGGCCGTCAAGAAGGAGGCCGACGCGGCGGCCTCCCTCGCGATCGACCTCGCCCACGGCAAGAAGGGCAAGACCAACGCCCGCGTGCACGACCCGGACGGCAACCGCGACGTGGCGGCACAGCTCCTGACGCCGGTGGCCATCTTCAAGAACAACGTCAAGGACGTCGTCGACGACGGCTACGTCGACAAGGCCGAGCTGTGCACGGGCAAGTACGCGGCCCTGTGCACCAAGGCCGGCATCAAGTAGCCCGTCGCCTCCGACCGCGTCCCGCGGGTCCCGGGCCTGCCGCGACACGGGACCCGCTCACGCTCAGCCCTATCAGGAGTGTCCCCCATGACATCGAGTCCGATTCTCGAACTGCGCCGAATCGACAAGAGTTTCGGTCCGGTCCAGGTACTGCACGACGTCGCCCTCAGCGCGTACCCCGGAGAGGTCACCGCCCTCGTCGGCGACAACGGCGCCGGCAAATCGACCCTCGTCAAGTGCATCGGCGGAATCCACCCCATCGACGGCGGGGAGTACCTGTTCGACGGGAACCCGGTCCAGGTGCGCAACCCGCGCGACGCCGCGGCACTCGGCGTGGAGATCGTCTACCAGGACCTCGCGCTGTGCGACAACCTCGACATCGTGCAGAACATGTTCCTGGGGCGCGAGAAGCGCCGCGGTCTGGTCCTCGACGACTCGACCATGGAGCAGATGGCCGCCGCGACACTCAAGGGGCTGTCCGTCCGCACGGTCAAGTCGCTGCGCCAGAAGGTCTCCAGCCTCTCCGGAGGCCAGCGCCAGACCGTCGCCATCGCCAAGGCCGTGCTGTGGAACAGCAAGCTGGTCATCCTCGACGAACCCACCGCCGCCCTCGGCGTCGCCCAGACCGCACAGGTACTGGAACTGGTGCGCCGGCTGGCCGACAAGGGCCTGGCCGTCGTGCTCATCTCGCACAACATGAACGACGTCTTCGCGGTGTCCGACCGCATAGCCGCCCTGTACCTCGGGCGCATGGCGGCCCAGGTGAAGACCTCCGACGTCACCCACGCGCAAGTCGTCGAACTGATCACCTCGGGCCGCAGCGGCGACCTCGGCCTGACCACTTCCGCCAAGGGAGCCGCAGTATGAGTGCCGCCGTCACACCCCAGAAGCAGAACCAGTCCGGCGCCGCCGCCGACCACGCACAGCCCGCCGCACTCAGCCTGCGCGACGTCGGCCGCGGCTACCTGGAGCGGCTGCGCGGCGGCGAACTCGGCGCCCTGCCCGCCGTCGGCGGCCTGGTCGTCCTGTGCGCCTTCTTCTCCATCCTGCGCCCGGTCTTCCTGTCGAACCTGAACTTCGCCAACCTCCTGACGCAGAGCGCGGGCAGCATCGCCATCGCCATGGGACTCGTGTTCGTCCTCCTCCTCGGCGAGATCGACCTGTCCGCCGGCTACGCCAGCGGCGTCTGTGCCGCCGTACTGGCCATCCTGCTGACCAACCAGGGATGGCCCTGGTACGGCGCGGTGGCCGCCGCCATGCTGACCGGCGTCGCCATCGGATTCCTCATCGGCGGCCTGGTAGCCAAGGTCGGCATCCCCTCGTTCGTCGTCACCCTGGCCGCGTTCCTCGGCTTCCAGGGCGTGGTGCTCATCCTGCTCAAGGAAGGCACCAACATCTCGATCAAGGACCCCACGGTCCTCGCCATCGCCAACAAGAACCTGAGCCCCCTCTTCGGCTGGGCCCTGCTGGCCGGGTGCGTCCTCGTCTACGCCGGCGTACAGCTCCGCCGCGGCCGGGACCGCCGCAAGCGGGGTCTGCAGGGTGTGCCCCCGGTGCTCCTCGCCGTGCGGATCGGAGGGATCGCCGTACTCGGCGGCCTGGCCGTGTTCCTGCTCAACCAGGAACGCAGCCGCAACGTCGTCGTCGACTCGCTCAAGGGTGTGCCGATCGTCGTGCCGGTCATCAGCGCCCTCGTCCTGCTCGGCACGCTCGTCCTCCAGCGCACCGGGTTCGGCCTGCACATCTACGCCGTCGGCGGCAGCCCGGAAGCGGCCCGGCGCGCCGGGATCAACGTCGCGTTCATCCGCATCGCCGCCTTCGTCATCTGCTCCGCCATGGCGGCCGTCGGTGGCATCATCGCCGCTTCCCGAGGGAACTCCGTCGACCCCAACACCGGCGGCAGCAACGTCCTGCTGCTCGCCGTCGGCAGCGCCGTCATCGGGGGTACGAGCCTCTTCGGCGGCCGGGGACGCGTCGTCGACGCCGTCCTGGGCGGCCTGGTCGTCGCCGTGATCCAGAACGGCATGGGCCTGATGGGTTACTCCTCGGGCGTCAAGTACGCTGTCACGGGATCGGTGCTGCTGGTGGCCGCCGGTGTGGACGCACTGTCCCGCCGCCGTTCGGTTCGACATTGAGGTTGTCTCGCGATGAAAGCTGGCCCATCCCAGGAAGAGATCCGCCAGCACAACCTCGGCACCCTGCTGCGCCACGTCCATCTCGACGGGCCCACCTCGCGAGCCGTCCTCACCGCCCGGATGGGTCTGAACCGCAGCACCATCCTCGGCCTGGTCAGTGACCTGTCGGCAGCCGGCCTCGTGCGTGAGGAACTGCCGCAGGACACCGGCCGGGCCGGGCGTCCCTCGCTGGTGGTGCGCCCGGAGCCGACGTGCGCGCACGTGCTGGCCTTCGATGTCGGCGTGGAGCGTCTGGCGGCCGCCCTCATCGGGCTCGGTGGGGTGTTCCTGGACCGGCGCGAATGCTCCTGGCCGCAGGGACGCCCGCAGAACCCCGCGGAGGTCGCGGACATACTCGCCGACTACGCCGAGCAGATGCTCGCCTCGGCGCGTGAGGGCAGCTCGTGCGTCGGCGCGGCCGTGGCGGTGCGCGGCATCGTCCGCCATCCCGACGGGCTGGTCACCCTCACGCCCAACATGGGCTGGAAGGACGTCGACTTCGCCGCAGAGCTGGAGGCCAGGCTGCGCCTGCCCCTCCCGGTCCTCGTCGCGAACGAGGCCAACCTCGGCGCCCTCGCCGAACACAGACGCGGTGCCGGCAGCGGCAGCCGGAACCTCATCTACCTCCACGGTGAGATCGGCATCGGCGCAGGGATCGTCGTCGAGGGCGAACTCCTGCGCGGTGAACGCGGCTACGCCGGCGAGGTCGGCCACATCACGGTCAATCCGCGCGAAGGACGGCGGTGCGGCTGTGGGGCCTACGGCTGTCTGGAGGCCGAGGCGGGCGAGCGGACCCTGTTGGAAGCCGCGGGCCGTGACAGCCGTGTCGCCGGCACCGACGCGGTGCGGGCCGTGGTCACGGCCGCCGAGCGGGGTGATGTCAGCGCACGTGCGGCACTGCACCTCATCGGGGACTGGCTCGGCATCGGCGTCTCCACCCTCGCCAACCTCTTCAATCCAGACGTGATCGTCTTCGGGGGCACCCTCCGCGACGTCTTCCTCGCCTCCGCCGCGCAGGTACGCAGCCGCGTCAACACCAGCGCCCTCCTTGCCTGCCGGGAGGACCTGCGCCTGCGCGTCAGCGAACTCGGCGGCGACGCCATCCTGGTCGGCGCCGCCGAACTCGCCTTCTCCGAGGTGCTGTCCCGGCCGCTGGAGACACTGGCACGCGTCACCGCACAGCCTCCCACCGGCGCCGAAGCACGGGACCCGGGGCTCGCGCGCAGACCGTGAACGGTCCGACGCGCGGTGTGCCCGTACCCGGCCGGCGCCCGCTGCCCTGGATGCGCCGGGCGCGCACAGCCCGGACCGGGTCACGGCTTTTGTGTGGACGCGAGCAGACCGGGTAGTCCGCCCCGCATGGCACTACGTCAGTCACTCGGCACTTCTCGTCAGCCGCGCCGTCCGATGCCGTCCGGTGTGTACGGTGACCGTGGCCGTGTCCCGGCACACGGGCACGCCGCTCCCCCACCCGCGCGGCGGGCCGCCTCGTGACCGCGGACGCCCGCAGCGCGGCGCGGCTCGTCGCGTCTGCCGCGCGAGGCGGTGCCCTGCACGAGATCCCGCGCCGGGTGTGTGCGGCGGTCCGTGACGGGCTGGAGGTGGACGGCGCGACGGTGGCGCTGTTGACCGACACACCTTCCCGTCAGCTGCTCGCCGCGTCGGACGATGCCGCGCTGTGCCTGGAGGAGATCCAGTTCACCGTACTGGAGGGTCCCTGCATCAGCGCCGCGCGCACCGGTGAGCCCGTGGCGGTGGACGACCTCGCGGGCGCACCGACGCCCTGGCCGCTGTTCGGGGCCACCATGGGCGAGAAACTGCCGCAGGTGCGATCGGTGTACGCGCTGCCCCTCTTCTTCGGCGACTACGTCCTGGGATCGATCGACCTGCTGGGGCTACGGCCCCGCGCGTTGGACGAGGAGGGCCTGGAGCGGGCGGCCCACGTGGCCGATGCCGTGACAGCCGCGCTCCTGCCGGTACGGGAAGTGATCATCACCGGGTCCCGGCCGCCCGCCTGGGACCCGGAGCCGCTCGTACGCGCCCACTGGTTCGACACCGCACGTGCGGTCGTGGCGCTGGCCGCGCGCCGGCAGTTGAGCCACGAGGACGCGCTGGCCGTCATGCGGGCCGAAGCCTTCCGCACCGGCCAGACGCTCGCGGACATCACCGCGGACATCCTGCGCGACCCGCCCAACCCGCCAGACGCGCCCGACGCGGACGTGCTCTGAGCGTACGTCCGGCGTCTGAGCCACGGGGTCAGGCGGGCGAGGTGTCGGGGCGGGCGTCGTACACGGCGCGGGCGGCGTCGATGTGCGTCAGGTGCGCGATGCTCCACTCCAACAGGGGCGCGGTGGCTTCGCGGAGGGTCCTGCCCATCGGAGTGAGTTCGTAACTGACGTGCGGCGGCATGACGTTGCGGACGGTCCGGGTGAGGATTCCGTCGCGTTCCAGGCTGCGCAGGGTGACGGTGAGCATGCGCTGGCTGATCCCGTCGACGGCCCGCTTGAGTTCGGTGAAGCGGCGCGGCCCCTGGCTGAGGTGGCGCACGATCAGCAGCGACCACTTGTCGCCGACGATGCCGAGCACTTCACGGGCCTTGCACGGGTCCTCGGACCGTGCCGGCCGCGACTCCCCGCCCACTGTGCCGCCCATGGTTACCTCCAGAGAACCGGGGCACCGAAATGTGCCTTATTGATCAAGGTGCGGCAGGTGCCGCACGATGATTTCGGTTCCTGAAGAGTACCGAGGCGCAAACAGGAACCACCATGCTCGCGCGCCTCCACGCCCCGAAGAGGAAAAACCTCATGTCGACTTTTCTGCTGGTACACGGCGCCTGGCACAGCGGCCGGTGCTGGGAGCGGGTGGTTCCGCTGCTGGAATCGGCCGGACACCGCGTGTTCGCGCCCTCGCTGACCGGCTACGGCGACAAGGCACATCTGCTCGGTCCCGAGGTGGGGCTCGACACGCATGTCGCGGACGTCGTCCGGCTGATCCACGAGGAGAACCTGACCGAGGTGGTGCTCGTGGGCCACAGCTACGCGGGGCTGGTCGTCTCGTCCGTGGCCAACGAGGTACCGGAGCGGATCGCGCACCTGGTGTACCTCGACGCGATGGTCCCGGAGCACGGCGAGACCGCCGTCGATGTGCAGCCCATGACCCAGAACCTGATCGATCTCGCCGCCAAGTCCGACGACGGCTGGCGCCTTCCGCCGCTGCCCGAACTGCCGCCGCCCTTCGGCCTGTTCGGCGTCACCGACCCGGCGGACGTCGCATGGCTGCGTGCGACGCTCTCCGACCATCCGGTGCGCTCCCTGCAGCAACCGGTCCGGCTGGACAACCCTGCCGTGGGCTCCATTCCGCGCACGCACATCCACTGCGTCGGCGCGCAGCCGGAAGGCATCGTGCGGCGGCCCGTCCCCGCCACACAGCCCAACGGCTCCCCGGCACGGATACGGGAACTGCCGACCGGGCACGACTGCATGATCACCATGCCGGCGGAACTGAGCGAACTGCTGCTTGAACCCACGCTCCGGTAGCGTCAGGGGGCGGCCCCGACTCCTTCCTCAGCCGTGCACTGTCCCCAGCAGCGCACGGGTCTCGGCGACTACCCGCGCGTTGAACGCGGGGTCGTGCACCTGCGCGGAACCCCGCATGGGACGCCCTTTCTCGTCGTAGTAGACGCCGGTGGTGTCCGATTCGTCGGTGAGTATCCGGGTGATCATGCGAGCGGCGGTGCCCGGGTTGGTCCAGTACTTGATGAGCGGGGCCAGTGGCGAGAGCACGTACTTCGACAGCAGACGCAGGAACAGGCCGGCGTCACGGCCGAGATTCGTGCCGGGGGCGAAGCCGGGCTCGATGGCGTTGAACCGCAGCCGGGGTGTCTCGCGGGCGAAGGCGAGCACCGTTGCCAGGTTGCACTGCTTGGACGTGGCGTAGGCGTCTCCGCCGGGCAGTTTCGAGCCGCCGGGATGCCACTCGCCACGAGCGCTCGCCTCGGCGGAGATGTACCGGCCGCCGCGGAAACCGGACATGGTGGCGGGCTTGCGCTCCGGATCCTCGACGGCCGAGACGATGAACACCACTTGTGCGCCGTCTTCGAGGTGGGGCACGAGCGTCTCGGTGAACGCGAAAGGCCCGACGTGGTTGGTCGCGTAGGCGATGTCCCAGCCGAGAGCGTTCGTGCCGGGACGGGTGGGGAAGATGCCGGCGTTGTTGAGCACGCCGGTGATCGGGAAGCCGAGTTCGATGATCTGAGCGGCGGCGCGTCGCACGCTCGTCAGGTCCGAGAGATCGCAGAGGACGGGAAGGGCCTTTCCGCCTCGGCCTTCGATGCTCCTGCGGACGTCGTCCAGCTTGGCGGCGTCGCGCCCGACCAGCACGACGGTGCCGTGCTTGGCCAGTTCGAGGGCGGTGCGGCGGCCGAAGCCGGAGGTGGGGCCGGTGATGACGTAGTGCTTGTCGGGCATGACGCTCCTTGGTTATCTGACTAGTCAGTCATCAACGGGCATGCGTGAGTGCCGGGAAGTGGAGCCGGGGCGGGTCAGCCGATCATGCGCCAGAGTGCGTCGAAGCCGGACTGCTTGTGCTCGTCGGCGCGGTCCGGATCGCCGATGATGTAGTCGATGGTGGCCTCGGCCAAGGCGTTGCTCAACGTGAACACCAGAGCCGCCGGAACATCGCGCATCGGGCCGTTCGCCCGGCTGCGCTCCAGGATCTCTCCGATGCCTGCCATGGTCCGGTTCGCGGACTCGTGGGTGGACGCCGTGATCTCGTCGGAGACCTGGAGCTGCGCGAGAGTGCGGCGCTTCAGGGGATTGGCCGTTGCCCAGTCCATCCATCGCGACCACACGTGCAGCAGCTGGGTGCGGGCGTCGGCCGCGGGCAGGCCGCCGAAGGCGACTGCCCCCATCTCACCCTTCAGCTCCAGGTAGAGCTGGTTCAGCAGATCCGCTTTGGTGCTGAAGTAGGTGAACAGCGACCCGTTCGAGACGCCGGCCTCCTTCGCGATCGTCGCCGTCGCCGCACCCAGTCCCTGAGCAGCGATGATCCGCGTGGCGGCGGCCAGGATCGCCGCGCGCTTGTCGTCGCTCCTCGGTCTGGGCATGAGGACAGCATGTAGGAGAGTGTTCAGTCAGTCAAGTGTGCGCAGCGTGGCGTAGGCCGGGGAATCGGGGCGCAGGTCCAGCTGGCCGGTCTCCGGGTGGAAGGCGACGGCAGCCACGTGGTCGGGCGGCTACGGGGCGAGGGCGGCCGCGATGCCGGGCCGGCGGTCCAGCACGGTGCCGCCGGCGGCCGGGACGTCCCAGGCCCGTCGGCGGCCCGTTCGCCTGCCGTACGTCTGGCGCGGTTCCACCTTGCGCACCCCGTGTCCCGTTCTCCTTGACCGACCCGCCCAGGCCGCGACGGTGCGGGCGGCAGGGTCAGGGCGGGGGTCAGCGGCGCAGGGTGAGGGGCAGCGCCTCCAAGCCGCGCAGCATCATCGTGTTGCGCCAGCGCAGGTCGCGCTCCTGGCAGGCCAGGGTCGTCCCGGGGAAGCGGGCGAGGAGCGCGGTGAGCGCGATCTCGGTCTCCAGCTTGCCGAGCAGCGCCCCGAGGCAGCGGTGGATGCCACCGCCGAAGGCGAGATGGCCGGCGTCCCGGCGGTCGAGGATGAGACGGTCGGGGTCCTGGAAGCGCGCCGGGTCGCGGTTGGCCGCGCCGAGGGACAGCAGCACGAACTCGTCCTGCGGGATCACCACCCCGCCGACGTCCACCGGCTCGGTGGTGAAGCGGGTGGTGGCCATACAGATGGGGGAGTCGTAGCGCAGGAACTCCTCGACGGCCCTGGGCATCCGGGTGAGATCGGCGCGCAGCCAGGCGGCCTGGCCGGGATCGCGCAGCAGCGCGAGGCAGGAGGTGCCCAGCAGGTTCACGGTGGTCTCATGCCCGCCGATCAGCAGCAGGGCGACCATGCCCACGATCTCGTCGTCCGTCAGCTCCCCGCGCTCGCGGGCCGCCAGCAGCTCGGTGAGCAGATCGGCGGGACGGTCATTGCGGCGGATACGCCGGTCGGCGATGGCCAGGACGTACGAGCCCATCTCCTGGACGGCCTGCCGGAACGCCGCGTGGTCGCCCTCCTGGGTGACGATGGCGGTCGACCACGTCCGGTAGAGGTCGCGGTCCTCGGGCGGGAAGCCGAGCAGTTCGCAGACGACGAGGATCGGCAGCGGGAAGGCGAAGTCACGTACCAGGTCCACCGTGGCGGTGGTGGTGCGGGTCGTGTGGCGCGCGGCTGCCGCGTCCAGCCCGTCGAGGAGTTCGAGGGTGATGCGCTCGACCATCGGCCGCATCGCCTCGACCCGCTTGCGGCTGAACGCCGCCTGGACCACGCGGCGGAGGCGGGTGTGGTCGGGCGGATCGCTGCTGAGCATATGGGTGATTTCGGTGCCCAGGTTGACGCCCTCGACCCGGCTGTCGGCCAGGGCCTGGGCGCGCCGCACATCCTGCGCGAAGCGGCGGTCGAAGAGCGCGGCCCGGACATCGGCGTAGCGCGGGATGATCCACAGCCGCAGGCCGCCGTCGCTGTGCAGCACGGAGACCGGGGCCGATTGCCGCATCCTGGCCAGGGTCGGGTACGGGTCGCTGAGGAACGTCGGCGGGTTCTGGCGCGGTTCCGTCGTCTCGGGCTTGTCCGGCCGGTACTTCTCCGGCCCGGGACTGTTCGTCCGGGGTGCTGCCGTCGCTGCCGTAGCTGTGGTCATGATGTCTTCCTGTCCTCACCGGTACGGCCGGCGCCGCGGCGGGGTGCCGGGCGTGGCACCCCGCTACGACGCTGCTTGGGCTCACTGCAGAGGCGACTTCTCCTCCGTGTTCTTCTTCGTGCGGGTGGTGCAGGCCCGCGCCGGGCCGTTCGGCCGGACCGGAACCGCCTTGTCCAGGGCGGCCTGGGTGTGCGGCGGAATGATGATCCCGCGCTCCCGCTCGGTGGCGCTGATGGGGTCGACGCGCAGTCCGTGACGCTTCATGGGGTTGACCTTTCTTCGGTGTGGTGGACGGGGTGGTGCGAGCCGGTCCGCCCGCTGTTGCGGCGGTCGGCGGTTCTGGGGGAGGCGCGCAGCGTGTCGTCGGCGTAGCGCACCATGGCGGCCCAGGCGGCGGCGTGTCCGGCTGGGTCACGGCCCACGTCGTGTCCGCCGCCGAGCCACCGGACGCGATGCGGGACGCCGCGGCGCCGCAGCGCGGCGAGATAGCGCTCGATCTGTTCCGGAGGGCACTTCTCGTCGTCCGCCGAGGCGGCGAGGAAGAGCGGGCCGCGTACGCGGCCCACATAGGTCATCGGGCAGGCCGCGCGATAGCGGTGTGGCACCTGCTCGGGGGTGCCGCCGAAGAGGCGGTCGTCGACCTCCCGCAGCGCTGGCGTCGTCGCCCGGTACGCCGCCGTGTAGTCGGCCACCGGCGCGACGGCCAGCCCCACGTCCCACAGCCGGGGCTGGACGCCCATCGCCAGCAGCGTCAGATAGCCGCCCCAGGAGTAGCCGCACAGGCCGGTACGGCCCGGCTCCGAGACTCCCGCGTCGATGAGGTGGCCGCGCACCGCGGCGAGGTCTTCGAGCTGGGCGAGGCCGACCCGGTGGCCGAAGTCGTCCCGCCAGCGGGGGCCGTAGCCCGTCGAGCCGCGGTAGTTGGTGCGCACCACGGCGAATCCGGCCCGGACCAGGGCCTCGGTCCGGGCGTCATAGGCGTCCCGGTCGTGGGTGTGGGGCCCGCCGTGGACGAGGAAGACCGTCGGCCAGGGGCGGTGGCCCGCCCTGCGGCCGGGCGGGGTGGCCACAAAGCTGTGGATCTGCCCGTACGGCCGACGTGTCCACAGCTCGCGGCGCCTGGATCCGGTCGTTCCGCCGGACGCCGTGCCGCGTGACACCGTCGTGGAGCGGCCGGAGCGGCCGGAGTGGCCGGAGCGGTCGGAGCGGTCGGGACGTTCCGGGGGTTCCGGGTGCTCCGCACTTTCCGAACTTTCCTGGCTTTCCTGGCTTTCCGGGTGGCAGATCAGTGGCCGGGGCGGTTCGCCGTCGCGGCTCCACAGACAGTGGACCGTGCGGTCGGGTGCGCAGGAGAAGTCGATGATCGTGCCCTCGGGCGTGGGAAGCACCGTCGTCGTACCGCGGTCGAGGTCGGCGCGGAGCAGGCGGCTGCGTCCCGCCCGGTCCTGCTGGACCAGCGCCGTGCGGCCGGGCCCGTACCAGCAGGCGGTGATCTCCGTATCGAAGTCGAGGGCGGAGCCGGGACCGTGCGTACGGATCCCCTCGCCCTGCCGCCAGAAGGCCAGGGTATAGCGGCCCGCGCGTTCGAGGACGAGCAGCAGTTCCGGCCGTGCGGTGGTGAGGTCCGGGCGGAAGCCCAGCGCCCACACCGCGCCGCCGTCGCCGTCCCCCGCTGCGCCGGGGATGGCGTCCACGAGGACGCCGGAGGCCGCTGACCACAGCCGGACCGCGGCCGGTCCGTCCGGGCACCCCGCGGTGGCCAGCAGCCGGCCGCCGGGGGCCAGGCCCACCACTGCCGCATAGCCGGGCTCCTCGGCCACCAGGCGGGCGCGCTCGCCCGGCCGGCCGAGGTAGTACCGCGAGCGGTCCGCGACCCCGACGCCGACGGCGGCGAGGCCACTGCGGGGGTCGAAGGCCAGGCCGTGCATCCGCCCGGCGGGTACGCCGTCGAGCGCCGGGCGCGGGTGGCCGCCCTCGAACGGCCCGCGCAGCCAGCGGCCTTGACCGCCGGGAGCGGCGTCGAACCACCACAGGCCGTGGCCGTCCGGCTCGATGGCGGCGGTCTCCACACCCAGCGGTGCGGTGGTCGCCTGGCGGCGCTGACCCGTCGTCAGATCCCAGGCCACGATCTGCGGGAGACCGTCCACATACCGGGTCTCGACCGCTCGCCGTCCGTCGCGGGCGGCGAAGGACGGGACGTGCACCGCCGTTCCGATACCGCCGCTCATCGCCGTCCCTCCCTTCGTTGGTGTCCGCTTCCGCCGCCGGTGGCCTTGGCTGTGGTGGGCTCCGACGGCCATCACACTGCCGGACGGGCGGGCTGCGTGGCAGGGAAGAAAGCGCAGCGGCACCGGCAGTGAGCTACTGCCGGTCCTTCCCTGGCACCGGACGGTGGGCGGGCGACAGGGTGCGGGGGCGACCACATGGCCCTGACCCACCGAGGAGAAAGGGGGGACCCGATGACGATCGCGGCGACCCGGCCCGGCGCAGCCCCCGTCCCACCCGGCGCAGCGCCGAACGGCACACCGGGTGGCAGGCCGAGCCGTGCGCTGACGGCGGTCTATGTCGCGGGCGCGGTGACGGCGTTGGGCACCCAGATGACCATGCTCGCGCTGCCCTGGCTGGTGCTGGAGACCACCGGCTCGGCCACCCGGGCGGGCCTGGTCTTCGCGGCCCAGGTACTGCCCATGGCGCTGCTCGGCTTCGCGGGCGGAGAGGTCATCCAGCGCCTGGGCGCCCGCCGGACCATGGTCGTCTCCGATCTCGCCCGCGCTCCGGTGGTGGCGCTGATCCCGCTGCTGCAGATCCTGGGCGCGCTCAATCTGGCCGTCCTCGTGGCGATCGTCGCGGCGCTCGGGGCGCTGGCCGTTCCGTACCACGCGGCACAGCGGGTGCTGGCGATGGAACTGCTGAGCCCGCACGCCCGCTCTCTGGCCCGCGCCAACAGCGCGCTGGCAGGTGTGCAGAACGGCTCGGCGTTCGCCGGACCGGCGCTCGCGGGCGCGCTGATCCCGCTGGTGGGGACCACATCGGTGGTGTGGCTGGACGCGGCCACGTTCGCCTTCTCCGGGTTGCTGCTGCTGCGCCGCGTCCCGGCAGGGGGTGGCGGGGCCGGAGGGTCCGCGGCCGGGCCCCACGGCCTGTGGGCGGGGGTGCGGCATCTGTGCGGCGACTGGTTCCTGAGCCGGGCGATGCTGTCCACCGTGGTGTTCGGGCTGATGCTGCGGACCCTGATGATCACCATGCCGGTGCTGGCGTTCGCCCGGTTCGAGGGGGACGCCAGGGTCGGCGGCCTGCTGATCGCCGCCGACGGCGCCGGTGGCCTGGTGGGCTCGGTGGCCGCCTATGTGCTGGCGGCACGGGTCGCCCCCGTACGACTCGCCTGTACGGCCCTGGTCTGCGTCGCTCTGCCCCTGTGGACGCTCCTGGTGCCCGTGCCGGCCGGCGTGCTCGTCGTCGCCGTCGGCCTGTCATCGGCCGCCGCGCCCCTGGCGAACGCGCCGCTGATGGGCCTGCTCTCCGCCCGGCTGCCGGACGGCTTCGGGCCCAAGGTGTTGCAGGCCGTGGTCACGATCAGCACCCTGACCGGGCCGCTGGGCTTCCTGGCCGCGGGCGCCGTGCTGGACCGGGCCGGTGTCGCGGCGGCCCTGTGGGGCGTCGCCGCGCTCGCGACGTTCGGCAGCGGCAATCTGATCCTGGCCCTGCGCCGTCTCCAAGTCACCGGGGACCCGGACTGACCTGGCCTTCCGAGAAGACCCCGGTGGCCCCGAGCTGGGCACGCCGGTGAAGGGCATCGCCGGGCAGGGCGGCCTGTACCCTGGCCGGCATCGGCCGTGCAGGTGGCCTGGTCGGCCTGGACCAGGCGGTGCGGCACGATCGTGTAGCCGCCGGTGCCGGCGCCCGCGTCCGAGGCGGGGGCCGGGAGGCGAGCCGGTTGCTCGCCCCGTCCCACACGTCCTCTCCAGCCGGCGCACCGCGGAGGTGAAGCGTGCGGGGCGACCAATCCGCAGCTCGTGGGGCCCCGGATTACACGGGGCTGTTTCGCCTCGCCGCGCCTCTGGGAGAGCCATTGTGAAGGAACCTGTATATATCGGCGGTAAACCGACTGCCAAGCCTGATCTGCAACAACTGGTCCACGCGGTGGCGCTGGGTGATCAGGAGGCTTTCGCCGCGGTCTACGACGCCGTGGCCGGCTCCGTCCTCGGTGTCGCCCGGGCCGTACTGCGGGATCAGGCGCAGTCGGAGGAGGTGGCGCAGGAGGTGCTGGTGGAGGTGTGGCGCACGGCTCCGCGCTACCGGCCCGAGCGCGGCACGGCCCTCAACTGGATCCTCACCCTCGCCCATCGGCGGGCGGTCGACCGGGTCCGGTCGGCGGAAGCCGCCGCGGCCCGTGACACCAAGGCCGCGCTGCTCCAGCACCAGCCGGCCTACGACGAGGTGACCGAGCAGGTCGAGACGCGGCTGGAGCAGGAACAGGTACGGCGCTGTCTGCGCACCCTGACCGAGTTGCAGCGCCAGTCGGTCACACTCGCCTACTACCGAGGCCTGACCTACCGCGAGGTCGCCGAGGCGCTGGCGGTGCCGCTCGGCACGGTGAAGACCCGCCTGCGCGACGGACTCATCCGGCTCCGCGACTGCCTGGGGGTGACCGCATGACCACGAGCGATCCGCACGCTCTGACCGGCGCCTACGCCGTGGACGCGCTGCACGGTGAGGAACGTACCGCCTTCGAACGCCACTTGGCCGAGTGCGACGCCTGCGCGCAGGAGGTCGCCGAGTTCACCGCGACCGCCGGACGCCTGGCGCTGGCCTCCACGGTGCGCACGCGGCCCGTCATGCGGGAGCAGGTGTTGCGGCGGGTCAGCACCGTGCGGCAGGTGCCGCCCGGTGCCGCGCCGTTGGAGCGGGTACGCCGTGGCGGGCGGCGGGGAGGCCGTGTGGTCCGGTGGGCGCTGGCCGCCAGTGTGGCCGCCGCTGCCGCGTTCGGCGGTACCGCCGTATGGCAGTACGAGCGCGCCCAGGACGCTCGGCACGAGGCCGCGCAGGCGCGGCGGCACGCCGAGGACCTGGCGGGAGTGCTGGCCGCGCCCGATGCCCAGTCGCGCTCGGCGGAAGTGGCGGGCGGTACGGGAACGCTGGTGGTCTCCGCCAGCCGGGACCGGGCCGTGTTCGTGGTGTCCGAGATGGCGGCACCGCCGCACGGCAAGGTCTACCAGCTGTGGTTCGCGGACGGCGGGAAGATGCGCGCGGCCGGCCTGATGGACCCCGGGCGCGGCAGCCAGGCCGTTCTCCTGCGGGGAGCGGTCGACGGCGCCTCGGGCGTCGGCATCACGGTGGAGCCGGCGGGCGGATCGAAGCAGCCGACCTCGACTCCGTTGGCCCTGCTGGGCGTTCCGGCGTGAGCGTGCGCGTGGGAGCCGCCGACGGGCGGTCTCCCACGCGGGGCCTGCTGGTGCTGGCCCCCTCCTGGACGGAGGAACGGCAAGCTGGGAGAGCTGGTCCGCAGACCCCGAGGTCCGCGGACCAGCTCTCCGACGAGGGACCGAGCGGACGCGGCGCGCCCTTGATCCCCGATGTGTCAGCTCTTCGGCATCAGGACGGTGTCGATGATGTAGACGTCGGCGTTGGCGGTCTTGACGTTGCCGCAGACGACCGCGGCGGAGTCGTTGACGGTGTAGGTCTCGTCCGAGCCGGAGGTCGTGACCTTGGACTTCTCCAGCGTGGCGAAGGAGCCGTTCTGGAGGTTCTCCGGCGTGAGTTTCCGGCCGACGACGTGGTAGGTGAGGACCTTCGTCAGCATCGCCTTGTCGTTCAGGACCTTGTCCAGGGTGTCCTTCGGGATCTTCTTGAAGGCGTCGTTGGTCGGCGCGAACACGGTGATGTCCTGCGCGTTGTTGAGGGTGTCGACCAGCCCGGCCTTCTTCACCGCCGTCACGAGGGTCGACAGTGCGGGATTGTGGGAGGCGGCGGTGGCGACCGGGTCCTTGGCCATGCCGTCGAAGGAGCCGGCACCGTCCTTCGGCACGGAGGAACAGGCGGGACCGAAGGGCTGGTCCATGCTGCTCGTGGACGCCGTCGAGTCGCCCATGTCGTCGCTGTGCTCCGTGGCCGTAGCCGATGACTTGTCCGCGGAGTCGGACTTGTCCGAGTCACCGGTGTCGTTGGAGCAGGCGGTCAGGGCCAGGGGCAGTACGGCGGCCGCGGCGAGGAGTCCGACGGTACGGCGGATACGGGTGTTCATCATGTTCTCCTGGGGAAAGGTGCGGCGTGATGCCGCTGCGTTCGCGGTTCGGAAAGGGGCTCGGGGGGCCTTGTGGGGCCGGGTGATCATTCGACGGGACCCGGGGGCCCTTGTGGGGCCGGGTGATCATTCGACGGTCACGACGACGGTGTGCCATCCGCTGGCGCCGTCGGGGATCGTGCGGGTGCGTTCGCCGGTCTGCGCGGCGCCGGTGCGGTCGGTGGCGCGCACGGTGAGGGTGTGGCCGCCCGGGGTGGCCTGCCAGGGAAGCGACCACTGGCGCCAGGTGTCGCGGGTGTCCTCGGCGGCCAGGTGGGCTTCCTGCCAGGGGCCGTCGTCGATGCGGACCTCGACCTCGCCGATGCCCCGGTGCGGGGCCCAGGCGACCCCGGCCACCATCACCGTGCCGGCCCGGGGCCGGGCGAAGGGCTTGGGGGTGTCGATCCGCGACTCGGTCTTGACCGGGGCCCGGCGGGCCCAGCCGCGCTTGACCCAGTAGGGATCGTAGGAATCGAACGTGGTCAGCTCGATGTCCTCGATCCACTTGCAGGCCGACACGAATCCGTACAGGCCGGGGACGACCATGCGGACGGGGAAGCCGTGGGCGAAGGGCAGCGGCTCGCCGTTCATGCCGAGGGCGAGCATCCCGTCCCGGCCGTCCATGACATCCTCGACCGGGCTGCCGATCGTCATACCGTCCACGGAACGCGACACCAGCTGATCCGCCGGGCCTCCCCGGGACGGAGGCTCGACCCCGCATTCGGCGAGCAGGTCGGCCAGCCGTACGCCGGTCCAGCGGGCGTTGCCCACGTAGGGGCCGCCGACCTCGTTGGAGACACAGGTCAGGGTGATGTCCCGCTCGATCAGCTCCCTGCGCAGCAGGTCGTCGAAGGAGTAGGTGGCCGGACGGCGTACGCCCATGCCGTGAACGCGCAGCCGCCAGGCGGTGGCGTCCACCCTGGGCACCACGAGGGCGGTGTCCACCCGGTAGAAGTCGTCGTTCGGGGTGAAGAAGGGACTCGTTCCCGGGACGCGTGATACCGCCCTCTTGGGTACCGGTCGCGCCGGTGACCCGGCCGTGGGCAGCACGACCTTCTCACGGGAGGCGATCGCGTCCCGGCCTCGCGAGGCGTTCAGGGACCGGCCGGCCGCCCCCACCGCAGCGGAAGCCGCCGCGGCGGAACCGGCCGCCAGGACGAATCCTCGCCGGTCCCATCCCTTGCCCGCACCCAGCGCGTCTCCCGCTTCCTCCGTCACGGACCCGGGTACCGACGCCGATGACCGCCTTACCGCGCTCAGGCGGCCCACAAGGACGTACAGGAGCAGGGCCCCGGCAACCGCCCCCACCGCGGAGGGCAACGCGTCGGCGCCGCCGATGGAGTCGGGCCGGCCGACGGCGGCCAGCGCTCCGGCCAGCCCGAAGAGAAGGATCCCGGCCGCTCCGCCCCGCCGAGACCGCAGCGCCAGCACACCCAGCGCCAGAGCCAGCACGGCGAGCACGGCCACGATGCCTAGTTGCAGCACCAGCTTGTCGTCGGTGCCGAAGTGGCGGATCGCCCAGTCCTTGACCGGCGCGGGCGTGGCGTCGATGGACGCGCCGCCCACCGCGATGACCGGACCGGACTGCGGACGCACCGCCGCCGCGACCAGTTCGGCCACCGCCAGCGCGGCGAAGCCGGCCAGCACCCCGCTCAGCGCACCCAGCGCCAGCCGCTGCCGGCCCGGCCGTACTCGCTGGTCCTTCTCTTCGTCCCTCACGAGGGGAATCCGGTTCTGCGCACCGGACGGATTGGTCCCGGACCCGACCAGGTGAAGAAAAACCCCGGACCAATCCAGCCGCCATTCCGCTACGGATTACCCAGTTGAGCCCCGACGCACATCACTGTCTTGAGTCAGGGCTCCTTGGCATACGCGGGCGCAGTGCTATCCGAGCCCCGATGCCGTCCCGCCGATCCTGGCGGCGGGGATGTGCACGTGGTGGCCTGCTACAAGGTGATCGGCAGCGAGGTCACCGGCTGGGAGATGGCCTGCGGGATGCAGCCCGGGGCGGTGCAGCCCGCCTGGGCACAGGCCAGGGTGAGCAGTTGCAGGTAGCCGAGGGAGGCCGGTCGTCCGGGGAGCTTGCCGGATGCCTGTTCGAAGCGCTGGAGTGTGGCGGGTTTGATGCCGAGGCAGTCGGCGGCGTCGTGCAGGCCGAGTCCCGCGGCTTCGCGGGCTTCACGGAGGGTTTCGGCGTTGTCGTGCCAGACCTGCGGCGCGGTCTCGGTGATGTCGCGGGCGACGGCTGCGCGGGCCGTGGCGAGGGCCGTCTCGATCCGTTCGGTACGGGATCCGAGCAGGAACCGGGCAAGCCGGGCAGCATCGGCCTCGCGGTCCACGCCCTCGCTCCAGGGCCGGGACACTTCCTCGTAGACCCGGCCCCGGGCCCCGGCACAGTCCTCGCGCCCTTCCGGGCCGGCACCGTAGGCGCGGTGCCGGTCGCTGGTGCAGGGCACGGTGCTGTCCCTCGCCAGGTCCATGTCCCGGTCCCATGCGTCGCCGGATTCGATGCCGGCGATGACGTCGCGGACGTGCCGGCGCTCCTGCGGGGACAGAACGCTCGCGAGGGCTTCGGCGGCGGCCTGGGCTTCGGGTCGGCCGGCGGGCTCGAAGCCGCCGCCCCAGGCGTGGGACGCGGCAACTCCCTCTGCCTTCTGGAAGGCCACGTCGATGGCTTCGAAGGTGTGCGGGCTCCAGGCGTGCATCATCAGGAGGATCTCCCGCACTGCCTCCTCCCGGACGGTGCGCGGCGTCTCGTCTCCGGCCCGTTGGTCTCGCCGTGATGCGCCACGGGCCAGCCAGGCGGTGAACGTCTGCGGGCGTCGGGGATCCGGAAGTTCGCTGTCCTCGAACCATCGTGCCGCCCGCACCACGCAGGCGTGCGCGTGCTGTATGACGGCGTACCAGCCGAACAGTGCTTCGCGGTAATCGTCGACGTGCCGGTCCGCGGAGAAGGCGCCGGTCTGTGTGCGGCAGTGCTGCGGGCATTCGGCCGCGTGCACCCGGTAGAGGGCGGCCCGGGTCTCGGGGAAGGTCAGCAGGGCCGCGTGCAGGTGCTCGGACTTGGGGCCGAGGTTGCGGCGCTTTTCGAGCCCGTGGTCGAGGAAGGAGGAGAAGCGCGGTGCCCCTTCGCGCCAACGGGCGGCGTCCCTGCGTACACGGGCGTCCTCCTGCCAGACACCGGTCGCGATGACCTCCCGCAGAGACGAAGCCACGTCACGCCGCAGGGCCGCACCCAGCGTGACCAATGCCGGCAGGCACTGGGGATCGTCCCCCAGCGCGGACACCACCAGTGCGACGTCATCGTGGCGGTGAAGATGACGCTGGAACATGAACGCCCCCTGAATGCAGCAGATATCACCTGCCTCCACACCAAGACGTGAAGGCACACCGCCACCATCCTGCACGAGGGCTATGACATCCGGCCCGCGTCCCGACGGATCGGCATGCTGCTCACCACGCCGCGACGCGTGGGGTGCCGGGCCCGGTCGGCATCGGCTGGCCGTGAAGTCCGTCGCGGCACAGGGAGGTTGGGAGTCCGTACCCGACGAAGTCCGCATCGCGACTTGGTGCCGTTGGCGGCGGGGAGTCGTGGCCCGGGTTACAGCCCGCCCGCAACGGGACGTGGCAGCGGGTGCGCCGGGTCCCTGCCCCGCCGCCCCCGCTGACCCCCTGCTGACACATCGTCGACGGGTGTGCGAAGCTGCCGATCACAGGGAGGGGTGGGGCGGTGGGGCGCGAGCCTACGACGGGCGGGCAACGGCGGCACAGCGCGATCGGCGCCGCGCAGACCGCGTTGACGGTGCTGGTGGTGGGCGGAGTGGCCCTGGGAGCACTGCTGCTGCGCCCCGACAGGGACCTGTTCGCCAAGGGCCGCGGGCCGCTCGGCACCAATCCCGTCCTCGTGGTCGGCCTCGCCCTGCTGTTCCTCCTTGGCGGCCTGGCGTTGCGCGAGAAGTACCGGGCGCAGGTCGGCGTCCGGGAACTCGGCCCGGAGGAACAGCGGCTGGTCGACGGCGTGAGCCGCGTCCTGCTGGCCGCGTCGCTGGTCGTTCCCGTGCTTGTCGTGGCCCTGCACCGGTTCGGTCCGTCCGGCAGCGGCCACGGGAACGGCCAGGGGGCGTCACCGCTTCCCAGCCCGCTGCGAAGCCCGCGGTCGGAGCCGGCGCCCACCGTGTCAGCCGCACAGCACGCCGAGCACGGTACGCACTTCGGGCCGACGCGCATCCTGCCCGGTCTTGGCATCGCCCTGATCGTCGTGCTCGTCGTGATCGCCGGGCTGTATCTGCGGCGTTGTCTTTCCCGGCCGCGCTCGCCCGAGGCCCCGGCGGTCCGTGCGACGCTCGATGAGGAGCAGGAACGCCTGGTCCGGGCCGTGGACTCCGGGCGCCGGGCCCTGCTGGACGGTACGGACGCCCGCGCAGCCGTCATCGCCTGCTATGCCGCCATGGAGGAGTCGCTCGCCGGTTCCGGCGTGACCCGGCATGCCTCGGACGCCCCGCAGGACCTGCTGGAGCGAACCCTCGTCGGCGGCCTGCCCACGGCGGCAGCAGCCGCCGCGCTCACCGCGCTGTTCCGGGAGGCCCGTTACTCCACGCACCCGATGGAAGACGACCACCGCGACCGGGCCGCGGCCGCGCTCGCCGAGATCGCCGACGGCCTGCGCTCGCGGGCGTCCGGACTTGAGACCGTGACGGGCGCCTCGTGAAGGCTCCTACCCGGATCCGAGTGAGCGTCAACTCCATTCTGTCGCAGCCTGGTTCGGTACGCCACTCACTGGCCGCCCTGGGCACCGTCGCGGTCGCGACCGAAGTGCTGCTCGCCCTGACCGACGGTGCCGCCGCGGCCGCCGCCGGCCTCGCCCTCATCACCGTGGTCGTGCTGACTCTGGGGCGCTATGCCGCGGGCGGTGCCGCCCAGGACAGCGGCTATCACAGGCCGGTGCGCCTGCTGGACAGCCGGGCCCCGGCGCTCGGCGAATGGCAGCGCATCGTGGCCAAGACCCTCGCGGACGACGGTGAAGCGCACCTCGACACCGTCCTGCGGCCTCGGTTGCAGCGGCTGTTCGCCGCCCGGTTGGCCGAACGGCACGGCGTGGCGATGTACCGGGAGCCGCACCGGGCCCGGGCACTGGTCGGAGCCGAGCTGTGGCCGTGGCTCGATCCCGAGGCGGCCGCTCCGCAGCCCACTCTCCCCGAGCCCGTCCTGCGCTCCCTGCTCGACCGCCTGGAAGCCCTGTGACCGGTGGCGCTGCGGCCGTCCCCTCAGCCCATCCCGATCCCGCCCTGTGAGGAAACGACCGTGACCAGCCCGCAACCCACCCTCGATCAGCGCACCCTGACTCCCCGGCAGGCCGGCGAAAGAGCTGCGGCCGTGCTCGACGAGATCCGCACGGCAGTGATCGGCAAGGCGGAACCGCTGGCGCTGGTGATGCTCGGCATCCTCGCCGGCGGCCACGTCCTCATCGAGGACCTGCCGGGACTCGGCAAGACGCTGCTGGCGCGCTCCTTCGCCACCACTCTCGGCCTGGACTTCCGCCGCATCCAGTTCACCCCCGACCTGCTGCCCTCCGACGTCACCGGAGCGCCGTTCTACGACCAACGGACCGCCGACATGGTCTTCCGGCCCGGGCCGGTCTTCACCCACCTGCTGCTCGCCGACGAGATCAACCGCACCCCGCCCAAGACCCAGGCCGCGCTGCTGGAGGCGATGGCCGAGTCCCAGGTGTCCATCGACGGAACCACCCGGCCGCTGCCGAAGCCCTTCGTGGTCGTCGCCACCGCCAACCCCATCGAGTACGAAGGCACCTACACCCTGCCCGAGGCCCAGCTCGACCGGTTCCTGCTGCGGGTTCGTATGGGCTATCTCGCGGCGTCCGAGGAGACGGACCTGCTGCGCGCGCGTGTCGACCGGGCGGCGCCCGAGGCCGTGCTGCGCACGCTCAGCGGTCCGGGCGAGGTGCAGGCCATGCGGGCCGCCGTCGAACACGTCGAGGTGGACGACGACCTGCTGGAGTACGTCGTGGCGCTGGTCCGCGCCACCCGGGCCCACCCGCACATCCAGGTCGGCGCCTCGCCGCGCGGCGGCCTGGCCCTGGTGCAGCTCGCCCGCGCCCGTGCCGTCCTGGACCTGCGGGACTACGCGACTCCAGAGGACGTCAAGTCCGTCGCGGTGCCGGCCCTGGCGCACCGCATCACCCTCAAGCCGGAGCTATGGGTCCGGCAGATCGACGGCGACGACGTGATGCGCGAGATCGTGCGGTCCGTGAACGCCCCGCAGACCTTGCCGCGCACACCGAACGCGTCATGACCGAGCCCTTGCCGGCCCGCAGCGCGGCCGCCGCCGTCCAACGGGCCCTGGACGACCGCCACGACGGGACCATCCAGCCCCCGCCGCCGCCTCCGCCCGGCTGGCGTGCCGGTGAACGTGCCTTGCGGCTCGGCACGCTGGCCGTCGTCGCGCTGGCCGCCGCGTTGTTCACCGGGCGCCCGTGGGTACTTGCTCTCGCCACCGTGCCCCTGGTGCTGCTCGCCCTCGCCCTGCCGAGGGAGCCGCGGCCGGAGAAGGTGACGGCCGAGGCCGAGGTGGAGCCGCGGCGGTGCTTCGAAGGCGAGCGGGTGACGGTGCGGATCACCGTGTCCTACGACGGTGACGCCGGCCGTCTGGACCCCCGCGTCACCCTCGGTCACGGAGTCCGGCTCGACCACCTGGCGATCGGCCCGCACCGCGTCGATCTGGTCCTGACCGCGCAGCGCTGGGGCAGCTGGACGCTCGGCACGGTCGACGTCGACGTCTACGACCGCGGCGGGCTGGCCCGGCGCACCATCCGGGCCGAACTCGGTGAGGTCGCCGTCTTCCCGCTGCCCGGACACGCCGGCCTCACGCCCATCCCGGTGCGGCTGCCGCAACGGCTCGGCGAGCACACCGCCGAACAGCGCGGCGAGGGCGTCGAGGTCACCGGTGTACACCCGTATGTGCGCGGCGAACGGCAGCGGCGGATCCACTGGCCGGCCACCACCCGCCGCGGCACCCTGCAAGTCCACCAGTTCGCCGCCGAGCGCACAGCCGACACCGTGGTGCTGCTGGACGTGCTCACCGACGTCGTCGATCCGGTCACCGGCACGTCCTCGCTCGACGAGACCTTCCGGGCCGCTGCCGGGCTGGTCCGCGCCTACCTGCGCACCCACGACCGGGTCGGCGTCGTGTCGGTAGGCGGCACGACCCGCTGGCTGCAACCGGGCAGCGGCCAGGGATACTTCTACCGCATCGTCGAGAGTGTGCTGGAAGTCCGTAAAGACCTCGCGTACCGCACGGAGGGACTCAGCCTGCTCCCACCGCGCGCCCTGCCCGAAGGCGCGCTGCTGTACGTCATCACGCCGCTGACCGACCAGCGGATCGTCGACATCCTGCACCAGGTGCGCGGACGGGCCAACCCGATGGTCGTGGTCGAGATTCCCACGGGCGAGCCGGTCCCGGAACCCGATGACACCGTGGGTGAACTCGCGCTGCGGCTGTGGCGGGCCGACCGCGCCGCCATGCGTTTCGCCCTGGTGGAACGCGGCATCGCCGTCGTCGCCCACCGGCCCGGTGAGACCCTCGATCTCGCCCTTGCGCCGCTGCTGCGCACCCGCATCCGCAAGGGAGTCCGATGACCACCGCCCCCGCGACGGCCACCCGGCCGGACCCGCGCCCGGCCGGCAGCCGAGCCACCCTGCTCATCACCCGACTCACCTCCCGCATCACCGACCGCTTGCTCGGCACGGCCCTTGCCGTCGCCGCCTGCGACCCGCCGGCCGCCGTGCACGCACCGCTGCCGGTCAGGGTGCTGGTTCTGGGCGCCGCGGCGGCCGCCTGGTGGGCCGCTCCGATGGTCGACGCGCGCCCCGTCCTGACGTCCATGCGCCGACGGGCCTTCGCAGTCCGCCACAGGACGACCGTGCTGCCGGCGGCGGCGATCACGGTCGCCGCGGCCACCGGTCCCGCGCTCTGGCTGATCGTCTGCATCGCCGCCCTGCTTCTTGCCTACCTGCTCGTCACCGACGCCTGGACAGCCAGTGTCACCGCCCCGCCCGGCCGCCCGCGGGCCACACCCGCGCTGACGGCCGCCGCCGCGACCGCGGTGGTACTGCTCGCCGCCCAGGCACCGGTCGCGGGCAGCCCATGGGCACGTCTGCCTGCCTCACTCGCCGTCGCCGCGACCGCGGCGTGCCTGCTACTGGCGCTGCGCACCCATCGCGTCCCACCCGGCTGACCGCGCGGCCCGAGCACGTCTAAACCGCGTGGCAGCCGGACCGATGTGAGAACGGTCCGCCGGGTCGCGCAACAGCGAGCGTGGCGTAGGTGGTGGTCGATGCGGCTTGCTTCTGTGTGGGGCGAGTGTGGCGCTTCGACGACGGTGGACGGCTTCGATGCGTGGCCGTCGGCGGGGCCGCCCTGTGCAGGGGCGGCCTCGTCGCTGTTCAGGTGAGGTGGTCGGTGGCGTAGGCCTCGATGGCGTCGCGTTGGAAGGCCGCGAGGCCGGGTGCGATGGCTTCGTAGGCGGCGTGCCAGGCGGGGTTGTCGACGCAGGACCGGCCCATGGCACGGTACTCCCGTGCCGACACCGGGCGGAGCGTGGTCAGGGCCTGGTACTGGGTGGCGATCTCGGTCTGCACGGGCTCGGCGTCCGCCGGGTGGCCGGCGGCCTGGAGTTCGGCGAGGCGGATCATCTGGGCCGTGCGTGCGCGCTGCCCGGCTTCGATGTCCTGTGGACTCATGCCGGCGACGCGGTGGGCGACCTGCTCGGCGTGGGCGGGGAAGTCGCGCAGGATGTCCGGGTACTGGTCGGGCTGGACACCGTCGAAGAGGTTCTCCGGGCGGTTGATGGTCATGGGGGTGTCGTCCTTCCTGGACTGCTCCAGTTCGGCGATCGTGCGGGAGACGGTGGCGGCCAGTGTGTCGAGCCGGTCCCGTTGGGCCAGCAGCCGGCGGTGGTGGCCGCGCAGGGCTTCCACCTCGTCGACCTGCTCGGCCAGGACCCGGCCGATGTCCTCCAGCCCCAGACCCAGCGCCCGCAGGACGAGGATCTGCTGGAGGAGCAGCAACTGGCGTTCGCCGTAGTACCGGTGGCCGTTGGCCCCGACCCGGGCGGGCGGCAGCAGGCCGATGCTGTCGTAGTGCCGCAGCGTCCGGGCGGTCACGCCCGACATCCGGGCCACCTGCGCGATCGGCCAGTCCATCACCGTCTCCCCTCACTCTCACGTCGCCCGGGGCCGGTCTCTCCGGCCCTGGTCACGACCGTAGAAGCTGCCGCAACGGCAACCGCAAGCCGCGAGGTCTGCCGTTGGGTCGTGGAGGGTGCGATCGCGCTCCTGCACTGGTTCCGGCACCCGTGCATTCGCCGGGAGATCGGCGGCGACATCCACCGAGCCTTGGTTACCTTGGGCTGCGCCGTCATCTGCTGGCGTTGTCGCCGTCGAAGTCGGGTGCGTCGGCGGACAGCAGGTGTTCGGTGCCGTGTTCGAGGGCCTTGGCCGTCTCGGTGGAGCGGGAAAGCATGGTCTTCTCGTAGGTGCGGATGGCGTCGTCGACAGTGGCTGCGTTCGCGAGGGCGAGGGCGAGTTCGCCGGCGTCGAGCATGGCGAGGTTGACGCCGACGCCGAGCGGGGGCATGAGGTGGGCGGCGTCGCCGAGCAGGGTCACCGTCGGGTTGTGGTCCCAGGTGTGCGGGACAGGGAGGGCGAGGATCGGGCGGTGGATGTAGGGGCCGTCGTTCTCGGTGATCATCTGGCGCATGCGGGGCGACCAGTGGGCGTACGCGTCGCGTAGCACGGCGCGGATGCCCTCGGTGTCCTCGGCGGTCAGCCCGTTGGCGCTGATCCAGTCGGCCGGAACGCGTTGGATGATGTAGACGCGGATGTGGTTTCCGCTGTTGCGCTGGGCGAACAGGCCGCGTTCGCCATCAGCCGCGTGGGCGCTGCCCGAACCGACCAGCTCGGCGATCTCGGGGTGGCGGTCGTCGACGTCGGAGAACCGTGCTTCCAGGAAGCTGATCCCGGTGTACTCGGGGACGGCGGGGGACACGGCCGGGCGTACCCGGGAGAAGGCGCCGTCGGCACCGATGACCAGGTCGGTCTCGATGCTCGTACCGTCGGCGAAGTGCAATTGCCGCGGCCCGTCGGCGGGTCCGCCGACCGTGTCGAGGGAGCGGCCCCAGCGCACAGTTCCCGCCTCCAGGGAGTCGAGCAACAGGTTGCGCAACTGGCCGCGGTCGATCTCCGGCTTGAAGAGGTCGTCGGCCGCCGGGACTTGGTGGGACGTGATCGCGCCGGTCGGGTCCAGCCGGCGCATTTCCTGCCCTTCGGGACGGGCGAGGGCGAAGAACTCGTCGAGCAGGCCGGCTTCGCGCAGGGCGACCTGGCCGTTGTCGGCGTGCAGGTCGAGGGTGCCGCCCTGGTTGCGGGAGTCGGGGCCCGGGTCGCGGTCGTAGACGGTGACCGCGATGCCGCGCTGCTGGAGGATGCGTGCGCAGGTCAGTCCGCCGGGTCCGGCGCCGATGATGCTGATGCCGGCGTTGGCGGGTTCTGGGGGCTTCATGGTTGTTCCTTCCGGTCGGCGACGAGGAGTCTTCGGGCGCACAGGGCGGAGCGGCGGCACTCGGAGGTCGTCTCGGTCATGGAGGTGCCTCGCGCGTCCTTTTGAGGGACGGGACGGCAACGGGCGGTGCGGTGCAGACGGTGACCGTGCCGGCAAGGACGTGCCGCTCAGGTGCCTACGACCTCATAAAATCAGAACAAACAAAAAAGTGCAACGACTCTACTTTGAGATTCGTTTGACTATCGGATAGGCTCTAGCCATGACCGTGCCCCCCGTCAGTCGCCGAGACCGCAAGAAGGCAGCCACCCGGCAGGCGATCGCCGACGCCGCGCTGCAGCTCTTTCTGGAGCATGGCTACGATCACGTAGGCATCCGTGACATCGCCGACGCCGCCGACGTGTCCACCGCTACGGTGTTCAAGCACTTCAGCGGTAAGGAAGCGCTGGTATTCGACCAGGACCAGGACCGTGAGTCGGAACTGATCGCCGCGGTGCGGGAGCGGCCTCGCGGTCAGAGCATCCTCGACGCCCTCCGACAGCATGTCCTCGACACCTGGCCCTCGATCGAGGCGCATCCTCAGGCGGCCGCGTTCACCCACCTGGTGGAGTCCACGCCGGTGCTGCGCGCGTACGCCGAACGCATGTGGACCCGGTACACCGACAGCCTCAGCGCAGCCATCGCCGACGAGGTCGGCGTGGACCACGACGACCTCGCCTGTATGGCTCTTGCTCGGTTCGTCCTCGACATCCCGGCCCTCACTCGTGGTCGGCAAGACCGCCGAGCCGCCGTCGAGGCCATCTTCGACATCCTCACCCGCGGCTGGGAACCGCCCGGTAAGCCGCCTGCCCCGTAGTCCCCACCATGCGTTCCGGCCGCAGCCACCTCTCAGCCCGGCAACGAGAACTGCACCATCAGTGTGACTTCGACACCTGACTGGTCAGTAGTGGACCGCTCCCGGGCAGGCCGGCCCGAGTCGAGGTGCCGCGATTCCCGGAGCAGCCTTCACAGTTCGACGGCGGCGGTGGGCGTCGTGTTGTCCAGCGCCTGGTTGTAGCCGATGCCGGGCCCCGGGTCGAGTGAGCAGTTGCACGCCCCTGTAGAGGCCCAGGGCCAGCAACGCGACCAGCAGGGCGGCGATCCCGGTGAGGGATGCGCGGGCGGCGAGGGTATTGGTGATGGTCAGCGGGCCCGGCGAGATGGAACAAATGCTTCGACAACGTCGCCCAACACCCGGCACAGTGAGCCGATATGACGAGTAGTGAGCTGTGGGACCGTGCGACCGCCGAACGGTACGACGCCGAGGAGACCGGGATGTCCTCGGCCGCCGTCCTCGGTCCGACCGTCGCCTTCCTCGCCGAGCTGGCCGGGGACGGCCGGGCGCTGGAGTTCGCCATCGGCACCGGACGGGTGGGCGTCCCGCTCCGGGAGCGCGGTGTGCCGGTCGCCGGTATCGAGCTGTCCGAGCACATGACGGCGGTCCTGCGGCGCAAGGTCGACGCGGACACGCTCCCGGTGACCGTCGGCGACATGGCCACCACCGTCGTCCCGGGCGAGTTCGCTCTGGTGTACCTCGTCTACAACACCCTCTCGAACCTGCTGACACAGGACGAGCAGGTCGAGTGCTTCCGCAACGCCGCACGTCACCTGCGGCCCGGTGGCCGGTTCGTCGTCGAACTGGGCGTGCCGCCGCTGCGGTTCCTGCCGCCCGGCCAGGTCGCGGTGCCGTTCGACGTCTCCGAGCGCCACCTCGGCTTCGACACCTTCGACCTGGTCCGGCAGCTCCTCGTCTCGCACCACTTCAGCCGCGACGGCGACGACGGCCGCTACCGTCGTGAGGCATCCCGGCACCGGTACGCCTGGCCGGCCGAACTCGACCTGATGGCCCGGATCGCCGGGCTCGAACCGGAACGCCGCGTCGCGGACTGGGACGGGACGCCGTTCACCCAGGAGTCCACGAAGCACGTCTCGGTGTGGCGCAAGCCCGGGGCCGGTCACTGACCCGAGCGACCGGCAGGCCGGTGCGGTACGTGCGGAGCGAGCTCCGTGTGCGCTGCCGGCACGCGGTCCGTGCACGGTGAGGAAAACGGCGGAGGCACCGTGATGTGACCCTTTCCCGCACAGGGCAATCCAGTGGAGAGGTCCGTCATGTCGTATTTCCAGAGGTCATCCTTGCGTGGCCTGCGCACCGTCATGGCCGGAGTGGCGGGCTGCCTCCTGCTGCTGGCCGGTACGGCGAGTCCCGCGCAGGCCGCCGAGTCGGAGTGGGTCAGCTTCGACGGCGGCCAGTCCAGAGTGCTGTCCGCCGTGTACCAGGTGGCGATCGGCGGCGCCACCTACGACGTGGCCCGCGGCACGGACAACAACGTCTGGTTCCGCTACAACGGCGGGACCTGGCGTCCCCTCGGCGACTACCCCGCGACCCGGACCACCTCTCCCCCGCGCATCGTCGACTTCCCGCGGGGCCGGGCGATGGCCGTCATCAGGGGCCTGGACGGTGAGATCTGGTACAGCCAGGTGAACAGCGGATCCGCGAACCTCTGGACACCGTGGACCCGGCTGCCCGAGGGCGCGAGGGCGATCGGCAGCCCCCTGCTCACCGTCAGCTCGGCCACCGGCGACCTCATGATCGAGGCGCCGAACGCCAACCGTCAGATCAGTTACACCTTCCTGCGGAACTACAGCGGAACCCTGTCGTCCAGGGGCTGGACGGTGGACACCCACGCGGTCCTCGGCACCAACCACGTGGACATCGAGGGCGACGGCCAGATCGCCGTCTACGGCACGGAGTACTACCGCTCGGTCTACCGCAGCTTCGTCACGGGAAGCGACCACCACGTCTGGCGGCTCACCTCCGACCCCACGACAGGCGGGGTCTCGAACGTGACGGAGGTGAACGGCGGAGCCGAGTGCGTCACCGGTGTGACCGCGGCCCGTCTGGGCGACCAGACCACCGTGGTCGCTCCCGGCCAGCCGGGGTACGCGGAGCAGCAGCGGGTCATGATCGCCTGCGTCGGGAACGACGGGTACGTGTGGGAGAGCACCTCGTCCGACGGGGGCCGCACCTTCGACGGGTGGCGGCACCCGACCGGCAGGCTCGCGCCGTCGGCCTCGACGCCCTCGGTGTTCGCCACGCCGCTGTCGAACAGCTCCTGGACGCTCAACGTGCGGTGGAACGGTGCCGCCAGCTCGGCGTTCCCCGACAACTCCGTGGTCGCCAAGCGCATCAACTGACCGGCTGGGCCGTCCGGTCTCCTCGCCGAAGCGGCGCGCGGCAGCGCCCGCTTCGGCACCCCGCCGCCCACGCCCCGGCGGACCGCCACCTCACGGAGCGGGCGGTGCGGACGTAGCGGGTGCGGTGCGTGCCGGGCTCAGCCCGTCTCGCCGCGGAGGTACTCGGTGAGGGCCTTGCCCGGCCGGAACGCCGCCGTGCCGTCGTCGGCGTGGAAGCTGCCGAAACTGCCGAGGACGACGGTCTGCTGGTCCCTGAGCGCCTCCGCGATCGTCCCGGGGTGCTCCGTGGTGCCGAACAGCGTGTCGAGGACGTGGCCGATGTCCTGCTCGGCGAACTGCCGGCCGCCCGGGTGTTCGGCGGCGCGGCGCGCGGTGATTTCGATCAGTCGCGACTTGTCCATGATCACATTCTCCGGTCTCTACCGCGGTGGCAATGCTTCGGCCCTTCCCACGATCGACGCAGACCCCGCCCGCCGCATCTCACCGGTGGCACCCGGGGCGGTCCCGTGGTGGCATTCGGCGCGGTTTTCTTCAGGACAACCACAAGAATCAGGATTCGACTCTTTTGGTCACCGCTGGTATCCGGCTCCCCGGCGCCCTGATGAAGTTCCGCAGATGCTCGCATCGCCGCTGTTGAGAGGCCATCAGAAACAGTTAGCCGCGGTTCTGTTAATTTTTGCACCTTTCCTCGACCTTGTCAGGGACACGCATACGCAAGGAAGGTTCTCCTGCGGGTTCGACGGCGACTCCCCGGCCGTAATCCGCACTTCCCCCACATGCCGCCGTCGGCGGCTGTCCGGAAATGGAGACAAGGTGCTACGTCTACGCTCGACCCTGGTCTCAGGGGCCGCGGCAGCGGCATTGCTCATATCCGCCGGTGCCCTCTCGGCTCATGGCGCCACCGCGGCGGAATCCCCCGCTTCCTCCGCCTCGAACGGCCGTTACCAGAAGCAGATGGTGCACGCCCTCGCCGCGTCCCTCGGCATCAGCGACTCGGCGGCCGTGCGCAGACTCGACTCGCAGGCCCGGCAGCAGACGGCCCTCGAAGGTCTGCGGTCCCCGGGAGTCGACGCCCGCGGGGCCTTCTTCGACGGCGAGGGCCGGCTGACGGTGAACGTCACGGCCCCGGACACGGCACGACACGTCGAGACCGCGGGGCTCAGGGCCCGCCTGGTCCGGCACAGCGCGGGCGAACTGGACCGGGTCAAGACCGCACTGGACAAGTACGCCGAGATCCACACACCCGCCGGTGTGCAGGGCTGGGGCGTGGACCCCGTGTCGGACACGGTCGTCGTCCATGTGCGCGACACCACGGCGGCCGGCACCAAGGCGTTCCTGAAGAGGGCCGCGTCCCACGGCTCGGCGGTGACCGTGCGGCACGACGCGGGCAGGGCCGTGTCGACGGCCGGCAGCATCTACCCCGGCAGCCGGATGGACTACGGCAACCACTACTGCTCGGTCGGCTTCGGCGCCCGCACCTCCTCCGGCCAGCAGGTGCTGGTCACCGCAGGACACTGCGTCGAGACCCTGCCGGACCTGTACTTCAACGGCACCCACTTCGCCAAGGGCACCACCACCCGTTTCCACCACGGCCAGACCAGCATCGACATGGGTCTCGCCAGTGTCGACGCCGGTACCACCATCGCCACCCAGGTCGGCACCTGGAACAACGGCGCCAACATCGCCGTCCAGGGCAGCCAGCGCGCCGCGGTCGGCTCCGACGTCTGCAAGTCCGGTGCCACCTCCCACTGGACCTGCGGCTCCATCAAGTCCTACAACTACTCGGTGACGTACACCGATGCCGGCCAGCCCGCGACGCTGGTGACCAACCTGGGCCTGAGCGACACGTGCGATCTGGGCGGGGACAGCGGCGGCCCCTGGGTCTCCGGCAACCAGGGTCAGGGTATGACCTCGGGCGGTCAGACCGACAACCAGTGCAACGGCGTCTACGGGCAGGGCACGTCCTACTTCCAGCCCCTGGACGACACCCTGCGCTACTACGGCCTGAAGCTGAACACCGCCTGATCCGTACCGTGACGGACCTCGGCGCCGCGGTCTCCCCAGGCACGGCGCCGAGCAGGCGCGGCCCCGGGCAGCGGGCTCCGTTCGGTGCACCGGCGCGGCAGACTCGCCGCGCACCACCACCATCACGGATGCCCGCCGCCGCCCCCACGGGGGCCGCGCCGTGCACCACCCCGGCAGGGCCGCGGCCGACGACGGCGGCGGCCCTGCCGGACCTTCCCCGCACCGCTGTTCCGGGAGTGTCCATGAACCAGCCGCACCATCCGCCGGCCGCGGAAGAGACCGGTTCCGGGTCGGCGGACGGGACCGTGGACCGGACCGCGGGAGGTCAGCCCTCCGCGCCGAGCACGTTCGGCGAGGCGTTCCGTACGGCGCTGAAGGCCAGCGGGCTGTCGTTGCAGCGGCTGCACCACCACCTCGGCGAGCGCGGTGTCACGGTGAGTCCGGTGACGCTGAGCCACTGGCAGCGCGGCAGGAGCCAGCCGGAGCGGCGGCAGTCCCTGCGCGCGGTCGCGGAGATCGAGCACATCCTCGGTCTGCCGCGCGGCGCGTTGCAGACCCTGCTGGCCAGCCGCCGGCCCCGGGGCCGTGCCGTGAGCACGCGGGGCGAGACCTCCGAGGCCCTCTCGCGCATCCTGAGCCCCGGGGCGCCGCTCGAAATGGTGCTGGGTGCCGACGCCTACCGCTTCAACGAACATCTCGTCAGTCTCTCCGTGCAGGAGACGGTGTTCCTCGACGCGCAGGGCTGCATAGCGCGCTACGCGGTCAGCCATGTGGTGCGCGCCGCGCAGGACGGGGTCAGCCGTCTCACCGCCCACCACAACCTCGACGACGTCGAGACGCCTTCCGTGCAGGTGACCGTCCAGTGCGGACGTCTGGAGGCGCTGCGGTTCCGCCAGGAACTGGGTTCGGCGGTCTTCGACATCGGGTTCGGGCGGCCGCTGCGCCGTGGAGACACCGCGATCGTCGGCTACACCCTCGACGTCGGTCCGCGCTGGACACCCTCCGACCACCATGAACGCACCCTGGCCGTACCGGTGCGGCAGTACCTCCTGCACATCTTCTTCCATCCCGCACGTCTTCCATCGGCCGTGTTCGGGTACTACAAGGAGGCGTCCGGCGCGGAACGGCGGGACATCCGTCCTCTGGTCCTGGACGCCTCGCACAGCGTGCACATCATGCCCGCCAAGTGCACCGGCGGGATCTACGGGATCGCCTGGGAACGGAGCGGCCCCGACCGCTGAGGCAGAGCCACCGAGAACCGACGGGCCCCGTCCGCCAAGACTCCGCCGGGGTACGGCGGGACGGCGTGGGCAGGACGCGGCCCGACTATGGTGCGGTGCCGCCGGTGGAGTCACCGGAGGGGCGGGTGGCGGCCCAGGCCGCCTCGATCATCCGGAAGATCTCGTCCACCGCGGCTTCCGGGTCGGCCGCCTCACGGGCCAGCGAGTACGCGTCGATCACGAACCTGGCGATCGCCCGGCTCGCCGTCGCCGTCGCCGTCCGGGACAGTCCGGGATCGCCGGCGATGGCCGCTGCCAGCGTCTCCGCGTGGCGCAGCCGCATCGACTCCTCGTACTCGCGCAGGGCGGGCGACTCGTCGATCATGCGCCAGATCGGGGCGGCGCCGTCCGCCGTGCAATGGCGCACCAGGGCGTGGATCTCGTGCCGGAGCGCGGGGATGAGCGGCTCGTGCGGCGCCCGGCCGGTGACCGCCCGCGTGAGGCGTTGCTCGAAGTCCTCGTCCTGCTCGAACACCAGGGCCTCTTTGGAGGCGAAGTGGGAGAAGAGCGTGGTCACGGCCACGTCGGCCTCGGCGGCCACTTCACGGATGCCCACCGCGTCGTACCCGCGCTCCAGGAAGAGCCGCAGGGCGGTGTCGGCGATCTTCTGACGGGTCGCGGCCTTCTTGCGCTCACGGCGTCCGGTCGGCACGGTCATGCGCTGACACTATCAGGTGCGGAACACTATCGGGTGCGAAGCTGAAGCCGTTTCAAAACGCTAACTGTTAGTGCTACGGTCCACCGCATGAAGAAAGTGAGCTACGCCGAGTTCGGCGGTCCGGACGTGCTGCGCCTCATCGATGCCGAGGAGCCCCATGCGGGCCCCGGCCGTATACGCATCGCCGTGCGGGCGGCGGGCGTGAACCCCGTCGACTGGAGACTCCGTGAAGGGCAGGTCCTGAAGGCCCACCCGGTCGAGCTGCCCGCCGGAGTCGGGGTGGACGCCGCCGGGGTGGTGGACGAGGTCGGCGAGGGCGTCGAAGGGGTGGCGGTCGGTGACCACGTGTTCGGCGAGGGCTTCAGCACCTATGCCGAGTTCGCCGTGCTGTCGGCCTGGGCCCGGATGCCCGAGGGGCTGACGTTCGAAGAGGCCGCCGGGTATCCCTCGGTGGTGGAGACCGCGCTGCGCGTCCTCCGTGAGGTCGGTGTGCGGCCCGGGCAGACGCTGCTGGTCAGCGGTGCGTCCGGCGGAGTCGGTTCGGCGGTGCTGCAGATCGCCCGCGACCGCGGCATCACGGTGATCGGTACGGCCGGAGCCTCGAACCAGGACTACCTGCGCGGCCTGGGCGCCCTCGCCACGACGTACGGCGAGGGCTGGGCCGGGCGGGTGCGGCAGCTCGGCCGGGTCGACGCGGCCCTCGACCTGGCCGGCTCGGGCGTGATCCGCGAACTCGTGGAGCTGACCGGGGACCCGCGGAAGGTGATCTCCATCGCCGATCTCGATGCGCCCACGTTCGGTGTCCGGTTCTCCGGTGTGGCCGGGAGCGTGCCGGACGCGCTCGCCGAGGCCGCCGGCCTCATCGCACGGGGCAAGCTCCACATCCCGGTCGAGAAGTCGTACCCGCTCGCCGAGGCCGCGGCCGCGCACATCGACAGCCAGGCCGGCCACACGCGCGGGCGCCGGGTCCTGGTCATCCGAGAGCCATAAGACAGCGCCGGCCCGGGTGGCCGGTACCGCGCCTGACGCACCGTCGCTTCCCGCTGCGCCAGGCCGGTCCCGGGCGTCCGGGCCGTTCGCTTTTCCCTCCCGCGGCCCCGTCCTCGCAAAGGCGGCCGTGGCAGCTTCCCCCGGGTTTTGAACAATGATTCAATCCTTGCCGAGCCGTGGGGACCCCGGCTCGGCAGTCCCCCGAGGATGCGGAGAACCGTTCGGTGAACCTGACGTGGATGCTGGAGGCGTCGGCCCGCGGCTGCGGCGCGAAGCCGGCCCTCGTGTCCGACCTGGGATCGATGACGTACGCCGAGTTGCTCGCGGCCTCGAAGCGGGCCGCCGCCGTGCTGCGGGAGCGCGGGGTGCGGCCCGGGGATCGCGTGGGGGTGATGACGTACAACACCCCTGCCTTCGCCGTGGCCGCGTTCGGGATCTGGCGGGCCGGGGCGGCGCTGGTGCCGGTCAACCACAAGCTGACCCCGGGCGAGCTGGCGTACCTCGCACGGCACGCGAAGCTGCGGACGGCCGTCGTCGCGCAGGAGCTGGCCGGCCGGATGCGCGAGGGCGCCCCCGAGGTCGAGGTGCTCACCACGGACGACACCGGCGGCGGGGAGTTCGACACGCTGGTCGCCGGGGCGCCAGAGTGGGAGGGGGTGGAGGTCGGGCCCGAGGCCGTCGCGCAGGTGCTGTACACCTCCGGGACGACCGGCACGCCCAAGGGCTGTCTGCACTCGCACCGCGGGCTGTCCGCCGTGCCCGCGCACACCACGGCCGCCGCGGGGCTGCGCCGTGACGACCGGTTCCTGCTGGCCATGCCGATCTGGCACGCCTCGCCCCTGAACAACTGGTTCCTGTCGATGATCTACCTGGGCGGGACCGTCGTCCTGCTGAAGGAGTATCAGCCTCTCGCCTTCCTCGAAGCGGTGCGCAAGCACCGGGTCACGGCCTTCTTCGGTGCTCCCATCGCCTACCTCGCCCCGCTGAAGACCCTTCCACCGGGCGCCGATCTCTCCGGGTTCGGCCTGTCGAGCGTGCGGCTGTGGGCCTACGGCGGGGCGCCGCTCGCGGCCGAGACGGTCCGGACGCTGGAGGCGGCGTACGGCCCGGACCGCTTCTGCCAGGTGTACGGGATGAGCGAGATGGGGCCGGTGGGTTCCGTGCTGCGCCCGCGGGAGCAGCTCGCCAAGGCCGGGTCGATCGGGGCGGGCGGGATGCCTGGCGTGGACATCCGCGTGGTCAGGGACGACGGCCTGGACGCCGGGGCCGGCGAGACCGGGGAGCTGTGGCTGCGGTCGGGGACCCGCATGCTGGGATATCTGGACGATCCGGAGGCGACGGAGCGCGCGTTCGCGGGCGACTGGTACCGGTCCGGGGATCTCGCCCGGGTGGACGAGGACGGGTACCTGTTCATCGTCGGGCGGATCAAGGACGTCGTCATCACCGGCGGGGAGAACGTCTACGCGGCCGAGGTGGAGGAGGCGATCGTGCGGCACCCGGCGATCCGGGACGCCGCCGTCGTCGGGCGGCCGCACCCGGAGTGGGGCGAGACCGTCGTCGCCGTGGTGGAGGCCGACTCGGCGGTGACGCTGGAGGAGTTGCGCGGGTTCCTGTCCACCAGGCTGGCGAAGTACAAGATCCCCCGGGAACTGGTGGTGGTCGCGTCGCTGCCCCGTACGCCCTCCGGCAAGACGAAGAAGCACGTCCTGCGGGAACAGTTGCTGACCGGCCCGTGACCGGCACCGGCACCGGCACCGGCACCGGCCGGACGTGATGGGCCGGCCGGGTGCCCGGCCGGCCCTGTCGCCTCTCAGTCCGCCTGCTTGCCCGCCCGCATGATCGTGCCCTGCGCCACGGCGACCAGGTGCTCCTCGCTCTCCCCGGAGACGACGTAGACCGAGCACACGCACACGGCCTGGCGCCGGGTGGTGGCGGTCGTCTCGGCGCGGGCGACGACGAGGTCGCCCACGGCCGGCCGCAGATAGTTGATCTTGTATTCGGCGGTGAGGGCGTCGCCGCCGAGGGCGAGTCCGCCGGCGAAGGTCAGCGCGTTGTCGGCCAGGTAGCTGAGGACTCCCCCGTGCACGAAGCCGTGCTGCTGCTGGATCTCGGGCCGGTTGGCGATGCGGATCTCGGCCGAGCCGGGTCCCACGGAGACGAGTTCCGCACCCAGGAACCTGCTGAACGGCTGGGCCTGGAAGATGCTGTGGGCGAGACCGTCGAGGTCCGTGGTCATGAGTGCCGTCCTGTTGCTCGGGGGGAGATGGTGGTGGCGTCCGGGCCGGTGACCCGCTCGTCGATGCTCTGCTGGAACATCGCGAGCAGGCCCTCCGCCAGTCCCAGGACGTGGTGGTCACTGCCTCCGTGGGGCAGATGCCGCTGCACGTCCTCGGCGATGGCGAAGTCCTCCTGGTCGAAGACCGTGTCGTTGGTGAACCGGAAGCGCTTGGCCAGCGCGCTCTGCCCCGCGGACCCGGGGAAGTCGCCGTCACGGTAGAGCATTTCGTGGGTCCAGATCGTGCGGTTCGGTGCCAGGGGCCAGAAGGTGTTGATGGACACGTAGTCGGGGTGCAGGATGAAGAAGGTGTTGGGGAAGAGCGTGTAGTACACCGAGGCGTAGTCCAGGATGCGCCACTCCTCTTCCGGTTTCCGGGCCGTCTCGCCGATGTTGGTGCGCGCCGCGGACAGCCTGATGTGCGGCCCGTCCTCGTCGTGCGCGATCACCCCCTTCTTGAAGGCGAAGGCGAGGGTGTCCCGGTGCAGGTACGGGACGTGGTAGCCCTCCAGATACGTCTTGATCAGCAGCTTCCAGTTGGCCTCCTTCACCACCTTCGTCTTCTTGTACCGAACGAGCGAGGCCACGTCGAAGTTCACCAGATCCGCGTAGAACGTGCCGAGGAAGCCCGGTATGTCGAGCGTCCCCCCGGGCTCGCGGCCGACCCAGATCAGACCGCCGGCCTCCGTCGCGGGCAGTTCCACCAGTCCGTAGTCGCACGTCTTGACGCCGGGGAAGTCATGGGCCCGGGTGATGCCCTTCAGGGCGCCGTCGAGTCCGTAGACCCAGCCGTGGAACGGGCAGACGAAGTTCCGCACCGTCCCCGTCGGCTCGGCGGCGAGGCGGGCTCCGCGGTGGCGGCACTGGTTGTAGAAGGCGCGGACCCGGCCGTCCTCGCCCCTGACGACGACATAGGGGAACCGGTCCCAGTCGCTGGTGAGATAGGCGCCGGGTTCGCCGAGCGCCGAGGCGTGTCCGGCGACCAGCGGGTAGCGGGCGAAGACGGAGCCGATCTCCCGCTCCAGGAGCGCCTCGTCGGTGTACTTGGTCACCGGGATCGTGACGACTTCGTCGAGCATCTTCTCGTCGCGGCGCGTCTCGCGCAGCGCGAGCAGACGCTTGATCATCGCCACTTGTTCGCTGTGCCGCATGGGTCCCCCGTCGCAAATCAAGCTCTGAATCCTCGTTCAATTCATGTTACGGAGGTCACCGGGCCGAAGCAACGAGACCGCCGCAGCACGCGGCGCCGTCAGGAAGGCGCGCAGCCCAGGGCTCGCAGGCAGAAGCGGCGGATCTCCGCGACCAGTTGCTCGTCCGGCACCTCCGGCTTCTGCGACATCTCCGGCGAGAGCCTGCCGACCAGCGCCTCGGAGATGGCACCGATGGCGGCGCTGGCCGCGACCGCCGTGTTCTGCGGTGCGAACAGCCCGGCCGCGACGCCGTCCCGGATGACGCCCTCGCACAACTGCGCGTACTCGCGCCGGTACACCAGCCGTTCGTGTTCCACCACCGGCGAGACCGGTTCGAAGAGCAGGGACCACGCCAGCCGCCGGCCGCGCAGGGCCCGCTGCGTGAACGTGTCGGCGAACGCCTCGAGCCGGGCGCCGGGATGTGCGGGCGCGGCATCCACCGCACCGCGCACGGCGGCCAGTTCCCGCCCCGCGGCACGCCGGAAGACGTGCGCCAGCAACTCGTCCCTGCTGCCGAAGTACGAGTAGAGCGAGCCCGCGCTCACGCCGCACGCCCTGGCCACCGCGGCCACCTTCGCCCCGGCGAAGCCCTCCCGCGCCACCAGGTCGTGCGCGGCGCGCACGAAGGCCTCCTCCTTCGTCTGCGCGTGCCGCTTCATGCGTTCCGTACGTCGATACACCATGGCGGGAGCCGGGCCTTCCGTGTCGCTGCCGGGAAGCACCAGTGAACAGGAAAAACCGGCGGGGGTGTACGGTCCGGCAGCGGGCGGTACGGCGGCCCGGGGGCAGGGACCGGCGCGGCCGGGGCCGGCCCGGGCGGGCGGGGATGCCGTGGTCTGCGCCCGAGCAGGCGATGCCCGAGCGGCCGGGGTCGCGGCGGCCGGAGTTTCGTGGGCCCGCGCCGCACCGGCCGGGATCTCGTCGGCGCGGGCAGCCGGTCCGCGCCGTCCGGCGGCGGCCGGTTGCCTCACCGACACCTGCACCGGCATCGGCATCGGCACCGGCACCGGCACCGGCACCGGCACCGGCACCGGCACATCGTGCAGTCCATGGCGCTGCGTCCCGACCGCCCGCGGTGCCCCGGCGCCGCGGCTATCGGCGGCCGCCTCGTCCGCGCTCGGCGCGCCGCAGGGCGCGACGCTGTCTTCCCGGCAGGGCGGCGGCCAGCTCGCCCACCGGGGCGACGTCGTGGCACGCGCCGTCCCGGCCGCCCCGGCACCACCACACCGGTGCGCCGGTCGCGTCCGTCGCACCGGGGTACCAGTCCTCAGTGGTCCCCGCGGGACGCGGGTGCGTACCGAGCCGGTGCTCCCGGCAGACCGGCCAGACCTGCCGGAGCAGTTCGGTGACGGTCTCCTGCGCCGCCTCCGCGACCACGGCGAGGGCCGTCGTCGCCTCGTACGGCTCCGCCGGGTCGCCCTCCTCCAGGTCAACGGCGTTCACCGGGTTGCCGTGCCAACGACCGTCCGGCATCGCCACGTAGACCTGGTCGCCGTCGATCCCGCTCGCCAGCGGCGGCTCCCAGGGCGGGACGGCCATCAGCACCAGCGCCTCCTGATCCGGCAGGGTCGCCAGGAGGTCGCGATTGACCAAGGCGAGTGCCGCTTCCAGCTTCGGCCACCGGCCGGGCTCGGCCCGCCGGGGCACCGGGCCGGGCGGCCCGTCATGGCCGGGTCCGAGAGCGAGATACGAGAAGTAGTTCACCCACGCATGGTCCCAGCCGGGACGACTCCCTCTTCTCGTCCGTTTGACGATATTGCCGTACCTCGTTATCGTCGTCCTGACGAAATCAAGGGGGTCCGTCATGGCCGACATCACCCGGCGCTTCGGTTGGCGCCATCTGCGCTCCGCGCCCACCGCTCACATCCGCCACCACACACGCGGCCGGCTGGTCCACGACGGCCGGGGACTCAGCTTCTGGTACCGGTCGCTGTCGGCGGCACTCTCCGAAGTGCCGGTCGACGACCGGGAACTGGCCATGGCGTTCCACGCCCGTACGGCCGACTTCCAGGACGTCACCGTGCAGGCCACCGTGACCTACCGGATCAGCGACCCGGCCGAGGCGGCGAACCGGCTCGACTTCTCCGTGGACCCGGACAGCGGGAGCTGGCGCGGCACGCCCCTGGAGCAGATCGCCACCCTCCTCACCGAGACCGCGCAGCAGCACACGCTGGACGTGCTGGCCCGCACCCCGCTGGCCGTCGCGCTGGTGGACGGCGTCGCCTCCGTGCGTGAACGGATCAGCGCCGGTCTCGCCGCCGAGCCCCGTCTCCCGGCCACCGGCATCGACGTGGTCGCCGTACGCGTGGTCGCGATCCGGCCCGAGGCCGAGGTGGAGCGCGCGCTGCGCACCCCGGCCCGCGAGCAGATCCAGCAGGAGGCGGACCGCGCCACCTACGAGCGGCGGGCCGTCGCCGTCGAACGCGAGCGCGCCATCGCCGAGAACGAGCTGGCCAGTCAGATCGAACTGGCCCGTCGTGAGGAGGAGTTGGTCGACCAGCGCGGCACCAACGCACGGCGCGAGGCCGAGGAGAAGGCGGCGGCCGACGGCGTGCGCACCGAGGCCGAAGCGGCCCGCAGGGTCCGCCTGGCCCGCGCGGAGGCCGAGGCCGCGCGCACGACGGGTGCGGCGCGCGCCGAGGCCCAGGCCGCCTGGCTGGCCGTGCACGGCGAGGCCGACCCGGTCACGCTGCACGCCCTGGCGGCGACCCGGCTGGCGGAGAACCTGCCGCGGATCGAGAGCGTCACGCTCTCCCCCGACGTGCTCACCGGGCTCCTCGCCAGGATCGGGCGCCCGGACGGCCGGGCGGACACGTGAGTCTGGCACCGCGGGTGGTGCTCGTGCACCGCAGGACCGAGTACCAGGAACTCCTCGCCCGGCACGGGACGCACGGGCAGGCCGCGTTCTTCCTCGCCGGGCGCGGCCGCTCGATCGACGAGGTGGCCCGCCGTCACGACCGCACCCGGCAGGCGCTGCGGGACGTGGCGTCGGCGGTGCCGCTCACCTGGCGCAGCTCCCGGGTGGAGCGGGCGGATCTGGACCGCTTCCTGTTTGCCCCGGAGGACGTGGTGGTCGTGGTCGGCCAGGACGGTCTGGTCGCCAACACCGCGAAGTACCTCTCCGGGCAGCCGGTGGTGGGCATCGACACCGATCCGGGGCGCAACCCGGGGGTGCTGGTCCGGCACCGCTGCGCCGACGCCGCCGCCCTGCTGCGTGCCGCGACCGCCGCCGGGGGCCGGGTGGAGGAACTGACCATGGTCGAGGCCGTCGCCGACGACACCCAGCGCCTGCTCGCGCTGAACGAGGTCTATCTGGGTCCGCCCGGTGCCCAGACGGTCCGCTACCGCCTGGGCACCGGCGGCGGGACGGACGCGGGCGAGGCCCAGGCCTCCTCCGGGGTGCTCGTCGGCACCGGCACCGGAGCGACCGGGTGGCTCCACTCCCTGTGGCGGGAGCGCGGCGCCACCGTGCCGCTGCCGGCGCCGCGCGAGCCGCGGCTGCTGTGGTTCGTCCGCGAGGCGTGGCCGTCGCCCGCGACCGGGACGTCGAGGGTCGCGGGCGAGCTGGGGCGGGGGCACGTGCTGCGGCTGACCGTGGAGTCGGACCGGATGGTGGTCTTCGGGGACGGGATGGAGACCGACGCCCTGGAACTGACCTGGGGACAGAGCGTGCGGGTGGGGATCGCGGCGTCATCGCTGCGCCTGGTGACGTGAACACCCGGCCCCGGCGGATCGCCCGGCCACCGCACCGCGGCCGACGGCGCGGCGAAGCCGGGTCGGGCGGCGGGGCGGGCGAGCACACGGTCCCGCGCCGCGGGGAACAGGCGAACGCGCCCGGACCAAGCCCCCGTTGAACATCCAGCCGACTCTACGCACGGACAGTCGTCGTGTCGTACCGCGGCGGACGGTCCGGATCCCGCCCGGTCCGGACCGTCGCGCCGGTCACCAGTCCAGCGGCAGGGTGGCGAGGTACTGGTCGAGCAGCCCGGAGATGATCCGGTGGTCGTGGAGCGAGGGGTGCCAGTCGCAGCCGAGCCGGTCCAGGCCGGGATCGTCGTAGTACCAGTAGCCGACCCGGTCGTCCCCCCGCGCGTTGCGGGCCCCGACGATGTCCCGGGCGGTGTCGGCGAAGGCGGTTCCCGCCACCGACGTGGCGCTGACCACCAGGAACGTCCTGCTCCCGTAGCGGGCCCGCAGCTTGTCGAGGAAACCGTGGTAGGCACTGGCGTAGGCGGCGGCCAGCTCGCTCTGGGTGGCCCACGGCTCGCCCGCGTGCAGCGGGGTCGAGAAGTCGTTGATGCCCAGGCCGATGACGACGACCTGCGGCCGCCAGCCGCGCGGCTTGTGCCAGACGTCGCCGGCCACGTTCAACAGGGCCCGGTCGTAGTAGGTGCGGTAATCGGTGCCGGGATCGCCGCCGTCGTAGTTGCGGACCATGCCGCGGCCGGAGAACGCGTTCTGCTGGTAGTCCGCGTCCAGCTTCCGGGCGGTGAGGGCGCCGAAGGCGAGGTCCGCGTTGCTGTTACGGTCGACTCCTCCGTTGGCCGAACAGTCGCGCGTGCCCGAGGTGTTGCCGTACCCGGCGGTGAAGGAGTCACCGATGAACTCGATCTGCCTGCTCCGCGCGGCCGGGGCGGGGAGGATCCTTCCTCCCCTTGCTGCGGCGAACCCGCCGAAGCTGCCGACGGCCCACGGGCACTCCGTCCGCTTGACGAGCCGCACGGTGTGCTCGCTGTCGGCCAGGCCCTCGACCCAGGACGTGGTACGCCCGGGTGTCACCAGGGTGCTGACGGTCCTGCCGTCGATCTGGACGTCGTAGTCGTTGACGGAGTCGTCGAGCACGATCCCGACGCCGGTGCCGCGGAACCGGCCTTCGAAGGCGATGCCGGGCCAGCTATAGCGCACCGAGCCGTCCGCCGCCTTCCGCACCCGGCCCACCGTCCGGAACCCGGCGAAGGCGCCGGACGGCAGGGGGCGGTGGGCAGCGGACGCCGGGGAGGCGGCGGCGGTGACACCCGCCGTGACACTCGCGGCGGCGGCCGTGAGCAGTGCCCGCCGGGAGAGAGAGGGAGCGGTGCGCATGGGCGGTCCTTCCGGGGTCGGGGGATCTGCACGTGCGTGTGGCGCGGGAGCGCTCCCATCATGGCGGTGCCGGTGCGGTGTGGGGAGTGGTCGGGAGCGACGGGTGTGCGTTCTGGGCTCGGGCCCCCGGATCAACCGGCGCACGACATCGGCGACTTGTGACACCGGCGGAGGGAAGGCGGGGCCACCCTCGGTGACAGTGGCACACCCACGCACCGACCGTTGCCGGCGACGTAAGTGACCCGGCACCGTCGCGTGGGCAGACGAAGGGAAGAATGGCCAGGCCGGTTCGCCGGGTGACGGCCACCGTGAGGGACGGAAGAGGACGAGAACGAGAGCGACTGGAACCGTCACCGTATGGGCACCCCCGCCCGTGCGGGCCGCCGCTGCGACACACACCGCACGGCACCGAACCAGACGCCGGCATACCGCCGGGGCGCATCGCCGGCGTCCCGGCCCCGAGCGCAGACAGGAGACCGCCAGTGACCGCCATACCCCAGGGCCGCGACTGGACCCGTATGCAGCGCGCCGACTTCGACGACTCCGCCCCGCTCGAACTGGTCGACGCGGCGGTGTGCCGGCCGGTACCCGCCGTGCCCGACGAGTGCGGCACGCAAGCGCTGTTCGGGAAGGATCCAGGGCCCCCGTGTCCCCGCCGCACCCGCGCGCCGGCCCCGGCACCCGCCGAGGAGACCGAGACCCTGTTCTAGGACGGGCTCCAGGGTGCCGTCGGCCGTCAGCCGCGAGCACGGGGGCAGTTGTCCCCAGTTCCCCGCCGCGACTTCCCGTCCAGTAGCCCGTCGGCGCGCACCTCCGCGCCGGGCCACAGCGACGGGGCGGCGAGCCCGGCCCTGGTCGGGCGCCTGGCCGACCCTAGCCGGGCGTCCGGCCGGTTTCCTGGCGGGAGCCGTCCGTGCGCAGGGGCGGGACGGTCGGTACCTCGGCGGCGTTCGCCAGGTCCTCGGGGGTCAGCCGGAACGCCTCCGGGTAGGCGGCGCGGCGGGTGCGCCGGTCGGGCTCGCTGGTCCGCCACGTGTACAGGCAGCGCCCGCACTGCACGACGTCCCAGACACCGGGGACGGGCGAGGAGTGCAGGGTCCTGAGGCTCTCGTGGGCACAGCGGGGGCAGCAGTCGGTCATGGGGTGCCTTCCTTGGTACGGGGGCCGGGCGGGTGCCGTCGAAAGGGGTGTCAGCCGCGGACTTCGGACAGCAGACGCTGGAGCCGGGCCGCCCAGTCCTTGGTCTCGGGGAGGTCCTTGGTGGGCGTGGAGAAGTTGCCGCGAACGTCGGGATGCACGGGCGTGGTGGCATCGATGATCATCTTGCTGGTCAGGCCCGCCGGCTGGGCGGCGGGTGCCAGCTCCACCACGGAGAGGTTGGGCAGGACCACGACGTCGTCGGCCGGGTTGACCTTGGACGACATCGCCCACATGACCTGCGGCAGGTCGAACGGGTCCACGTCCTCGTCGACGACGATGACCGTGGTGATGTAGCCGAGGCCGTGCGGGGTGGTCATGGCGCGCATCGCCACGGCCTTGGCGAACCCGCCGTACCGCTTCCTGGTGGAGATCACGGCCAGCAGCCCGTGCGTGTACATGGCGTTGACGGCCTGCACCTCGGGGAACTCGGCGCGCAGCTGCTTGAGCAGCGGGACACAGGTGTTGGGGCCGACCAGGTAGTCGCACTCGGTCCACGGCATGCCCAGGTAGAGGGATTCGAAGACCGGGTTCGTGCGGTAGGAGACGCGGTCGATGCGGACGACGGGCATGCGGCGGCCGCCGGAGTAGTGCCCGGTGAACTCGCCGAAGGGGCCCTCGATCTGCCGCTTGCGGCTCTCGATGACGCCTTCGATGACGAGCTCGGAACCCCAGGGCACGTCGAAGCCGGTGAGGGGCGCGGTGGCGATCGGGGCGGGCGCGCCGCGCAGGGCGCCGGCCATCTCGTACTCGCTCTGGTCGTAGCCCATGGGCATCCCGGCCACGATGGCCATCACCGGGTCGTTGCCGAGGGTGATGGCGATGGGGAGGTCCTCGCCCTTCTCCTCCGCCTTGCGCAGGTGAAGTGCGATGTCGTGCACGGGGACGGGCTGTATCGCGAGCCGGTTCCGGCCGACGACCTGGAGGCGGTAGGTCCCGACGTTCTGCTTGCCGAAGTGGCCGGGGTCCTCGGGGTCGCGGGAGACCACGGCCGCCTTGTCGAGGTAGAAGCCGCCGTCGCCGTCGTTGAGGCGGAACAGGGGAAGGACCGAGAAGAGGTCGACGTCGTCGCCCTCCTGCGTGTTCTCCCGCCAGGGGGCGTCCTCGCGCCGTTCGGGGGCGACGGGGAAGGCGTCCCAGCGGCGGGCGAACTCCGCCACCTGCTCCTTGACCGGGGTGTGCTTGGGCAGGCCGAGGGCGAGGGCGTGGTTGGCCCAGGAGCCGTGGACGTTCAGGGCGATACGGGCGTCGGTGAAGCCCTTGACGTTGTCGAACCACAGGGCGGGCGCGCCGTCCCCGATGCGGCCGGCCGCGTTGGCCGCGGCGGCCAGGTCGGGCTCGGGGAGGACTTCTTCGGTGATGCGCAGCAACTGGCCTTCCTTCTCCAGTGTGCCGAGGAAACCGCGCAGGTCGTCATATGCCATGGGTACTCCGTGGAAGCCGAAAGTCATGAAAGGGGCAGGCGCCGGGGCCGGGGGAAACGGGAGTCAGGAAGCCGGTCGCAGCAGGCGGGCGGCGCGCATGCCCTCCCACCTCTTGGCGGCGGGGGCGGGCAGGTCGAACTGGTCCAGGATCCGGGCCACGATGTGGTCGACGATGTCGTCCACCGACTGCGGGTGGTTGTAGAAGGCCGGCATGGGCGGCACCAGCCGCACGCCCATCCGGGAGAGCGCGAGCATGTTCTCCAGGTGGATCTCGCTCAGCGGTGTCTCGCGCGGGACGAGGACGAGCGGGCGGCGTTCCTTGAGTATGACGTCGGCCGCGCGCCCGACCAGGCTGTCGGCGTATCCGGCGCGGATCCCGGCGAGGGTCTTCATCGAGCACGGCACGATCACCATGCCGTCGGTGCGGAACGACCCGGAGGAGAGGGCGGCGCCCTGGTCCTCCGGCCGGTGCACGACGTCGGCCAGGTCACCGACCTCGCTCACGGACAGGCCCGTCTCCAACTCGATCGTCGTGCGCGCCCACCGGCTGAGGACCAGATGGGTCTCGACGTCCGGCAGCTCGGCCAGCACCTGGAGGAACCGGACACCGAACACCGCGCCCGTGGCTCCCGTCATCCCCACGACCAGCCTCATACCGGCCTCCCTTCCCGCGTGCACCACTGTGGTGAGCGCCTGGTCTCACGCTAGGAGCCCGGCCACGGGGTACGGCGGTACACTCGGGACTCGCCATGGGGAAAAACGGACAGGTTGCGCGGCGGACGGTCATCCGGGACCTCGCCCTGCGGCGTACGGCCGGCTCCCCGCCGGGTCTGGAACTGGTCGAGCTGGCGGGACTGGCCGAGCGCGCCCGCCGGCACGGCAACGATCCGTACGCGTCGTTGCGCCCGGCCTTCCACCAGCTCGTCACCGTGCGGCCGGGCAGCCGTCTGACGGTCTCGGTGGACTTCACCCGCTGCGAACTGTCCGGCGGCGACTGGCTGTGGATCCGCCCCGGGCAGGTGCAGCGCTGGGGTGCGGATCTGCCGGCGGCCGAGGGCCTGGTGATCGCCTTCCCCGCGGGTTTCCCCGACACCGAGACGGCCGTCGCCCTGGTCGCCGACCTGGCGCCGGCCCGGGCACCCCTCACACCGGACGCCCCGGACGCGGAGGGCCTGCGCCGGGCCCTGGAGCACTTGCGGTACGAGTACGAGGCCATGGCCGAGCTGCCCCTGGAGTCCCATGTGCAGGTGCTGCGGCATCTGCTGGCGGTGCTGGTCGTGCGCCTGGCGAGGGCGTACGGGTCCGAGCCGGGCAGGCCGGCCCCGAACGAGACGTTCCGCCGTTTCCGCGCGGCCGTGGAGCGCGACTTCGCGGTCACCCGCCGGGTGGAGGACTACGCGGCGGCACTGGGCTACAACCGTCGCACGCTCACCCGGGCGACGGAGGCCGCCACCGGGATGTCGGCCAAGCGCTACATCGACGAACGGGTGGCGCTGGAGGCCAGACGGGAGCTGGCTCACGGCCCGCTGACCGTCGCCGCCGTCGCCGCCCGCCTCGGCTTCGCCGACGCCAGCGACTTCACCAAGTTCTTCCGGCAGCGGACGGGCACGACCCCGACTGCCTTCCGCGCGACGGCTCGCGGCGCGTGACCACAGGGCCGACGGCATCCCGGCCCGCGGCCCGGCCCCGGCAACCCCTGCGACACCGGCGCCCAGCACACCGCCGGGCGGCGAGACGGCCCCGGTGCCGGTGGGCCGGCTTGCGGCCCCGGCCCCGCGATCCGGCCCACCGGCACACGTGCCGCGTGTCGCCTCCGCGACGGCCACACCCGGACTGCCGCGCCCTCCGCGTCCAACGGGCACCCCAGGCGTCGAGGCCGGCCACTGACCCAGGAGTTCCCGGGTGTCACCGTGGGACGGCTGTGCACGGGCTGCGTTCCCCCGGGGAACGCGTCGACCACGAGGACCCGTACCGACCTCACCACAACGCTCCGACGCCCAAGCCGACCGGTCGCCCGGTGTCGGGACCGGCGCTCGTCCGGAGTCCTGCGCCTTCACCCTGGCCAGCCGCGCGGCTTCGCCGCCGGACCCGTGGCCTGGGCCACCGGCATCGGTCGGGGGTCTGGCTTCCGGACGCCGGGTCTGTCGCTGCCTCGTATCCTGAACGGTGTGCTGCCGAACAGCGAGAACGAGGATGAGGCACTGAACAGGCGGGCGGCTGACGGCCGTTGCGGCCAGACTCGCCGCACCGGTGTGGCGGCTGTGCGCCGGCCGGGACCGGGCCGGTCATGACGGACCCGGGCGGCGGTGGCCCACGGCCACGCGGCGCGCCGTGGTGGCGGGAAGCGGCGGTCACGGCGACGGCGTTCGCGTTCTGCCTGCTCGGCGGGGTGATGCGGGTCGACGACACCCTGTCGGCGCCACCTGCCGCCGCCTACGTCATCGCCGTGGTGTCCTGTGCCGTGCTGCCCGTACGGCATCGGGCGCCCCGGGCCGCTCTGGCGGCCACGACAGCGGCCGGGGTGCTGGTGCCGGCCCTGGGTCTCCTGCTCACCCCGCTCCTCGTGGCCCCCGCCGTGATCACCGCCTACTCCTGCGCGCTCGCCGCGCGCACCGAACGGCGCGCGGTGAGCGCGGTGTTGCTCGCTTCCGCGGCGCTGGCCGCCTCCGTCCCCCTGGCCGGGGACTTCTCCTGGAAGGACGCGAGCAGGATGGGAGTGGTGGCGGCGTTCCCGCTGGTGGCCGGCGTGCTCGGGCACTCGGTGCGGAACCGGCGGGCCTACCTGGCGGCCGTGGAGGAACGGGCCCGGCGGGCCGAGGAGAGCCGCGACAGCGAGGCGCGCCGGAGAGTGGCCGAGGAACGGGTGCGCATCGCCCGGGAGTTGCACGACCTGGTGGCTCATCAGATCACCTTGGCCAACGCGCAGGCCATGGTCGCCGCCCACCTCTTCGACACCCGCCCGGAGCAGACCCGCAAGAGCCTGGAGGAACTCGTCGGGACGACCGCCGACGCGCTCGACGGACTGCGGGCCACGGTCGGTCTGCTGCGGCAGAGCGGGGAGGCGGCCACGCCCGCCGAACCGGCGCCCGGGCTGTCCCGGCTTCCCGCGCTGCTCGCCTCCTTCCGCCGCGCGGGTCTCACGGTGTCGGTCCACCAGGAGAGCACGCCGCGGCCGCTGCCGCCGGGAGTGGACCTCACCGCCTACCGCATCGTCCAGGAGGCCCTGACCAACGTGACCAAACACGCCGGCACCGGGGACGCTCGGGTGCGTCTCGCCTGGAACCGTGATCGCCTGACCATCACCGTCACCGACGACGGGACCGGCTCTCGTACGACGCCGGACGCGCCCGCGAGCCCGAGTGCGGCCACGGGCCCGAGTACGCCCACGGGTACGAGCGCGCCCACGGTGCCCGAACGCCCTCCCGGGTACGGTCTGATCGGGATGCGTGAACGTGCCGCCGCGGTCGGGGGGCACCTGAACGCGGGCAGGCGCCCGGAAGGCGGTTTCCTCGTCTCCGCCCACCTGCCCCTCCCGCCCGCCAAGGACCCGACGCGCGGGCCCGGCGGAGCGGCCACCACCGGAGGACGGATGCCGGACGCGGTGACAGGCGGCGAACGGACGGCCAACGCACCGGCCGGGGAGGCGCCGTGACGCTCAGGGTGCTCCTCGCGGACGACCAGGCCCTGCTGCGCGGTGCCTTCCGGATGCTCCTCGACAGCGCCGACGACATCACCGTGGTCGGCGAGGCCGCCGACGGCCGGGAGGCGGTGAGCCTCGCCCGGGAACTGCGCCCGGACGTGGTCGTCATGGACATCCGCATGCCCGAGGTGGACGGGCTCACCGCCACGGCGCGGATCTGCGCGGATCCGGAGCTGCGGGCCACCCGCGTCCTGATCCTCACCACGTACGAGACCGACGAGTACGTCGCCCAGGCGCTGCGCGCGGGGGCCGGCGGCTTCGTCGGCAAAGGCATCGGGGCCGCGGAGCTGGCGGACGCCGTGCGTACGATCGCCGCCGGCGACACCCTGCTGTCCCCCGCCGCCACCCGCTCCCTGGTCGCCCGTTTCCTGGCCACACCCGGAGAAGCCCCGCCGCACCGCCCCGAGCAGCTCGCCGTACTCACCCCGCGCGAACGGGAGATGGTGGCGCTGGTCGCGACCGGCCTGTCCAACCAGGAGATCGCCGAGCGGATGTTCCTCAGCCCGTTCACCGTCCGCGCCCACGTGCAGCGCGCCATGACGAAGCTGGAGGCCCGCGACCGGGCACAGCTCGTCGTGATCGCCTACCGGACCGGCCTGGCCCACGCCTCCCCCGACGGCGGTACGGACGGCGTGCCGTAGGCCGGTACTCGGCCATGACACCGATGCCTGACGGGCGGTCGCCTGCCGAGAGGGACCCAGTTGATCCCGCTCCTCCAGGCCGTGCCGCCGGTGCGCGGTAAGCGTGGCCGGCCTCGGCGCCGCCCGAGTGCGGTGCTGGGCGACCGTGGCTACGACCACGACAAGTACCGCCGCCCGGTCTGGGATCTCGGTGTGAAACCGCTGATCGCTCGCCGCGGCACCGAGCACGGCTCTGGCCTGGGCGCCCGACGCTGGGTCGTGGAAAGGGCGTGAGATGCGCGACGCGGTGGTTGCGGCGACGTTTTCTGCTATGTCGTGTCGGCGGGCCGGGTCAGCGGGTGAAAGCGACAGATGCCGCAAGGTCCTTCTGGGTTTCGAGTGCGGTGAGACGTCCGGTGAGTGCGGTGTGGACGGCGTCGTAGGTGTCGGAACCGAGAGGGAGGCGCAGGGGCGGGTGCGGGTGGCGGGTGGTGTCGTAGATGGCGGCGGCGAGCTTGGCCGGGTCGCCGGTGAAGACGCTGTCGTCAGCGGCCTCCAGGTAACGCCGCGTCCGGCCGACGGCGTTGTCACGGTAGGCGGCCGTCTCGGTGGTGTAGTGCAGGGCCGAGGCGAAGCCGGTGCGGGTGGCGCCGGGCTCGACCAGGGTGAGGTGGATGTTGAAGTCGGCCACTTCGCGGCTGACGCTCTCGGTGAAGCCTTCCAGCCCCCACTTGCCCGCGTGATAGGAGCTGTGCGTGGGGGTGGCGATCTGGCCGCCCATGCTGGAGATTTGGATGATTCGGCCTCCGCCCTGCTCGCGCATCGGCTTCAGGAAGGCCCTGGTGATCAGCATGGGAGCGAGCAGGAGGACCTCGATCTGGTCGCGGATCTGCTCGACGGTCATCTCCTCGGCGGCGCCCACGACTGCGTATCCGGCGTTGTTGACCACGATGTCCACCGGTCCGGACTGGAGGGTTCTGCCGACCACTTGGTCGACGTCGGTCGGCCGGGTGAGATCAAGGATCTCGACGGTCAGCCGGTCGCCGTACGTCTTACGCAGGTCTTCCAGGGCTGCGGGGTGGCGGACCGTGGCCGTGACGCGGTCGCCGCGCTGGAGGGCGTGTCCGGTGAGATGGCGGCCCAGGCCGCCGGAGGCTCCGGTGATGAACCATCGGCGTACGGCCTTGTCGGGCGGAGTCGGCATGGGAGTCCCCTGGAGTAGAGTGTTACCGGAATGCATTCCGGTTAGGAGTTAAGCGGAATGCATTCCGGAATGCAACCGAAGACAGGCACCGGAGGAACCTGCATGCCCCCCACCCCTCGCCGGACCAGGAGCGATGCGCTACAGAATCGGGAGCGCCTGCTGGAGGTCGCCGCGCAGCTCTTCGCCGAGCAGGGGCTGGACACCGCACCGGCCGCCATCGCCAAGCAGGCCGGCGTCGGTGTCGGCACGCTCTACCGGCACTTCCCGACACGAGAAGCCCTCATCGACGCCGCCTACCGGCACCAACTCACCCGCGTGTGCGAGAAGGCGCCAGACCTCCTCACCCGGCATCCGGCCGTCGAGGCCACTCGCATCTGGATGGAACACTTCCTCGAGTACGCCACGGCCAAGAGCGGCATGTCCGCAGCACTCAGCGCGGTCATCGCCTCCGGAGTCGACCCATACGCCGACAGCCGCGCACTCCTTACCGGCGCCGTCGCCACCCTCCTTGATGCCGGCGCCCACGACGGCAGCCTGCGAACCGACGTCACCTCCGACGATGTTCTCCTCCTCATGGGTGGCATCGCCTATTCCGTGCAGCACGGCAGCAAGGAGCAGGCCCGTCGGCTCGTCGGCCTCCTCATGGACGCGTTGACCAAGGGCTCGACCGCAGGCTGAACCCAAGCTCCCGGATCCGGCGCGTCCAACGCGCCGGCACGGCCAGTCCATCGAACGGCGCTGTCGACGCTCATGAGGCTCCAGGCCCATGACGCGCACCGAACTCCGCGCGCATTCCGTGGGGAGTTCTCACCCCCCACCGCCCGGGCGGTCGGCCCGTGGTGACGGAGGAGTCCGGCCGGAGCATCAGGTCACGGCGTCGGGGTGAAGGCGGGCAGCGTGAGGGCCGAGTGGGCCGGTCGTGCTGCCGGGGCGGGCAGGGTGACGAGGTGGCGCAGCCGGGCGTCGCGTTGCTCCAGGGCCCGCCGCGTGGTGGGGAAGAGCGTGGCCGCGCCGGTGTCGACCAGGGCCTGGTTCATGGCCGCGAAGGGGCGGAAGCCGCGTTCGTACGCGGCGAAGGCCGCGGTGTGGTCCCGGTGCGCGGCCAGGGCGGCGGCGAGCGTGTAGGCACCGGCCAGCGCGAGGCTGGAGCCTTGTCCGGTGAGGAACGAGGGTGCGTACGCGGCGTCGCCGACGAGCGCGACGCGGCCGCTGGACCAGTGGGGCATGCGGATCTGGCCGGCCGTGTCGAAGTACAGGTCGTCCGCGTCGCGCAGGGCGTCGACCAGACGGGGAACCACCCATCCCGCGCCCGCGAAGACCGTGGCGACCAGGTCCCGCAGGGCGTCGGGGTCCCGGAGGGCGTCGGCCGGCGGGCGCGGCCGGTGGAAAGTCAGGAAGGCGTGCAGTGCGTCGTCGTCGCCGACGGCGTACAGCGCCGCGGCTTTCCCGGGGGCGTTCCACATGGTGACCTCGCGGGAGAGTCCGTAGGTGTTCGGCACGGTGAACAGGGCGAAGCAGTACCCGAGGTAGCGGTGGAACCGTCCTTCCGGGCCGAACACGGCCGCCCGGGTGGGCGAGTGCATCCCGTCGGCGCCGATCACCAGGTCGAACGTGCGCCGCCGCCCACTGCGGAAGGTGATGTCGACCCCTGGTCCGCACTGGTCGAGGGTGTCGATGGAGTCGCCGAACAGGAACTCCACGTCGTCGCGGACCGCCTCGTGGAGGATCGCGGCCAGGTCCCCGCGGCGCACCTCGAGGTCCTGTCCCTCGACACCGCCGGCCACGGCGCCCGGGGTGAGCGAGGCCACTTCGCCGCCCTCCGCGTCGAGGAAGGTGACCCGGCGGGAGTCGATATGCGCGTCCCGCAGTCGCGGCAGGATGCCCATCCGCCGGGCCACTTCCGTGGCGGTGCCGCGGATGTCGACCGGGTAACCGCCGTCGCGCAGGGCGCCTGCCTTCTCGACCACGGTGACCGCGTATCCGCACCGGTGGAGCCAGTAAGCCAGCGCGGGTCCGGAGATGCTGGCCCCGGAGATCAGGACCGTGCGCTTCACGGTGGTGCCCACGTTCCTCGACGGGCCGGTGCGTGTCATGCCTGGACTCCTTTTTTCGTGACCCGGACAACGAACAGGGAAAGTGCGGCGACGAGACCGGCGACGGCGAAGCCCGTGACGAAGGCCGACTCGGCCGGCCGGCCCGTGACCGGCTCGGCCCCGGCGTCGAGGAGCGCGCCGGCCACCTGGGCGCCCAGGGCGACGCCGATCACCCGGGTGACCACGAGCAGGCCGGTGGCGATGCCGATGTCCTGGGTCTCGATGGCCGTGGCGGTGCCGGCGAGCAGCGCGGTGGTGCCGGCGCCCGCGGCGAACGCGGTGAGCACCTTGGCGAGGACGAGCTGCCAGGGCGCGGTGTGCACCGACGCCAGGGCGATCATCGTGACCGCCGTGACGACGGTGCCCGCGATGACCACGGCCCGCGGACCGAAACGCCGCGCCGCGACCCCGCCCACCGAATCGCTCACCGCACCGGCGAGGGCGCCGGGCAGCAGGAACAGTCCGATGTCGGTGGTGCCGGCCCCGAAGCCGTACCCGTCGGCCGGGAGCGCGAAGAGCTGCGGGACGAGGAAGAGGACCATCCCGGAACTGGTGGTGACGACGAAGGTGAGCACGCACGCGCTCCACATCGCGGGCCGTGCCAGCATGCGCAGATCGACCATCGGCGAGGCCGCCCGGCGTTCCACGAGGACCCATCCGGTGGCGAGGGCGGCCACGAGCACCACGAGGGCGCCGACCGCGAGCGGCGGCACCCCGCCGTCCCCGGTGACCGTCACCAGCCCGAGCATGAACGCGAGCAGCGTGCCGCTCAGCAGCAGCGTGCCGGGCCAGTCGATCCCGGCGCGCGACCGGACCGGCGGATCGTGCGGCATCAGGCGTGCCACGAGCAGTGTCGCCGCGATGACCGCGAGCGTCGGCAGGGCGAACATCCACTGCCAGGACAGTCCTTCCGCGATCGGCCCGGCGCCCAGCACGCCCACCACGCCGCCGCCCGTGAACAGCGCGACGACCACCCCGATCGCCGCCTGCGACTTCCCTGGCGTGAGGTGTTTGCGCACCAGGATGAAGGAGAGGGGCAGCGCGCCCACCATGGCGCCCTGCAACACCTGACCGAGCAGCAGCACCGGCAGATTCGGCGCCAGGCCGGCCAGCAGGCCCCCCGCCGAGACCACGGCCGCCAGCCGCACCAGCACCCGCTTCCCGCCGTAGCGGTCGCCGAGTTTGCCCGCGACCGGGGTGACGACCGCGCCGGTGACGAGTAACGCGTTCCCGATCAGGGCCCCTTCGCCGGGGCTGACGCCCAACTCGTCCTGCAGCAGCGGGAGCGCGGGCTCCACCACCGACTGGAGGGTGCCCAGGGCGAGCGCCAGGAAGCCCAGAGCGCCGACCGGCAGCCACCCGAGGCGGACCGGGCCGGCCGCGGCTTCGGACGCGGGCGGACCCTCCGCGCGCCGGCGCCGGCGGAAGGGCCACCGTCCGGCGCGGTAGTAAGAAGTCGTCACCTGCTGATCACTCCAGACACCACTAGGCAAGCAAGAGGGAGGCGCGCGATCCCGCGCGCCTCCCACACTTCCGCGTGCCGTCCCGGCGGGCATCGTCCCCCGCACCCGTCCCGGCCTGGTGCACCCGGACCAGCCGCTCACCGTTCCTGGTGCCTGCGCACTACACACCGGCCGGGTCCGGGGCTCGGCACATGCCGTGGCCTGCGGCAGTACCGCGCGTCAGCGGGCCGTACCGCGCTGCCGCCTGATCGGTTCTCCCACCCGGTGCAGGTGCGTCAGGGCCTCGCGGTAGGAGCGGAGCAGACCGGTCTCGTGGTAGGGCACGCCGATCTCCGCGCAGTACGCGCGCACGATGATCCGGGCCCGGCGCAGATGCGGGGTGGGCATGCTCGGGAAGAGGTGGTGCTCGATCTGGTAGTTGAGCCCGCCGAGCAGCACATCGGTGAGCCGGCCGCCGCGGACGTTGCGGGAGGTGAGGACCTGGCGGCGCAGGAAGTCGGGTCGCGCGTCGCCGCTGAACGTGGGCATGCCCTTGTGGTTCGGGGCGAAGGTGCAGCCCAGGTACACCCCGAAGAGGCACTGGTGCACGGCGAGGAACGCCACCGCCTTGCCGGGCGGGAGCACCAGGAACAGCGCCGAGAGGTAGACGGCGAGGTGCAGCAGGAGCAGTCCGGCCTCCAGTGTGCGGTGCTTCATGGACGGCGAGCACAGCGCCCGCAGGCTCGAGACGTGCAGGTTGAAGCCCTCCAGCGTCAGCAGCGGGAAGAACAGCCAGGCCTGGTGGCCGCCGATGAGACGGGCCAGGCCCCGGCTGTCGCGGGCCTGGTCGGTGGACCACACCAGGATGTCCGGGGCGACATCCGGGTCCAGGTCCTCGTGGTTGGGGTTGGCGTGGTGGCGGGTGTGCTTGTTCATCCACCAGCCGTAACTCATGCCGATCCCCAGGTTGCCGAAGAGCCGGCCCCACACTCCGCTCGGCCGGCCGCGCCGGAAGACCTGGCGGTGCGCCAGGTCGTGGGCGACGAGCGCCGTCTGGCCGTACATCAGCGCCAGGAAGGCGGCCACGGCGAGCTGCCACCAGGTGTCCCCGAGCGCGAGGGAGGCGCCCCAGCCCGCCGCCGTCAGCGCGACCACGAGCCCGAGCCGTGCCGCGTAATAGACGGGGCGGCGCCGCATCAGCCCCGCCTCGGTGATGCGCCGGGACAGCCGGGAGAAGTCGCTGCCGGCTCCACGGGAAGGGCCGGCGGACACGATGGGCAGGGGTGCGGCCTGCGGGGAAATCGTCATGCCGTCGAGTCTCGGCACGCCCGCCGGTCCGGAACAGCCTGCCAGGCACCGTCCCGGATCGGGGGATTGCCCCCGTACCGGTCGGGTGGTGCCACCACTCCACCCCCGTGAACTGGGCTTTCACCGAAACCGTGCCACCCTTGGCGCGGCACGGGACCCGTCCTCGGTGCTGTCGACGCCAGCGACACGCACGCCGCACGTACGCGATACGTACGCGGTGGGAGCGGTTATCGGAGTACAGTGGGAGCGGAGGTGCGCATGTCCGAGTTGTTCGACGCGGTGGACGCGCTGGTCGCGTCCCGTTCCCCGCTGCCGCCGCCGGCGGAGCGCAGACGGCTGCGCCAGGCGCACGCGCTCACCCTGGACGAGGTGGCCGCCGCCTTGCACGTCCGGCGGGCGACCGTGGGCGGCTGGGAGTCGGGCAAGACCGAGCCGCGGCCCCCGGAGCGGGAGGCGTACGCACGCCTGCTCGGACAGCTCGCACGGCTCTACCCCGCCCCCGAAGGCACCGGTACGCCGCAGGAGGACACCGCAGTCCAGGAAACGTCGACCCCTGCGACGCCGGCAGCCGCGGCCGAGCCGACGGCGTCGGCGGGCGGTGCACCGGACGCCACGGCCGGGACCGATGAGTCGCCCTCCGCTCCCCGGGCCACCGATCCCGCTCCGGCCGCCACGACGCATCCCCGGACCGCTCAGCAGCCCCGGGCCCCGCACCGTCGTGGTGCCGAGAGCACCGCCCGGAAGACCGCCGCGCGGGCCACCACAGAGGGTGCCGCCGCGCCCGGCGGCCCGTACGCGCACGGTCCGCTGCTCGTCCTCGACGCCGACGCCGACAAGCAGGTGACCGGCTACGGCGTCGGGGGGGTGATCCTGGACGTGCCGGCCAAGACGCTGCCCGCCCTGGTGGAGTGGACGCTCAGCGAGGCGCGGCTCGGGGCGGAGCGGCTGCACGGTTCGGGCAAGGACGCCGATCCGCTGCTGGTGCTCACCGAGGCCGCGTGCGAGCGGTACGGCTTGCCCGTGCAGTTGTCGGAGTCCGAGCGGCTCTCCGGGCGGCTGCCGGAGGGGCACAAGGTCGTCAAGCAGCTCGAGCGTGCCGACTGGCGGCTCACCAAGCGGGGGCTGGGGCCGTGGGCGCGGATCTACCGGCCCGCCCAGGGGGGCCGCCGGAACTGCGTGCAGTTGTGCATCCCCTCCTGGCGTGCGCTGGACGACCGCGCGTGGGGGCATGCCGCGCGCCTGGAGCCGGCGGAGCTGGCCCGCGTGCTGGGTGTGTACGCGGGCCGGGTGACGACGCCGGTGGGTTCCACCGCGGTGACGGGGCTGCATCTGATGACGGCGCTCAACCCGCCGACCCGTGCGAGCGAGCCGGACGCCGACGGCAAGCGGCACCGCGAGCACCGCCCCGGGTCGCTGGGCACGGAGCCGGTGGACCCGGCGCCGTGCGAGGCACCCGACGGGCATCCCGTCCTGGCGCACCTGCCCCGCTTCCATGTGCGCGGTCCCGGCGAGAAGCTGTTCGAGGAGGCCTACGACTGGGCGCGGGATCTGACCGACGCCGAGTGCGGGAAGCGCCATCTGGTCGGCCTCGACGTGAACCTCGCTTTCGGCGCGGCCGCGAACGGCGCGGTCGTCGGCCTGGCGTCACCGCCGGTGCACGTCACCGGTCCGGTCTTCGACGCGGCGCTGCCCGGCTCGTGGCTGGTCGACCTCTCCCACGTCGATCCGTCCCGGGTGAAGGTCGGCAAGCAGTGGCGGGACCTCGACGGCGCGTTGCTGCCCAGCCCGTTCACTCCGACCGGCGAACGCCCCGAGGGGCCGGCCTGGTACGCCACCCCGACCGTGGCGTACGCCGTCGAACTCGGGTACGACGTCGCCCCGGTCGAAGCGTGGGTGCGCCACGAGAGCGGCCGGTTCCTGGACGGCTGGTACAAGCGGCTGCGCGACGCCTACGTCGCCACCATGGCGGACCTCGGTGTCGCCGAGAAGCTGCCGCCGGCCGAGTTCCTGAGGGCGATGGAGGGCTGCCGGCAGCGTGACCCCGAGATGGCCGTCGTCCTGGACGCCGTGAAGATGACCGTCAAGGGCGGCATCGGCAAGCTGCGGGAGAAGGCGCGCGGCGGCGGCTGGAAGCCGGGGCAGCCCTGGCCGGCCCTGGCCCGGCCCACCTGGCGCCCCGACATCCGCGCCACGGTCATCTCCCGGGCCCGGATCAACATGCATCGCAAGATGCTCAACCTGGCGGCGGCCACCGGGCAGTACCCGGTCGCGGTCCTGTCCGACTGCGCCGTGTACGCCGCCGACGGACCCGGCCCGCTGGACGTCCTGCCCTACGACGCCGACGGCAAGACCGTGCCCGGATCCTTCCGGCTCGGCGTCTCGCCCGGGATGGTCAAGCACGAGGGCACCCAGAGCGTGCTGTGGGGCGCGGAGGTGCTCGAACGGCTCGGCGCCGACGGCCATGTCGCCAACCTGGCCCGCTACATCAAGACCGGTGAGGTCACCGCGAAGGACACCGGGGAATAGGGGGGCACGGCACGATGGTGGCGATCGGGGAAGAACTCGGCAAGGCGGTGCAGGGCGCGTTCACGCGTCCCGTCCCCAAGTCCGCCGGGGCGCAGATGCGCTATCTGGTCCGGGCGCACCAGCGCAGTACCCGGCGGGTGGCCGAGCTGCTCGGCATCAGTCAGCGCACCGTCGAGCGGTATGTGAAGAACCAGATCAGAACGCCCCGCCCGGAACTCGCCGGCCGGCTCGAACGCGAGGTCCGCGCGCGCTGGCAGCCGCAGGTCAGGGCCAGGGCCAAGCAGGCCGCGGTCACCACCCAGGGCATCATGATCGATGTCCGGGCGCGGTTCGGCTACACCGCCGCCCCGGGCAGTACCGACGACGCCCGGCTGCGGCACCTCACCCTCGCGCTGCCGCCCGACCAGGCCGCCCGTCTCTTCCAGGCCCAGGAGGGCGGCGCCACCGAGGAGCAGCTCCGCCGGGTCGCGGCCGGGGCCCTGGGCGAGGTCTACTTCCGCGACAGCGGCCGCCGCGCCCACGGACTCGAAGTGGAACTGACCGATCTGGAACACCTCGAGTTCGAGCTGTAGCCGGAGCGGGCGGCAGGGCGCGGGTGGCGCCGGGTCACCGTGCGGCGCCGGCGCCCGCGGCAGGCAGGTCTGCCCTGGCCACCGGAGGGTGACGGCGGATGTCCGCGCCGGGTGTGCCGGTGCGGGACGGCGTCGTCAGGAGGCGGGCCGTTCCGCCGGCCGGGGCGGGGCGGGGGCGCGCTGGGCGCGCAGGGTCCGCAGGGCGAGGGACAGGATGGTGCCGGGGTCCCTGGGGTCGAAGTCGTCGGCGAGGTCCGGCGGGGCGGGGACGCGGGCGGCGCCGGGTGCCTGCCCGCCGCGGCCGCGCAGGGCCCGCAGGAAGTCGTCGGCGTGTTCGCTCCGGGCCGTAGGCGCCGGACTGTCCGGGGTGGCGGTGCTCCACACGGTCATGCGCACTCCCTGCTCGGCCTTCCGGGCTTCTCGGGTCGTCACACGTTTCCTCGGGGCCCCCGGCCCCGGGCGTCGCCGGGCGGCGGTCCGGGGCTGCGCCGGTGACCGCCCGCGCGGGGGACGGCGCGGCGCTCACCGGTCCGGGGGCAGGTCACCGCACGGTGACCGGGTCCGCCGCGCCGTCGCGCCGCGGCGCGAGGACTCCGCCCGCGGGGCGGTCGGCGGCCAGGAACTGCGCCACGCGTTCGGGGGCGTCCAGGGCGGGGTCGGGGGCGAGGTCGAGCACACCGGCCCAGGAGCCGGGCAGCTCCCGGCCCACCGACCGGCCGAGGTCCCACAGCCGCGCCGTGACACAGTCGGCGCCGCCCGGGCGCTCGCTCCCGCCGAGGGTGACGCACCACAGCCGGGGCCGGGCGGTGCGCGGGCGGCCGGCGACGATCCGTGCCGTCTCCCGCAGCAGCCGGGTCGCGGGCCCGGCGCCCTCGTGCGTGGGCGGCAGGGCGAGCACGGTGAGTTCGGCACCGGCCGGGCGGGCGAGCCCGGTGAGGTCGTCGGGCTCCTCGATCGCGGTCCAGGGCAGGCCCGCCGCGGCGAGCGGTCCTTCGAGGCGCCAGGCGCGGTCCACGTCCCCGACGACCACGGCCCAGCCGTCATTTCTGATACGCACGGGGCATGCTCCTTTCGGACCGGACCAAAGTGAGCGCGGACCCCAACGGACCCGGTAGGAAATTCAATCAGTACGACCGCACCCGGATCAATGAACCAAAGTACATAAGTGGATCGCACTCCTGCGGGGGCACCCGGCCGGAGAGGTGACTGACCGTCAGATTCACCTGCCGAGGGACGCGTTAGAAGGGAGCACTCTACGGAGCCGCCATCACCAGTATAGTTCGACTTCGATCCACCTGTTACAATTGTATTGCACAATGAGAGGCAATGAGGTGATAATATGGCTCGCTACTTCACTCAGCCCGACGTCGATGAGATCCAGATCCTGAATGTCATGAAGGCGCTCTCGGACGAGATTCGAATGCGGCTCATTTCGGTCCTCGCAGACGGTGAATATCACGCCTGTCGCCCCGAGGAGTTCGACATCGGCGTCCAGAAGTCCACCCTGTCCCACCACTTCAAGGTCCTGCGCGAGGCCGGCCTCACCATGACCCGGCTCGAGGGACGCAACCACCAGGTGCGGCTGCGCCGCGAGGACCTCGACCAGCGTTTCCCCGGGCTGCTCGATTCCGTGCTCGCCGCCTTTCCGGACCGACCGGCCGGCGTCGCGGACTGACCGGCACCACTTCGCCCGTACCGTCGCACGCACGAGTTCGAGGGAGATCCGATGAAGCTGGGATTCCAGACGAATTACTGGTCGTCGGGCCCGCCGCAGACAGCCGAGGCGCTGATCGCCGAAGCCGAGCGGCTGGGGTTCGACTCCGTCTGGACCGCCGAGGCGTACGGCTCGGACGCCCTGACCCCGCTCGCCTGGTGGGGCAGGCAGACCTCGCGGGTACGGCTCGGCACGAACATCGTCCAGATGTCGGCCCGTACCCCGACCGCCACGGCGATGGCCGCGCTCACGCTCGACCACCTCTCCGGCGGCCGGTTCGTGCTCGGGCTCGGCGCCTCGGGCCCGCAGGTGGTGGAGGGCTGGTACGGGCAGCCGTACCCGAAGCCGCTGGCCCGGACCCGTGAGTACTTCGACATCGTGCGCCAGGTGATCGCGCGCCGCGCCCCGGTCGCCTTCGAAGGCGAGCACTACCGGCTGCCGTACCCGGCCGGCACCGGACTCGGCAAGCCGCTCAAGTCCACCGTGCACCCGCTGCGCCCCGAGGTGCCGCTGTACCTGGCCGCGGAGGGGCCCAAGAACATCGCGCTCGCCGCCGAGATCGCCGACGGCTGGCTGCCGTTCCTGTTCTCCCCGCGCGCCGACGCCTTCCACCGCGAGCAGTTGGAGGCCGGCTTCGCCCGCCGCTCCCCCGAGCGCAGCGCCCGCGCCGGCTTCGAGATCGCCGCGGGCGCCCCGCTCGTCCTCGACGACGACGTACAGCGGGCCAGGGACACGGTGCGGCCCTGGATCGCGCTGTACGTGGGCGGCATGGGGGCCAAGGGCGCCAACTTCCACAACGACGTCGTGGCCCGGCTCGGCTACGAGGCGGAGTGCGCCAGGATCCAGGAACTGTACCTGTCCGGGCAGAAGAAGGACGCCATCGCCGCCGTACCGGACGCGATGGTGGAGGACGTGTCGCTGGTCGGTCCCAAGGAGAAGCTGCGCGACGAACTGGCGCGCTGGGACGAGTCGTTGGTCACCACGCTGCTGATCCGCAACGACGACCCGAAGACGCTCGCCACCGTGGCCGAACTGAAGCCCTGAGCCGGCGGGCCGCCGCGGGACCGCCCTCCCGCGGCGGCCCGCCCTGACACACGACGGCACATGACGGCGGATGACGGCGCCGGCGGCCGGTTCCCGTGGACCGGCCGCCGGCGCCGTCCTGTCCCCCGCGGACGCCGCCGGCCGGCGTCAGGACAGATCGGCGATGACCGTCTTGGTCTCCAGGTAGTTCTCCAGCACCGCGTGGCCCATCTCGCGGCCCCAGCCGGACTGCTTGTAGCCGCCGAAGGGCAGCGCCGCGTCGAGCGTGTTCCACGTGTTGACGAAGACCGTGCCCGCCCGCATCGCGTTGGCCGTGCGGAACGCGGTGCCCACGTCCCGCGAGAAGACCCCGGCGGCCAGGCCGTAGACGTTGTCGCGCTCGACGGCGACGATGTCGGCCAGCTCGTCGAAGGGCAGCACGGTCAGGACCGGCCCGAAGATCTCCTCGGACACGACCTTCATGGACGGGGTGACGCCGCTGAAGATGGTCGGCGCGAGGAAGTGCCCGGTGTCGCCGATCCGCCGGCCGCCGGTGCGCAGCACCGCACCCTCGGCGGTGCCGGACTCCACGTACCCCATCACACGGTCGAACTGCTCCCGCGAGACCAGCGGGCCCATCTGCGTCGCCGGGTCGGTGCCCACGCCGACCTTGATCTTCTCGGCCTCGGCCACCAGTCCCTGGACGACGTCCTCCAGGACCGGCCGCTGCACATAGAGCCGGGAGCCGGCCATGCAGGACTCGCCCTGGTTGAAGAAGATCGCACCGGCCGCGCCGGCCACGGCCCGCTCCAGGTCGGCGTCGGCGTAGATGATGTCGGGTGACTTCCCGCCGAGTTCGAGGGTGAGCTTCTTCAGGTTGCCCGCGCTGGCGCGCACGATCTCCTTGCCGACCTCGGTGGAGCCCGTGAAGGCGACCTTGTCGACGTCGGGGTGGGCGGTGAGGGCGGCGCCTGCGTCACCGAAGCCGGTCACGATGTTGACGACACCGTCCGGGATGCCCGCCTCCTGGATCAGCTCGCCCAGGCGCAGCGCGCCCAGCGGGGTCTGCTCGGCCGGCTTGAGGACCACGGTGCACCCGGTGGCGAGGACCGGCGCCAGCTTCCAGGCCGCCATCATCACCGGGAAGTTCCACGGGATGATCTGGCCGACCACGCCGACCGGTTCGCGCTGCGTGTACGACAGGAAGCTGCCCGGCGCCGCCGACGAGAACGGGATGGTGTTGCCCTCGATCTTGGTGGCCCAGCCGGACATGTAGTGGAACAGGTCGGCCGTCATCGGGATGTCCGCGAACGACGCGTAGGTCAGCGGCTTGCCGTTGTCGACCGACTCGATGAGCGCCAGCTCCTCGGCGTGTTCCAGGACGAGGTCGCCGATGCGGTGGATGAGACGGCCGCGCTGCGACGGCGACATGGTGCGCCAGGGCGAGCCCGGCTCGAAGGCGGCGCGGGCCGCGCGCACGGCCCGGTCCACGTCCGCGGCGCCGGCCCGGGGCACCCGGGCGATCACCCGCTCGGTCGCCGGGTCCACCGAGTCGAAGGTGGCGCCGTCCAGGGCGTCGACCCACGCGCCGCCGATGAGCATGCGGCGCGGCTCAGGGCTGATGGCCGGGGCGAGCCGGTCCACGGCCGACTGCTCGACTGCCGTCATTTCCGTCCCTCATTCCGTTTGGTATTGCTGACCGATTTTTCGTTGCGGAAATTACGGATGACACAGATTTCACTCATACCTTGTGCATTTCAGGTGACGGCGCGTACGCTGCCCGCAGAATTCCCACCCCGAAAAGCCGGAGGAGATTCCATGACCAACGCAGTTCCCGCGCCCACCGCCCTGGTCACGGGTGCGGGCCGCGGCATCGGGCGGGCCACCGCCGTGCTGCTCGCCACGCGCGGATACCGGGTCGTCTGCCTGGACGTCGATGCCAGTGCGAAGGAGACGGCGGACCGGACCGGGGGTACGGCCGCCGTGTGCGACGTGCGGGATTCCGCCGCCGTACGGGCGGTGGCCGACGGACTCGACCGGCTCGACCTGCTGGTGAACAATGCCGGGGTCTGGACGTTCAGTACGCTTTCCGAGATCGATGTCGAGCATTACCGCAGGGTGCTCGACACGAATGTGCTGGGAAATCTGATCTGCACCCAGGCGTTCGCTCCCGTCATCGCCCGGAGCGGTGGCGGCGCCATCGTGAATGTCACCTCTTTTCTCGCGCGGACGGCCCGTGCGAACTCCGGCATCTATCCGGCCGCCAAGGCCGCGATCGTCGCCCTCACCGAACAGGCCGCCGCCGAGTACGCGGACGCGGGAATCCGGGTGAACGCGGTCGGTCCCGGTCTGATCTACACCGACGGCGCGGCGAACCTGTACGGGCCCGACGCCGCCGAGCGGGCGCGGCGCGGCGGGCACCTGCCGCTCGGCCGGCTCGGCGAGGCCGAGGACATCGCCGGCGTGATCGCCTTCCTCGGCTCGGACGAGGCCCGCTACGTCACCGGGCAGACCCTGTACGCCGACGGCGGGATATCGGTGGGCACGATGCGTTTCCTGCACCGCGCCTGGACCCCCTGACCGCGGGCCGGGCCGGCCGGGCGGGACGGTTCGCCGTCCGCCCGTCCGGCTCAACCGCTCAGGCGGGGCAGGTCGCTGAAGAACACGCCGTGGAAGTCGTTCGGGATGTGGTGGGGCACGCGGGCCCGTCCCAGCTCCTCGAAGGAGGCGGCGTCCAGGACGAGCAGGAACGACGTGCCGGTCTTGGCGTCCAAAACTCCGGAGAGCACGACGCCGTCGTCCTCCGCGGTGGCGCCGGGCCGGCCCACGAACACGGCCTCGCTGGGGAAGCTGCCCTTCTCGTACCAGGCCTTGTGGGTGCCTGCCACGACGTCCAGCTTCAGCAGCCGGTTCATCGCCCGCAGGCTGCGCGGGGAGTGGCCCAGGCCGTAGGCGTAGCGGTACGCCTTGCCGTTGTGCGCGCGGTAGTTGATGCGCGGCATCTCCACGCCGGCGTCGGTCAGGTCCACCACGTGTGCCGTCTCCGACGTGCCGCCCAGCGGCAGGGTGAACCGGCGGGCCGCGTAGCCGTAGGCCTGGAGGTCGAACTGGTCCGGCGAGGGCGCCAGGCCCAGCACGCTCTCGTACGGGGTCTCGGTGACGGCGATGTCGATGAGCAGGTCGCTGCCCGTCTCGATCGCGTTGATGTGGTGGAAGGCGAAGAACGCCGGGCCCTCGAAGGTCCGCGTCACCCGGCCCTCGCGCTTGTCGACGACGAGGAAGCGGGTGCCGCGTTCGGGCTGCCAGCTGAAGCACTCCAGGAACGGATTGCCGGGTTCCAGGAACCGCTCGCGGTCGATGACGACCGGGATCTCCACCAGCACCACGTAGTTCTCGGTGGCGGCGAAGCTGTGCATGTAGCGCGGGTCCTCGCCGGTCTCGATGGTGGCCAGGCGGGTCTGGCGCTGGGTGTCCTCGGGTGTGTAGTAGACGTTGTAGACGGTCTTCTCGCGCATCGCCGTCGTGTAGTTGAGCAGGGCCCGGCGCTCGAAGTCGTAGTGCGGGTGCGGTGTGGACAGCTCGCCGGCGATCTGGTCCTCGAAGGTCAGCTCGCCGATCGTGTCGAGGGTGCGCGGGTCGAACTCCGTGTACAGGGGCTGCTCGTTGAACGCGAAGAAGCGGTTGGCGAGCCGGGTCAGGTTCACGTTGGTGTTGTCGGAGATGTTCGGCGAGTAGGCGGCGAAGTGCCGGCCGAACAGCTCCTGGCAGGGGTCGATGCCGAACTGCTTGCCGTAGAGCTGGCCCTTGTTGACCGCCAGGTCGTAGGCCGTGGTGCGCAGGTACTTGTTGGCGTAGGAGACCTGGCCCTCGCCGAAGGAGTAGGCGTGCAGCATGCCGATGCCGTTGAACCAGTGCGTCAGCCGGTAGTCGCCCACCTCGAACTTGGCGGGGCCGTTGCGGATCAGGGTGCCGCTGAGCCACTCGGGCAGCGCGCCCTCGACCGGGAGCCGGTCGATGCGCACCTCCTTGTCCAGGGTGGTGTAGCCGGGGAAGTCGGGCAGCGGCTGTGGTGTGTCGGGGAACGGCGGCAGCGGCTGGGGGGTCTGGGGCATGATCGGGGTTCCTCTCGCGGGGGGCTAGCGCGTGAACGTCATGGGCATGGAGTGCGGGCCGCGGAACGTGGGCGTCTCCGTGCGGTGGATCCCGGAGCGGTCCACCTCCGGGTCGTGCACCCGCCGCACGAACTGCTCCACGGCCACCTCGTTGATCAGCTGGCCGAGCTGGCCGCCGAGGCAGTAGTGGGCGCCGTGGCCGAGCGCGAGGTTCTGGCTGCGGGGCCGGTCCACGTCGAGCCGGTCGGGATCGGGGAAGACCTCCGGGTCGCGGTGCGCGGCGCCCATCCACACGTAGATCTCCTCACCCGCCCGGACGGTCTGCCCGCCGAGCTCCACATCGCGCACGGGGCGGCGCTTGGTGAGCTGGACGGAACTGTCGTACCGCATGAGTTCGGGGGTGGCGTACGGCACGAGGGAGGGGTCGGCGGCGAGCCGGGCCAGCACGTCCGGGTGGTCGAGCAGGGCGAGGACGCTGTTGCCGATCTGGTGCGCGGTGGTCGTCTGGCCGGCCGTCAGCATGAAGATGAGGTTGCCGAGCAGTTCCTCCTCGCTGTCGAACTCCCCTTGCGCCCACGCGTCGGCGAGGGTCTGCATCAGGTCGTCGGTGCGCTCGCCCTCGCGGCGGCGCAACTGCTCGCGGAAGTAGTCCATGTACTTGGCGATGCTCGCCAGGTGGTAGTCGGGGTGCTCCTTGCTCAGCGGCCCCTCGTCGACGAGCAGGCCCCAGCTGAGGATCCGCTTCCAGAAGCGCTCGCGGTCCTCGACGGGTACGCCGAGGACCGAGCAGACCACGGCGGAGGGCAGCGCCATCGCGTAGTCCTGCATGAAGTCCATCTCGCCGCCCGGCAGCGCCGCGTCCAGCAGGGCGCTCGCGCCGCGCTCGATCTCGCCGCGCATGGCCTCCACGGCGCGCGGCAGGAACGGCTTCATCATCAGTTTGCGCAGCCGCTTGTGGTCCGGGGCGTCGGTGACGAACACCTGGGAGTACAGGGCGCGCAGCGGGGACGCCTGTTCGGGGGCGTGGGTGGCGGGGTCCCACTGGGGTCTGCGGGCCGAGAAGACCGAGTCGCGCAGCGCGGTGAGCGCGGGCTCGTAGCCGGTGACCATCCATGCGCCCTCGTCGCCCATCGTCGGGTCCCACAGGACGGGGCCGGCCTCCCGGACGCGCCGGTAGAGCGGGTAGGGGTCCTCGATGTAGCGGGGCGTGTAGACGCCCATCATGGACAGTTCGTTGCCGCGGTCGGTGGAATCGGTGAGCTGAACGGTCATCGTGCGTCTCCTGGGTAGCGGAGTGCGTGTACGCGCAGGACGGGCGCGCCCGACGCCTGTTCGGACACGAGCCAGTCGCCGCGCCGGGGGTCTCCTTCGACCACCAGGCGGGCGCCCGACAGCCGGGCCGTGCCGGGCGGGCGCAGCAGGGAGAGGCGCTGGATGTGCAGCTCGGCCGGGCCGTCGGGGTCGGTGGCCCGCGTGCGGTGCAGCACGTTCTCCAGCGCCGTCAGCGGCAGGCTCTGTTCGGGCCAGCGCGGCAGCATCCAGAGGTCGTTGGCCGCTGCCTCGGTGAGGTGGGCGAGGACCCGGCCGGGGCCGGCGTCCTGCCAGGGGACGACGGGCAGTACCCGGCCGCGCCAGCGCAGCCGGTGCGCGGCGCCCCCGGCCGGGCGCGGCACACCGGCCGGCTGTGCGGGCGCGGTGGTGGGCGGCGCGTGGGCCGGCCGGTGTACGACGCGCAGGCGGGCCGCCTCGCGGGGCGGTGCGGCACCGGTGCGGTAGACGATGTCGACGTGCCAGTCGCCGTCGGTGTACCGGGCGTGCGCGGTGCGCTCCAGGGGGGCCGTGCCGGCGTCGAGGCGGAGCGCCTCGGGGTGTATCCGGATGTCCTCGATGCGGTCGGGGACGAGGGGGGCGAGGTCTTCGGGCGGCAGCCAGACCGCCGACCACAGGGCGTTCTCCAGGAGCAGCGAGACGGGCAGCGCGGGGACGCCGTCGACCTCGAAGTCGGTGAGGGCGGGGGCGTAGGCGGTGGTGAGGGTGACCCCGGCGGTCAGGCCGCGGTGCGGTGCGTGGGTGCTCACCTCACCGAGGTGGAAGATGGCCGGGGCGAGGCCGCGGTAGCCGGGCAGGTCCTCGCTGGCGGGGTAGCCGACCGCCTGGAGCGGGCCGAGCGCCTTGCCGAACGGGCCGACGTAGGTGACCTCCCCCCGTGTGCCCGCGGTCAGCTCGGCCAGCCACAGGCGCAGCCCCTCGTCGACGTCGAGGGCGCTCATGTAGCGCAGCGTCGCCTCGAAGTTGGCGACCATGCCGACCCGGTCCCAGGTCGGCCAGCACAGGGTCATCACCGGGAACGGCGCCACCTGGTCGGCCCACAGGGCGAGCCGGGCGAGTCCTTCGTTGGCGGCGCCGTAGTCGAGCTGTCCGACCATGCCGCCGAGCCGGCCGGTGAGGGAGCCGACCGCGCAGAAGAACTTCAGCGGCAGCGCGCGTACCCGCTGGAACAGGTGCAGGAAGCCGTCGGTCTTGGTGGCGACGGTGCGCAGGAACTCCTCGTCGGTCTTCTTGGGGAACCGCGCGGGAGTGTCGACGCCGGCGTTGTGGATGACGGCGGTCGGCGGGCCGTCGAGCCGGGCGAGCAGCCGGCCGACCGCGTCGGGGTCGGTGAAGTCGCAGGTGGCGTAGGTGATCGGCAGTCCGTCGCGGTGCGCCGCGGCGAGGTGGGCGAGCAGATCGCGTTCGCGGCGTGCGGTGGCGATGGCCGCGCGGATCTCGGTGATCGGCCGGCCTTCGGCGCGCAGGTCCCACAGCCCGCGCTCGTGGGCGGCGAAGTCCTGGTCCGGCGCGGTCAGCCAGGGCTTGGCCGCCGGGTCGGGCAGCGGGCCGCGTCCGGTGACCACGACGCGGCAGCCGTGCATGCGGGCCAGCGCCGTGGCGATGCGCCAGCCGATGCCGCGCCCGCCGCCGGAGACCAGGACCAGGTCCTCGGGCCCGAGCGGGACCAGGGGCGGGCCGGCGTCCTGCGCCTCGGCGCGCAGGGTGAGCCGCTGCCCGTCGCGGTGGCCGACTTCGAACAGGCCCCACCGGTACAGCTCTCGGCAGATCCGGTCGGGCAGCAGGTCGCTCTCGTCGAGCGAGGTGTCCAGGACGCGGGTGTTGCAGTTGGGGATCTCCCGGTGCAGGGTCTTGGCCAGGCCCGCCCAGATGCCGCCGAGCGGCTGCGAGCCGCTGCCCCCGGTGTGGTCCTCGGGTGCGAAGCCCATGCCGCCGCCGAGGTAGGTGACGGCCAGGTAGAAGAGCCTGCGGGTGGCGGTCTCGCCCGCCCAGGGCGCGTAACAGGTGCGCAGGGCGGCGAGGGTGCGCAGCAGGGCCGGTGCGTGGGCGCCGGTGCGGGCCGGGTCGAAGGGTTCGGCGAGGGTGAGGTCGACGAGCCCGTCGGGCAGCCCGCCCGCGATCTGCCAGTCCGTGCCGTGTCCGGGGTCCACGAGGACGTGGGCGCCGTGTTCGCGCAGCCGGGCGGCGACGCGCGCGGCGAGCCCCGGCGTGCCGCCGAGCACCGCGATACGGGCGCCGGCGATGGCCGGCGCGGTGTGCTCGGGCAGCGCGGGCTGGGGGGCGAGCCGCCAGCGCATGCGGCGTACCGGGGCCACCGCGGGCCCCGTCCCGGCCGGTGTTGCGGGGTGGATGGTCGGTGCGGGGCCTGCGGTCATGCCCGGACCGCTTCCCGGCCCGTGGGCTTGATCTGCATCAGTACCTCGGGCAGGGGGCGCAGCGAGACCAGCGCGCCCGGGGTGACGGGGTGCCCTGAGACCAGGTGGAGCCGGAACCGCTGGGTGATCATGGCGACGGCGAGCTGGATCTCCAGGAGGGCGAGGTCCATGCCGATGCACTTGCGGGCGCCGCCGCCGAAGGGGAAGTAGTCGTAGCGGTCCCGGCCCGCGGCGCGGGCCCCGGTCACGGTCCCGGCCATCGTCGCCCCGGTCCCGGCCGTCGCGGCTTTCTGCTGGTGGGCGGGGCAGAACCGCTGCGGGTCGAAGGCCTCCGGGTTCTCCCAGACCGCGGCGTTGTGGTGGGCCGCGTAGACGGGGACGAGGACGGTGGTGCCGGCCGGCACGTGGTAGCCGCCGATCTCGTCGTCCTCGACGGCGTCCCGGGGGAAGAGCCAGATCGGCGGGTACATCCGCAGCGACTCGTCCACCACCTGCCGCAGATAGGGCAGGCTGGGCAGGTCGGCCGCGGTCGGGGTGCGCCCGTCGAGGACCTGCCGCAGTTCCTCGTCGAGGCGGGCCCGGACGTTCTCGTGCTGGGCGACGGCGTACAGCGTCCAGGTCAGGGCGCAGCCGGTGGTCTCGTGGCCGGCGAGGAAGAGCGTCTTGAGTTCGGCCCTGATCTGTGTCTGGGTGAACGGCTTGCCGGTGACCGCGTGGGTGGCGTTCAGGAGGGCGGTGACGACGCTGTCGGGGCTGCCGCCGCCGGCCCGGTGCAGGTCGATGATCTCGTCCATGACGCCGTTGAGGACGCTCTGGTGGTGTTTGAGCTGGCGCTGGTAGCGGGTGGGCACCCAGCGCGGCAGCATCTGCTTGACCTCACCGGTGAGGATCATCGCCTTGAGCGAGAAACGCACGGCGGGCATCAGGCGGTCGGCGTAGTCGCGCAGGTCGACGCCGTAGAGCAGGCGGCCGAGCACGCCCATCGCCAGCCACATCATGTCGTCGGTGATGTCGACGTCCTTGCCTTCGGCGGCGGCCTCGTCCCAGCGGGTGAGCAGTTCCTCGACGGTGTCGGTGATGGTGCCCGCGCCCTCGCGCAGCCGGGTCCGGTTGAAGAAGGGCTGGGTGACGGAGCGGCGGGTGCGCCATTCGGGGCCGTCGGTGGTGAGCATGCCCCGGCCGAAGAACAGGTTGAAGCCGCGGTAGAAGCGGCCGCGCACGTAGTTGCGGGCGTTGTCCTGCAAGACGTGCTTGACGTGTTCCGGCTGGGTGATCTGGTGGACCAGGTAGGGGCCCATCTTCATCCGGGCGATGCCGCCGAACTGCCGTTGCAGTTCCACCAGCAGCTTGAGGGTGTCCTTCTTGAAGCTGCTGAGGGCGCCGAACAGGACGCTGCCCTCGGGCCCGGGTGCCTGCCGGCGGCTCTGCTGCGGCGCGGCCGTGCCGGTGCCGGCCTCGGTGCTCGACAAGGGGGTCTCCTTCTTGGGTGTCATCGGCCGTTCGCTCCCACCGGGTCGCGGCGCGGGTCCGGGTCGGGCACCGGCTGTTTGTCCGGGGTGTGCAGGGCGCCGGTGACGGCGTCGACATAGCCGATGACGGTGGCGCTGACGTCCTTCATCTGCAGGACGACCCGGCCGCCGGGAGCCACCGCGACGAAGCGGTTGTCGGGGGCCGGCTGGGTCATGTCGAACGCGGGCGGCGTCGCGTAGAGGTCCAGCTCGCCGTAGCGCTCGGTCAGTTGCAGATCGTTGCCGGTCTCGTACAGGTCGATGCGGCGGATGGACAGCGGGGCGGCGATCGGGATGAGCCGGCCGTCGACGAGGTGCAGGACGCCGGTGCGGGCCAGGCCGTCCAGGAGGATCGAGGGGGCCGTGAAGCGGCTGAACGCGGGGTCGTCCGGGCGGAGGTCGAGGTGGTAGGTGGCCCGCTTGCCCAGCGGGTTGAGGCGGGTGTCGCGGGTCGAGACGAACGGTCCGGTCAGCGACACCGGTGAGGCCGGTACGTGGTAGGGGTCGGTGATCGGCTGCTCCCCTGCCGGGTCCCAGGCGTCCCAGCGCGGTGCCGGACTGTGCTCGGCGGCCAGCAGCACCCGGGCGGTGAAGTGCGGGCGGTCCTCGGCGAGCAGCACGCCGCCGGGCGAGCGCACGTCGGTGGTGATGCGGACCGTCACCGTGGTCAGCTCGGGTGTGCGGCTCTCGACCTTCGCCGCGATCCGCTTCGGGGCGGAGGGCGTCGTCTCGTACACCCGCAGGAAGTGGTGGAACACCAGGTCCTCGAAGGCGACGACCTTCAGGCCCGGCACCAGTTCCCGGGCCGCCTGGGCGGCGAGTTCGGTGACGAACGTGCCCGGCAGGGTGGGGACGCCGCGCACCTGGTGGTGGCGGAGGTAGCTGTCGGCGGTCAGGTCGAAGACGCACTCGTGGACGGCCTCGCCGGGGGCCGAGGACACCTTCTTGCGCAGGTAGGACCAGCCGTCGCCGGCGGGCGGCGCGGCGGTGAGATAGCCCGGGTAGAACCGCTCGACGGTGGCCTGTTCGGCCTCGCCGATGTGCACCACCGACGGCGCGGTACGGGCGGTCCGCAGCTCCCGCACGAAGTGGTCGACACCTTCGGCGACCGGCATGTGGCTGTAGGAGCCGGCCCGTTTGAAGTAGGCCTTCGTCAGCTCGTTCGCGCCCATGCCGACGCCGTCCCACAGGGTCCAGCCGATGGTGAACTCCCCGTCGCCGCGCGTGGCGTGGGCCCAGGTCGCGGCCGAGGCGAGGAAGTCGTTGCCGGCGGCGTAGTCGGGTTCGCCGAGCTGCCCGAAGTAGCCCAGCAGCGAGCCGAAGTTGCACCAGCTGCGCGGCGGACGTCCGGCGAAGGCCCGCCGCAGGTTGCGGTAGCTGCGCACCTTCAGGTCGCGGATGGAGGTGAATTCGGCGAACGACTTGTCCTTGATGAGCGCGGAACGCTGGCGGCCCGCCGCGTTGATCAACAGGTCGACTCCGCCGGGCTGTTCGGACAGGACGCGGTCGACGGCGGCCTGTACGGCGTCGGCGTCCTGGACGTCGCAGGCGAGATAGGTGACCCGGCCGGCGCCGCAGTGCTCCTGCATGGCGCGGATGTTGGCGCGGGCGGCGCGGGCATCGGTCATCCGGTCGAAGTCCCGGTTGATCTGCGCGACGCTGCGGCCGGCGCCGCCGACGAGCTGCTTGCGGATGTAGGTCTGCCGGGTGGCGGCGAACGCCTCGTCGTCGCCCTCGAAGACCTGGGCCGGGTAGCTGTCCAGCGGGTTGCTGCCGATCAGGTAGATCCGTGGCCGGTAGCGGGCGGCGAGGGCCTTGACGACCTCGGCGGTGATGCCGCGGGCCCCGCCGACGGCTAGGACCACGGCGTCCTGACCGGGCAGGCCCGGGCCGGCGGGCTCGGGGGCCGCCGGGGCGAGGGTGTAGCCGAGGCGCCGGTTCCCGTCCAGGAAGACGGCGGGCAGCAGACGCGTCGCGGTGGATTCCCGCTCGGCGGCCAGGGCGGCGCCGCGCACGCCGCGCGCGTCGGTGCTCAGGGCGAAGGCGAGGCAGTTCGCCAGCTCCAGGTGGGCGCACTTGACGAGGCCGGTGAACAGGCCGGTGAAGGGGTGCGGCACACCGTTGTCGAGGGCGCCGGTCAGCAGCGTGATGAAGGAGGAGCCGGCCGCGGACAGGTCGTCGTAGGCGTGCTGCAGCGTCAGGTACGCCGCGTCGTGCAGGGCGAGGAGGGAGGCGGCCCCTTCCTCCAGCGACGCGGGCACGGGCGCGGTGCGTGCGAGGTCGGTGACGACGCGCAGGTGCCGGACGGGCCCCCGGTGCTCGGCGAGCGCGGCGCGCACGGTCTCTTCGGTCACCTTCGGCAGGTGGTGCCAGCCCGGCTTGGTGAGGTCGATCGGCGCGGTGGACAGGACGGTGGCGTCCTCGGGCAGGTGGCGCAGGCTGGCGCCGAGGTCCGGCAGGTCGGTGAGGACGACGACACCCGGCGGCAGGAACGGGACACGGTCCACGGTGCCGGTGGTGTCGGCGAGCTCGGTCAGCCGCGGGACGTACCGGACGACGGTGGCCTCGGGGCCACTGTCCGGGCCGGGGGACGCGGGTTCTTCATGTGCGGTGGCCACGGCGGATACGGCGGACACTGCCGGGTGCGCGGGGGCCGCGGGTGCGGCGGTAGGCGCGGAGTTGGCGGAGGTCGCGGGTGCGGCGGAGGGCGCGGGGGCCGCAGGTTCCGCCGGGGGCGCCGGGGTGGCCGGGACCGGGGGCGCCGAGCTGGCTGCGGCCGCGGAGTTCGCGGGGCCGGCGGGGTCGGGGGCGAGTGCGCCGGTGACGGTGAGCGTGAGGTGGGTGGCCGGGAGGCCGGGATCCGGGGCGCAGGTGACGGTCACCCGGCCGGCGGGGCGGTGCAGCGCCTCCAGGACGGCGAGGGCACCCGCCGCGCCCAGGTAGTGGGCGCGCCCCGGGCCGGCGGCGTCCGGCATGACGTCGATGCGTTCGGCGCCACGCGGCGGTTCTCCGCCGACGCTCAGCTCGTCGACGTAGCCCAGGATGTCCAGGCCGGCCGCCCGCGCCGTCTCCTCCGTGGTGAGGGTGAACAGGAAGGAACCCTCGGCCAGCGGCGGCCGACCCGGGCCGCGCCCGCACACCCCGTCGAGCAGGGTGTCGTACTCGGGCAGCGAGTTGCCGTTGATGCCGCCCGCGAGCGCGAACCGCAGCTCGCCCGTGCGCAGGTAGCGGCAGGCGGTCTCGATCGCGGCGAGGGCGGAGGCCGGGCCCGCGTCGAGCGTGATGTTGGGGCCCTTGAGGTCGAAGTGGTTGGCGACGCGCGCCGAGATGATGTTCGGCATCATGCCGGGGAACGAGTCCTCGTTGGAGGCCGGGATCTGGCCCCGCACCCGTTCCCGCACGCCCGCCAGGAGCGCGTCCAGACCGGGCAGGCCGGCGGTGGCGGGGTCCGCGGTCAGCGTCTTGTCGATGTCGTCGAGGAAGCAGCGGTTGGCGAAGAGCATGGCGGCGCGGGTCGGGCCCATGTTGCCGACGAAGACCCCGGCCGACGTGGTGTTCGCGTCCCAGAAGCCGGTGAGCCGGCCGCGCAGGTCGTGGGCGCACTCCAGGATCATCAACTGGCAGCGGTCGATGGTGCGTACGGTCGCCGGGGGCATCCGCACCTTCTGGAACGGCGGCGGCGGATACGTCGCGCCGAAGCTGTCCCGGGGCCGGCCGGTGCCGCCGGTGACCCAGTCGCTGACCCCGTCCCGGTCGAGGCCGGGCACGTGCGCGGACCAGGCCACGACGGCGATGCGCTGCGCGGCGGCCGGGGCGGGCGCCTTGCGCGGGGCGGGCCGGTCCGGGCGGTCCTCCTGCACGATCAGATGGGCGTTGGTGCCGCCGAAGCCGAAGCCGGAGACCGCGGCGGTGCGCGGACGCTCGGATCCGGCGGGCCAGGGCACCGGCTCCTTCGGTATCTCCAGGCGCGTGGTGTCCAGGGCGAAGTCGGGCTGCGGCGAGGAGTAGCGGAACTGGCGCGGGATCGTCTCGTGCTCCATCGCCAGCAGCGCCTCGATCACGGAGACCACGCCGGCCGCCCAGCCGGTGTGCCCGATCAGGGACTTGTTCGAGGTGACGTACCCGGTGCGGTCCTGGCCGAAGTGGGCGCGCAGCGTGGTGAACTCGGCGAGGTCGCCGGCCGGGGTGCCGGTGGCGTGCGCGATGATCCAGTCGACGTCGCGGGCGCTGACGTCGCCGTCGAGCGCGGCCCGCACCGCCAGGTCCTGGCCCGCGGAGTTCGGGGCGTAGATCGCCTTGCCCTTGCCGTCGGAGGAGGCGCCGAACTCCTTGAGGACGCCCAGGACGCGGTCGCCGTCACGGCGGGCGTCGCGCAGCCGCTTCAGTACGACGACACCCGCGCCGTCCGCGAAGATCACGCCGTCGGCCTTGGCGTCCAGGGAGTGCACGGCGCCGCGCTTGGACAGGCCCTGCAGCTTGGAGAACAGGACGGTGCCGCGCGGGGCGAGGGCGAAGGCGCCACCGCACACGGCGATGTCGTGCTTGCCGGTCTGCAGCCCCTTGACGCCGATGTCGACGGCGTACAGGGACGACGAGCAGGCGGTGTCCACCATCTGGAGTTCGGTGTCCTTGGGCAGGATGCCGTCCATCGCCAGCTGGCCCACGCGGTGCGGGAGGAAACGGGCCGGGTCCTGGGCGCCGCGCCAGTAGCGCCGGGCGAGGGTGTCGTGCACGGTGCCGAGCAGCCGCTCGCGGTCCTGGGCGCTCAGCCCGAGCTCCTCGGCGGTCTCGCGGGCCCGGTCGTCGATGCCGGCGAGTACCCCGGCCTCCTCCAGGTGCTGGCTGCCGTCGGGGGTGTAGCCGACGAGGAAGGCGTACCGGGCGTCGCCGGACCGGTGCACACCGTCGAGCGCCTGGACGAGGCTGTGCCGCAGCCAGGTGGTGGTCAGCTCGTGGTCGCCGGCGTCGCCCATCGTGTCGACGGACCCGCGCACCGGCTCGAAGTCCGTGATGAAGACACAGGTGTCCTGGTACGACTTGTCCTCGGCGGCGGTGTCCGGGGAGTGGAACGTGGCCCGTTCCCAGCGGTCCTGCGGTACGGGGATGAAGAGCTCGGCGCCCTGGGTGCGCAGTTCCCAGAACTCGCTGGGGCTGTTGGCACCGGCGACGGCCAGGCCCATGCCGACGACGGCGATGTCGTCGGGCTCGATGTCCGCCACGAGGGCGGACGCGCTGTCCGGCACGGCGACGGGCGTGACATCGGGCGCGGGGACCGGGTCCGGTGCAGGCGCGGATGCCTGGACGGCCGCGGGGCTGGGTGCCGGAACGGGCGCGGACCCGGATGCCGGGGCGGGTGCCGGAACGTGGGCGAGCGCAGGCGCCGGAACGGCCGCAAGGCCGGATGCCGCGGCGGGCGTGGAGCCGGATGCGGGGCTGGGCGCCGGAACGGGCGCCGGGGTGTCGGCCGGCGGTTCGGCGGCTGCCGCGGTGGGGGCCGGCTCGCCGGTGGCGGGGCCGTCGGCCGCGGTGTCCTGCCCGTGCGGCGCCGGCTGTCCGGCCGGGGGCCGCGGTGACATCAGGGCCGCGCCAAGGCTCAGTCCGCCGTCCGCGAGCACCACCTGGCCCGTGATCCAGCTCGCGTCGTCGGAGGCGAGGAAGGCCACCACGGCGGCGAACTCCTCCGGGCGGCCGAGCCGGCCGAACGGAGTGGCCTCGCGTATGGTGCGCTGCATCTCGGCGGCGTGCGGGAACTGGTCCGCGACCTCGCTGGTGAGCATCGCCGCCGACGCCGTGTTCACGCGGATGCCGAGGGGCGCGAACTCCACCGCGAGATAACGGGTGGTGGCCTCCGCGGCGGCCTTGGCGGGGGCGCACGCGAGGTAGTTGGCCATGACCATCTGGGAACTGCCCAGCGCGGAAAGCTGGATGATGGACCCGCCGCCGCGCCGTGCCATCAGCGGGGCGGCGGCGCGGGCGCAGCGCAGGGACCCCTTGTAGTTGGTGTCGATCGCCTTGTCGAGGTGGGCGTCGGTGATCTCGTCGAGCGGAACCAGCGCTCCGTTGGCCGCGTTGTTGACCAGGATGTCCAGGTACCCGAACTGTTCGTCGATCTGCGCGAACATCCGGTCCACCTGGTCCTGGCGGGCCACCGAACCCCGTATGAGGTCCACCTCGGCGCCCAGTGCGCGCAGTTCGTCGCGCAGGGCGCCGGCCTCCTCGTGGGAGTGGAAGTAGTTCACCAGGACGTGGGCGCCCCGCAGGGCGAGTTCCCGGGCCACGGCGCGTCCGACGTTCCTGGCCCCTCCGGTGACCAGCGCCAGCTTGCCCTTGAGCTGTTGCATGGATCGCTCACTCCTTATGGCTGTTGCCTGTCCGCTGGTCACAGCGCGCACCGGTCCGGGGATTCAGCCGGCGAGGGCGGTCTCGCCCCTGAGGTTGGCGTGGACGAGGGAGACGACCTTGCCGAACGTGTCGTACGAGGCGAGCCGGAATCCGGCCTCGCGCGGCGGCAGCCCGTAGTGCTTGGTGACGCGGGCGAGCAGTTCGACCTGCTTGACGGAGTCGACGCCGAGCTCGGCCTCCAGGAGCACGTCCTCGGTGAAGACCTCCTCCGGGTACTCCAGGGCCTCGGCGTAGGTGGTGCGCACCACGGAGGCGACCTCGTCGTAGGGCGGGATAGCCGAGGCGACGGGCGCGGCGGGCGCGGCGGACGCGACGGCCTGCTCGGCGGCCGGTGCGGGACTCGACACGGGGCCGGGCGCGGACGGCTCGCCGGTCAGCTCGGCGCGGACCAGTTCGACCAGGCGGGACCCGAAAGCCTCCCAGAATTCTTCCACGGTGGGCACGGTGATGCCTTCCAATCCGGTGAGGAGCGCGTCCAGGGCCAGTTCGCCCTTCGCATCGAGGGCGAATGATGACCGGACGGTCGCTTCGGAACGGGGAACATTGCGCAGAACGAGCTTTCCGAGGGCGCCGAGGGCACCGGACTCGATGAATACGCGGAACTCTTCGGCGTGCAGTTGCCGTATGGCTCCGGCGAAGTTGACCGGCAGCACGAAATGACGGGAAAGGCATTCCGTGAGCACATCGGAATCCGTGTAGAGACGCTGGAGGATCGGCGAGTACACGGGCACGTCGAGGGGGCGCTGGACGAGAGGGGCGATGCGCTGTGCGAAGAGCGGCACGAGCGGTTCGAGGACGGGGTTGTGGAACGGGAACGGCGAGTTGAGTTCGACCGCGCCGGCGTCGATGTGCCCGGCGATGCCGACGACGCGTTCCAGGGCGCGGGCGGGTCCGCTGATCACGGTCTGGGCCGGGTGGTTCTCGCTGGCCACGGCGAGCAGTTCGTCTCCGACCAGGTCGATGATCTTGCGTACCTGGTCGGCGGGCAGGGCGAGCGCCGCCATGCGGCCCGCGCCGAGTCCGGCCTCCATGATGACGCGGGCCCGCTCGGCGGTGATCCGCGCGCCGTCGGCGACGCTGAACGCGCCGGCGGCCACCAGGGCGGCGATCTCGCCGAGGCTGTGGCCGACGTGCGCGTCGGCCCGTACGCCGTGGGCGTCGAGCACGCTGAACGCGGCCATGTCGCTCGCGTAGATGGCGAGCTGGGAGACCCAGGCGGGGTGGCGCAGGATCGTCGCCGCGTCGAGGATCTCTCCTTCGAGCAGCAGCTCGGATATGCGCTGGCCGAAGAGTTCCTCGGCGACGGTGTCCACTTCTTTGAGGACGTGTTCCACCTGGGGGTGCCGGGCGTGAGCGAGCCGCAATGCGGCGCCGTCGAAAGCACCTTGCCCGGGGAAGAGAAAAACTGTTTTCTCTTTCGGCTTCATTGCTCGCAACCTTCCTTAGACGCCTCGGTCGAGTGAACCATCTCGTCGGCGCCCAGGAAATTGGACCTAAGTACACGCACCTGTTCGACGGTCGTCGGCACGTGCGGAGGCCCGTCCGCCGGTTCGGCGGACGGGCCTCGGGATGTTGCGGTGTGCGGGCCGTGTCAGTGCAGAAGGCCGTCCAGCATCCGGGCGGTCTGCTCGAGCTGGTCCCGTACCTGCTGAGTGGGGCCGGCGGTGACGGGGATCAGGATGCGGGTGACGCCGGCCGCCGCGTAGTCGGGGATCTCCTCGGGGGTGCGCAGTCCGCCGTACAGGGTGATGGGCAGCGGGCCGCGGCCGGCCGCGCGGGCGAGCGCGCGCAGTTCCTCGGCCTGGCGGGTGAGCTGGCCGAGGTGGGTGGCGAGCGGGAACCAGCCGTCGCCGTACTCCACCACGCGGCGCAGCACATGCCGGCCGTTGCCGCCGACGAGGACCGGCGGGTGGGGCCGGCGGGCGGGCTTGGGCCAGGACCAGATGCGGTCGAAGGAGACGTGGGTGCCGTGGAAGGTCGCCTCGTCCTGGGTCCAGATCGCTTTGACCGCGCGGACGTGCTCGCCCATCCGCTCGAACCGGGTGGCGGGGTCGACGCCGTGGTTGCGCATCTCCTCGGCGTTCCAGCCCGCTCCGACACCGAGGACCAGGCGGCCGCGCGCGAGCTGGTCCAGGCTCGCGGTCTCCTTGGCCAGGATGATCGGGTCGCGCTGGTTGACCAGGCAGATGCCGGTGCCCAGCAGGATCCGTTCGGTGACCGAGGCGGCCGCGGTCAGCGCGATGAACGGGTCCAGGTTGCGGTAGTAGCGGGAGGGCAGTTCGCCACCGGTCGGGGAGGGCGACTCGCGTGACGCGGGGATGTGGGTGTGTTCGGTGAAGAACAGCGACTCGAACCCCAGGTCCTCCGTCATGCGGGCCAGTTCCGTGACCGCGATCCCGTCGTAGACGGGGAAGGTCACCACTCCGAATTCCACGCTCATGTCCTTTGCTCAGTTCTGCCGTGCCGGCTGCCCGGTGCGCCGGGGGGAAAGCCCGGCCAGCTCACGGCGCAGCACCTTCCCCGCGGCGGAGCGCGGGATCGCCTCCACGATCCGCACGGTGCGGACCTTCTTGTACGGCGCCACGCGCGCGGCGACGTACTGGATCAACTCCTCCTCCACCTCCCCGGGCGCGTGCTGTGCCGCGTCCGGAGCGAGGACGACGTAGGCCGCCGGGTACTCCTCGCCGTACTCGTCCACGGCTCCGGCCACGCCCGCGTCGGCGACCAGCGGATGGCCGAGGAGGCAGCCCTCCAGCTCGCCGGGGGCTATCTGGTAGCCCTTGTACTTGATGAGGTCCTTGACCCGGTCGCGTAGCTGGATCCAGCCGTCCGCGTCGATCAGGCCCACGTCCCCGGTGCGCAGCCATCCCTCGGCGTCCACGGCCCTCGACTGCTCCTGCGGACCGCCGGCGCCGGGCGCGTAGCCCTTCATCAGCTGGGGGCCGCGCACCCACAGCTCGCCTTCCTCGCCCGCGGGCAGGAGCCGCCCGTCGGTCACGGAGACCACCCGCAGCTCGGTCATCGGCAGCAGCCGGCCCACGGAGCCGGGCGGCGGGGTCTCGCCGTCGGGCGGCACGGTGATGCCCGGTGACATCTCCGTCATGCCGTAGGCCTGCACCACCGGGACACCGGTGCGCCGCTGCACCTCGGCGGCCACCTCGCTCTTCAACGGGGCCGCCGAGCTGAGAAACTGACGTACCGTCGGGAACGCGGCGGGTCCGGCCGACGGGTGCTTGAGCAGCGCGACGGCGATGGGCGGGGCGATCAGGGCGTGTGTGACGCGGTGCTCGGCGAGCGTGTCCAGGAACGTCTCGAAGCGGAAGCGGGGGACGATGACCAGCGTGGCACCGCCGCGCAGGCTGAGGCCGATCAGGGTGGTGAAGCCGTAGGCGTGGAAGAACGGCAGCACCGCCAGGACCCGGTGGTCGGGACCGACGCGCATCGCGTGGTTCATCTGGGCGATGTTCGCGGTCAGGTTGGCGTGGGTGAGCAGCACGCCCTTGGGTGCGGCGGAGGTGCCGCTGGAGTAGGGCAGCAGGGCCACGTCGGCGGCCGGGTCCACGGCGCACGGCGGCGGCCGGACACCGTGAGCGGCGGTGCTCAAGTCGGCGATGTCCCGCAGCCCCGAGGTGTCCCCCGCTTCCTTCTCCACGACGAAGACCTCGTCGACGGCGCCGGCCGCACGCGCGGCGAGGGCGAGCGGCACCAGCGCGGCGGCGCTGACCACGGCGCGCGCCCCGCTGCCGGCGAGGTGGGCGGTCAGCTCGGCGCCGGTGGCGAGCGCGTTGACGGGGGTGACCACGGCGCCCGCGCGCAGCGCGGCGAGGCAGATCACCGGGTACAGCAGACAGTTGGGCGCGTGCACGGCCACCACGTCACCGGGCCGGATCCCGCTGTGCAGCAGACCGGCCGCCACCGACTCGACCAGATCGGCGAGTTCGCCGTAGCTCAGCGTGCTCCCGGTCACGGAGTCGACGAGCGCCGGACGGCCGCCGTGCGCACGCGCGTGCTCCAGGACGTAGGACACCACGTCGACGTCCGGCAGGTCGATGGCCGGGAACCGACTGGGATGGATCATGTTTCCTCCCGAGAAGAGGGCCCCGCGGCGGCACCACAGAGAGCATGGCGGCGGCGTGGGGACCGCGGCGGTACCGCGCGGGCCGTGGCGGTGACGCAGGGACCGTGACGACGGCACGGGGGCCGTGGCGATGACGTAGGGCCGTGACGGTACCGCAGGGGCCGTGGCGATACCGGCGGTTGTGGTGACGCGAGGGGCGTGGCGGTGTCACCGGGACCGCGGCGGCACCACGGACACCGCGGCGGCGCCGCGCGGACCGTGACGGCGCGGAGACCGGCAGCGGTGTGCTGGGGACCGTAGCAGTGCCGCGGTGACCCTAGCGATAGCCCCGCGGGACCGGAGTGGCGTCGCGCGGGCCGGCGCTGCGGCAGGAACCGCCGCGGCGCCGCGGCCGCGGGGGTGCCGCGCGGACCGTGGCGCCGTGCGGACCGTGACGGGCCGCAGGGGCCGCGGCGGTGCCGCGGCCCCGGGAGTCGTCTCAACTGCGTGGTGGTGCGGGTGTGGTGGTGGGTGCGGGTGTGGCGGTGGGTGTGGGGGTGTTGTTGTGGCGGGTGATGAGGGTGCGGGCGGTTTCGGCGGTGATGAGGCCGAGGGCGATGAAGAGGGCGCCTACGAGGCCGAGGTTGTGTGCGCCGAAGAGGCTGATGCCTGCTGCGCCGGTGCCGCCGGAGGCGGAGACGCCGAGGTAGAGGGCGGCGGCGTTGAGGGCGATGCTCAGGGGTGCGCCGGCGGGGTTGATCTGGATGAGGCGGTGTTGCTGGGGGACGAGGACGCCCCAGCCGCACAGGCCCCAGATGATGAGGGCGATGGCTGCGGTGACGGGGTGGCGGCTGGTGAGGGGGAGGAGGACGAAGTCGGCTGCGGCGATGATGATGGCGCTGTTGATGACGATGCGGCCGCCGAGTTTGTCGGTGAGTGAGCCGCCGCCGAGGTTGCCGAGGGTGGCGGCGATGCCCCAGATGAAGAGCAGGATCGCGAGGGTGGTGCCGTTGCCGTCGGTGGCGCGGTCGAAGGAGACGGCGATGTAGGTGTAGACGGTGTAGAGGCCCATGAGGACGAGGACGGTGGTGAGGAGGGTGAACAGGATGCGGCTGTCGCGCAGGGGGCGCAGTCGCTGGCTGAGTTTGACGGGGGGCAGGGAGGGGACGGCGGGGAGCATGGCGGCGACGCCGATGGCGGCGAGTACGGCGAGGGCGGCGACGAACCACATGGTGGTGCGCCAGTCGGACTGGCTGCCGATGACGGTGCCGATGGGGGCGCCGAGGGCGGTGGCGCCGCTGAGGCCGGCCATGACGATGGCGAGGGCTTTGCCGCGTTTTTCCGGTGGGGCGAGGGTGGAGGCGGTGACGCTGGCGGTGGGGGTGAACATGGCGGCGCCGAGTCCGGCGATGACGCGGGAGAGGACGACGAGGGTGAAGGTGGGCAGGAGGGCGGTGAGGATGTTGCCGAGGGCGAGGACGAGGAGGCCGGTGAGGAGGAGGCGTTTGCGGGGCCAGTGGGCGGTGGTGGCCGCCATGACGGGGGAGAGTAGTGCGTAGGAGAGTGCGAAGACGGTGACGAGTTGTCCGGCGGCGCTCGTGCTGACATGGAGGTCGCTGGCGACATTGGGCAGGATTCCTGCCACGACGAAGCTGTCGGTTCCGATGGCGAATGTTCCGAGAGCTAATACCAGGAGGCGGCTGTACATGCCTTGACTCCACTTCGAATACCAACAGTTCGATGACTTTCATACTATGGCGGGTGGGGTTGGGGGGTGTCAAGGCAGGGCTGTGGCCTGGGGGGATGCCGGGAGCCCCGCCTCCGGTGGCCGGGTGGGGCCGGGGCGGGGCTCAGCACGAGGGTGGGGTGTGAGGGGGGTGGGAGCGGGACAGACTTGTTCCGCTAGCCGGCGGCGAGTCCCCCGTCCGACTGGCGGTGGGAAAGCGATACCAGGCCGACCTGGAGCCGGGATTCCAGTCCGAGTTTTTCCATGATCCGGGCGACGTGGGCCTTGACGGTCCGTTCGGTCACCCGCATACAGGAGGAGATGGCCCGGTTGGAAAGACCGGAGCCGAGGAGATAGAACACCTCGGACTCGCGGGAGGAAAGAAGGCTCACCCTCTCAAGGGAATCCGACCAGTCGGGATCGATGTCCCGGCCGGTGGGGAAACGATAGGAGACACCCCGTGCCACAGGCCGGTCCGCGGTTTCACGGGAGGCAATTCCCGGACGTCGATTTCGGAGATTCACAGAGTCCATCAACGGATCCTTAAACCAACCTCGATGACCGTTCAGCCGTGATACTACTCCGGTGACTCGCGGCGTACTCAAGATCGGAATTCGTTCCGCCGACCGGAACCCTCCCGTCTATTTGCAGGAACAAATCAGACATTTAACATCTACACCAATGAAGCATCGACGCGTTTCGAACCGTCGGCCCCGACAATACGGACCCCCATTCACACCCGCGCGGGATCAGGGGCGATTTCCGGGCACCCCTGGCCGAGAGCCGACCGCAGTGACGTCCGTCACATCTGCGCAGTAGCGGAATATTTCCTTCACGTGGCATCCCGCACCACTGGCGCCAACGACATCACCCAGCACAGGAGTGGTGGCGTGCCTCAGGTGACGCCCGCCCCGGTGAGGCCGTCGCCCTCGGCCTGCGCGTGCTCGGCACGGTTCGGCGGGGCGGTGAGGTGGTCGAGCGTGTGGGTGAGTTCGAGCAGGCGCTGGAGGAAGTCCGGCCGGTTGTCGAGGTGCAGGGTCGCGCCGAGCGCACCGGCGTGACGGTGGATCATCAGCAGGGCGGAGAGCCCGGAGGAGTCGATCCACCTCAGCTTCCCGAAGTCGAGATGGACATCTCGGGGCGGCGGCTGCCGGGCGTCGAGCTGGGCGGCCACGGTCTCGGCCAGGCCGTCGCTGGTGTGGTAGTCGAGTTCGCCGGCCATGTGCACGGTCAGCGTGGCGTGCTCGCGGTAGCTGTGGGCGCTGAATTCGGTGGCCGGGTTGGTCATGCGCAGAGGGGGGATCCGGGGACGGGGCGGATGGGGTGCCGGCGCAGGGCCGTGGCGCCCTCGCGGAGCAGGTGGACGGCGCGCGGGTACTCACGCAGCTGCCCGGCCAGGATGTCCAGCCCCGCCAGGAGGGAGCGGGCGGGGACGTGCCGGGCGGTGAGGATGTCGGCGGTCCACGTCAGGAACCCGGTGAACAAGTCGGCGTCGTCGATGTAGAGCGAGGCGGCCAGGAAGTCGACGATGTGGGCGAGGTCCTCCACGGTGCGTTCGCGCTGGGCTTCGCTGTAGCCGCGCAGCGGAGGGAAGCGGTCCTCCAGGACGCTCAGCGTCTGTTTGACGAGCTGGTGCCGGGACTGGACGACGAGGGTGTATTCCTGGTCGGCCAGGTGCGGCAGGTCGTCCACGGTCTGCCGGATCGCCGAGAGGTCCGGCCGCTTCAGCCCTTCGGCCAGGACGGCGAGGGCGCCGCGCGCGTCGGGCGCCCACCGGTCGGCGCCCAGGGCGTCGGCGTAGCGGCCGTCGGGGCCGAAGGCGCGGCCGCCGGTCAGCACGGGGATGCCGACGGCCTGGCAGGCGGTGATGGCGATGTGGGCGGCCGGCAGGTGCGTGGGGATCGAGCCGGACAGCAGGACGGCCTCTGGGTTGGTGCGGTGCAGGTGGGCGACCAGGTGCGGGGTGGGCGTCCGGGCGCCGAGGTAGTCGACCCGCCAGCCGTGCAGGGACAGCATCTCGGCGACGAGCCTGGCGGGGAAGGCGTGCCATTCGCCGTCGACGCAGCTGACGGTGACCCGGCCCCGGTACGGTGCGCCGCGCCCGTCGCGCCGGTGGGCGAGGGCGGCGATGATCCGCTCGTTGATGGCGGTGGCGGCGTGCTCCTGGGCCACGGTGATGCGGTCGGCGGCCCATTCGGCGCCGACCCTCTCCTGCACCGGTGCGATCACGTCGAGGAGCAGCCGCTCCTCGTCCACCCCGTCGGTCAGCGCCGCGTGGACGATCTGCATGGCCGCGTGTTCGTCCCCGTCGGCCACGGCCAGCCACAAGCGCTCGGCGCAATCGGCCGTCGCGCCGGCATGACTCACTGCTTCCTCCTGGTGTCCGGGCCGTCGGCACGGCCGTTGACGAGGGTCAGCGGGCCGTACTTGGGGGCGCCGATGGCGACCGTGGCCATGTCGTCGTGCCGTTTGCCCGCCAGCCACTGGGCGGCCAGCATCTGCACCCGCTCCACGACGGCCTCCGCCGGCAGACCCGCGCATTCGGCGAGGACGCGCTTGAGGCGGAGTTCACCGAAGAGTTCGTCGCCCAGCGGGCCGCCGCGGGCCTCGGTGATGCCGTCGGTGTACAGCAGGCACGTGTCGCCCGGGGCCAGCACCGCCGTCACCGTGTGCGCGGTGACGCTCGGCAGAGCGCCCACCAGGGTGCCGCGGGTGGCGGCTTCCTCGACCGTGCCGTCGGCGCGGACGATCAGCGGCGGCAGGTGTCCGGCACTGGTCAGCCGCAGCAGTGCCCGGCCGCCCCGTCGGCGGACGGAGGCGAGCACCAGGGTGGCGAACCGCGTGTGGCGGGACGACAGCAGCGCGCCGTTGAGCAGGTTGAGGACGTGCTGGTGGTCCCCGGCCAGCGGTTGCAGGGCGTGCAGCGTGTTGCGGATCTTGCCGGTGAGAACGGCCGCGTCCAGGCCCTTGCCGGCGACGTCGCCGAGTACGACCAGCGTCTCCGCGGACGGATCGGCGCCGGGGTGGACGTCGTAGAAGTCGCCGCCGACCCGTTCGTGGTCTTCCGCGGACCGGTAGCCGCCGGCGTAGTCCACGCCGTGCACGGTGGTCAGCGTCGGCGGGAGCAGGTCGTTCATCAGGGTGGCGGTGATGGTCGCCTGCTCGGCGTACAGGCGGGCCGCGGACAGGGCGGCGCCGGCCCGGGCGGCGAACAGGCGGGCGAAGACCTCCTCGCCCTCGCTGAAGGCGCAGTCGGTGCTGGAGCGCAGCAGGATCAGCGCGCCGGCCGGTACGCCGTGTCCGGGCAGCGGGGTGACGATCACCGAGCCGACCGGCCCGGCGAAGCCGTCCGGGATCACCCAGTCCGGAAGGGCGGCGGGGTCTATCCACCGGGCCGGTACCGGCGGGAAGCCCTGCAACGCCTCGCTCAGTCCCGGCACGTCCCGGACATCGATCTTCCGGGTGGTCTGGTCGACCGGACCGCCCGGGCGGGCGTAGGTCACCAGATGGCGGCTGCCCCGGGGCGGGGCGACGAGCACCGCCGCTTCGGCGAGGTGACGTGCGGCCATGGAGGCGGCCACTTCCATGCATCGCGGCACGTTCAGCGTGGACAGCAGCGCGTCGGAGACCTCCGCGAGGACGGCGGAGCGGATCTGCGTGTCGCTCAGCGCGGTCTCGGCCAGCCGGCGGTCGGTGTCGTCGATGAGCCACCACACCACCTCCCCGTCCCCCGCCGAGGTGGGGTGCGCCTCGAAGAACCGGCCGTTGATGCGTCCGGTGAGGGGACCGGCCCCGGCGGTGCGCGGCAGGTCGTCGGACATCTGCCGGTGGGCGTCCGAGAGCCAGGAGGGCGCCCGCTCGTCCAGCCGGTCACCGCACTCGGCATCGTGCAGAAGCAGTCGGGCGGCCTCGTTGATCCGTACCAGGCCGCCGTGCCGGTCGACGACCAGCACCGGATAGGGGGCGTCGGCCCAGGTCGCGCCGATCGTCACGGCGGCGTCGGGGGGCCGGGCGGCAGAGCCGCGGGAAGCAGTCACAATTGGAAGGCACGCGTCGTGCGCACCTCACCACCTTCCTGACGCAGGAAAAAGATGTCGTCCGGCAACCGTCCCCCATCGGGCCCCCAGTTGCAACCCACCCGGGAAAGCCATACGTAAACGCCATATTCGGCACGCCGACGCGGGGTACCCTGGCCACCCGGCCCAGTGAAATGCCGCCGAGGTGTTCGCACCAGCGCGGTGAGTGGCCGGTGATACGAAAGGGACAGCGGTGCTACCCATCATCCGACGCACCGGCAACCGCGTCACCGTCGTCCTCCCCGAAGACTTCGACCTGCACTTCGCTCCCGCGCTGCGCGCCGTGGTGGACCGCATCATCGACGAAGGCTGCCGGGATCTGACGCTGGACGCTTCACAGACAGTTCATCTGGACTCCACCGGCCTGACCGCGCTCATCATCTGGTACCGGCGCCTCACCGCGCTGGGTGGCGCCTCCGCCCTCACCGGCGTCAGCAGTGACATTCACCACCTGCTGACCCGCATGGGACTGGACACCGCCCTGACCGTCACCCCGCGCCCGGACAGCGACAGCCCGCTGTGACGTGCCCCCGGGCGGGGCGGCGGGCCGGGCGCATCAGGCGATTTCGGTACGCGTCCCGGGAGGCGCGGCGGGCCGGCCGGCGGGGTGGGCACGGAGCCGACGCGCCTGGACGACGGCTTCTTCGAGCGTCGGCGTGATGTTGAAGACGGTGTCCAGGCCGAGGAGGGTCAGGCGCCGGAGCAGGTGTGCGTCGGGCACGGCCAGCACCAGCGCGCCGCCCGTGCCGGCGAGGCGTTGCCAGAAGGCCAGGAAGACCGTGATGCCGGTCGAATCGAGGCAGGTGACGGCGGAGGTGTCCAGGACGAGGTAGCGGCAGCCGCTGTCCAGCAGCGCCTCGCCCGCGGCCCGGACGCCGGCGCCGGTGTAGAGATCGACGGCATCGGGCAGGGCCACCACCGACAGGTTCGCGTCGTGTTCGATGAGCTGGAACGTCATCCGCCCTCCTTTCTCTTGCGACGCAACACCCTAGCGACGATGTCGGCGCCTTGGCCGAGGAGTGTCCTCGGCCCTGCGCATACCCGCTGTGCGGCGGCAGGCACCGGAAGCGGTGAGCGCGTTTCCGGCAGCCGGTCCGCCCCGGTCGCCGAGGCCGGAAAACACCGGGCTGCGACTTGACGGCTTCGTGCGGCCGGTCAGTCCCGGTCCGGCGTCGGCTCGCCGGCGGTGATGATCAGTGCCGCCTGGTCGTCCTCCACGTCTCTGCCGTCCACGAAGCCGCGGACGTCCTCGGCGACCGCCCGGACGATGTCCGCCGCGGCCGACCGGAGCGGCGCGGAGGCCAGGGCCTTGGCCAGGCGCGCGTCGCCGTACTGTCCGGCGGTGTCGGTCCGGCATTCGGTGATCCCGTCCGTGTAGAGGAACAGGCTCTCGCCGGGACGCAGGGCGAGGCGGCGGCAGGCGAGCCGCGGCGGGATGCCGATGCCGAGCAGACCGCCGGGCGCCTCGACCGTCTCCACGGCGTGGTCGGCGTCCAGCAGCAGGGGCGGGGTGTGGCCGGCCCGGACGAGGTGCACCGCCAGTGCGTCGGCCGCGGGCGTGAGGTGGCCGTAGACGAGGGTCACGAAACCGTTGTTCTGGTGTGCGTTGCGGTCGTTCAGCGCCTTGTCCACGGCCTTGACGACGTCGACGGGGTCGTCGAGCAGCGGGGCGACGGCGCGGGCGGTGTGCCGGACCAGCGCGGTCGTGGTCGCGGCCTTGGCACCACGGCCGCACACGTCCCCGAGGATGAACGCCCAGCTTCCGTCACCGCGCGGGAAGACGTCGTAGAAGTCGCCGCCGATCTCCAGTCCCTCGCCGGCCGGGTGGTAGAACGCGGCGAGCCGGGCGCCGGGGATGTCGGGCAGTTCGGGCAGGAGCAGGCCGGTCTGGAGGTCGCGGGCCAGGGACGCGCGCTGCTCGTACTGGCGCGCGCTGCGGGCGGCCGAGGAGGCCCGCCGGGCGAGTTCCTCCGCCAGGGCGATGCGGTGGCCGTCGAAGGAGTGCCCGTCCGTGGACAGCAGGGTCAGGGTGCCGAAGGGCCGCCCGCGGTCCAGGAGGGGGACGCAGGCGTAACCGGTGACGCCGAGGTCCTGCCAGGGCCCGGGACCGGTCGGGGTGCGGCGGGCCACCTCGGTCAAGCCGTAGGCCAGGACGCGGGCGACGGGGTCGGCCTCGCCGTCGCGGGCGGGGACGTGGGCGGCGAGCAGCCGGTGGGCTTCCTCGGTCGGGGCGGCGGCCGCGATGCGCCGCACGCCTCCGGCGTCCAGGATGTCGACCGCGGCCAGGGGCGCCAGCGCCGGGCAGGACAGCCCGACGAGACGCTGGTACGTCTCCGTCTCGTCCAGCCGGCCGGCCAGGGCGGTGCTGGCGGTCAGCAGGAAGGCGAGGTCGTCGCGGGCCGCCTTCTCCCGCGCGTCGGCGGCCAGCCGGGCCTGCTCCGCCTGATGCCGTTCGATGGCGAGGGCGGCCGTGTCGGCGAAGACGCGGGCCAGGGCCAGGTCGGTGTCCTGCGGGGCGCGCGGCGCGCGGTGGTACATCGCGAACGTGCCCAGCAGGCGGCCGTCGCGGGCGAGGATCGGTGTGGACCAGCAGGCGGCGAGCCGCGCCTGACCGGCCAGGTCGCGGAAGTCGTCCCACAGCGGATCGGCGGCGATGTCGCTGACGATCACGGTGCGGCGCCGGTGGGCGGCGGTGCCGCAGGAGCCGACGCCCTCCCCCGTGGCGATGCCGTCGATGGCCCGGTTGTAGAAGCCGGGCAGGCTGGGAGCCGCGCCGTGGCGCAGGTGCCGGCCGTCCTCGTCGGCCAGCAGGACGGAGACGATGACGTCGGGGGACAGTTCCTCGATCGCCCGGCACATGCCGTCCAGCACGTCCGGCAGCGCCGCCTGTCGGGCGATCTGCTCCAGCAGCGCGCGCTGCTCGGCGGCCAGCCGCCGGGCCTGCTTGACCTGCGTGGTCTCCACGCCGATCATCCGTACGCCGATGACGTTGCCGTCGGTGTCGCGCCGGGCCTCGTAGGTGAAGTCGAAGTACGCCTCACGGGCTTCCTCGCCGACGCCGATGACGACCCGGGCGTCGCGGCCCACGTGGCGCTCCCCCGACCGGTACACCTGGTCCAGCAGCCCGATGAAGCCCTGGCCCGCCAGCTCGGGCATCAGTTCGCCCAGAGGCAGACCGGTGCGCTCCCGGCGTCCGCCGCCGATGGCGGCGAAGAAGGCCGGGTTCGCCGCCTCCAGTACGTGCGCGGGTCCCGCCATGGACGCGAACAGCGCGGGTGAGGTCCCGAACAGCAGCGCCAGGTTCTCGTCCTCCTCGCGCCCGGCCCGGGACCGGTGGATCCGGCTCGTCGGCCGCTGCTCGCGCTCGGCCGTCATCTCGCCCCCTCACCGGAGGGCGCCTCGCGCAGGGCGGCCGTCCCGCCGGGCCCTCCGCTCATACCAGCGTCACCTGCAAGCGCACGATCAGGCCGGACGACGGTGTGCGGACCTCCACCAGGTCGCAGAGCTGGTGCATCATCCATACGCCCCGGCCGCCGGCCGGGGACAGCGGATCGGGACGGCGCCGGCCCACGAGCGGATCCGTGAGCCGCCCGCGGTCGCGAATCTCGGCCACGACGGCGTCGGCCGTGCGCCACAGCCGCAGGGTGCCGTGTCCGCCGCCGTGGCGCACCGAGTTGCCGGTGGCCTCGTTGACGGCGAGCAGCCAGTCCGTGTGGCGGCGCGGTGACAGGCCCGCGTCCTGGGCCCACTTCCCGGCGGTGTCGCGCACGGCTCCGAGGTCCCGCTCCTGGAAGTGCAGGACGAGGGGGTCGGCGGGTTCGGGCAGGGGCGCGTCGCAGTCCTGGCAGACGGCGTGCGGGTCCGTGTAGCCCGGGCTGGGCCGGACGTCGCCGGGACGGGTGATCACGGGGTGCGTACGGTGGGCCAGTCCCAGCACCTGTTCGGGCAGGGCGGTGTCGTAGGGACACACGAGCGTGGCGGGCCGGTCGGCGAAAGCCAGGTTGGTCAGCGCCTCGTGGCGGGTGGCCTCGCGCGCCTCGGCGGGTGTGCGTCCCACCCAGATCGTCTCCCCGACGATGACCGCGAACCGGTCCGCGTGCCGGTCGGCGAACTCGTGGAGCAGCGACAGCACGCGCCCCGGGTTGCGTCCGGCCTGCCGCATGTCGGTCCAGGTGCAGTCCCCGGCCTCCGCTCCGAGGGTCTCCCTGAGGGACGTCAGGCGGTCACCGGGCACGGCCACCAGCACGGGGCGCCCGCGGGCCGCCTCGGTACGGATGAGGCCCCCGACCTCCCTCAGATAGTCCTCTTGCGTGGTGTAGAAGAGCGCGGGGTGGTGGAAGGCCCTGCCCTCTTCGGCGGCTCCGGGGACAGGACGGGTGTACGTGGTCACCGGCCGGCCACCTCCAGGCCCTCGCCCAGTTCGGGGAAGAGTTCCAGCATGCGGTGGAGAGCGGGCGGAGCTCCCTGGAGCCGCACGGGTGAGGCCGGCGGCCGCCGGCGCGACGCGGCGGTGATGCCGGCCAGCGCCGCGATGCCGAGGTGGTCGAGGACCGACAGGTCGAGGGTGACGGACCCGGCCGGCGACGCGGCGAGCGCGTCCGCCGCCGAGGCCGCGACCCGCCGGGACTCGTAGCCCGCCGATCCGGTCACCCGGAAGCCGGGACGGTCCTTCAGGGGCGTGACCGTCAGCCCCGGTGTGCCGTCGTACGCGGCCGTACCGGAGCGGGACAGGTGTGCTCCCGCCAGCACGCGCAGGTCGTCGCGGGGCAGCAGGCGCCGGTCGTAGAAGCACCAGGCCGTCAGCGGGAGCCGTGCGAACACCTCGTGGTGGATGCGCAGTTCGTACTCCAGCAGGCGTTCGGCACCCGGTATGTCCCGGGCTCCCCAGGACATCTCGCCGATCGCCCGCAGACCGCGGAACCCCTGTGCGGCGGCGGTGTCCACGGCCTCCTGCCACAGTCCCATCATCGCGTCGGGATCGAACCGGGCCCCGGCCAGATACGTCTCGTCCGCCGTGGCCACGACGAGCTGTCCGCGCCGGCCGGCGTCCTCGGCGTCCAGGCCGTGGTCGGCGAGCGTGCGCGCCACCAGGCCGGGGTCGGTGGCGTCGGCGAAGTACCGCACCTGCTCGCCGCGGTCGAAGCCCGCCCGGACGAAGGCGACGAGATGCTCCGCCCACTCGTCGTGGCTGGAGTACTCCACGGCCACATGCCGGTCCGCCGCGGCTGCGCCGGTCGCGGCGGGGGATGTGCCGTGCATCGGGTCTCTTTCCTCGTGCGGCCGGACCGAACGATCATGCAAAGTCAGAACATGTTATCGAATGTCGGGGTCGATGCGGAGAGGCCCCCGCCCACAGACACGTTCCCCTCCGGCCCCGCTACAACCCGTGGACCGTCGTGAGGCCGGTCAGCCCCGAGATCTCCAGTACGGGGGCGAGCAGCGGCGTGGCCACGAGCTCGACCCGGTCGGCGCGGGCGAACAGGACGTTGAGGCCGGCGCTGTCCAGGTAGCCGACGCCGGTGAGGTCGAGGACGACCGGGCCGTGCGTGGTGTCCAGGGCCTCGCAGAGGGCGTCGGTGTTGGTCATGTCGATCTCGCCGACGGCGGTCAGCAGCGCGGTACCGTCGGCCCGTCGGCCCGGGGTCAGGGTGAGCGGGGTGGTCATCACGCGATCCTCGTGTGCATCTGGACAGTGGTGCCGGCGGCGCCGGAGGTGACGGTGACGTGCTGCATCATGGCTTTCATCAAGGTCATGCCGCGGCCGCGGTGGGCGTTGGCCTCGGGTTGCGGGGTCTTCCACTGTCCGGTGTCGGCGATGACCAGGCGCAGGTCGTCCACGGACGCCTCGGCCCGCAGCCGTACGGGCTCCCCCGGGGCGTGGCGATGGCCGTGCTCGATGGCGTTGGCGCAGGCCTCGCCGACCGCGACCAGGACGTTCTGCGCGGTCTGCGGGGGAAGCTGGCACCGTTCGAGCCAGTTGCGCAGGGCCTGGCGGACCGGTGCGAGCTGCGAGGACTCGGCGGGGAAGGTCATCTCCAGCGGCGCGGGGTGCCGGTACAGGAGCAGGGCGACGTCGTCGTCGTAGCCGTTCTCCGGGGCCAGCCGCGTCATGACCTGGGTGGCGAGATCGTCGACGGCCGCGTCCCGGCCGTCCTGGACGGCTTCGCCGGCCTGGTGGATGCCCGCGCTCAGCGGGCGCCGGCGGCGCTCGACGAGACCGTCGGTGTACAGCAGCAGCGTGGCACGCGCCGGGATCGTGCACTCCCCCTCGGGACGCGTCCTGCCGGGCCGCACGGCCAGCGGCAGGGACCGTCCGTCCTCCAGCAGGCGGGTGGTGCCGTCGTGCTGGGCGAGGATGCCCGGCGGGTGTCCGGCGCTGGAGTAGCTCAGCCGGCCGGTCTCCGGGTCGAGGACGCCGCAGAAGACGGTGGTGCACAGCGCGCCGGGGATGCCGGCGGCGAAGCGGTCCAGGGCCATGAGGGCCTGGGCGGGGCTGGCGTCCTGGAGCAGCAGGGCGCGGCAGGCGCTGCGCAACTGCCCCATGACGGTGGCCGCTTCCAGTCCCCGGCCGACGCAGTCGCCGACGACGATGCCGATCCGTCCGTCGGGCAGCGCCACGGTGTCGTACCAGTCGCCGCCTACTTCCAGCGGCTGGGTGGCCGGTTCATAGCGGACGGCGAAGCCCTCGGGGAGGTGGGAGGGGCCGAGGATGGCGCGTTGCAGGGCGATGGCCGTCTCGCGCTGCTGGTCGATCTGGTGCACGCGGACCAGGCCCTGGGCCAGGTGTCCGGCCAGCAGCGACAGCAGGAGCTGGTCCTCGTCCGTGAAGGGCCGGCTGGAGCCCAGGTCCACCCACAGCGCCATGGGACCGTCGGGGTGCTCCACGGTGATGCCGGCACTGGTGTGGTCGGTGACCGGGGTCATGAGCGGGCACTCGCGCAGGGCACCGAGCGCCTCGCGGCGGTCGGCGGGCAGCTGCCGCCAGTCCAGCGCGGGCTCCGTGGCGGTCAGGGCCGGCTCCTCGTGGTGGCCGAAGACCACGGCGAGCACGCGCCGGGCCCGCCACAGGTCCTTCAGTTCGGCCAGGGCGCCGGTCAGTGCCTCGGGCAGGCTGGTGGCCTGCGAGACACGCAGGCTGAGCGCCGCCAGCGCGCTGTCGCGCTGGATGGCGTAGTGCTCGGCGGTGACGTCCCGGAAGGTTCCGACGACCACGCGGCGCCCGGTGTCGGGGTCCTGGGCCTGGTTGAAGGCGACGTCGACCCACAGCCGGTGCCCGTCGCGATGGGTGACGGGGATCGTGTAGCGGCCGTGTCCGTTCTCCACCAGTTCGCCGAAGGCGCGGGCGACCTGCTCGTGGCCCTCGGGATCGCTCTCCGCGGTCGGCCACCAGGGATGGATCGGTGTGTACGGCAACGCGTCGGGGCCGTAGCCGAGGATGTCGGTGAAGGCCGCGTTGATCTCGACGACGGCGCCGTCCTCGTCGCAGACGAAGAACGCCTCCTGGAGCGAGTCGACCAGCGCGGTGCGCCAGCGGGCGTGATGGGTGCGCAGGCGGGACAGTTCCACGTTGGCCCGGACCCGGGCCAGCAGTTCGGCTGCCGCGAAGGGCTTGACGAGGTAGTCGTCCGCACCGGCCTGGAGGCCCTCGATGGAGGCTTCCTGCCCGGCCCGCGCCGACAGCAGCAGCACGGGCACCGCGGCGGTGCGCGGGTCGGCGCGCAACTCCCTGACCAGGGACAGTCCGTCCAGCCGGGGCATCATGACGTCGCTGACGATCAGGTCGGGAGCGTCCGCGCGGACGGCCCACAGGGCTTCGTGCCCGTCGGTGACCGCCTCCACGTGGTAGCCGGCGCCGCGCAGGATGCGGGTGAGGTACTCCCGCATGTCGGCGTTGTCGTCCGCGATCAGCACCCGCGCCGGCACCGCGGGACCCGAGGTGTAGGCGGCGTCGCTGGTCACCGGCGCCACGGACGTCTCCGCGGTCGGCTCGTCCCCGGGGAGCCAGCGCAGTGCCTCCGCGACGTACGGCTCGGCAGTGGCCGAGGGGGCGGCGGTGGAGGCGGCCGGTGCCAGGGCGTCGTCCGGCAGGTGCTCCGTGCCGAAGGGCAGGCGGATGGTGAACCGGGTGCCCTGGCCCAGCGCGCTGTCCGCGGTGATCGTGCCGCCGTGGAGACCGACGAGTTCCCTGACCAGCGCGAGGCCGATGCCGCTGCCCTCGTTGGAGCGCGAGCGGGCGGTCTCGATGCGGTGGAAACGCTCGAAGAGCCTGGGCATCTCCTCGGCCGGCACGCCGATGCCGGTGTCGGCGACCGTGACCACGGCCCGGCCGTCCTCGGCCCGGACCGACACGCGGATGGAGCCCTCGAAGGTGAACTTCAGCGCGTTGCTGAGCAGGTTGAGGACCACCTTCTCCCACATGCCCCGGTCGATGTGCACCGGCTCGTCCAGCGCGGGGCAGTCGACCTCGAAGGCGAGGCCGGCCTTGTCCACCGCCGAGCGGAAGACGCTGGCCAGTTCGGCGGTGACCGCCGCGAGGTCGACGGGCTCGTACCTGGCCCGCATCCGTCCCGCCTCGATGCGGGAGAAGTCCAGCAGGCTGTTGACGAGTTTGCCCAGCCGCAGGCTGTTGCGGTGGATGGCCTCCAGTTCGTCGCGCACCCGGGGATCGCCCCCGTCGAACTGCGCCCTCAGCTCCTCCACCGGCCCCATGATCAGCGTGAGCGGGGTGCGGAACTCGTGGCTGATGTTGGAGAAGAAGGTGGTCTTCGCCCGGTCCAGCTCCGCCAGCTCCTCGGCCCGCCGCTGCTGGGCCTGGTAGCTGCGCGCGCTGGAGACACCGGCCGCGATGTGTCCGGCGACCAGTTCGACGAAGCCGCGGTAGCCCGCGTCCAGCGGGCGGTAGCGGTTGAGTCCGGCCACCAGGAACCCGTAGGGGGCGCTGCCCTGTTGCAGCAGGGGCACGGCCAGCGCCCGGGCGGGCGGCTCGGGCCACGGCCCGGCGGGCAGCCCGGTGAAGGGGGCCCCGTCGAGGTCGATCACGACGGACTCCCCGCCGACCAGGGCTGCGGCCGGCCACAGGGCGTCCTCGGTGCCGGCCGGCAGGAGGGCCGGGGCCGCGGGGTGCCCCGCGGTCAGCCCGGTGGCTTCCGCCAGTCGCGCGGTGCCGTCGGGCTGGAAGAGGTACGTCAGCGTGAACGGCAGGTCACGCGGGTTGTGGCGGAGCTGCTGCCCGGTGAAGGCCAGCATCTCCTCTTCGGTCCGCACGACGCTCGGATCGGAACCCAGGTCCCGCAGCGTCGCCATCCGCCGTTCGCCGATGATCCGCTCGGTCTCCTCGCTCACCACGCAGAGCATCCCGACCACCGTGCCGGAATCGTCCCGCAGCGGGCTGTACGAGAACGTGTGGTACGACTCCTCGGGGTAACCCGAGCGCTCCACGAACAGCAGCAGCGCCTCGTCCCAGGTGGCCTCGCCCGTGGTCAGCACGGCGTCGATACGCGGGCCGATGTCGTCCCAGATCTCCGCCCACACCTCGTTCGCCGGGCGGCCCAGCGCCCAGGGGTACTTCTGGCCCAGGGTGTCCCGGCGGTAGGCGGCGTTGCAGAAGAACGTAAGATCGGGGCCCCAGGCCATCCACATGGGGAACCGCGACGACAGCAGGATGCTGACCGCCGTCTGCAGGCTCTGCGGCCAGGTTTCGGGCGGCCCGAGCGGGGTCACGGCCCAGTCCACCGCGGCAAGATCCTTGCCGACCTCCGCGTCGGCGGCGAACACGTCGGCCGCCACGGGCGACGGCCGCTGTCCGGCAGCTACGGAATCCGCCACAGCACACCCTTTCATAGACGTCATTCAGCCTAGCCGCCGTGCCGGCCACACCATCGACCGACCCCGTCCCCCGCCTCCAGCACCAGGCAGGGTTCCCGCGCAGGTCGTCGGCACGGGAGACACCCACGGAAACGATCTTCCGCTTGGTAGGGTGACCGTCCTGTCCCCGCGAAGCGGATCACTTCGTAGGATAGGCCCACCATTCGGGGTGCCCGGCACTCGGCATGGTGACGACGACCACTCACGCGGGAGGCCGCAGGCCATGACTTCGAGTGCGCCGGCACGCGTCCTCGCCCCGGCACCGGACGAGGACGGACACACCACGGCCGGCAGGCACCTCGCCCCTGACATCCCGTCCGGCCGCGCTCTCGGCCGGATCGCCTCCCTCGCGGCCCGGATCTTCGACGCCCCGATGACCGGCGTCGTCATCATCGACGGCGACCGGCCCAGACTCATCGCGTCCCACGGCCTGGCCGAGGACACCGAGGTGATCGGTCTGCCGGGGCTGCCGGCCTCCGCCGCCGTCCCGCAGGGCGAACCGTACGTGGTCACCGACGCCGCCACCGATCCGCGTACGGCGGATCACCCCCTGGTCCGCGGCGGCCTCGCCGTCCGGTTCTACGTCGCCGCGCCGATCACCACCGCCGACGGGAAGCACCTGGGCACGGTCAGCGTGCTGGACACCCGCCCTCGTCAGCCCGCCGGCGGCCAGCTCGACGCCCTGCGGGACCTGGCGGTGCTGGTCAGGGAAGAGCTCGACCTACGGCTGTCCGCCCTGCGCACGGTCGCCGCCGAACGCGCGCGGCGTGCGGACGCCGAGCGGCTGGCGCGCACCCTGCAGCGAACCCTCCTGCCCCCGGCCCTGCCCACGGTGCCGGGCCTGCGCGCGGCCGCCGCCTACCACACCGCCTCCCCGGACGAGGTCGGCGGCGATTTCTACGACCTGTTCCCGCTGAACGACGGCCGCTGGGGGCTGTTCATCGGCGATGTGTGCGGCAAGGGCGCCGCCGCCGCGGCCCTCACCTCGCTCACCCGCTACACCCTGCGCGCCGCCGCCATCTACGACCCCAGCCCGTGCGCGGTGCTGAGCAACCTGGACACGGTGCTCAAAGGAGAGCAGCAGGGCGGCACTCCGCGACACTGCACCGCTCTCTTCGGGATCCTGGAACCGGTCGCCGGCGGTTCCTTCGCCGTCACGCTGGCCGGCGGCGGCCATCCCCCGGCCCTCGCCCTCCGTGCGGACGGGACCGTGGAGCCGGTCGCCACGACCGGCGGACAGCTCATCGGCCTGTTGCACGAGCCGCGTTTCGTCCAGACCACCACCCGTCTCGATCCGGGCGAGTCCCTGCTGCTGTACACCGACGGCCTCGTCGAGGCGCGCACACCCGAGGGTGACATGCTCGGGCAGGAGCGGCTCGCCCGGCATCTCGCGACCGCCGGCGCGCCGTCGGCCGACCACGTGCTGCACACTGTGGACGGTCTCCTCGGCAGTCTGGGCCCGGGAGTCGGCGACGACACGGCCCTGCTCGCCCTGTCCGTACCCGTACCACCTGCACCACCCCTTCAGGAGAACCGGTGACCGAGCCCACCCTGACCGTCGTACAGCAGCTCCACGAGGCCGGCCCCGTCCTGCTCCGGGTGGCCGGCGAACTCGACCACCACACCGCGCCCCGGCTCACCCGGGCGCTGGAGAGCGCTCCCCTCGCCCCGGGCACGCCTCTGGTGATCGATCTTTCCGGGGTCGCCTACTGCGACTCCACGGGCATCACCGTGCTCGTGACCGCGTACCACCGCTGCCAGGCCGCCGGCTGTCCCTTCAGTCTGACCGGGCTCAGCGACGACCTCGCCCGTGTCTTCCGCACCGTGGGCCTCGACCAGGTGTTCACCTTCCATCCCACTGTCGACGACGCCCTAGCGGCGTGGGATCACTGAGCGCGGCCCGCTTCCGGTCCGGCCCGTCGGCTTCCGGACCGCTGACGACCGCCGGGGCCCCGCCCCGGGAGCCGCGCCCGCGTCCCGGGGAATCAGGTGACGCGGGCGACGCATACGACGCCTGGGATGAGGGGAACCTCTCAGGACGCGCGCTCACCCGGATCCCCCGACCCGGAACAGCACCGCGTCCCGGCCGCTGCGGATCCGCCGACGTGAAGGGTTCCACCTCATGGCCCATGTGCTGCGCAAGCTGTTGATACCCGGCCTTCTCGCGCTGACGTCCTCCGCCCTGCCGGCGGTCGCCGTGGCGGCCCCCGCGCCTCCCGGCACGCTCCCGGCCGTCGGCAAGATGTGTCTGGAGTCCAACTACCCGAGCACCTACATCGTGTCCGTGAAGGGCTGCAACTCCGGCGTCGCCGGCCAGCACTGGGCCTTCAACGGCGAAGCGCTCTACCAGACGCAGTACCCCAACATGTGCCTGGAATCGAACTACCCCAGCACCTACATCGTGTCCGTCAAGGGCTGCAACTCCTCCGTCGCCGGCCAGCACTGGGCCCTCAGCGGCGAAGCGCTCTACCAGACCCGGTACCCCAACATGTGCCTGGAGTCCAACTACCCCAGCACCTACATCGTGTCCGTCAAGGGCTGCAACTCCTCCGTCGCCGGCCAGCACTGGACCGTTCAGGGACAGCAGATCAGCGAGACCCTCTTCTGAGCCACGGCTCGGTTCCCACGAGCACCGCGAGCGAAGGGGTCCCGGCCGCGCGTGCCGGGGCTGCCCCCGGCCGGCCGGGGGCACGGGATGCCCGTCCGGCCGGCCGGCGGCGCGGGACGCTCGTTCGGCTCAGCCGTGCTGGCAGAGCCGGCGGGGCTCGGTGAGGCTGGGGTGTACTCGGCATCCTTGCCGACCGGCCCCGTTCCCCGTCCTGATGGAGTTCCGCCATGCCCGAACGCAACACTCTCATCCGCAGCCTGCACGACGTGGGCCTGGCCGCCTGGTTCGGCGGTTCCCTGATGGGCGCCGTCGGCCTCAACGGCGCCGCCCGGGACGAAGGCGGACCGGAAACGGCCAGGGACCGGATCTCCGCGTCCGGCTGGGCGAAATGGACGCCGGTCAACGCGGTCGCGATCGGCGCGCACCTGTTCGGCGGCGGCGGGCTGCTCGCCGTGAACGCGCACCGTGTCGCCACCCAGCAGGGCGTGGCCGCGTCCACCGCGGCCAAGGCCGCCGTCACCGGCGCGGCCCTGGCCGCCACCGCCTACGCCCGCGTCCTGGGCAAGAAGGTGGAACTGGCCTCCTCCCCCGACCCCGCCGACGCGGAGGAGGCGCGGCAGCATCCCGTCGACCTGGACAAGGCACGGCGGCAGTTGGCCTGCGTGCAGTGGGCGGTCCCGGCACTGACCGGCTGCCTGGTGGTCCTCAACGCCCTGCACGGCGAACAGCAGCGCCCGGTCGAGCAGGTTCCCGGCATGTGGGAGCGGGCCCGCTCCGCCACCCACCTGTGGTCGTAGGCGTTCACTGATACCCGTCGACGCCACGGCCGGTGAAGCCGGAACCGGCCCGTCGCGTACGAGGCGCTGCCACGGCCGGAGTTGACGACCTCGGTGGCGCCGTCGACGGCCCGCGGGCGCGAGGCGCTGCCAGGTGCCAGGGCCCTCCGGGCCCGGTCGGCTTCAACGGCCCGCGCGCACGAGGCGGTGCCGGCCGGACCGGCGGTGTCCGATCCGCCGGTCACGGCCCCGCGCCGCGGTGGTCCCGGGCGTGGGGCCGTGGCCGGACGGACGGCCGGTGGGTCAGCCGCCGATGCCGGAGTCCCGCGCGGCCGCGACGATCGCCGTCGCGTCCTCCGGCAGCAGGTATCCGGCGTCGACGGACGCCTGCGCGGCCGTGCGCACCTTGCCCACGTAGTCGGCGTGGGTGGGGTAGAGCCGGCTGAGCACCGGTTCGGCGGTGGCCGGGAAGGACGGGTCGGACGGGTCGCCGTCGTGGTGCCGGTCCCAGGCGTCGGCGTCGCCGTTCCACGGGTCACGGGCGCCGTACAGGCCGCAGAAGACACCGCTGCCGGTGGTGTCGCGCAGACCGGTGAGCGTCCGGGTGGGCACCGTGACGTCCGGCAGGCGGACCCCGCCGGTGGCCAGCCCGGTGGCCGGGTCGCGCAGCACGGTGCTCAGTGGCTGGCCGCTCGGCGGCCGGGCACCGCCCCGCGCCCAGCCGGCCAGGTGGCGCAGCGCCGCGTTCATCGCCCAGTGGCCGGGCCCGTCGTTGAAGGGCGCCGAACCGGCGGCGCAGTCCGGTGACGGCGCGGCCTGGCCCGCCGACTTCCGCACGGTCGACTCGCCGAGGTCGAAGGCCCACTGGTCGCCGTGCGCGGTGCCGGCCAGCTCCCAGTGCACGACGCTGTCGGTGTCCGGCTGCCGCGCGGTCGCGGCACCCGGCACGTCGGTCTCGGTGAGCACGACGAACGTCGGCACCGGCAGATCGGTCCGGATCCGGGACGGGTTCGGCATCAGCAGGGTGTCGCCGAGCACGCCGCTGATCGGCGCCGCGACCGCGCTGTTGCTGTGCACCATGAAGCCGTCGTAGACCCGGGACACCGGCTGGACGGCGTTGACGTACGTCGTCATGAAGCCCGCCGACTGCGACTCGCCGTCGGCCAGCAGCGTCCGGACCGGGAGCCCGCCGAGCGGGTCGGGCCCGTCCGGGGTGCGCAGCGCCTGGCCGGCCTGGGAGAAGATGTCGTAGGCGAAGGCGTCACCGGGGTGGACCAGGCTGCCGTACCGTGCCGGGTCCCAGCCTTTCAGGCCCTTGATCTCGCCCAGCCCGCCGTGGACGCCGACGGCCTGTGCCGAGACGCCGACCCAGGCATAGCCCTGGCGCAGCAGTTCGTCCCGCTCGAACCAGTAGTCCGGGGAGAGGTCGAGCTGGCCGCTGACGTTGAGCCACTCCACGACCACCGTGCCGTTGAACTTCGCCGGGTCGGCGGGGCGGCGCACCAGCAGGCGGCTCTTGTAGGCGGCGGTGCCGGACGCGCGGACGTTCCACCGGCCGTCCGGGGTCCACAGGCCGGACTTGGCGTACGACGTGGCGGTGCCCGAGAAGAAGTACTCGCTCTCGGTGTAGCCGAAGGAACCGAGGTCCTCCGCCGCGGCGAGGAAGGGGAAGCCGTGACTGCCGGCGGGCGGGACGGTGACCGCGGGGCTCGCGGCCACGCCGGGCGAGGCCGCGGCCGGGGTGGCCTGCGGGGTGCCGAGGAGGCCGCAGAACAGCACTCCCAGCGCGGTGGCGGTGAGGAACCGCCGTAATGGTCGGGCAAGCATGCGCACGGGTTGCCTCCGTGAATGCGCGTCCCAATGGGTCGACCGCAGTCTCGGTGAACCGTGGCGGGCGGCCATCGGTGGATCCACCGGTGTCCCGCTCGTGGTGGCCGTGACTGCCCGGCGGTCTCCCGCGTCGCTGGTGCCCGGCCGGGCCGGGCGTCGGTCCTGGGCATCTCGCCCCGTCCGGCCCGGCGGCGGTTCCCCTGCGGGGTGTCGGACATCCGTCGGCGGTGGGCGTGATCTGTCGGCCGTCTGTCGGCGCGGGTTGCGACCTTGGACGGGTTGGTGCTCGTCACGAGCACGCTGCCCAGAGCAAGGAGCCCGTCATCGTGTCTTCCGCATCCCCGAACCGGCCGTGGGACGTGCACCGGCTGCCGTCTGCCGAGGGCAGCACCTTCCTGGTCACCGGGGGCAACGCCGGGATCGGCTACTTCGCCGCGGAGCAGCTCGCCGCCACCGGCGCCGTCGTCGTACTCGGCAGCCGGGACCGTGCGAGGGCCGACGCCGCCCTGGCCTCGATCCGCGCGCGGGTCCCCGGCGCACGGGTGCGGCACCTTCGCCTGGACCTCGCCGACCTGTCGTCCCTGAAGACCGCCGTGGACAGCCTGGACCTCGGTCGTCTCGACGCGGTGGTCCACAACGCGGGGGTCGCGCTCGACGACCCGCCGCGCCGGGAGACCGGGGACGGCCACGAGCTGATGTTCGGCACCAACCACCTCGGCCACTTCGCGCTGACCCGGTGGCTGGCCCCGCTGCTGTCCGCGGCACCGGCGGGCCGCGTCGTGACGGTGGGGAGTTTCGCGGCCCGGTCCGAGCGACTCGACTTCGGCGATCTGCAGTCGGCCCGGGACTACCGGCCCAAGCGCGCCTACGGCCGGTCGAAGCTGGCGCAGATGAGCTTCGGCTTCGAACTCGACCGCCGCCTGCGTGCCGCGGGCAGCACGGTGCTCAGTGTGGTGGCCCACCCCGGCGGCGCGCTGGACTCCCTCACCCCGTCCCGCCCGCCGGTAGCCGTGACCGCCCCCGGCGAACGGCTGCGCGCCCTGCCCGCCGCGCTGGTGGTGCAGGGCAAGGACGCCGGGGCATGGCCGATCGTCCGCGCCGTCCTCGACCCCGGGGTGCGCGGCGGCCAGCTATGGGGGCCGCGGGCCTTCGGTCTGCGGGGCAGGCCGCGGTGTGAGCCCGTCCCCGCGCACATGGCCGACCCGGCCGTCGCCGCTCGTCTGTGGGACGCCAGCCGGGAACTGGCCGGTACCGACCCGCACCTCGGCTTCCGGTAGGCGCGGCACCGCGCCCCGGGCGGCCGTCCGAGGCGCGGCACCGCACCCGGGCGGCCGCCCGGTGGCGGCCGGTGGTCTGGCCCACGGCCGGGCCGGGAGATACAGCGGACGGTGCCGGCCGGGCGGTCGTCCGCGGCGCGCGTGCAAGGCGGAGCTGCCCCAGGGGAGCGCCCCGGCCCGGCAGTCGTCCGCCGCGCGCGAGACTGAGCGGCCCCACGGAAAGCGCCCCGGCCCGGGGTCGTCCGCGGCGCTCGCTGGTCGGAGCTGCCCCAGGGAAGCCGCCCTCGGCCTCACCGGGCGCCCGGCATCAGCTCCACCCGGATGTCGTCGCCGATGTCGATCACGTACGTCGTACCGGTGGCCGGTGTCCAGCCCAGCGGCAGCAGGTAGTACCGGCCGTCCCGTTCGATGAGCCGCCGCAGACCGGTGTAGCGGTAGCGGAAGTGAGTGCCCTTGCCGAGGTCTTCGACGTGTATGCCCGGGCCCGCGAGGCTCAGGCGTTCGGTGGTGAGCAGGACGACGGCGGTCCGGCGCACGACGTCGCGGCCCGTCAGGTCCGCTTCGGCCACCCCCAGGTCGTTGGCGGCCAGCGTCACCGCCCACATGACCAGCAGACCGGTCACCGACGTGGCCGCCGTCCTGCCCGGGGCACGGGGGGCACGGCCGTCCGGACCGCCGGTGGTGCGCCGGTGCGCGAGGGCGAGGCCCAGCGCCAGGGCGAGCGCCGCCGCCCAGCCGTAGGGGTGGGTCCACCGCCACAGGGCGAGGGTGGCCAGGCCGGCGGGCATCAGCAGCAGGTCGGCGTGGCGGGCCCGGGCTCCGGTGCGGCGCAGGAGCCGGGCGACGGGCGCGGGCCAGGGCAGACCGGTCACGAGGCCGGGGCGGAGGACCGCGTAGGCCGTGACGGTGACGGCCATGAGGAGGGGTCTGCGCACCAAGTTCAGTGCCTGGACGGCCAGTTCGGGAAAGCCGATGCCGAGGGCGAAGAGGTCGAGCCGGAAGTAGTGGTAGAAGGCGGTCAGGTAGACCGCGCCGAGGTAGAACATGACGGCGGTGATGAGGGACGCCTGCGCGGCCACCGTGGCGAGGAGCGCGGTCGCGGAGCGCTCGGCCGGTGCGGAGGCCTCCGCAGCGGGGCGGGACCCGGCGGGGCGGAGGCCGGTCCGGCGGGCCGCGGCGGCACGGGCGCGCCGGGTCGGCCGGAGGCGGACGGGAGAGGGACGGCGGGCACCGGCGCGCAGGTGACGCCTCGTCGGACGACGGGTCATCGGCCCTGCGTGCCGTCCCTTCCGTCCGTGCCCGGGGTCTCGCCGGAGCCGGGGCAGGGCGGATTCGACAGGCCCGGTGCCGGTGAGCCCGGTGAGCTGCCGGAAGGCGCGGGGGCGGGGCTGCCCGGCCCGGACGGCCCGGGGGACGCGCCGGTCGCGGAAGGGCAGCCGGGTGACGGCGTGCCGGTTCCGCCGTCGGCGGACCCGCCTCCGGTGTCACCGCCGCCGCCGTCGCCGCCACCGGTGGGATCCAGGGCGCCTCCGCCGGAGTCGGCCTCCTGCCCGCCGGCGCTCGGGGGCGGCGGGACGGGAGGCACGGGGTCGCCGCCGTACGACGGGGCGGCCGTCGCGCCGCCCGCCGAGGAGTCACCGGGCCGGTCACCCGTCCGTCCGCCGGAGCCGTGGCCGGCCCCTCCGCCGGGAGAGCCGGACTGCCCCGTACCACGGTGGTCGCTCCTGCCGGAAGGCTCACCCGTCCGGCTGTGGGCGCCCGCGTCCGGGCCGTCGCTCGACGGCGGCGCGGAGCGCGGGGTGCCGGCGGGCCCTGGGACGGGGTGCGAGGTACTGCTGTCCGTGTGACCGCAGGCCACGAGTACCAGCAGGGCCGCGCACACCGCCGCCCCGCGCCCGGCATGCCGTCCCGTCGATCCCGCCATGGGCCATCCCCCCGACTTGTGAGGATAGAGCCGGGCGCCGCCGGCGTCCCGTGCGAGACCGGCCATCTTCCGGGCGCCGCGGCACCGCAGCGGCGGTGCTCCGGTGTCCGTCCGGCACCACGCCGGCCAGGGGTCCGACCGCGACCGGCTGAAACGGCGTCCGGGTTCCCGCCGCCCGCGGTGGCCGGTCCGTCAGTCCGGGTCGGGGTGGTTGCCGGGCTCGCCGCCCGGTCCGGCCAGCGGTGTCGGTGACAGGGTCGTGGGCTCCTCGCCCGGTTCGAGCAGGGTCTCGGCCGCACCGACGATCAGCGGGTCGGGGGTGCCGACCGCCTCGTGGTCCTTGGCCGGATAGTCGAAGCGGCCGAGGAGACTGCGCATCGCCTCCAGCCGGCCCCGCCGCTTGTCGTTGTTCTTCACGACCGTCCAGGGGGCGTGCGGGGTGTCGGTGGCCCGGAACATGTCGACCTTGGCCCTGGTGTAGTCGTCCCAGCGGTCGAGCGAGGCCAGATCGGTGGGCGAGAGCTTCCACCGGCGCACCGGATCGACCTGGCGGATCGCGAACCGGGTGCGCTGCTCGGCCCGGGACACAGAGAACCAGAACTTCACCAGCAGGATGCCGTCGTCGGTGAGCAGGTGCTCGAAGCTCGGCGCCTGCCGGAGGAACTGCCGGTACTCGTCCTCCGTGCAGAACCCCATGACCCGTTCGACGCCCGCGCGGTTGTACCAGGAACGGTCGAAGAAGACGATCTCGCCGCGCGCCGGCAGGTGGGTCACATACCGCTGGAAGTACCACTGGCCCGCCTCGCGCTCGGTCGGCTTCGCCAGCGCCACCACGCGGGCCCCGCGGGGGTTGAGCCGCTCGGTGAAACGCTTGATGGTGCCGCCCTTGCCGGCCGCGTCCCGCCCCTCGCAGACCACGACGACCCGCTGCCCGGTCTCCTTCACCCAGCGCTGGAACTTCAGCAGTTCTATCTGCAGGATCCGCTTCGTCCGGTCGTACTCGCGCCGCCCGATCCTGCGGTCGTAGGGGTGGTTCTCCCGCCAGGTCTCGATCGGCCGGCCGCCGGAGTCCAGGAGCACCGGCCGCTCCGGCTGCCGGTCGTCCACCTCCAGCCCCCGCAGCAGATCGTCCTCCCGCACCGTGTCCCGGGTCTCCCGTGTGGTGGTCGCCTGCTCGTGCTCGGCCACGACACCGCCTTTCCGCCTCGCCGTTCGCCGGGGCCGCCCCCCGGTCCCCTCCCACGTGCCCACACGGGGGTCACCCGAACGCCTGTACCGTCGCTACGGTCGTTTCTTTCCGTACCGTGCGAGACAGGAAGGCGGTCACGTGGCCGAACTGCGCCTGGGACCACTGCTGAGGTACACCGACGGTTCGTGCGCGACCGTGTGGGTCGAGACGGACGCGCCCTGCACGGCGCGGGTGCGCTGCTCGGACGGCGCGGGCGGCGCGGCCCCCACCTTCCGGGTGGCCGGGCACCACTACGCGCTCGTCACGGTCACCGGGCTGCGACCGGGCACCTCGCCGTCGTACGAGGTGTTCCTGGACGACGCGCCCGTGTGGCCGCTGCCCGACTCCCGTTTCCCGCCCTCCGTCATACGGTCCCCCGGCGCCGGGGACGCCGTCCGGGTCACCTTCGGATCGTGCCGCTGGGCCGCTCCCCCGGCCGACGGCAAGGACCCGGTCGGCCCCGACGCCCTCGACACCCTCGCCAAGCGGCTGGCGGCCGACCCCGACGGGCACCGCCCCGACGTGCTGCTGCTCCTGGGAGACCAGGTCTACGCCGACGAGGTCTCCGAGGACACCCGGCGCCGGCTGGCCCGCCGCCGTGACCTCGACAAGCCGCCCGGCAGTCAGGTCACCGACTACGAGGAGTACTGCCACCTCTACCACGAGTCCTGGCTCGACCCGGAGATCCGCTGGCTGCTGTCGACCGTGCCCAGCTTCATGATCTTCGACGACCACGACATCGTGGACGACTGGAACACCTCCGCCGCCTGGCTCGCCGACATGCGCTCCACCGACTGGTGGCAGAAGCGGCTGATCAGCGGCCTGATGTCCTACTGGGTCCACCAGCACCTGGGCAACCTCTCCCCCGCCGAACTCGCCGCCGACCCGGCCTGGGCCGCCGTGCGCGCCACGCCGGACGGTACGGACGCCCTGCGGGCCCTGGCCGAACAGGCCGACGCCGAGCCCGCCTCGGTCCGCTTCAGCTACCGGCGTGACTTCGGCCGGGTCCGGGTGGTGATGGTCGACTCCCGGGCCGCGCGCGTCCTGGACGAGGACCACCGCGCCATGCTCGACCCGGGAGAGGCCGGCTGGCTGCGCGAGCAGGTCCTCGCCGACGAGGGGGCGTACGACCACCTGCTGATCGGCACCTCCCTGCCCTGGCTGCTGCCGCACCTGGTGCACGACGCCGAGAGCTGGGACGCGGCCCTGTGCGCCGGGGAACGCGGCGAGCGCTGGGCCCGTTTCGGGGAGTGGCTGCGCCGCGGCGCCGACCTGGAGCACTGGGCGGCCTTCCCCCGCTCCTTCGCCGGCCTCGCCCGCCTCATCGGCGAAGCCGCGGCCGCGCCGGGCGCCCCGGCGAGCGTGTGCGTGCTGTCCGGAGACGTGCACCACGGCTACATCGCGCGGGCCTCCTGGTCGTCCGGCGGCCCGGACATCCCGGTCGTCCAGCTCACCTGCTCCCCCGTGCACAACTCCGTGCCCCTGACGATGCGGATCGGCTTCCGCTTCGGCTGGAGCGCGCCGGCCCGCCTCCTGGGGCGGCTCCTGGCCCGCCACGGCCGCTGCCCCCGGCCGCCGGTGAGGTGGCGCAAAGAGGGCGGGCCGTGGTTCGGCAACCAGCTCATGACCCTCACCCTGCACGGCCGTTCGGCCCGCCTGCGGCTGGAGCGCAGCAGGACCGACGAGACGCTGCGGACCGTGCACGAGACCGTCCTGACCGCCGGGTAGCACGGCAGGCAGCGGGCGGCCTACGGCACGAGGGCCGCGCCTCCACGCGCGCCGCGGGCGGAGTCCTCGTCTCCCGTCCGCGGCCCGCACGGGCGGCCGGCTACCCGCCCTCTCCGTGCTCCGGGACGCGGCCGACTGCCCGTCAGCGCCGTGGTGCCGAGCGGCGGCCGGCTGCTCGTCGGGCCGTGGTGCCGGGCGGCGGCTACGCTCCCGGGTCCGAGGATGCCGTGCAGGCGGAGTCCGCCGGGGCCGCGGCCCGGGCAGACCGGCCGCGCGCGACGTGCAGGGTGAGCAGGGCCTCGGTCAGGGCGGCGGCGGAGGGCTCGTCCAGCGGGGCGAGGAAGTCGCGTTCCACGCGTTCCCGGGCCTCTTCCGCCTCCTCCAGGCAGGTCCGGCCGGCCGGTGTGAGCGTCACCACGTTCCGGCGCCGGTCGCGGTCGCTGCGGTGGCGCTCCACGTAGCCCTTGGCCTCCAGCGAGTCGACGACGGCGACCATCGTGGTGCGGTCGACCCCGATCAGGGCGGCGATCTCCAGTTGGGACGGCTGCTCCGGCGAGGCGGCGATCACCGCCAGGACGCCCAGTTCCCGCGGGATGAGACGGAAAGGCGCGAGCGCCGCGTCCAGTTCCGCGGCCAGCGCCACATAGGCGTGCTTCAGGAGGAATCCCAGCCGGCGGGAGAGCGCGTCCGGGAGGGCCTCGTCGTTCATGCGGACAGCGTACACTTCCCTGATCGTCAGCCCTACGGACGATCCGCGTCAATGACCGACCATTGCTCCGTTCGGGCTACCGCTGACGGGACACCCGGTACGGCGAGCCCGCGGAACCACGCACGCCACCAGCACGAGCAAGGAAGTGACGTTCACGTCATGAGTGACTCGCCCCCGGCCGAGACCATACGCACGGCTTCGGCCCCCGCCGCGCACGGCGGCGCCGACGCTCCCGACCCCCGCCGCTGGTGGGGCCTGGTCGTCATCGCGCTGGCGCAGTTGATGGTGGTCCTCGACGCGACCATCGTGAACATCGCGCTGCCGTCCGCCCAGAAGGCCCTCGGCATGTCCGACGGCAACCGCCAGTGGGTCATCACGGCCTACACCCTGGCCTTCGGCGGCCTGCTGCTGCTCGGCGGCCGCGTCGCCGACCTGGTCGGCCGCAAGCGCACCTTCGTCATCGGTCTGGTCGGCTTCGCGGTCGCCTCCGCGATCGGCGGCGCGGCCGGGAGCCCCGGCATGCTCTTCGGGGCGCGCGCCCTCCAGGGCGTGTTCGGCGCCGTCCTCGCGCCGTCCGCGCTCTCCCTGATGACCACCACGTTCACCGACCCCCGCGAGCGCGGGAAGGCGTTCGGCATCTACGGCGCCATCGCCGGCGCGGGTGCCGCGATCGGCCTGCTGCTGGGCGGCGTCCTCACGTCGTACGCGAACTGGCGCTGGTGCCTGTACGTGAACATCCCGATCGCGGCCGTCGCGGTGATCGGCGCCCTGGTGCTGCTGCACGACCGGCCGGGCCACCGCGAGGCCAGGCTGGACATCCCCGGCGTGGTCCTGGGCTGCGGCGGACTGGTCGCCGTCGTCTACGGCTTCTCGGAGGCCGAGCCGCGCGGGTGGAGCGACGGTCTGGTGGTCGGTCTGCTGATCGGCGGCGCGGTCCTGCTGGCGGCGTTCGTCTTCTGGCAGAGCAAGGCCAAGCACCCGCTGCTGCCGCTGCGCATCCTCGCCGACCGCAACCGCGCGGGCTGCTTCCTGACCATGGGGCTCGCCACGATCGGCATGTTCGGTCTGTTCCTGTTCATGACCTACTACTTCCAGGGCATTCTCGGATACAGCCCGGTCAGGAGCGGTCTGGCGTTCCTGCCGATGTCCGCGATGATCATCCTGGGCTCCACGCAGATCTCCGCCCGGCTGCTGCCCCGTACGCCCCCGCGCCTGCTGATGGTGCCGGGCATGCTGCTCGCCGCGTCGGGCCTGCTGGTGCTCACCCAGCTCGGCGTGGACTCCGCCTACACCACCCATGTGCTGCCCGCCGAGCTGCTGCTCGGTCTCGGCATGGGCCTGACGTTCATGCCGGTCTTCTCCACCGCGACTCACGGGGTACGGCCGCAGGACGCCGGTGTGACCTCCGCGATGGTCAACACCTCGCAGCAGGTGGGCGGTTCGCTCGGTACGGCGCTGCTGAACACCATCGCCACCTCGGCGACGAGCACCTACGTCGGCGGGCACCTGACCAACCCGGCGCAGAAGGCCCAGGTGCTGCGCGAGGGCATCGTGCACGGCTACACCCAGGCGATCTGGTGGGGCGTGGCCGCGATGCTGCTTGCCGCGGTGGCCTCCGGCATCCTGGTCGTCGCCCGGCCTTCCGGCCACGGCCGGGGCGGCGCGCCGGCGGGTGCGGCCGCCGCGCACTGAGGCCCGGCCGCCGTTCCCCGCGCCACCGTCCCGGCACCGCCGGGGCGGGGGCGCGGGCGTGTGGCGGTCCGTCCCCGTGACCGTGCCGGAACGCGGCGCGCGGCGGTCGGCGTGCCCGGCCGGCACCGGTGGTTGGCTATGCGGTCGAGCAGACCAGGAGCCGTCCGTCGGTGGTGCCGACGAGCAGCCGGCCGGGTCCGGCGACGGTCAGCGCGGTTCCCACGACGGGTACGCCGGCGACGGCCAGGTGCCGGCGCCAGCGGACGGTGCCGTCGCCCAGGGCGAGCCCGACGATCTCGCCGTCGTCGTACGTGACGTAGACGGTCTCGGTGTCGCTGTCGAGGTCCGTGGCCTTCCGGTCCGTCCGGAAGACCCAGGCCGGCTCTCCACCGGTCACCGCGCGCCGTACGACGAAGGACCCGCCGGGCTGGAGCCCGTGCCCGTGGTAGACGGTGCCGGCATGGATCAGGTCGCCGTCGGCGGTCTCGACACCGGGTCCGGCGAAGTGTGATTCGCCCGGCTTCCAGGAGTAGGGAATCAGCAGGGCGGCTTCCGCCTCCTTCGGCTCACGCGGGCGTTCGGCAACCGGTACGGTCCCCAGTTCCGCTGCCGCGAGCCAGGCCGTACTCGCCCCGGGCTTCCGATCGCCTTCCGTGGCGACGGGCTGCCGGAAGTAGAGGCGGCTGCCGTGCCGGATGCGCAGCCTGCCGCGCTCCCCGTGCCGTCCGGCGGGCGCGAGGGCGGGCAGGCCGTCGGCACAGCGCACCAGGGACACCGGGCCGGCGGGGGTGAGGTGGTCGAGCTGCGCGCCGTCGCGGAGGGCGAGCCGCACCACGGCCGGAGCGCGCTGCTCCCACGGCGGCCGCACCAGACTGACCCAGGCCGACCGCTCGTCCTCGGCGATGACGAGGTCCCGGCCGCCACCGCCGTCGTCCCCGACGGCCCACTGCCGGTGCCCCGAGGGCAGCCAGGACTCCAGCCGTATCCCGTCGAGCGTCGCCAGGATCCTGCCGTCGGACAGTTCCTGCACCGCGCGGACGTTGCGGCGCGGGTCCCAGTCGGCACGCAGAGCGGAGACCGTCCGGCGGGCCTCCTCCCGGCGGTCGGTGCGGGGGGCCGCCACGCGTGGTCCGGCCAGGTCGTGGCCGGTGACCGACCGGGGCGGTACGGCCCGCCAGTCGGGCCGGCGCACCACCGCGACGTGTCCTTCGCGCCACGCGTCGTCGTCCTCCCAGTCGCCGAGCGGTGCGGCCAGCACGCGCAGTTCCTGTTCGCTGAGCCATTCCAGGCCCAGGACCTGGCGGCCGAGGGTGTCTTCGACGAGCGACGTGGCGCGGCCCGTCTCCAGGTCCAGCAGGAGCAGTTCCCCTTCGAAGAAGCGGCCACCGTCGTGACGGCCCGTGCCGACCGCGAGGAGCGGGAGCCTGGGGTGGAAAGCCATCGCGTGCACGGGGTGGCGGGCGTGGAGGACGGCGCGGCAGGCCGGATCACCGGTGCCGTAGACACCGACCGGCGCGATGCTGCCGAACTCCTGCGCGCCCGCCACCGGGACGAGCGTGCCCGCCACCGCCAGCAGGCCGCGGGCCTCGTCCTCGACGGCGAGGACGGGATCACCCGCCTCGGCGAAGGGACGGTCACCGAGAACGCGGTCGATGCGGAACGTCGTGGTCACACCGGTGATCTTCTCAACACCCGGAACGGGGGAAGCGGTCGCACGGGCAGGGTGGCGCTGTCGCCGGGGACGGAGGCGGTACGGTCTGCGGTCATCTCTGCCGGAAGCGGTGCCGGCTCTTCTCTTGTCACCGGGTACGCCCCTCCTTACGTTTGTGCAGCGAGTCGTCGGACCGGCGGGTACAGCGGCCGGCGCCGGCTCCTGCCCGCTCCTCAGCGCACGACCGACCATGGAGGCGTCATATGCCCACAGCCGTGCCGGATCTGCTGGAAACCGAAGGATTCCGCGACGCGGGTCCGCTGGAGATCGACGACGAGACGATCGTGTTCGAGGACGACGACCGAGGCGACCGCGAGCCCACGGCGTGCCTCTCGGACCCCTGGGTGACCGCCACCACCCGCTTCTCCTGTGATCTGAACTCGTAGCGGTGGCCGTTTCCATCGCCGGCCGCAGCGGCTGGTCCGACGACACCTGGTCGTACCTGAACGATCCGCGGATGCCGGCGATGGAACACGGCTGGAAACTGCACGTCTCCACGCGTCCCGGCGACCTCGACGCCGTGACCCGGCTCGTCCTGCCGGTGCTGTCCCGGCACGTCTGCCACGCGAAGTTCGCCCGTGACCCGGAGACGCTGCGCCGGCTCAACTCCGGGGAGGCGGGCGCCGGAGCCGTCGGCAAGGCGATCACCGTCTACCCTCTGCCCGGCACCGTGGCCGAGGTCGCCCGGGAACTCGCCGCCGTGCTGCGCGACCGGGAGGGACCGCGGGTCGTCAGCGACCGGCGGGTCGACCCGAGGGCCCCGGTCTACTACCGCTACGGCCCCTTCACGGGCGACTACCGGACCGGCCGGAGCGGGCGCCTCGAATCCGTCATGACCGGGCCGGACGGCCGGGTCTTCGACGGGCTGGCCGTCGGCCGCTACCGGTGTCCGCCCTGGGCCGAGGACCCCTTCGCGACCGGCTCCGGAGCCGAGGCCGGGCCGTCCGCGCCCGGCCTCGGCGGCGGACGCTACACGGTCAGCGCCGGCATCGCGCGCACACCGCGGGGCAACGTCTACCGCGCCGTCGACCAGACGCTCGGACGGCCGGTGGTGGTCAAACAGGCGAGGGCCTTCGTGGGCGAGGACGCCTCCGGTACGGACGCCCGCCACCGGCTGCGCAACGAGCGCGCCGTCCTCACCGCGCTCGACGGCGTCACGGGCGTGCCCCGCGTACTGGACTACTTCGCCCACCAGTCGGACGAGTACCTGGTGATGAGCAGTTGCGGCGACCGGGACCTGCGCAAGGAGGTCCTGCGCAACGGCCCCTTCCGGGACGACGACCCCCGGCCGGCGCGCGGCCTGTCCGTCCTCGCCGTACGGCTCCTGCGCGTCCTGGACGCCATCCACGACCGGAACGTGGTCGTCCGCGACCTCAAGCCGGACAACGTCGTGCTCGACGGCTCCGGCCCCGGCCACTGCCACGTGATCGACTTCGGGATCAGCGAGCGGGACGGCACCGGACCGGGAGGGGCGACCCCCGGCTACAGCGAGCCGGTCCTGCGCGCGACCGGACCGGCCACCCCCGCCGACGACCACTACGCCCTCGGCGCGACCCTCTTCTTCGCCGCCACCGGCCTGGACCCGGTGATCGTCGACACCGACCACGAGGTCAACCGGGACCGGACCCTGGCCTGCCTGGCGTGGGCGCTGCCCGGCCGCGCCCACCGGGAGATCCGGGCGGCGGTCGCCGGCCTGCTGAGCTTCGACCCGGCCGTACGGACCGCCGCCGCCGGCCGGCTGCGCACCGGCACGGCCGGCACCGCGCGCCGGCCCGCGCGCCCCCGGATCGACGGCGACCTGCTGGCCGGGATCATCGAGCACACGACCGCGTTCTGCGTCGGTGAGGCGCAGGCGATCGTGGACCCGGTACGGGCCGCACGACTGCACGTGCCCACCTCGGTCGACGTCTACGTCGGCAGTGCGGGACTCGGACTGGAACTCCTCCACCACACGCACCAACCCCATGTGCGTCCGGCCGTCGACGCGTTGGCCCGGTGGACGGCGGAACAGTCCCGGAACCTCCCGGCCGGCTTCTACACGGGGCGCACCGGTGTCGCGCTCTTCCTCGCGGAGGCGGGGTACGCGGCGGGGCCGGAGGCGTACCCGGTGCTGCCGGAGAGCGCCCCGGACGGCGGGCCGCCGGAGGCGGACCTGATCGCGGGCGTCGCCGGCATCGGTATCGGCCGGCTGCTGCTCGCCCGGCACGCCCTCCGGTCCGGTGACCGGGGCGCCGCGGACCGGCACCTCGCCGTAGCCGCCGACTGCGACCGGATGCTGGCCTCGGGCACCGCCCGGCCGGCCCCGGCCGGTCCGGACACGGCCGGCAGCGCCGCGCTCCGCGAGGGCCTCGCGCACGGCGAGGCGGGCATCGTCCGCTTCCTGCTCGCCTACGGCGGCGAGACCGGGGACCCGGAGGTGATCAGCCGCTCCGAGAAGGCCGCCGCGCGCCTGGCCGCCGTGACACCCGGCATCATCGCGGCGGCCGCCGAGCCGGGGGCGACCCGCCGCTACGGCTCGTGGTGCCGGGGCCTGGCCGGCATCGGAACGGTGTTGGTCGAGGCCGCCGAACGCCTGGAGGAGCCCGGGTACCTCGGCCTCGCCCAGCGGGCCGCGCGTGCCTGCGCCGCACTGGCGCCGCGGATGCCGCTGGTCACGCAGTGCTGCGGACTGGCCGGAGTGGGCGACCTGATGGTGGACGTCGCGCGGGCGTCCGGCTCCGAGGAGTTCTGGGACGCGGCCGGGACCGTCGCCCAGCTCATCCTGAGCCGCAGCGGCGGCACTTGGTCCCGGCCCGTGTTCCCGGACACCGGGCTCGCCGGGCCGGGTGCCGGCTGGGCCGGCGGCTCCGCGGGCGTGCTGGCCTTCTTCCGGCGCCTGCACGACCGGGGCGGTCCGCGGCTCGGCGTCGTCGCCTGACCGCCGCCGGCGGCACGGCCGCCCCCGCCGCCCGCGGCGTACCGCGGCGTGCCCGGCGACCGGGCGCGGCCGGCCGGCAGCCGGCCGCGTCACCAGTCTGTCCGGACGGCACGCCTACACCGTGCCGTCCCCCGTGTCCCGGGCGGCGGCGCTCAGCGGCGCCACCGCCTGCCAGCCCACGGTCTCGTACAGCGCCCGGCCTTCGTCGGTGGCGCCCAGCACGGCCGCTCGCGCGCCCTGGCGGGCCCCGGCCTCGGCGAGCGTCCCCATCACCACGCGCCCCAGGCCCCGGCGCCGATGGGCCGGGTGCGTCTCCACCTGGTCGACCACGGCGGCCCGGCCGGTGACCGCGAGCTGCCCGCGCGCGGCGAAGGAGCCGTCGGCGGCGCGCACCACCACGCGCGTGACGTCGGCCCGGTCCCAGCCGAGCAGCCGGTAGCCGTCGGGGAGGCGCGGCGGGGCCTCGACGCCGCCCAGCTCGGCGGCCATGAGCACGGCGTGGCCGTCCAGTAGGGCCCAGCCCGGCGGGAGCCACGCCGCCAGGGTCCGCGCCGGCACGAACGCCTTGAGGGGGATGCGGGGGGCGGTGGTGTTCTCGGCCAGCTTGCGCACGGTCGCCTCGTCGGCGGCGGTCACGACGTGCCGGGCCACTTCGCCGGCCAGGCCCACGTCCACGGTGAACCCCCAGGGCCGGGGCGTCGGCCGGGCCGCGCCCCGCGACACGGCCCAGCCCTCGACCCACGTCCGCACCGCCTCGGCTGTGCTCCTGAACGGCACGACCCCTCCCCGGATGGTAATAAGCACTAGCTAGCTGTAGGCATTACAGCATGGGCGCCGGGGCGGTGGCGACCCCGTCCGGCCGGGGTCCGGTCGCCTCAGCCGTCGGACTCCGGCGACGGGAGGTAGGCACCGGGCACGTCGCGCGGTGCGTAGATCTTCTTCTCACCGGGGTAGGGCCGTGTCCAGTTGTGCGTCTGGTACCAGGTGAGGTGGTCCATCTGCGCGGGGTTGGCGAAGTCGGGCACGGCGTGGGGTCCGGTCAGGCGCTGCTTCGCCTTCCAGGTGTCCCACTCCGCCGCGAGAGACTTCCGTGCCGCCGGCACCTTCGCCGACGGCACTGCCGCGGCCTTGGGGTTCTGCGCCGCGGGGGTGTCCGGGCCGCAGGGCGGCGGGGTCTTCAGGCCGTCGGTCAGCGGGGTCCGGTTGGGCAGCGCGCTGAACGGCGTGTAGTCCGGGTGCCGGGTGAACACGCCCCGCATGGGAGTCGCCGCGCTGTCCTTCTGGTTCATCGGGTGGATCCCGAGGATCTGCTCGATGGTGCGGATCATCGTGATCTGCGTGTAGTAGTGGTCGTCTACGACACCGTGCCGGGCCCAGGGGCTGATGATCTGGACCGGGGCGCGGTGGCCGTCGACGTGGTCCAGGCCCGCCTGGGAGTCGTCCTCGACGACGAAGATCGCCGAGTCCTTCCAGTACGGGCTGTGGGAGATCTCGTCGACGATCCTGCCGGTGGCGAGGTCGTTGTCGGCGACCTGGGCCGCCGGACTCGCCGGGCCGCCGGTGTGGTCGCTGGAGAGCCAGAACATGTTCAGGTTCGCCGGGCCGTTCTTCTCGAAGTCCTGTTTCCAGATCTGCTGGCGGTAGACGTCCGGAACGCTGGTGTCGAACTTCGGGAAGCCGGGCACCGACACGCTGTTGAGCGACGGGATCGGTGACGAGGAGTTCAGCGGGTAGGCGGTGCCCTGCCCGGTCGCGTCCATGTTCTTGGCGTCGCAGTACAGGTTCTGCCAGCTCGCCCCGGCGGGCTTGGTCAGGAACTGCTGGAACTCGCCGAAGTTCCGCACGGTCTTGCCGGCCGCCTGCGCGCCCGTCCACAGGAAGCCGGTCTTCTGGTGGCCGAGGGCGTCGTCCTCGGTGTCGTAACTGCGCGCGTACGCGCCGGCCGAGGACTCCGTGTACTCCGGATTGTCGGCCTGCATCAGCCAGTTGTGGCCCTCGGCGGAGTTGGTGCCGATGTCGTAGGTGTTGTCGTACAGCCCGAACCGCTGCGCCAGCGCGTGCTGGTTCGGCGTCACGTTCTCACCGAACTGGGTCAGCGAAGGGTCGCCGTCACCCTGGGGCAGGTCGCCGAAGACCTGGTCGTAGGTGCGGTTCTCCTTGACGATGAGGAAGACGTGCTTGATGGTCGACGGGTCGCCGATGCGTGCCGGGACCGGCTGCGGCTTCCCGTGGCCCCCGCCCTTGGCCAGCGAGACCGAGCCGGCCTTCCAGCCGTTCTGGCGGAAGACCTCGGCGGTCCGGGAGCGGATGACGCCGTCACGGGGCAGGGTGAACCGGGTCAGGCTGGAGGTCGTGTCGTGGGTGCCGTGGCCGGTGCCGCCGGGCCGGCGGGCGTCGATGCCGCGGGTGTGGGAGACGATCACCTCGTGCCCCGCGGTGGCGATCTCGGCGGGGAAGTAGTCCGCCGGGAGGAGGCCGACGTAACCGACCGGCTCCTGCGGGGAGGAGTAGCGGTAGACGGCGACGGCGTTGGCACGGCCGAGCGTCACCAGCAGGTGGCCGTCGTCGGTGAGCGTCACGGCATCGGGTTCGTAGCCGACCGTCGCCTCCGGCCACGGCTGGGTGGAGATGGTCTGCACGACCTCGTCCTTGGCGGTGTCGATGACCGACACGCTGTTGTCGGCGGTGTTGGTGACGAACACCGCGCCGTGCCGTGCGTAGACCGCGGTCGGGTGCAGCCCGACGTCGATGGTCCGGACGGCGGCGGCGGGGTCGGCCAGGTCGATGACGCTGACCGTGCCCGTGGTGGTGGCGCCGGTGCGCGGGTCGGCCGGCACCTGGGTGCCATAGGAGTTGAGGGTGGAGTCACCGCTCCGCGCGGGCCGTCCGCCCTCGTTGCCGACGTAGAGCGTGCCGCCGACCCGGGCCAGGCCGCGCGGGGCGTTGCCCACCCGCCAGCTCCGCTGGACGGCCCCGGTCGCGGCGTCGAGGGCGACGACCCGGTTCTGGCCGTTGACGGCCGCGTACACGGTGGAGCCGTCGGCCGAGAACACGGCCGCGGCGGCCAGGGCGTGCTTGCCGCCCTCGGCGGGGATCTTCACGGTCACCGGGTCGGCGAGGGTGCCGTCCGCGGTGACCGTGAACTTGGTGTAGCCGTCGGTCTGGCCGAGCCATAGCTGGGTGCCGTCGGGTGAGTACGCGGGGCCTTCCTGGCCGACGGAGCCGGCGGCGATCCGCAGGTCGTCCGCGGCGGAGGTGCCCACGCGCTGCTGCACCCGCCCGGTGGCGAGGTCCACCACGACCAGCGAGGCGTCGCCGTCGGCGACCGAGGCGGCGAGGTGACTGCCGTCCGGGCTGACCGTCGACGACATGATCTTGCCGTCGTCGATGACGAGGCGGTCGCCGTACGGGGCGAGGTACTGGTCGGCGGAGACGACCCGGCCCTTGCCGGTGACCTGGCCGACCTGCTCGGTGCCGAAGTGGCGGGTGTCGGCGAGGGCGGTGCCGGCGGCCAGGGCGGCCGTGGTGATGCAGGCCCCGACCAGGATCGCCCGGCGGCTGACCCGTCTGCCCAGCAGGACGTGACAGTCCTCACGGTCCTGCCGGCGACGGCGCGTTATCTGCATGACGTCATCCCTTCGGGGAGGTGGAGAGGAGCTCGACGGTGCCGTCGAACTGCCACAGCGGGTTCGGTGCGTCGCCGGCCGGGGTCCGGACGAGGAAGTAGCCGTTGACTTCCTTCGGCCCGTCCCCGTCGGCGACGAACCGCCCGTCCGCGGTGATGTCGAGCTGGTAGACGGCCGATCCGGTGGCCTTGACGCCCGGCAGGTGCCAGGAGACGACGCACCGCCAGTCGTTGCCCGGGCCCTCGGCGCCGTCCTGGACACCGGCCTTGGCGCACGCCGCCGTGGTCCTCGACCGCGCCTCCGTGACGGGAGGGCGGTGGAGCTGCCGGGTCTGCATGCGGTACAGATGGGCGAACTCGGTGGCGAGCGCGTGCTCCACCTTGGTCTGCCCGATGCCGGAGCCCGTGGCCCCGGCCGTCGCCGCCACCACGGCGACCGTCGCGCCGAGCAGCCCCGCCAGCGGCAGGACGCCCAGGGTGAACGCGCGGCGCACCGATCCGTCGTCGGTGGGGTTGGTGAAGTCCCGCCGCAGGAACAGGAGACAGGCGAGCGCTGTCGCGGTCACGGCCCACAGCAGGCTCACCGCGACACCGATCAGGAGCGGGGTGAGCTGCGCCGGGCCGGTGAACAGTCCCTTCCAGTCGATGAAGGCGTCCCCGGGCAGGGCGAGACGCACGGCGGCGGGGAGCGGGAGCATCTGGGCGAGCTGCATCGCCAGCGCGACGAGCGCCGGCAGCAGCAGCCCCATCGGGGAGCGCCCCAGTGCGACCGAGCCGAGGAACCCGATGCCGGCCAGGGCCAGGGTCGGGGCGAGCGCGCAGGCCCAGGCGAGAAGGACCATGCCGGCCGCGTCGCCCGGCGCGAGCAGGTGGCCGTCGAGGCCGGTCAGCGGCCGGTTGCCGGCGGTCAGCAGCCCACCGGCCGTGGCGGAGGCGGCCAGCCCGGCCACGAGCAGCAGGATGACGGTGAGAGCGGCCAGTGCCTTCGCCACGAAGATCCGCCGGGGCGAGCGGACGACGACGAGGAGGTGACGCCAGGTGCCGAGCCGGTCCTCGGAGGCGAACACATCGCCGGCGACGACCGAGGTGAGCAGTGGAAGCGCCCAACTGCCGGCGAAGCCGAGGGTCACCAGCGGCCCGGCCCAGCCGGTGGCGTGCATCCACCGGCCGAAGAGGGTGTCCGTGGGCAGCGTGCTCTGCTCGCCGACCCCGGCCACGAACAGCGCCGGCGCGGTCCAGCAGGCCAGGAGCAGCAGGCGGATCCGCCATTGGGCGACCAGCTTGACTACTTCGAAGCGATAGGCCCGGGCGACGGAGACCCGGCCTGAGACGGCGCGGTGTGCGGGGGCGGCTGGGGTGACCCGGGTTTCGTGCGCGGCGGCCGGGGTTTCGTGCGCGGCGGCCGGGGTTTCGTGCGCGAGGGCTGCGGTGGCCGCCGTTTCATGCGCGGTGGCCGCCGTTTCGTGTGCGGTGGCCGCGGTCTCGCGCGCGGTGGCCGCCGTTTCGTGTGCGGTCATCAGCCGGCCTTCCGCTGGACGTCGGTCTGCTGCGGAGTGGCGGCATCGTCCTGCCGCGACCGGCCCTCGTGGGCGCGGGCCGCCGACGGCTCGGTCAGGGCGAGGAACGCCGCTTCCAACGGGGAGACGACGGGCGCGAGTTCGCGCAGCGCGAGGCCCGCCTGGACGAGCCGGACCACGAAGGCGTCCAGGGCGGGCACCTCCGCGCGCACCACGAGCGCCTCGCCGCCCCGGCGTCCCGCGGTGTCGTCGGCCGGGTGGATCCCGGGCGCGCCGACGGCCAGCCGGCGGGCTCGCGCGGGGTCCGACGTGACGATCCGGTAGGCGAGTTCCCGGTTGCCGGCGGCCAGTTCGCCCAGCGGTCCGGAGAAGACGACCCGGCCGGTCGTGAGGATGGTGACCTCGGAGCACAGGGCCTCCAGGTCGTCCATGCGGTGGCTGGACAGCACGACCGTGGTGCCCTCCCGCGCCAGCCGCGTGAGCACCACGTGGACGTGCGTCTTGCCGGCCGGGTCCAGCCCGTTGGAGGGCTCGTCCAGGACGAGCAGCCGCGGCCTGGTGAGCAGGGCCGCGGCGAGGCCGAGCCGTTGACGCATGCCGAGGGAGAAGCCGCGGACGCGATCGTCGGCGACATCCGTGAGTCCCACTTGATCGAGCACGCCGTCGATCCCCGCCGACCGCGGGTCGTCGCCGCGCAGGGCGGCGAGCGCGGCGAGGTTCTGCCGGGCGGTGAGCGAGGGGTACAGACCCGGCCCGTCCACGAAACCGGCGACTCCGCCGGCGTCTTCGAACGCCCGGCCGGCCGGGGCGCCGAGGAGGTCCAGGCTGCCGCTGTCGGCCACGGCCAGGCCCAGCAGCAGTCCGAGCAGCGTGGTCTTGCCGGCGCCGTTCGGTCCGACCAGACCGTGGATCCGTCCCCGGCCCACGTCCAGGTCGACGCCGTCGAGAGCGACGACCTCGCCGAAACACTTGGTGATGCCGCGAGCCCGGATCGCGAGCTGTGAGTCCATGAGCCCCTTCTTTCGCAAGCCTCATGGACCCTAGGCAGCGCACACGACACCCACAGGGATCGTCGGCTGAACGCTCAAGGAACGGAACCCCAAACGGGAGTCAACAGTCCGCCGCCGCGCCGGGATTCCGCCGTAGCCGCCGTGGACGACCCACCACCGCGCCCGCTCCCCCGCCTCCGCCGTGTCCGGGCACGGGCCGGGCGGCGCGTCGCGCGGGCGTCTCTCACGTCCGCCGGCGCGTGGTGACCACCGCGACCAGCCCGCTCAGGAGCACACCGGCGACGAGCGCGGGCGCCGGGGACCACGAGGCGGACAGTATGCCGGCGGCGGTGACGACGAACGGCACGCTCTCGGCCGTCCGTTTCTGGTGCGGCCGGAGGTGGACCGCCCACACGGTGCCCAGGAACACGGTGGCCGGGACGGTGACCGCCAGCGCGGCGCCCACGGCCGACATGCCCGTACGGCGGGTGAGGTGATCGGCGTAGGCGGCCAGGCCCGCGCCCTCGGCGGTGGCCGAGGCGAAGATCAGGTAGTGGCCGTAGGCCCAGGGGAAACGTCTGCGGTGCGCCTGGTGCGTGGTGGCGAGCAGGGTGTGGGCGGGCCGGGTGAAATACAGCCACCACATCGCGAAGGCCATCAGCAGACCGCCGCCGGCCAGGGCGTACAGCGCGCCGGTGCCGTGGTGCCGGTCGAACGCTCCCCGTACGGCGACCGTGGCGGCCGCGACGGACTCACCGAGCACGATGAGGGTGAACAACTCGTAGCGTTCGGCGATGTGGTGCGGATGCCAGGGCGTCATTCCGGCGGACTGCGCCCACACGGGAACCAGGACCTCCGCGAGGATCATGACGCCGATGCCCGGCAGGCGGGCCTGCGCCGGGAGGAACAGCAGTGTGACCCAGCCGAGCTGGCAGACGGTCACCCCGGTGGCGAAGCGGAGTGTCGTCCTGCGCCGGGCGGGGTCGGCGAGCCCGGCCCGCAGCCACAGGGCCGCCAGCGCCGTGCGCAGCACCACGTAGCCGAGCGTGATGACGAGCAGGTCCCCGTGGTCGAAGGCCCGGCCCACGCCGGCGGCGAGCACGAGGGACCCGGTGATCTGCACCAGCACCGTCAGACGGTAGGGGGTGTCGTCGGGGTCGTAGGCCGAGGCGAACCAGGTGAAGTTCATCCAGGCCCACCAGACGGTGAAGAAGACCAGGGCGAAGCGCAGGGCGCCCGAGGCGTAGTGTCCGTCCGCCAGCGCGTGGTGCAGACTGCTCGACGCCTGCGCCACGGCGACGACGAAGCACAGGTCGACGAAGAGTTCCAGCGGGGTGGCGGTCCGGTGCGCCTCCCCCGGATCACGGCCCGTCATGGTGTGCCGCCGGCGCGAGGCGAGGACCGTCCCGGGAAGACCCCCGCGGCTCAACGGAGGGCCCCCGCGACCGCTCCGGCCGTCACCCGGGGCGGCCCGGCCGGGCGTCGCGCCCTCCGGAAGGGACGTACCGTCACACTCATCACCGCTCCTCGCCCAGCCCGTCCGCCATCCGTCGACGCCTGCCGAGGCTAAGGCCCCGGACCGGCGGCAGGAGTCCGCGAGCGCACGGCTGCTTGCACGAGAGCGCATGCCCGCGGTGAGCGCGGGACACCGTGCGCCCGTTCTGACGCGCAACCATCGGGGCCGGTGGGGAGTCTCTTCTTCACCATGCATCGGGTGATCCGGCGGGCAGTCCGCGGGAGACCGGTGCGGATCGTGTTTCGGGTTCGCGGGTGCCGGTCGGCGCCCGCGGGTGTAGGAGGCTTTCGTGCGTAACTTAGTCCGGTTCGTCCTGGCAGCGGCCGTAGTGGCTTCCGTGACCGGCGGCCTGCCGGCCGTCTCGGCGGACCGTGCCGTCGCCGCTCCGGCCCGGCCGGCCGATGACTTCAACGGCGACGGCTACCGGGACCTGGCCGTCGGCATGCCGTCGAAGACGGTCGGCGGCAAGACGGAGGCCGGTGCCGTGCTCGTCACCTTCGGCTCGGCGCACGGCCTGACCGGCAAGCACGTCACCCTCACGCAGAACTCCCCCGGCGTCCCCGGCGCGCCCGGCTACCAGGACCATTTCGGCGGCAGCATCGCCAGTGGCGACCTGAACCGCGACGGCTACGCCGACCTGCTCGTCGGCGCCGAGGGAGACCGGACCGCCGGCACCTCGCTCAACGGCTCGGTGACCGTGCTGTGGGGCGGTCCCTCACCGTTGCGCGGCGGCCTCGCCCTGCCCCCGGGTCCGGCGTACCCCTCACGCATGTTCGGTGCCTCCCTCGCCGTGGGCGACTTCACGGGCGACTCCGCGCCGGACGTCGCCGTGAGCGGTCAGTCCTCGCTGCGGCTCTACTCCGGCACGTTCACCCGCACCAAGGCCCCGGCCGGCCGTGAGGTGACCGGCCCCGGCCCCACCTCCGGCGGGCACCTCGCGGCCGGGGACTTCACCGGCGACGGCAAGGACGAACTGGCCGTCGTCCAGCAGAAGGACACCTTCGTCTACGGCCAGGCCCCGGGCACCGGCGACCCGAGCTCCTTCACCGCGGAGGCCCGCCTGGCCGGCGGAGACACCGTCGCGGCCGGAGACCTCAACGGCGACGGCCGCGACGACCTCGCCGTCGCCCTGTCCGACCCCCGCCTCAACCCCAACGGACTGGCCGACCCCAGCCACGGCTCCGGCTACGTCACCGTCCGCTACGGCAGTCGCTCCCTCTCCGGCGGCCTGGCCCCCGCGGGCCGCGTCTACCACCAGGACACCGCCGGCATCCCCGGCACGGACGAGAAGGACGACGAGTTCGGCGCGGCGCTGTCCATCGCCGACATCACCGGTGATCACCGCGCCGAACTCGCCATCGGCGTCCCGTACGAGGCCCTCGGCCGCCACGGCCGCGCCGGTGACGTGCTGGTGCTGCGCGGCGGCGCCGGCGGGCTCACCACCACCGGCGCCGCCCGCTACTCACAGGACACCGCCGGTGTCCCCGGCAGCGCCGAGCACAACGACGTCTTCGGCTCCCGGGTCCGCCTCGCCGACTTCGACCGCGACGGCAGAGCGGACCTCGCCGTCACCGCCCCCGGCGAGGACGTCTACCGCAACCAGGGCAGCGGCGGCCTCTGGCAGTTCCGGGGCACCGGCGCCGGAGTGAGCACGAGTGGCGTCCGTGTCTTCGGCCCCGAGGACTACGGTGTCGCGCCCGGGTCCGCCATCGGTGAGACCCTCCTCGGCTGAGACCGGGACCGCGGAGCGCGCGGCGACGGGACGCGAGGTGAGCGGGAAGGCAACGCCTTCCCCGGTCGCCGGTGTCCGCCACCGGACGCGGGTGGCGGACACCGGCGACACCAGCCCGCGGAGCACCTGTTCGCCCCGCACGGGCGGTGGGTCTCAGGTGACCGGGCCGGGCCGGGCGGGCTGCGGGTCGTAGGCGCTTGTCCGGGCGATGGTGTGCAGGTGACGGGCGGCGGCGAGCAGGTGCCGGTGGGTGGTGTAGAGGGCGTTCACGCCGAAGCGCAGCAGGTCCGGGGCGCGCATGTCGATGATCACGCCGCGGTCCGCCAGCGCCTGGGTCAGGCCGTGGGCGTGGGGATGGCGCAGGGCGACGTGGCTGCCGCGGCGTGCGGGATCGGACGGGGTGACGGGTTCGAAGCCGAGGGGGGTGAGGAGTTCGGTGGCGCAGTGCAGGAAGAAGTCCGTCAGTGACAGGCTTTTGGCCCGGACCTGGGCCAGGTCGACGCCGTCGAAGACGGTGAGCGCGGCTTCGAGGGCGAGCAGGGACAGGATCGGCGGGGTGCCGATGCGGGCGCGGGCGATGCCCGGTGCGGGTGTGTAGTCGCGGTTCAGCCCGAAGGGGTCGGCGTGGCCGGTCCAGCCGGCCAGGGGGGTCCGGAGCGCCTCGTGGTGGCGGCGGGCCGCGTACAGGTACGCCGGTGCGCCCGGGCCGCCGTTGAGGAACTTGTAGCCGCAGCCGACGGCGAAGTCCACGCCGAGGGCGTCGAGGTGCAGGGGGAGCGCGCCTGCCGCGTGGCACAGGTCCCACAGGGCCAGCGCGCCGGCGCGGTGCGTGGCGTCGGTCAGCGCCCGCATGTCGTACAGCTCCCCTGTGCGGAAGTCGACGGGCGAGTAGCTGACCACGGCGACGCGCTCGCCTTCGGCGGCGAGGAACGGTGCCAGGTCGGCCGGGGCGATCCGCCGTACGTCGAGGCCCTGGAGGTCGGCCACCGACTGGGCCAGGTAGCGGTCGGTGGGGAAGTGGCCGGGGTCGGTGACGAGCAGGGTCCGGCCGGGGCGCAGCGCGGCGGCGGCGCTGAGCGCGGTGAACAGCTGCACGCTGGTGGAGTCCCCCGCCAGGGTCTGCCCCGGCGCCGCGCCGAGGAGGCGGCCGACGGCGTCACCCACCCGCAGGGGGGCGTCCCACCAGCCGTTGGTGTTCCAGGAGCGGATCAGGTCGGTGCCCCACTGCCGGGACACGGCGTCGCCCAGGGCCTGGGGGACGGCGGCGGGCAGGGGGCCCAGGGAGTTGCCGTCGAGGTAGACGAGGTCGTCCGGGAGCAGGAACCGCTCGCGGAGGGGGGCCAGGTGGTCGTCGGCGTCGAGCCGGGCGGCCTGTTCGTCGAGTGCGGCGAGGGTGGTCGTCACGTCTGTGGGGCCTTCCGGCTGTCGTGGTGCGGGCGCCGTGCGCCGAAGGCGGCCGACATCTCCCCCAGGGTGTCGGCGACCGCCCGGGCACCGGGCGCGCCCGGTTCGATGAGTGTGTAGTGGCCCGTGCCGGGCAGCACGATGGTTCTCAGGTCACGGTGTACGGCCGCGTAGTCGGCGAACTGGGTGAGCGGGACCTCCTCGTCGACGGCGCCGTGCAGCAGCACGGTGGGCACGCCGGTCGTGCCCGCCTCGCGCAGCAGGGTGAGGGGGTCGACCGAGGGCAGCCGTTCCTCGAACACGTCCTCGCCGCCGAGGAGTTGCAGGGCGGCGCCGTTGCTGAGGCCGTCGCGGCGGGTGGCGGCGAGGTCGGTGAGCGGGGCGAGCGCCAGGACGCCGGCCGGCAGGCCGGTGGTGTGCCAGCGCGAGCCGGGCGGCAGCAGGCCGCGGGCCGCGCACCACAGGGCGAGGTGGCCGCCCGAACAGTGCCCCGCCAGGAGGTACGGCCGTCCCTGGGGCAGGGTGTCCACGATCCGGGCGATGTCGTCGAACGTCTCGGGGTAGCCGCCGGCGCCCCCGGACCGGCGGAAGCCCGGCAGCAGGACGTCGAAGCCCTGCTCCCGGAGGTAGGCCGCGAAGGGGGTCAGGTGCATCCGGTCGTAGCGCCAGTAGCCGCCGTGCAGCAGGATCACCAGCGGGGTGCCGGGGTCCCGGGCGGGCCAGGCGTCGTAGACCTGGTGGGGGTGGTCGCCGTAGGAGCCGTGCACCGGTGCCAGTACCGGCTTCAGGCTCAGCACCCGTTTCTCTTCCTCGGCCGCGAAGGCGGAGACGGTCCTAGAGACCACCGCGCACCTCCCACAGCTCGGGGAAGACGGGGCGGCCGGCGCGCCGCTCCAGCCAGGCCAGTCCGGTGGAGCCGGCGCTGCCGGACTTCGTGCCCATGGCGCGGCGTACGACCATGACGTGGTCGAAGCGCCAGCGCGTGACGAGTTCGGCGATGTCGGTGAGCAGTTCGCCCAGCGCGAGCAGCGGGTGGTACTGCGGGCCGGTATACACCCGCCGCCATGCCTCGGCCACGCCCGGGTCCGGGGTGTACGGGGCGGTGACGTCCCGGTCCAGGACGTGCCCGGGGACGGGCAGGCCCTCCCGGTGCAGGAAGCGCAGCACCTCGTCGTAGAGGGACGGTTCGCGGTAGGTCCGTGCGAGTCCCTCGTGGACCGCGGCGTCGCCCTGGTGGAGGCGGAGCATCCCGGCGGACTTGTCGCCGAGGAGGAACTCCATGTGCCGGTACATGGCCGACTGGAAGCCGGACGCGCGGCCGAACGCGGCGCGGAACCCGTTGAACTGGGCGGGTGTCAGGGCGGCGATCGGCGCCCAGGCAGCGTTGAGGGCGGTCAGGACGCGGCGGCTGCGCACCAGGGCGTCCATGGCCGCGTGCAGGTCGTCCTTGGCGAAGGCGTTTGCGGCGGTGCGCCACTCGTGGACGGTCAGGGTGAACCACAGCTCCATCACCTGGGTGGTGACCAGGAAGCCCATCTCGTCGGGGGCCTCGGTGAGGGGGTGCTGGAGTGTGTTGAGGACGGACGCGCGCACGTAGGTGTCGTAGGGGCTCGCGCCGGGGAAGGGCTGGGTCAGCGGGTCGGGGTCGTCCGCGAGGGGCGGGGCGGCGGACGTGCTGTCGTTCACGGCGTCTCCTGGTGCTGCCATGGGCCGGGAGCAGGGTCGTGCGGCCGGGGCGGGCCGCCGGCCGTGGGGAACGGGAGCGGGGGCGGGGTGGCCGGACGGCTGTCTCATACGCCGAGGTGGACGCCGCCGGAGGCGTCGATCCACTGGCCGGTCACCCAGCGGGCGTCGTCGCTCGCCACGAAGGACACGACGTCGGCGATGTCCACAGGCCGGCCGAGCCGCCCGAACACGGAGGCGTCCGAGTACCTCTGCCGGATCTCCGGGATGCTCAGCGTGGGGTTGATCTCCGTCTCGGTGTAGCCGGGGGCGACGCTGTTCACGGTGATGCCCCGGGGGCCGAGTTCCTGCGCGAGGGAGAGGGTGAGGTAGTCCAGGGCGGCCTTGGTCATGGTGTAGGCGACGATCGCGGGGAAGGCGACGCGGGTGGCCACCGAGGAGACGTTCACGATCCTGCCGCCGTCGCGCAGCCGGTCCAGTGCGCGCTGGACGATGAAGAACGGTGCCTTGGTGTTGATGGCGAACACCCGGTCGTAGTCCGCCTCGGTCACGTCGGCGATCCGGCGCGGGAGGGTGACGCCGGCGTTGTTGACGAGGATGTCCACGCCGGGGTGCGCGTCCTGGCCGGCCAGGGCCCGGTCGAACGCCTCCCAGAGCGTGTCGGCGTCCCCGGGGACGCCGAGTTCGGCGTGGACGGCGAAGGCGCGGCCGCCGTCGTCCTGGATCTCCTCGACCGTGCGCTCGGCCGCCGCCTCGTCGTGCCCGTAGTGGACGGCCACGAGGGCGCCCTCCCGGGCCAGGCGCCGGCTGATGGCCCGGCCGATTCCGCGGCTGCCTCCGGTGACCAGGGCGGTTCTGCCCTCGTGCCGCAGGGTGGTGGTCAACGTCGTCTCCTTCGGGCGAGTGGGCGGGGAGCCTGGGCGCACGGGATGTGCGCCGGGTCAGGCGTCGAAGTCGAGGGTGAGTTCGGTGCCGAGCGGCCGGGCCCTGCACACGAGCGTGTAGCCCGCGGCGATGTCCTCGGCGTCGAGGGCGTACTGGGGTGCCGTCGTCACCCGGCCGGACAGGACGCGGGCACGGCAACTGCCGCACACGCCCTCACGGCAGGCGTAGGGCACGTCGGGGTGGGTGCGCAGCAGGGCGTCGAGGACCGTGTCGTCCTCGGGTCCGGCGGTCGCCGGGCGGCGGCGGCCGCCGAGCAGCGCGGTGACGCGGGTCCGGGTCTCCTGCGCGGCGGTCTCCGGCGGGTCGGGCGGCGCGCCGTGCGGCGGGGTGCCGGCGGGAGTGAACGTCTCCCAGCGGGTCAGGGCCGCGTCGGCGCCCCAGGCCGTGAGCGCCCGGCGCACCGCGGCGACCAGGCCGGCCGGGCCGCACAGGGCGAACGTGGTGCCGGGGCCGGGGCGGGCGTCGACCGCGCCGAGCAGGCGCGGCAGCGTCGCGCCGTCGATCCGCCGGCCCGGCAGCCCGCTGCCGTGCTCCTCGCGGGTCAGGACGTACAGGACGGTGAGGCGGTCGACGAACGCGTCCTTGAGTTCGGCCAGTTCGTCGGCGAGCAGGGCGTCGGCGGACGTCGGGACCGAGTGGACAAGGGAGACGCGGCAGGCGGGGTCCTCGCGCAGGGCGGTGGCGGCCATGGCGGCGAGCGGGGTGATGCCGGAGCCGCCGGCGATCAGGACGTGATGGCCGCCGGGCAGCTCGGGCAGCGCGAACGCGCCCGTGGGCGACGAGAGTTCGAGGAGGTCGCCCGGTGCCAGCGCGGTGGCGGCGTGGGCGCCGAAGCCGCCGGGTGCGCCGCGTTTGATCACCAGGCGCAGCGCGTCCGGGTCGCCGGGCGGGGGGCACACCGAGTAGCTGCGGCGCAGTTCCGCGCCGGCGACGCGGTGCCGGACCACGACGTGCTCGCCGGGCCGGTGGGTGAAGACCTCGCGCAGGGTCCCGGGCACCTCCAGGGTGACCGCGACGGCGTCCCCGGGCAGGTGCCGGACCTCGGTGGCCCTGAGCCGGTACCAGCCGGTGCGCCGGGGGCGGCCGAGGGGGCGCGAGGAGGCTGCGGGGGCGGAGGTGCCCGAGGAGTCGATGGTGTTCACGGTCCGCCTCACAGCGCGCTCAGGTGGGGGAACAGCTCTTGGCATGCCGTGCAGCGCAGTACCGACTGGCAGCGGGTCGGTCCGAAGGCGCTGTGCGGCCGGGTGGCCCGGGAGCCGCAGTGCGGACAGGGCACCCGGGCCAGTGCGACGGGGACCGGACCGCCGGCCGGGGCGGGTGCGGGCGGGGCGATGCCGTGGGCGGCGAGTTTCTCCCGGCCGGCCACGGTGACGCGCTCCGTCGTCCACGGCGGGGACAGCACCTGCCGCACCCGTCCCCCGGGGTGGCCGTTCGCGGCCAGCACCTCCCGGATCGCGGAGACGATGGCGGGCAGTGCCGGGCAGCCCAGGTAGGTCGGGGTGATCTCCACTTCGAGCACTCCGTCGGCGGCCGGGCCGACCGAGCGGATGATGCCGAGGTCGCCGAGGCTCACCATCGGCAGCTCCGGATCGGGCAGTGCCTCCACCAGGTCCCGGACCCGCGCCACCGCGCCGACGGGACGCGAGGGTACGCCGGACCCGGAGGCCTCCGGCACCGCCCGGGGCGGTGCCACAGGCGCCGCGGGGAGGTTCCGGCCGGTCACCAGCGGCCCCCCGGGAACTGGCGGTACACCGACTGCATCTCGGCGATCAGCGGTCCGAACTCCTCGGTGTGCAGCCCCGCCCGGCCGCCCCGGGCCTGCCAGTGCGGGACCGGCGGGGTCAGGCCGGCCCGGGTCACGACCGCGCCGACCCGCCGTTCCCACTCCGGGCGCAGCGGGGCCGGCGAGGGCACCGTGCCCGCCGCCACGAGGTGGCGCAGTACCTCGTCCTCGTCGAACAGCTCGGCGGTGTAGGGCCACACCCGCTCCAGGCCCCGCTGCATACGGCCGGAACTCTCGGGGGTGCCGAGTCCCAGCCGCAGCGTCCAGGTGTCGGCGTGCATCCGGTGGAAGGCGACCTCCCTGGCGGCCCGTTCGCCGAACCCGGCCAGCCGGGCGTCGGCGCAGCCGGCCAGGGCCTCGTAGTACAGGACCGCGTAGTGGGTGTAGGCGAGCTGCCGGGCGACGGTCGCCGCGAAATCCCCGTTCGCCAGTTCGGTCAGCAGGACGTTGGTGAACTCACGGTCGCTGCGGGTGAAGGCGAACTCGTCCTCGCTGCGGCCGGTTCCGTCGACCTGTCCGCTCAGGGTGAGCAGCGTGCGGGCGTGGCCGATCAGGTCGAGGGCGATGTTGGACAGCGCCATGTCCTCCTCGATGGCCGGCGCCCGCGTGATCCACTGGCACAGCCGTTGCCCGAGGACGAGGGCGTCATCGCCGAGGCGCAGCAGATGCACGGCGAGATGGGCGTCGGCCCGGCCGGCTCCGGTGGCCGTGGCGAGGTCAGTCGAGAGGGTCACCGTCGGGGCCTTCCTCGGTCAGTGGCGCGAACTGCTCCGGGTACCGGTAGGGCTTGTGGCGGGCGCCCGCGAAGAACGGATCGCGTTCGTCCGGGGAGGCCGCGTGCACGGCGTCCGAGCGGACCACCCACAGCGACAGCGGATCGCCGCGCCGGGTGTACAGATCCCGGGCCCGCAGCAGGGCGGTGTCCGCGTCGGCGGCGCGCACGGACCCCACGTGCTGGTGGGCGAGGCCCCGGCGGGGTCTGAGGAAGACCTCCCAGGACGCCGGGGCGCCCTCCCGCTGCCGGCTCATCCGCGCTCACCCGCCCGTTCCCGCACCCCGCGGGCCGCGTCGGCACGCGGGTCCGTGCCCGCGTCCGTGCCGGTCTCCGGGTCCGTGCCGGCGTCCGGGGGCAGGGGCGCGCCGTCGGTGCCGAAGCGCGCGGCGTACGCCGCGGACGCCTCCCGTACCCAGGCTCCGTCGTCGTGCGCCGCGCGCCGGTGTGCGACGCGCTGCCGCGACCAGTGCGTGTCGTCCCCGAGCGCCGCGCGGTAGACGTCCCAGTCGACCGGCGTGAAGTCGTAGTGCCCGCGCTCCTCGTTCCAGCGGACGGCCGGGTCCGGGAGGGTGAGCCCGAGGCGTTCGGCCTGCGGGGCGCAGACGTCGACGAAGCGCTGGCGCAGCTCGTCGTTGGTGTGCCGCTTGATGCCCCAGGCCATGGCGCGGCGGGAGACCGCGGCGCCGAGTGCCGCGGTACGGGCGTCGGCGCCGCCCGCCTCGGTGTCGGGCGGGCCGAACATCAGCGCCACGGCCGGCAGCCACCAGCGGTTCACCGCGTCCTGGGCCATCGCCTTCTGTTCGGGCGTGCCCTCGCACAGGGCGCGCATGAGGTCGTAGCCCTGCCGCACGTGGAAGGCCTCCTCCTGGCAGACGCGGCGCATCGCCCGGGCGTACGGCCCGTAGGACGTACGGCACAGGGGGGCCTGGTTGATGACGGCGGCGCCGTCCGTCAGCCAGGCGATGGCGCCGGTGTCCGCCCACGTCAGCGCGGGGTGGTTGAACGTCGCCGAGGCCCGCTGCCGGCCCCGGTGCAGGGCGTCGAGCAGGTCGGCCCGGTCCACGCCCAGGGTCTCGGCGGCGGAGTACAGGTACAGCCCGTGCCCGGCCTCGTCCTGGACCTTGGCGATGAGCACCGATTTGCGGTGCAGGGAGGGCGCCCGGGTGAGCCAGGCGCCCTCCGGCTGCATGCCGATGATCTCGGAGTGGGCGTGCTGCGCGATCTGGCGGATCACCATGCGGCGGTAGCCGTCGGGCATCCAGTCCCGGGGCTCGATCGTCTCCCCCGCGGCGATGAGGCCGTCGAAATGCGCGGCCAGCTCGTCGGGCGCGGGGGCGGCCGGTTGTGCGCTCACGCGGCGCCTCCGCGGCCGGTCTCCGCCACGGCGGTCACGTACCGGCCTGTGGACCGGACGTCTGGCCTGGGCACTGGCATCACTCCTTCGGCGATTCCCGGGGTGCGGCACACCCGGCGGGTGGTGGCGCCCGTTGCGCCGGGCGGGCCGGGGGCGCGGTCTCCGTCTCGGAAAGAGGTCCCGCACGGGCCCGGCTATCCCCGCGCCGACCGGTGCGGGCGCGTGACAAAGCTCACGCCGGGCCGTGGGGATCGCCGTGCGCGGGGCGGGCCTCTTGTTCGGGTGACACCGCACCCACGAAGAGCGCCCGGCGGCCACCGGCTGCGGCGGAAGGGGAGAACATGAGCACCATCAGGCAGTTGCTGGTCGAACTCACCGGGACCGAGGAGTTCGCCGACGCCGAGCGGATCGGTGACGACGTCGACCTCGCCGCGAGCGGCATCGACTCCGGCGACCTGGTGCGTCTGGTCCTGCTCGTCGAACAGCGGCTCGGGGTGGAGATCACCGCCGACGACATGGAGGGGCTGCGTTCGATCGCCGACTACGAGCGGTTCACGGCGGAGCGGTCCGCCGTCGGCGCCGGCGGTGCGTGATGTGGCTGACACAGCTGCTGGAGCGCAACCGCCAGTGCCGGCCCGACCGGCCGGCGCTGGTCGACGAGCGGCGCCGGCTCACGTGGTCGCAGCTGTACGACCGCACGCGTGAACTCGCCCTGGGCCTGGCCGAGCTGGGCATCGAGCGCGGGGACCGGGTCGCGGTGCTGTCCAAGGACCGCGTCGAGGTCCTGGAGGCCTACTTCGCGCTCGCCCGGCTCGGCGCGCTGTTCGTCCCGCTGAACCACAGTCTGGCCGCGCCGGAGGTCACCGGCATCATCGAGCGCGTCGGGGCGGTGGCCGTCCTCGGCGAGTCGGAGCTGCTGGACCGCCATCGCGAGCTGCCGGCGTCGGTGCGGATCAGGATGGCTCTGGACAAGCCGGCGTTCGAGGCCCTGGGCACCCTGGCCGCCGAGCGCGACCTGCCCGAGGTCGCCGACACCGACCCGATCGCCGTGCTGCACACCTCGGCGACGACCGGGCAGGCCAAGGGCGTCACGGTCGACAGCGCGTCGTTCCGTGCCATCGCCCTGGGCTGGCTGGTCATGGCACGGCCCACCGACGACATCGTCATGGTCAACTGCTGCCCCCTCTACCACGGCAGCATGGTGGTGTCCCTGACCTACCTGGCCGCCGGCGCCACCCTCGTGCTCATGCCCGGGTTCACCCCGCAGCGCGCCCTGGCGGCGGTGGAGGAGCACCGTGCCACCCACATGTGGCTGGTCCCGCAGATGCTCCGTTTCCTGCTCCAGGCCAAGGGCGCCGAGCGCGCCGGCCTGTCGTCGCTGCGGGAGATCCTCTACGGCGCCGCGCCCATGCCGCTGGACGTGTACGCCGCGGCCGTGGAGCGCCTGGGCTGCGGTTTCCGGCAGGTCTACGGCATGACGGAGGTCGGCGGTCCCTTCGTCACCCTCGGTCCCGACGAGCACCCGGCCCCCGGGGACGTCACCGCCCGCATCCCCTGCGGACGGGTGATCCCGGGCATGTCCGCCCGCGCGGTCGACGAGGCCGGGCGGGAGGTGCCCCGCGGGGCGATCGGTGAGATCGTGGTGCGCGGACCGGGTGTCATGCAGGGGTACTGGAACGACCCGGAGGCCACGCAGGAGATCAGCCGCGACGGCTGGATCAGCACCGGTGACCTGGGGTTCGTCGACGACGAGGGCCGTATCCACCTGGTGGACCGCACCAAGGACGTCATCATCCGGGCGGGGCAGAACGTGTACCCCTCGGAGATCGAGCGGGCCCTGATGTCCCACCCGGCGGTCCGGGACGCCGCGGTCGTCGGCATGCCCGACGAGGACTACGGCGAGGTACCGCTGGCGTACGTCGCCGCCGAGCCGGGCACCGGGGCCACGGAGCTGCTCGCCCACGTGGGACAGTTGCTCGCGCCGTACAAGCGTCCGCGGCGGGTGGAGTTCATCGAGCAGGTGCCCCGCAACCCGGCCGGGAAGATCGTCAAGAAACTGTTGCGGGCCTGACCGGTGCGCCCGTCCGACCGCCCGGCGCCGGCCGGCCGCCGCCCCGTGGGCACGCTCCCCCGCGCGGCGGCCGAGTCCGGTGCCGTGGTGACCGCCCGGCTCCGCCCGCTGCGGCCCGCGTGGGCGGCGGCCGGGCTCGGGCTGGGCATCGCCGTCGTCTCGGACCCGCGGGCAGTCGCCGCGGGGCCCGCCGAGGAGGCCGCCGCCGCTGCCATGCCGGAGCGGCGGCGGCTCGAGTTCCTGGCCGGCCGGCTCGCCGCACGGCGCGCGCTGCGCGCGGTGGGACTGGACTGCGGGCAGATCCCGCGGGAGGGCCGGCTGCCGCGGTTCCCTCCCGGACGGGCGGCCTCGATCACGCACAGTGCGGGGGTCGCGGTGGCCGTGGCCCGGGCCCCGGGCCGTGACCTCCCGCTCGGCTGTGATCTGGAATTGCGCGGACTGCCGGCCGCGGCGGCGCGGCTGGTCCTGTGCGAGGACGAGGCGGACCTGCTGCGCGTTCCCGGACCGGACGCGGTGCCGTGGTCGGTGACCTCGCTGTTCTCGGCGAAGGAAGCGGCGTGGAAGGCCCTGCACACCGGGCCGGAGGCGCTGCCCGCCGGGGTGCTCACCAGCCTGCGCGACCTGCGGGCGCGCCCCCTCGCCCGCGGACTGCGGATCGCGACCCGGCGCGGCCCGGCGCTCGCCGTGCGCGTCGAGGTGGTGGCGGTGGGCGCGGGCGTCTTCAGTACGGTCCTCGGCTGGGCCGGCCGCTGACCGGCGGCCACCACGGCCCCCGTCCCCCGCGTCGGCGCGCGGGACGGGGGCCGTCGGCGTACGCCGGTGCGCCCGGTGCCCGGGGACACGCCCGCTCTCTGCCGCCGCCACGCGGGTCCGCCCGTCGCGGGTGCGCGCGGACGGTCGAGGGCCGACGGGTGGGAGACGAGGACCGAGGCACCGCCGCGCGCGCCTCCACCGCCTCCCCGTCCATGCCGGCTCGGGTCGTGCTCCCCGCCCGGCCGGACGTCCCGCACCTGTGGGCAGTACCCCCGCGCCATGCCCGGAAGGCCGGCGCCGCCGAGGCGTGACTCCTCGGTGGCGCCGGCCTTCCGCCGGGCGGTGCATCACGTCGAGCGGTCCCGGGGGCTCGCGGACGGCCGCGCGCCCCCGGGACGGGGAAGGAGCCGTCAGCCGGCCGGCCCGCGCAGCGCCTTGGCGACCGCGGCGCCGATCAGCGCGATGGGCTCGGGCTCGGTCATCTCGTAGTGGCCGCAGGGCACCCGGTGGTCGTGCAGGGTCCCCTGGACGTGGGGCCGCCAGCTGTCGGCCTTGCCGGACAGCACGGCCAGGTCGCCGGGGAAGCCGGTGGCCTCCTCCCGCGCGGCGCTGAAGAACAGCACGTCCCCGCGGAAGACACCGGGCGTGAACTGGTGCGCGAGGCTCAGGTTGTTGCGCATGACCGCGGCGATGGCCTCGGCCTCGGCCCGGGTGACCGGCGAACTCGCCGGGTCGGCCGCCAGGCCGGCGTCGATGCGGGCGAGGACGGCCGCCACGTCCGGCGCGTCGGCCGCGCCCGGTGCCCCGGCCGGGCCGGTCACCCGCATCAGCAGGGAGGCCACCTGCCGCTCCACCGCCGGCTCGTCGTACCGCATGCCCTGCGGCTGCGGGGCGTCCAGCATGGCCAGCAGCTCCACCCGCTCCCCGCGTTCCTGAAGGGCGCAGGCCATCGCGTGCGCCACGAAACCTCCGTAGGACCAGCCCAGGAGCCGGTAGGGGCCGCGCGGCTGCACCTCGCGCACCATGTCGACGTAGGAGGCGACCATGGCTGCCGCGTCCGGGGCGGGCGGGCGGGTGCCGTCGAGGCCGGCGGCCTGGATGCCGTAGACCGGCTGGTCACCGCCGAGATGGGGCAGCAGCCCCGTGTACCGCCAGGACACGCCCGCCCCGGGGTGGACGCAGAACAGCGGGGCGGCGCCGCCCCGCGCCCGCAGCGGCAGGAGCGGAGCCAGCGCGTTCGAGCCGCCGCCGGACGCCTGCGCCGAGGTGTCGTCGGCCGCCGCGAGGAGACCGGACACGGTGGGCGCGGCCAGCAACGCGGCGGCGGGCACGTCGAGCACGTCGGCCTGCCGCAGCCGGCCCACGAGCACGACGGCGCGCATGGAGTCGCCGCCCAGGTCGAAGAAGTTGTCGTGGACGCCGATGCCGCCGATGCCGAGGGTCTCCTCCCACACCCGGGTCACCGCCTGCTCGCGCCCGGTGCGCGGGGGCACGTGCTCGGTCGTCAGGCGCGGCCGGGGGCCGAGGGCCGGACCGGTCTGCGCCGCGGTCCCGGTGTCCGGCGTGCCGGGGCCCGTGCGGGCGCCCGGGGCGTCGATCCAGTGCCGGTGCCGCGCGAAGGCGTAGGGGTGCAGCGGGACGCGCCGGGGCGTGCCCGGCACCGGGGGCAGCGCGGTGTCCACGCCCGCGCTCCACAACCGTCCCAGCGCCTCGGCGAGGACGAACCCGTCGTCCGCTTCGGCCTTGGCGTGCCGCATGGTGGTGACCGTCACCGGCGCCTCCTGGGCGAGCTGGGCGGCGGCCAGCCTGGTCAGCGTGTCCCCGGGCCCGATCTCGACCAGGACGGGCCGCGTGTCCCACAGCGCGGTGATGCCGTCGGCGAAGCGCACGGTGTCGCGGGTGTGGTCGATCCAGTGCCGGACCGAGGTCGTCTGCGCGTCGGTGATCCAGGTGCCGGTGACGTTGGTGACGAACGGGATGCGCGGCGGGCGCAGGGTGACACCGCGCAGGTGCGTCTCGTACGCCTCCAGTACGGGGTCCAGGACGTGGGAGTGGGCGGCCACCGGTATGCGCAGCCGGCGGAACGGGACGCCCCGGCGGCCGAGTTCCGCCTCGAAGCGCGCGACGGCGTCCTCGTGTCCGGCGACGGTGCAGGCGGCGGGCCCGTTCACCGCGGTGAGGGACAGGTCGGCGCCGAGCAGGGGCAGCACCTCCTCGGCGGGTGCCGCGACCCCGACGGTCGCTCCCCCGGCGGAGGTGATGAGCCGGGCCCGCTCGGTGACCAGGGGCAGCATCTCCTCCAGGTCGAGGACCCCGGCCAGGCAGGCGGCCGTGTACTCGCCCAGGGAGTGGCCGATGAGCGCGTCCGGGCGCACTCCCGCCGCCATGAGGGTGCGGGCGAGGGCGTACTCGGTGACCACCAGGGCGAGGAACATGGTCGTGCCGTCGGCCTCACGCCGCTCCAGCAGGGCCTCGCGGACGTCGCCGCCGAGGGCGGGGCGCAGGATACGCGCGCACGTGTCGACGGTGTCGCGGTAGACGTCGTACTCGCGGTACAGGCCCGCGCCCATGCCCGGGTACTGGGTGCCGCCGCCCGGCAGCAGGAACGCCACCCGGGCCGGCTCGTCCGCCACCGGCGGGGTGCCGGGCACGGCGGTGCGCAGGGCGGACAGGGCCTCCTCCCGGGAGGCGGCGGTCACGGTCAGGCGGTGGCGCAGCGCGGGCCGGTCGGCGCGCAGGGAGTGCGCCGTGTCGTCCAGGCGCAGGTCCGGTCGCTTCTCCAAGTGGCGGGCGAGTGCCTCGGCCTGGCCGCGCAGGGCGTCGGCCGTGCGCGCCGACAGCGGCAGCACCAGACGGCGGCCGTCCGCGGGCTCCCGGGGCGGCGCGGACGGGGCGGACGGCGCCTCCTCCAGGATGACGTGGGCGTTGGTGCCGCCGATGCCGAAGGCGCTGACGGCGGCCCGCCTGGGGTGTCCGTCCGCGTGCCAGTCCTCGAGGGTGGTGGGCACCCGGAACGGGCCGGAGGCGAAGTCGATGTGCGGGTTGGGCCGTTCGAAGTGCAGGTTCGGCGGGATCTGCCGGTGTTCCAGGGCCAGGACGGCCTTGATGAGCCCGGCGATGCCGGCGGCCGCCCCCAGGTGGCCGATGTTGGTCTTCACCGAGCCCAGGGCGCAGTACCCGCGGCGCCGCGTGGACTGGCGGAACGCCTCGGTCAGCGCGGCCACCTCGATGGGGTCGCCCAGGCGCGTGGCGGTGCCGTGTGCCTCGACCAGGCCGATGGTGGCGGGGTCGGTCATCGCCTGGGCCTGCGCCGCGAGGATGACCTCGGTCTGTCCGGCGGCGCTGGGCGCGCTGAAGCCGACCTTGCGACGCCCGTCGTTGTTGACGGCGCTGCCCCGGATGACGGCGCGGATGCGGTCGCCGTCCGCGAGGGCGTCCTCCAGCCGTTTGAGGACGACGGCGCCGACGCCGTCGCCGGAGGAGGTGCCGGCCGCGTCCGCGTCGAACGCGCGGCAGTGGCCGTCGGGTGAGAAGGGGCCGCCGGGCACGTGCCGGTAGCCGAGGAACGCGGAGGGATTGAGGGAGACGGCTGCGGCGAGCGCGGTGTCGCACCGGTAGTCGAGCAGGTCCTGGCAGGCGGTGTGCACCGCGACGAGCGCGGTGGAGCAGGCCGTCTGCAGGGACACGCTGGGACCGGTCAGCCCCAGTTCGTAGGAGACGCGGGTGGCGAGCGTGCCCAGGGAGTTGGCGGTGGCCGCGTGCACGAGTTCCACCGAGCCGGGCCGCCCGGCGTAGCGCGGGTACACGTGGGACGGGTAGTAGCGGCTGTCACCGCTGCCCGCGTACACGCCGAACGCGCCGGTCCCGGCGCCGGGGCCGAGGCACCCGGCGTCCTCCAGGGCGTGGTAGGCCGTCTCCAGCAGCAGCCGCTGCTGGGGGTCGACGACGGCGGCCTCGGCGGGGCTGTAGCCGAAGAACCCGGAGTCGAAGCGGTCGATGCCCTCGACCACGGACACCATGCGCACCAGTGTGGGGTCCGTGAGGTCGCGCTCGGTTCCGCCCGCGGCCAGGAATTCCTCGTCGGTGATGGGCCGTACCGACTCGCGGCCGGCGGCCAGGTTGTCCCAGAACGCGTCCAGGCCGTCCGCGCCGGGCAGGCGTGCCGCCATGCCGATCACGGCGACGGCCGGTACCTGTTCGTCCTGCGGTCCGGTGGTCTCAGGCATGGCCTTGGTCCTTCCCGTGCCGGGCGGAGCGGCGGGCGCGGGCCGCACGCTGCCGCTGGGCTCGTTCCTTGGCGCGGTCCAGGTCGTTCGGCCCGGTCGCGGGGGGCTCCGGCGGCGTCTGCGGGTCCGCCGGCGCCGGGGCGTCACCGGGCTCGGGTCCGGTCCGCGCCGACAGGTGGCGGGCCAGGTCGCGCACGGTGGGGTGGGCGAAGAGGTCGACGACCGTCAGCTCGCAGCCGAAGGTCCGGTTGACGGCGTTCTGGGCGGCGACCAGGAGCAGCGAGTTGCCGCCCAGGTCGAAGAAGTTCTCGTCCCGCCCGACCCGGTCGCGGCCCAGGACGTCGCACCACAGGCCGGCGAGCCGGCTCTCCAGGTCGCGCAGCCGCTCCTCCGTGCGGGAGGCGGTCGTCGGCTGCTCGGTGCCGCCGGCCGCGCGCAGCACCCAGTGGTCCCCGCCGGCGGCGTCGGCGGCGGCCCGGTGGAGCGCGCCGAGGTCGGCGCCCTCCTCCAGGGCGACGCGTCCGGCCAGTCGCCGCACCTGCCGGGCGGGTTCGAGGACGTGGCTGCGGACCCAGGGAGCGCTGCGGTCGGCGCCGATCAGCAGGTGGGGTTCGTCCAGGGTGCGGGCCAGGTCGAAGGAGCGCAGCGCGGCGGTGGTGTCCAGGACCCGGTAGCCGCGGGCCTCGGTGAGCGCGGTGAGCCGGTAGCCGCTGCTCATGCCGCGCTCGCGCCACATGCTCCAGGCCAGACTCTGTGCGGGCAGCCCCAGGGCGCGGCGGTGCAGGGCGAGCGCGTCGAGGTAGGCGTTGGCGGCGGCGTAGGCGGTGTTCAGGGCGCCGCCGAAGTAGCCGTTCACCGAGGAGAAGGTGACGAAGGAGCCGACCGGGTGGTCCGCGCTGACGCGGTGCAGGGTCCAGGCGCCGCGCACCTTGGCGTCCAGGGCCCCGGCCCAGGCGGCGGCGTCCAGTTCGCCGACGGGGCGTTCGTCGAACGTCCCGGCCAGGTGGAACACCGACACCAGGGGCGCGCCCCAGTGTTCGCCGGCCGCCTGGACGGCGTCCCGCACCTGCCGCTCGTCGGTGACGTCGGCGCACGCGTACCGGATCTCCCCGAGTTCGCACAGCCGCCGGTACGCCTCGATGCGGGCGGCCAGGGGTCCGGAGGCGGCCAGGTGCCGCGGCCAGGTGTCCTCCGCGGGCAGCGGGGTCCGGCCGAGGACGAGGAGCCGGGTGCCGGGCGTCCGCAGCAGGTGGGCGGCGACTTCGGTGCCGACCCCGCCCAGTCCCCCGCTGACCAGGTGGAAGCCGTCGGCGTGGGACGGTTCGGCGCGGGGTGCCGGCTCGGGCAGCGGGGCCAGCCGCCGTACGAGACGCCGTCCGCCGCGGCGGGCGACCTCGGTGTCGGCGGGGGTGCCGGTCACTTCGGCGAGCAGCAGGGGTACGGGGTCCTCGTCGCCGTGCGGGTCGAGGTCGAGGTGGACGCACCGCAGGCCGCCGGTCTCCTCCCGCAGGGACTTCAGTACGGCTCCGGCCAGGGCGTGCGCCGGTGCGGGCCGGTCCTCGGCGGTGACCGCCTGGGCGCCCGTCGTCACGTACAGCAGGTCCAGGGGGCGCTGCTCGCCGGGCCGGGCGGCGAGGGCCCGGGCGAGCGCGAGCAGCGGCGCGGTGCGGGCTCGGGCGGACGCCGGATCGGCGGCCTCGCCGGTGTGCAGCGCGCCGAGGTGCACGAGGGCGTCGACCGGTCGCCCGTCGTCGGCCAGGGCCCGCAGCAGCGCCGCGTGGTCGGCCTCGGCCGCGGACCGGACCAGGTAGTGGGCGGCGTCGGTACGGGCGTACGACTCTCCCTCGGTGACCTCGGTGCACAGTCCGCCGGCGGCGCGCACCGACCGTGCCAGGCGCCGGGCGAGGTCCTGGGCCCGCGGGTCGCCGCCCGCGAGGACGAGCACGTGCCGGCCGGCTGCCGCCGGGTGCGGGCGGTGGCGCTCGGCCCGCTGCCACACCGGCCGCAGGAACCAGTCGGGCAGGGTGGCGGCGGAGCCCAGCAGCAGCTGGGCCTCGCGGACCGCGTCGTCGAAGGCGCCCGCCTCGAAGCTCTTGCGCAGCCTGGTCCGCTGGATCTTGCCGATCTCGGTCTTCGGGATGGCGCCGGCGTCGACCGGGACGAGGAAGGCGGGGGTGACGCCGGTCTCCCGGGTCACCTTGCCGGCGATCTCCCGCAGCGCGGTGGCGGGGTCGTGCCCGGGTGCGAGGTGGACGAAGAGGGCGAGTTCGTCGGTCGTCGCCGAAGGGTCGGAGCGCACCGCGCAGGCGGCGGTGAAACTGCGGACGGCGTAGGGCAGTTCCTCGACGCAGGCCTCGATCTCGTGGCTGTAGTGGTTGACGCCGTTGACGATGATGACGTCCTTGGCGCGGCCGGTGATGTACAGCTCGCCGTCGCGCAGGAAAGCCAGGTCGCCGGTGTCGAACCAGCCGTCGTCGGTGAACGCCTCGGCGTTGGCGGCCGGGTTGTCGTGGTAGCCGCCGGTCACGGAGGTGCCGCGGACCTGGAGCCGGCCGACCTCGCCCTCGGCGAGCACGGTGTGGTGCTCGTCGACGATCCGCATGGCGAAGCCGGGGTAGGGCAGGCCGCAGCTGACGAAGGTCTCGTCGGTGCCCGGCGGTTCGGCCGGCAGCACGGCGTCGGTGACCACCGAGCAGGTCTCCGACATGCCCCAGCCGGGGTGCATCACGTCCTGCGGCAGACCGAACGGCTCCAGCGTGTGCAGGAACCGGCGGGCGGCCGCGGCCACCACGACCTCGCCCGCGTTCATCACCAGCCGCATCGGGGTCAGGTCCCACTCGCGGTCCCGGAAGCGGTCGGCCTGCCCGGCCAGGAGTCCGAAGGCGAAGTTGGGCGCCCAGGTGACGGTGACCCGGTGCCGGTGAGCGAGGTCCATCCAGCGCGGCGGATCCGCGAGGATCCAGGAGGTGGGCGCGTGGATCTGCCGGCATCCCAGGTACACGTCGCGCAGATGGAACATCACCACGCCGGTGACGTGGTCGAGCGGGATCCAGTTCAGGGAGACGTCCCGCTCGCCGAGCCCGTTCATGGCCGCGGTGGCGGCGGACCGGGTCAGCACGTTGCGGTGGGTCAGGCGCACGGCCTTGGGCAGGCCGGTGCTGCCGGACGTCATCAGCATCAGGACGAGGTCGTCGGGCCGGGCGGCGTACCAGTCGCGGTCCTCGGGCGCGTCACGCAGCGCGTCGGCGGTCGTCAGCCGCAGCCCGGGCCAGGCCTGGCGGGCCGCCAGGTCGCGCAGTCCGGATTCCAGCCCCGCCGAGCACACCATCCAGGGCCGGCCGAGCATCCGCCAGATGCCCTCCAGCTTGGTCAGCGCCGCCGAGGCGGTGGCGTAGGAGGAGGGGACGGTCAGCGGGACCGCGACGAAACCGCCGAGGAGGCAGCCCCACAGCACGGCGAGGAAGTCCTCGGTGGCGTCGCACTGGAGGATCACCTGGTCACCGGGGCGCAGCCCGGCCCGCCGCAGTCCGGCGAGCACCCGGGAGGCCTCCGTGACCAGGGAGGCGTAGCTGCGCCGCGTCTCGCTGCCGTCGGCGTGCACGTGCACGATGTCGCCGTGGTCCCGCTCGGCGGCGCGGACGAGGGCCTGCGCCCAGCCGGACACGGCCGGTTCGGCCAGTTCCGGGCCCTCGCTCAGCGCCGGGACGGTCCCGGCCGCCGTGCGGGGGCCGCCGGCCGCCTGCGGCTCGGCGGTGCGGCGCGGGAGTCCGGCGTGCCGGCGGCCCAGTTCCCCGGGGGCGGCCTCCGCCACGGCCTCGGCCGTGCGCACGCCGGGAACCCGGGCGAGGTGCTGCCGCCAGGACTCGGCGGTGGCGCGGTCGGCCAGGGGCAGGGCGCGCAGCGCGTCGGTGTCGAGCGCGCCGTCGCCGGTGCGGGGCAGGGCGTTGACCGCCGTGACGTGGACGGTCCCGTGACCGGCCTCGTCGAGGACCTGTTCGACGCGTTCGGCGGCGTCCGCGCGGCCGGGCACCACGTACAGGTGCGGCGGCGTGCCGTCGGAGCCGGGCAGGACGGCCGCGTCGCGGATGCCGGGCACGGACAGGGCCGCGTCGGCCAGCTCGGCGGTGCCGGCCCCGCGGGGCGCGGCCGGGGTGCGCCGGGGCGGCGCGGGCAGGTCGCCGATCCTGCGGTCCGGGTCCGCGCTCACCGCGCGCAGTGCTTCCCGCAGGGCGCCGGCGAAGCCTTCGGCGGTGGCGGCGTCGTACAGGTCCGTGGCGTACTCGAGGTGCAGGTCGAGCCCGTCGGGCGTGCCGTCGGCGCCGTGCCGTTCGAGGACGTCGACGAAGAGGTCGAACTTGGCGGTGCCGGTGGCGGTGGGCCGCAGCGGCGCCTCGCGGCCGTCCAGCCGCAGGACGGCGGGTTCGTTGTTCTGCAGGGCGAGCATGACCTGGAACAGGGGATGGCGGCCGGGGCGGCGGGGCGGGTTGAGTTCGTCCACGAGCCGGTCGAAGGGCAGGTCCTGGTGGTCCAGGGCCGCCAGGTCGCGCGGGCGCACCCGGGCGAGCAGTTCCCGGAAGGCGGGGTCGCCGGAGGTGTCGGCGCGCAGGACGACCGTGTTGGTGAACAGGCCGATCAGGTCGTCCAGGGCGGGTTCGGAGCGTCCCGCGACGGGGGTGCCGACGACGATGTCCTCGCCGGCGCCGCAGCGGGTCAGCAGGGCGCTCACCACGGCGTGCAGCACCATGAACAGGCTGGTGCCCTCCCGGTCGGCCAGGCCGAGCAGGTCCCGGTGGAGGGCGGCGTCCACGGTCCGGGTGACATGGGCGCCGGCACCGCGCGGTGTCCGGGGGCGGGGCCGGTCGCCGGGCAGCGTGCACTCCTCGGGCAGCCCGGCCAGTGCACCGCGCCAGTGCGCGGTCAGCCGTTCGAGGCGTCCCGGACCGTCGGGTCCGGGGGCGAGCAGGGCGCGTTGCCAGACGGCGTAGTCGGCGTACTGCGCCGGCAGCGGTTCCCAGGCCGGGGCGCGGCCCGCCCGGCGGGCCGCGTAGGCGGCGGTCAGGTCGTCGGCGAGAGGGCGCAGCGACCAGCCGTCGGCCGCGCCGTGGTGCAGCACCAGCAGCAGCGTCCGCTCCTCCCCGGTCCCGAACAGCCAGGCGGCGAGGGGGCTTTCGCCGGTGAGGTCGAAGCGGTGCCGGCAGGCCGCGGTGATGTGCGCGGCGACCTCGTCGGCCGGGCAGTCCACCGTGCGCAGCCGGGGACACAGTTCCCCCGGTGGCAGGATCCGCTGGTGGGGGGCGCCGTCCCGCTCGGCGAACACCGTCCGCAGGCTCTCGTGCCGGCCGGCGAGGTCGCCGAGCGCCGCGCGCAGCGCCTCGGCGTCCACGGCGGAGCCGATCGGCACCACCAGGGGGATGTTGTAGGTGGCCGCCGAGCCGTCGAGCCGGTTGAGGAACCACATGCGTTCCTGGGCGTACGACAGCGGGACGCGCTCCGGGCGGCCGGCGGCGCCGAGGGCGGGGCGGGCGGGAGCGGCGGCGGGCCCGGTGGGGAGCCGCCGGGCGAGCGCGGCCGGTGTGGGGCCGTCGAACAGGGCGGTGATGGGCACCTCGGCGCCGTTCTCGTGCCGCAGGCGGGCCAGCAGGCGGGTGGCGAGCAGGGAGTCGCCGCCCAGGTCGAAGAAGTTGGCGTCGGCACCGACGGTGTCGCGGGGCAGCCGCAGCACGTCCTCGAACAGGCGGCACAGCAGCGCCTCCTCGGGGGTGCGGGGGCGGGCGCCGGCCGCGGCGGCGGTGAAGTCGGGTGCGGGCAGGGCGGCGGTGTCCAGCTTGCCGTTGGCGGTCAGCGGGAGCGTGTCGACGCTCACGCAGGCCGCCGGGACCATGTGGTCGGGCAGGTGCGCGGCGGCGTGGGCGCGCAGCTCGGCCGGGGCCGGCGGCTTCGGCCCGGCGGGCACCGTGTAGGCGACGAGCTGCCGGGCGCCGTTGTCGGCGCGGCGGACGACGACGGCGGCCCGGGCGACGTGCGGGTGGGCGGCGAGGACGGCCTCGATCTCGCCGGGTTCGACGCGGAAGCCACGCAGCTGCACCTGCTGGTCGGCGCGGCCCAGGTACTCCAGGGTGCCGTCCGCGCGGCGGCGCGCCAGGTCGCCGGAGCGGTACATCCGGCTGCCGGGCGGGCCGTAGGGGTCGTCGAGGAAGCGTTCGGCGGTCAGCTCCGGCCGGCCGAGGTATCCGCCGGTCACGCCCGCGCCGGCCACGTGCATCTCCCCGACGGCGCCCGGCGGCACCGGCCGGCCCGCGGCGTCCAGCAGGTGCACCCGCAGGTCCGCCAGGGGTCTGCCGATGATGCTCGTGCGGCGGGGGTCGCTCAGGTCGGCCGGGACGACGCGGTGGTGGGTGACGTGCACGGTGGTCTCGGTGATGCCGTACATGTTCACCAGCGCGGGGCTGTCCAGCCCGTGCCGGTCGGCCCACGGCCGCAGCCGGGCGGGGTGCAGTGCCTCGCCTCCGAAGATGACGTAACGCAAGGCGCCCGTCGGCTCCGGGGAGCTGCCCGTCGTCTGTTCGGCGTCCGCGTCCATGAGCTGTTCGAAGGCGGACGGCGTCTGGCTGAGGACGGTCACGCCCTCCTGGTGCAGCAGCCGCAGGAAGTCGCGGGGCGAACGGCTGACGGCGTACGGGACGACGACGAGCCGGCCGCCGTGCAGCAGGGCGCCCCAGATCTCCCACACCGAGAAGTCGAAGGCGTAGGAGTGGAACAGCGTCCACACGTCGTCCTCGCCGAGGTCGAAGTGCTCGGCCGCGGCGGCGAAGAGGCGGACGACGTTGGCGTGCGCCACGGGCACGCCCTTGGGCCGGCCGGTGGAGCCGGAGGTGTGGATGATGTACGCGATGTCCGACGGGCCGGTCGCGCCCCGGCGGTCGGCGTCGGTGAGCCCGCCGGCCGGCCGCGCGGCGAGGTCCGCCTCGACGGCGGGGTCGTCCAGGACGACGGCGGGGACACCGCCGGTGAAGCGCGGGGCGAGAGCGGTCTCGGTGACGAGGAGGACGGGGTCCGCGTCGTCCATGACCAGCCGCAGCCGCTGTGCCGGATGGCCGGGGTCCAGGGGGAGGTAGGCGGCACCGGTCTTGAGGACGGCCAGCAGGGCGGGCAGCAGCCCGAGGCCCCGGTGCAGGGCGAGGGCCACCACCCGGCCCGGACCCGCCCCGCGCTCGGCCAGCAGCCGGGCCAGGCGGTTGGCCCGGGCGTCGAGCTCGGCGTAGGTGAGCCGTTCGCCCTCGTACGACACCGCGACGCGTTCCGGCCAGGCTTTCGCCTGCCGCTCGAACAGGTCGGTGAGGGTCGCGGTGACCGGGAAGTCCCGCACCGGGAGGCCGCGCGGATGCTCGCCGGGCAGCAGCAGGTCCAGGTCCCCCACCGGTGTCGTGGGCCCGGCGTCCGCCAGCCGCCGCAGCAGGGTCAGGAACCGGTCGCGGTGCAGGGTGAGTTCGGCCTCGTCGTACAGGGCCGGGTTGGCGTCGAAGGCCAGCCAGAGGTCCCCGGGCCGGGTGCCGGGCCGGACGTTGATCTGGAGGTCGTCGACGGCGCCGCCGGACAGGTGGTGCCAGGTGGCGGGGTGGCCGCCGAAGTCGAGGGACTCGGTGAACGGGACGATGTTCAGCACCGGCCCGTACAGCCGGCGCCCGGTCCCCAGCAGGTTCAGGTCCCGGCGGATGAACTCGCCGCGGTACTGCTGGTGCCGGCGCAGTTGCCGCACTTCCCCGGCGACCGCCCGGACCAGGTCGGCGACCGTTGTCGCGGAGCCGGCGGCCACGCGCAGCGGCAGCACGTCGGAGGCGGTGCCCGGGGTCCGCAGGGCCGCGCTGCCCAGCCGGCTCATCGTGGCCATGCCCAGCACCAGGTCGTCGACGCCGGTCATGCGGTGCAGGTAGACGGCGACGGCGGCGGTCAGCAGATCGGTGCGCGTGACGTCGAGCCGGGCGGCCGCGTCCGTCAGGGCCCGGGCGTCGGCGCCCGCAAGCTCCGCGGTGCGCCGCAGGAACGGGGCGACGGGCGCGGCGGTACGGCGGGTGAGCCGCGCGGGCTCCGGCGCTCCGGCCAGCCGCCGCGTCCAGTGCTCCCGGTCGCGGACGCGGCGCTCGGAGGCGAGGTAGGCCGCCTCTTCCGTCTGGAGCCGGCGCACGGGCGCGAAGACGCCCGGGGCAGGCTCGCGCCCCTCGGCCAGCGCGTTGTAGGTGTCGGCGAGACGGCGGCCGAGGAGCTTGTAGCTGTATCCGTCGAGCAGGATGTGGTGGGCCCGCAGCAGCCAGAGGTGCCGGTCGGGGGCGAGGGTGAGCAGGGTGTGCGAGAACAGCGGCCCCTTGTCCAGGTCCACCGGCGTCGCGAGGTCCGTGCGGACCAGTTCCCAGGCGGCGGCCCCGGGGTCGGCGGCGGCGCTGACGTCGATCCGCCGCAGCGTCCAGTCGTCCGCGTCCGGTGCCCGGTGGCAGCGGGGGCCGTCGTCCGTGTCGACGAAGCGCAGGGCGAACGTGTCGGCCTCGTCCACGGTCCGGCGCAGGGCCGTCTCGAACAGGCCGGTGTCGAGGACGCCGTGGATCTCCACCGCCTCCGCGGTGTTGTACGCGGCGCTGTCGGACGCGAGCCGTCCGGCGTACCAGAGTCCCTCCTGGGCTCCGGACAGTGGCCGGTGGTCGTTCTCGCTGAGTGACTCCTCGTGGAGTGACATGGCACAACCCTCACGTGGCAAGTCGTGATGTCCCGGCCGGAACGGCCCGGCCGGACGGACGGGGGTGCGGCCTCGGCCCGCGTAACGGGGAAGGTGCGGTCGCACGCCGAAGGCGTGGGGCCTTCGCGGCCCCACCGCCGGTCCTGCAAGTGCCCCCAGGGTGCGGCGGGACGGCGGCGCCGATCAAGCCGGGGCGGGGTCCGCGCCGGTGATTCAGGTGTTTCCCTGAAGAACGCCGGGGCCGGGATAGCGCCGGACCCGGCGGGTTCTAAGGAATTCCCGCAACTTTCCCCCGGCCCCCCGTCGCAGGTGGATTCGCCGGCCCACGGCGTTGCACTCTCGAACGGGCCGCGGGCATCCGCACCCCGGCGGTGACGACCCGTCACCGAGCCGTGCGATCAGGCAGACATACCCAGGGAAAGAGGTCTGGCGGCATGCACCGTCCGTTGTGTCCGGTCGAGACGCTGTACGTCGGGCAGCGAAGCAGAGCGGTGCTCTCGTGCACCCTGCGCGGACAGGTCGACGCCGGGGCGCTGTCCGCGGCGTTCGACGCCGTCACGCGGAGCCACCCGACACTGCGCGCGCGTATCGCGCCGGACGGCCAGGGCTTCGCGCTGCGTCTCCTCGGCGAGGACGAACGGCCCCGGCTGGTCACCCGCACCGGCGGCGAGGAGGTGTACGCGACGGAGCTGAACACCCCGCTGCCGGTCGGGGGCCCGCTCAGCCGCGCGGTCCTGGTGAGCTCGCCCGACGGCGACCGCCATCTGTTCGTCCTCGTCATCGACCACACGATCACGGACGGACACAGCAGCATCGCCCTGCACAACGCCATCTGGGATCACTACCGGACCTTGGTCGAGGGCGGCGGGGCCGAAGAGCGGCCGGCCGCGGCCGGCTCGGCCACCGGTTCCCCGGAGGAAGGCGGCGCCTCCCCGCACTGGCCCCAGCCCGTCAGCCGGTCGCTGCCCGACGCCGACCCCGCGGCCACCGCCGCCTACCTGGAGCAGCGCATCGAAGCGACACGACGGCACCCCGTCGAACTCGTGCGCTACGACGTGCCGCGGCCGGCCGACGCCGGACCGGGTGCGGAGCCGGCTCCCGAGGGCCGCATCGAGGTGTGCCGGCTCGCCCTCGACGAGGAGCACACCACACGGCTGCGGCGGACCGCACGCCAGGCCGGCGTGTCCGTACACTCCCTCGTAGCCGCCGCGCTGCTGACGACGGCACGGCGCCGCCTGGAGGGTGACGGCCCCCGCACCCTGGGCTGCCTGTCCCCCGTCGACCTGCGGTCCCGGCTGTCCCCGCCGCTGCCCGCCCTGCTGATGGTGCCGGCGGTCACCACCCATCTGCAGACCCTCGACGTCGCGGCGGACACCGGCCCGATGACGCTGGCGCGTACCGTCCACACCCGGCTGCGCGACTTCCTCGCCCGGGCGGACCAGTACCACGAGATGCGCGTCACGCCCGAGATCCCCCGCAACCCGGCGTTGCAGCTGGCCACCGTGATCGCCACGAACATGGGTGTCGTCCCCGGCCCCCGGCTGCCGGCCGGACTGCGTGCCACCGACGTCCGGCTGGTGCCCGCTCGCGAACAGTACTTCCCGCAGGCGGGCCGCAGCCCGGTCATGGCCTGCGTCGTCTCCTTCGAGGGGCGGCTCGCCATCGAGTTCCCGCACTTCACCGCCTGCTTCAGCCCCTCCTTCATGCGGGCGTTCCGCGACGACGTCCGCGCCGGACTCCTCGCCTTCACGGACGTCGCCGCACCCCTGCCCGCACCCGCACGGTGAGGACGGCCACCCCGGCCCACCGCGCCCTACCGCACCGGCTGCCACAAGGAGCACTTCCCCACATGAGCACCGTCGGCCCCGTCCCCACTCCCCTCGCGTTGCTGCCCCGGGCCCAGGCCGGTGACGAGCAGGCGATGAACCGCCTGCTGACCGCGATCACCCCGTATGTCGCCCGCCTGTGCCGGTCCGTCACCCACGACGACGGCGCCGACGCCACCCAGGAGGCGCTCCTCGCCATCTACCGCGGCCTGCCCACCCTGCGCGAACCGGCCGCGTTCTACGGCTGGGTGCGCTCGGTGACGGTCCGCGAGGCCGTCCGCACCGCGAAACGGGCGGGCGAGGAAGGCCCCTACGTCCACGTCGACGCCGACCAGGACGCGAACCCGCTCGACGCCGTGCACATCAGTGATGTGCTGGAACGGCTCTCCGCCTCCCACCGTCAGGTGCTCACCCTGCGCGCCTACGGGCTCAACGAGGAGGAGATGGCCCAGGTCCTCTCCCTGCCGGTGGGGACGGTCCGGTCCCGTCTGCACCGGGCCCGCCGCCGCTTCCGGGAGGCCTGGCTGCCCTCGGCGGCGTAGATCCGGTCCCGGGCGGGTCGGCGCCGCGCACGGGCAGACCGCGGACGGCGTGCGCGCCGTCCGCGGTCGCCGCGGCGGGAGCGAGGGGGCGTGTGGCGGCTACTCGACGAAATCCGGCAGGACGCGCGGCGGCCACTGTCCCACGGCGAACATCCCCAGTCCGTGGGCGCGCGCCACGAGCGCGGGGCGGTTGGGCGCGTCGAACCTGCGCAGCAGCCGCCCCACGCGGTACTCGACTCCTTGGCGGCTCATGTACAGGCGACTGGCCAGTTGCACCGTCGACGCACCGCTCGCGACCCCCTCGAGCACGCGTGCGTCGAGTGCGCTGAGCGTGTGTCCGCTTCGGTGTTCCCACAGGTCGTGGTCGCCGGTGTGGCTGAGCAGGATGACGAGTCCGGCGGGGCCGTCCGGGCCGGCCACCGCTATGGCGGTCAAGGTGGCGCGGAAGGTCCGGCCGGTGCCGTCCCGGCCGGTCACCTGCTCGGTGAACCAGTTCGACCGGCCTTCGCAGACGTCGGCGAACCGGTGCCGCAGGTTCGCGGGCAGCCGCGCGAGGAGGAGGTCGCACAGGTCACGGCCGCATATCTCGCCCGGACTGAGCCCGAAGGCTCCGGCGAACTCCGTCTCCGCCGCGGTGACGGTCGTGTCCCGGGCGGAGACGTGGGCCGTGTACGTACGACGTCTGCAGTCCCTGCCCTCGGTGTCCGGCGGAACGGATCCGAAAGCGGAGACGGCGCCGGCCTTCGCGCCGTCGGAAGAGGAAGGAGAAGCGAGAGAGGAGGCGGTGCTCATGGTGGCCACGGACGTACCCTCTTTTCTGTGCATGGGGGGTTGAGATGCGCCACGTCCTTCGGACAACGTTGTCGGGGCTCCTCTTCCCCGATGTCGTCCGCTCGGGATCCGCCGGACCACCGCTACGCCCGCCAGGGCCGCCGCAGCGGCGCCGGCAGGGCTGAACCCTCTGCCGGCGCACGGGAAGCGGCTGCCGCACCCTTCCGCGCGGCCTGCTTCCACGACGAGCCCGACAGGACGCGAGGGAGCACGGGGACCTCCGGAGACGAGGGCGAGATCGCATCAGGTCGGCACCTTGGAGGCTAAGGCGGGGCAATGCCCTTGGCAAGGGTTTGCCTGACCGGATCGAGAGGTTGTCAACTCCTCTTGTCCAGGCCGTTTTTGGCCGTCCACCACCACTGCCCGGAGCGACGGAAAGGCGGCGAAGAGGGAAACAACAGTGGATGACCGGCGGCTTTCACGATCACAACTGTGTTGCCGGTGCTGTCGGTGGTTCGTAGAGTATGGACAACTTCCGCACGCTGTCGACGGACGCGCGGAAGGAAGCGGACTCACGAAGACCTCGGGGGATCAGAGGGTGGGAATGCTCGAGCAGCCGCACTTCGGGCGACGGCTGAGGAAACTCCGGCTCGAACGAGGGCTGAGCCAGGCGGCGGTCGTCGGTGAGGGCATGTCGACGGGGTACCTGTCACGGCTGGAGTCCGGTGAGCGCCGGCCCACCCCGCGCGCCGCCGCCTACCTGGCCCAGCGGCTCGGCGTCGACGTGTCCGCGCTGAGCGAGCCGCTGGGCTGCGATTCCCTCAGCCACGCGCTGGCGTCCGCGTCCTCGGCTCCCCCGGGCACCGACAGCACCGTCGCCCTGCTCCACGCGCTGCGGGACGACGAACGCGCGGACCCCGCCAGCCGCTGGCAGGCGCTGTGGCTGCTCAGCCGCATCGACGACCGCAACGGCGACTACGAGGAGGAACGCGGCCGGCTGCGCGAACTCATCGATCTGAGCGAGCTGTTGGCGGTGCCGGAACTGCGGGTGCGGGCGCATGTCCAGTACGCGCGGTGCCTGCGGGCCCTGGGTGACCTGGGGACGGCGGAGGCGGCGGCCGTGACCGCGCTGGCCATCGCGCGCGAGGAGGAGCTCCAGGCTGCCGACACCATGACCGCGCTCGTGATGCTGATCGGTGTCGAGACCGAACTGGGCAGGCTCGACGCGGCCGGCCGGCACGTCCACGAACTGGAGCGGGACCTGCTTCCCTCGGCCACCGCGCCCCAGGCGGCCGAGGCCCTGTGGACCGCGTCCGTAGTCAGCCATCGTCAGGGGGACCACACCGCCGCCCACCATCGTCTGGAGACCGCCCTCGGCCTGCTCCAGGGCGGGGACGACCTGGAGTTGTGGACGCGGCTGCGCACCGCCGCGACCGCCGCCGCGCTGGAGACGTCCCCGCCCCGGCTGGAGGCGGCCCGGCGCTGGCTGGGCGAGGCCGAGGCGCTCGTCGAGCTGACCGGCATACCACTGCACGGCCAGGAGCTGCAGGCGCTGCGTGCCCAACTGGCCTTCCACGAAGGACGGTTCGACGAGGCCCGGGCGCTGTGCCGTGCCCTGCCGCGCGGCGACGAGCTGCGGCTGCCCTATCGGGACCGGGTGCGGCTGGCCGTCCTCGAAGGCCGGCTGACCATCCTGGACGGCCGCGTGGAGGAGGGCATAGCGGCCTTGCAACGCCTCGGTCACCAGGCGGCGGACGCACGGAACCTGGACCTGGCCGCCCATGTCTGGCAGTCCCTGGCCACGACCCTGGCCCAGGTCCGCACACCGGCGGGGTCCGAGGCGGTGGTCTCCGCCTGCGGCCGCCGGTGACCGTTTCCGCTCGGCTGCGCGTCGCCGCGTCCACCCGGTCACAGGAGGCGCCGGGTGGCGCGCACGGCCGCTCGCGTGCCATACGAACGGCCGGTTCCGGTCGTCGGCTGACGAACCCGTCGTGGAGACCACGCGGCCGCCAGCTCGTCAGCCTGTTCACGCTGCCGCTCGCCTTCCTGTCCGAGCGGGAGGCCGCCTGACGCGACGGCCGCGCCACCGGTACGACTCCGGTGGCACCGGCCGCACGGCCCGGACCCGGCGCGGGACTCTCCGGCCGTCGGCAGGCGTCCGTGGCCGCTCCGGCGGCCTCTAGGGTGTTGCCCACACACGCCCGCCCACCGGCCCGGAGATGCCATGCCCGCGCAGATGAAGCTGCTCGCGATCACGCTCGACTGCCCCGACCCGCCGGCTCTGGCGGCGTTCTACCAGCAGGCCACCGGCCTCGAACCGCACCCGGAGTCGGACGCCGGGTTCGCGGGTCTCCACGGCGAGCACGGACTGTTCATCGGCTTCCAGCGCGTCGACGACTACCGGGCTCCGAACTGGCCCGGCCAGATCGTTCCCCAGCAGCTTCACCTCTGCTTCAAGGTCGAGGGAACCCTGGACGAGGCCGAGGCCCGGCTGCTGGAGCTGGGCGCGGGCAAGCCGGACCACCAGCCACACGGGGACGGGGCGCGGGTCCTCACCGATCCGGCCGGGCACCCCTTCTGCATCAGCACCCGCTGAACACGGCGCGGCGCCGGCCACCGGGCGAGGGCGTCACGACGGCGCCGCGTAGCAGTGGACGGCCACCGTCTGGTGCGGACTCCACCGCTGCTCGACCGTGGCCATCAGCTCCCAGCCCAGCCGCTCGTACAGGGCGGTCGCCGCGGTGTCGGACGCGACGACGTCGAGCACGGGATGCAGACCGCGCCGCCGCGCCTCCTGCACCGCCCGGCCGATCAGCAGGGCACCGATCCGGTGCCCCCTCGCCCGCGGGGCGACGAACAGCCTGCCGACCACGGCGGTGCTGCCCCGCTCCGCCCCGGTCCGCTCGCTGAACAGCGCCGGGGCCAGATCGTCTTCACCGCCTCGCGACAGGCTGACGTGCCCCGCCAGGGCGCCGTGGAGTCCGGCGACCCAGGAGCCCAGCACGGGACCGCGTGACAGCCACTCGCCGGGCCGGTCCGGCCAGTTCACCGGATAGCCGTCGCGCGCGTGGACCTCCGCGAGGATCCGCACGCACTCCTCGACATCGCCGTCGGCCCGCTGCCGGACCCAGCGGCCGGGCCCCTCCGCACGCAGCGCGGTGCTCTCGCTGTTCATCCGGGCATGGAAACACAGGCCGCACCGTCACGACCAGCCACTTTCGATGCGGTGGGCATCTGCCGCCGCCTCAGGCGGGCTCCACCCCGGCGGTGTTGTCCGGCCGTTCAGGTCTGCTCCGCCGCCAGCGCGCACAGTTGTGAGCGGTTGGGCAGTCCCGTCTTGGCGATCAGGCTGGCGATGTGCTTCTCGACGGTGCGCGGGGAGATGTAGAGCCGGGCCGCGATCTCCTTGTTGCTGGGGCGGTCGGCGAGCAGTTGGAAGATCTCGTACTCGCGGACCGTCATGCCCTTCAGCCGCAGCTCGGGCGGTATCCGGTCGCTGCCGGTGCGGTACTGGCGCACCGGTGCGCCGATCGCGCGGAGCAGGGTGCGGCAGGCGCCGGCCACTGCCGTGGCGGAGGTCTCTCGGAAGTGGTGCTCGGCTTCCCGCAGCCATCGTTCTGGTTCGCCCCAGCCGAGCGCGTGGGCCTCCTCCGCGACCAGCCGCTGCCCCAGGTGGCGGGCGGTGGGGTAGGGCGCGCCCGCGTCCTGGGCGAGGAGTGCCGTGCGGCCGGCCGCCTCGGGCCGGCCCTCCCGGCCGAGCAGGACGGCCTCGGCGAGCAGGACGAAGTGACGGTTCCACCGCATCCGGCCCGGGGCGCCGGCGGCCACCCGGTCGAGGCGGGCACGGCCGGTCCGGCCGGCCAGGACGTCGAGCAGCAGGCCGAGGCCGTGCCGTCCGCTCAGATGGAAGGTGCTCGGGTTCTCGGTCTCCAGCGCCTGGAGGTCGGCCATGACCCGGTCCGCCTGTTCCCGGTCCTCCTCCAGCAGCGCGCAGAAGACCCGGGCCAGGCCGAGGACCAGCGGCTCCTCGGGCGAACCGCTCCCGTCCCAGCGCCCGAAGTCGGTCAGGGCCTCCTCCATGGCGGCCCGGTCGCCCTGGTGGGCCGCCAGCACCGAGCGGGTCATCAGCAGGTAGCGGGCCACCGACGTCAGTTTCAGGCGGGCCGCCATGGTCAGCGTCTCGTCGCCCAGCGCCCGGGCCGCGCCGAACCGTCCGGACAGCACGTCGTGCAGGGTGAGGATGCCGTCGATGTCGTAGACGATGGTGACCGCGCCCAGCCGCCGGGCCTCCGTGCGGGCCTCCTCGAGGGTGGCGGTGCCGCCGTCGTCCAGCCACCGGATGCCGCCGAGCCGGGTGAGCGCGTACATCCGCTGCAACGGCAGGCTGTGCCGCTCGGCGGTGCTCATCGCCCGTTCCAGGTAGGTGCTGGCCTCCGACAGGTCGCGTTCGCGGGCGACCACGCCCAGCAGCTCCCACGCCTGGCAGGCGACCAGGGGCAGGCCGTGCCGCTCGGCGGTGCCGAGGGCTGCCCGGGCCAGCCGCTCCGCCCGCTGGGTGCGGTCCTGTCCGGGCGTGTCGAGGCACAGGTACGCCTCCACCACGTCGGTCAGCGCGGCGTGCGCCTCGTCCGGCGCCGTCCCCAGCAGGGCGCGCGCCCGCTCGATCTGGTTGTTGCCGTCGGCCCAGCGGCCCGCCATGTACGCCACGTGCGCGAGGCGGGTGTGCAGGGCGGCCAGCCGGGCCGCGCCCAGGCCGGCACCGACGAGTTCGCGCAGGCTCCCGGCGAGACTGAGCGCGCGGGTCAGGTCCCCGGTCTCCGCGAGCGCCGGCAGCAGCGCCTCCAGGGCCTCGGCGCGGGCGGTGGAGTCGCCGCCGCCCGCCAGCAGCCGTTCGGCGCGGTCGAGCAGCGCGACCGCGGAGCCGACCGCGCCGTCGGCGAGGGCCCGGCGCCCGGCCTCGGTGAACAGTTGGCCGGCCCGGACGGGGTCGCCGGCGTCGGCGCGCAGGGTGGCCGCCAGGGGGCACCAGTCGCCGGGCAGGCCGGGGTTGAGGGTTTCGATCGCGTTCGCGCCCTGGTGGGACAGGGCGGCCCGGGCGGTCGGGGTGAGCTGCGCGAGCAGTGCCTCGGCGGTCAGCGGATGCTGGAAGGCGTACCAGTCGGGGGCGGGTTCGTCGGCCGCGACCAGCCGGGCCGCCACGCTCGCGTGCAGATGGCTGAGCAGGCTCCGGTCGTCGAACCCGGTCATCGCCTGGAGCACCGACAGGGGGAAGCGCCGGCCCAGTACGGCGGCGGCGCTGAGCAGGGTGCGCCCCTGCGGGCCGAGTTGGTCGATGCGGTGGATGGCGCCTTCCAGCAGCGCCCTCGGCATGTTGCGGCGCAGGTCGCCGGCGACCCGCCAGGCGGTGCCCTCGCGGACGAGCGCGCCGCCGGCGACCGCGCCCTGGAGGAGTTCCTCGACCAGGTACGGGATGCCCGCGCTGTCCTCCGAGAGCTGGACGAGCACCTCGGCCGGCATCGAGCCGGGGTCGGTGTCCAGGCAGGAGGCGATCATGCGGCCGACCTCGTCGGCGTCCAGCGGTGCCAGCCGGAACAGCGTCGCGCTGTGCCGGCGGCCGGCGGACTCGGCGAGCCGCAGGGCCTCGCCGGGCTCCGACCGGACGGTGGCCACCAGCATGAGCGGCTGCTGTCCGAGGTTGTCCACCAGGTACTCGACGACGGCGAGGGTCTCGGTGTCGGCGTCGTGCAGGTCCTCCAGCACCAGCAGACAGCCGTTGTCGCGGCCGGCGGAGGCGAGCAGCCGCAGCACCGCCTCGGCGAGCACCACCGTCGAGCCCTGGTCGGGGGCGCCGGTGCTCCAGCCCGGGATGAGCCGGCCGAGGACCGGGCGGTACGGCCCGAGGCTCGCCTCGTCCGGGGTCACCCCGCCGCGGGACAGCGGCATCAGGGCCTCGGTGAGGGGCCGGAGCGGCACCATCGGCCCGATGGTGCTGCTCCGGCCCTTCAGGACCCGGACCCCGGCGTCCAGCGCCGACCCGATCAGCTCGGCGACCAGCCGGGACTTGCCGATGCCGCCCTCCCCGACCAGGAACGCCGTGGCCCCGCGCGAGCGCTCCAGATCCCCCAACAACTCGCCGAGCTCGTTGACTTCGGCCGCACGGCCAATGAGATGAGCTGCCCGAAGACGCATACCTCCGGATAGTAGTCACTCCTCCCCCGAAGGTCGCACGTCTGCTCGGTTACACCGTGCGTGACGGCAGGTCAGCCGGGCACCGACACGGTGGTGATGGTGGCGGAGGCCAGCTCGACCACCAGGCCGCTGCCGAGGCTCATCCCGGCCAGCGCCCGGGTCCGGGCGCACGCCCCGTTCCAGCGGACCAGTCGGATCTCGCCGGCCGGGTCGGTGACCGCCGTGGACGCGCCCGTGGCCTCGCCGTGGACGGAACCGTTCTGCGGGAAGTGGGACATGGGGCTTCCTTTCCGTGGGGACCGGTCCGCTCCGGGACCGTTCTTCGGGTGACTGTCGCGCTGTTCGATCGACGAGGTGGTCAGGGCGCCCCCTGCGGGCACCGGGTCGTACCGGGCCCTCAGCCCCGTCCGCCGTCCCGGGCGGCGCCCAGCAGCAGGACCGAGGGCACGGTGTCGGCGAAGCCCAGCCGGAGCAGGGCGTAGCCGATGCCCGACAGCCCGGTGAGCAGGCCGGGCGTCGGTATGTGACCGGGGGTCCCGCAGCGGGGCCCCCAGTCCTGGAGCAGTCCGAGGACCAGGCCGGTCCGGCCGGTCAGGCTGCTCCGGGCCTCGGCGTGGCCGCGTCCGGCGAGGGCGGCCAGCGCCTCCGTCACGCCCAGTTCGCCGTGGCACGGGCTGAGGTCGGCCACCGGCGGGTGCCCGGTGAGCCGGCAACTCGCGTCGCGGGCCGGGCCCTCGCCCGCCCGCGGACAGAGCCCGGCGTCGGCCGCCGCCAGCACCACGCCGGCCGTACCGGAGCACCAGCCGGCGTCGAGCCGGTCCGCCGCCGCGAGTGCGGCGGTCAGCCGGGCCCGGCCGGCCGCGCCGGCCCGCTCGGCCAGCGGGCCGCCGGCGAACCGGGCGTGCCGGGCGAGCGCCCAGCCGATCCCGGCCTCGCCGAAGGCGAAGCCGGGGCGTTCCGGTGCCCCGTCGCCGGCCGGGGGCAGCCGCAGCAGCCGTTCGGCGATCCGGTCGGCGAGGCCGGCCGCCTGCGGCAGCCCGCGCTCGTGGTGCACCGCGTGCAGGGCGGCGAGCGCCCCGGCCAGACCGGCCGACACGTCCGGCGGGGCGTCGTCGCCGTCAGCCGCCAGGGCGAGGGCGTCCAGCGCCGTGGGCAGGCATGCGGCGAGGTCGTCGTCGACCAGGGTGGCCACCCGGGCGAGGGCGTAGCAGATCCCGCCCAGGCCGTCGAAGCCGCCCGGGCCCACGGCCCGGCTCAGCGCCGGGTCGGCGGCCATCGCGGCGACGAGTTCGGGCACGGGGGCGAGGGCCGCCCGGGCCAGCTCGGTGTGCCGGGCGGAGCCGGTGAGCGCGCCGAGCTGGGCCAGGAACAGGGCGACCCCGCTGTAGCCCTGGGCCAGTCCGGCGCCCATGGGCAGCACCGTCCAGCGGTCGTCGACCGCCTCCAGGCCGATCCAGTTGGCCCGCCCGTGCCCGTGGACGGCCCGGCCGGCGATCTCGTCGGCGAGCCCGGAGGCGGCGGCCAGCAGCGCGGAGGGTTCCGGCAGGGCGGCCGGGGCGGGCCGGGCCCGGCGGCCCGCGCGGTGGCGGGGTCCGGCGGCGTCCGGCTCGGTGGACGCCAGGGTGGCCGAGATGATCCATTCCTGGGCGTGGCGGTCGACGGTGCTCATCGCGGCCAGCTTCGCCCGCGCCGAGGCGAGGCCGGAGGTGCCGAGGACGCCGGGCACCGGGCTGCCGTCCGAGGCGAGGACCTCCGGCGAGCCGGGCCGGTGGAAGAAGACGGGGACGTCGCCGTCCCACAGGTCGGCGATCTCGTACTCGATCAGGGACTGGCGGGCCGGGTCGCCGTCCGACTCGGCCCACAGCACCGCGAACATGGCGTCCCGGTCGAGCCCGTCGCGCAGCAACTGCGGATGGGTCGCCTCCTCCAGGAGGGTGGCGTACAGCTTCGTCGGGCGGACCACGAGCCGGCCGACCGCGTCCGCGCCGGCGGCCAGCGGCCCGCCCGGGCCGGAGAGTTCGTCGCGGTGCCGGACGACGGCGTCATACCCGGTGCGGAACCCCGCCAGGACCGCGGCGAGCCGGTCGGCGCTCCGGGGCGCCGCCGCGGGGCCGTAGGGCCGGTTCAGCGCGCCGGTGAACGGTGCCGGGCGGCGCACCAGGCGCATCTCGTCGGTGCCGGCGTCCTCCCAGACCATCCGGGTGTCGGGGGACTGCCCGCCCGGTGCGCCGCCCAGCGCGGAGACGTCGACGGCGCCGAGTTCGCCCATCAGGAGCTGCGGCAGCAGGCAGGTGCGGTGCACCGAGGAGGCGTGTGCCGCGGCGGCCGGATCGGGCCGGGTGGTCCTGCTCTCGCGCAGGATGGGGTGCAGCAGTGTCTCCACGTCGACGAGCACGGGCTGGTCGCCGTGGGCGAGGAGGTTCTCGCAGTGCAGGTCGACCCCTTCGAGGGTGTAGGCCAGCGCGATCAGCGCGCCCTGCCGGCGGTGGAACCGGTCGATCTCGGGCAGCGAACGGCAGGTCCGGTGGTCGATGTACTCCAGCCACCCGTAGCCGTCCCCGGCCACCCAGCGCGGGGTGCGCAGCCCCAGGCCCGGTACCTTCGCGTCCAGCCAGCCGGCCATGTGGTCCAGCAGGGCGTGCTGGTCGACCGGCCGGGGCTTGTAGACGGCGCTGCCGCCGCCGGCGAACCGGAGCACCGCCACGGACCGGCCCTGCTGGTGCAGGTCGCCGAGTCCCAGTTCGACGGTCGCCAGCGGGCCCGGGTCCCGCCCGCCGAAGAAGGTGTCGACCAGCTCCGGCCGGTCGGCGGCAAGCCGCGCCAGCAGTTCGGCGCCGGACCGGGCGGTGTGCCGGCAGGTCAGGGCCAGCAGCCGGGCGAGCACCGGATAGCCGGTGAACAGCCGGATGAGGCCCGCCCGGGTGCCGGCCCGGGCGGCGAAGCCGGCGAAGCGGTCCGCCGCGGTGGCGCCCGGCAGGTCTCCCGCGGTCCGCGCGGCGGCGAGTTCGACGACCAGGGTCCGGGCCGCCGCCTTGGCCAGCCGTCGTGCCAGCCAGCGCGCGTACTGCCGGGCGAACACCGCCGTCTCGCCGGGTTCGGCGCCGCCCGCCGCGGCCTGCCCGGCCAGTTCGGCGACGGCCGCCGCCACCAGCGGGCGCAGCACCGGTTCGAACACGGCCGCCCCGTCCGCCGCGTCGGCGGGCGCGGTGACCGCCGCGCCGGGGACCTCCGCGGGTGTCTCCGGGGCCGCGGCGACCGCGCCTTCCACGAACGCCGCCCACCGCGGCTTGGCGAGCCGGCCGGCCAGCCGGGCCGGGGGTTCGGCGGCGAGTGCCGCCACCAGCCGGGCGTCGGCGCCCAGCCGGGCGGAGCGCACGGACTCGCAGGCCAGCTCGACCACCGAGCGGGTGCGCAGCCGGGCGGCCGGGCCCGCGGCCGGCGCCGCCGGCGGGTGCGGGGCCGACAGCCGTTCGCGCAGTGTCGCGGCCGGCGCCCACCAGGAGGGCGGGGCCTGCGTGGCGGGGCCGGCGGTGTCGGTCGTGGTCACGTCCGCCACTCTGGCAGCGCTGTCACCCGCCCGTACAGGGGAGCACTACCCGTACATTCCTCGGCGGACTACCCATTCGAGGTCGCCACCGCGCCCGCCTTCGCGCCGCCGGCGGGGCGAGGGCGGCCCGGGGGGCGGGCGGGGGCGGGCTTGGGAGCGGGCCCGGGTGCGGCTCGGGAGCGGGCTGAGGGCAGGCGGGGGCGGGTCTACGAGCGGGCCCGACGGGTCCGCGTCCGTGGCGGCCGGGCCCCCGGCGGCACCGGCCGCCCGGCGGTGCCCGGCCGGGCGCGGTGCGGTCGCCGGTGCGCGGCCCGGGGGCGTTGAGGCGGGTACGGGAATGTGGGTGATCGCGCCCCATGCGGCGCGGCGCGCGGGTTGCCGAGACTCCTCGCCGTGAGGTTCGTTCCACGCTGACCGAGGAGTGCACATGGGCAGCCCCCTGCCGCTTTGCGTCGTGGCCCTGGACCCGGTACTCGAAGCCGGCGCCGTCAGCGCCCTGTCCGGCAACCCGGACATCACCCTGGTCCCGCCGGGCGAGAAGGCCGACGTGGCCATCGTGATCTCCGACCGGGTGGCCCGTCAGGAACTCGATCTGGTGAACGCGACCGGGGCCGGCCCGCACCGGCCCGCCGTCATCGTGATCGCGTCCGACCTGTCCCCGGCCGAGGCCGCGGACGCCATCAACGCCGGGGCGCGCGGCCTCCTGCGCCGGCACGAGGTCAACGCCGAGCGGCTGGCGCGGACCGTGGCCACGGTGGCCGGCGGCGACTGCACCGTGCCGCCCGACCTGATCGACGGTCTCCTCGACCAGGGCCCCGAGGCCGGCCCCCATCCCGAGGCGCGGGGGCAGGTGCCGGGCTGGGGCCTGGACGAGCGGGAACGCGCGGTGCTGCGGATGGTGGCCGACGGCCGGGAGACCGACGAGATCGCCAAGGAACTCTGCTACTCCGCGCGGACCGTGACCACCGTGGTCCGCGACATCACCCAGCGGTTCCGGCTGCGCAACCGTGCCCACGCGGTGGCCTACGCCCTGCGGACGGGCCTGCTGTGACCGGCCTCGTCCTGGAGGCGGCGCCGGAGGCCGGCCGGCGCGACGGCCGGCTGCGCGTGCACCTCGGCCCGGCGGGCGGGGCGGCCCGCGACACGGTGGCCGCCGGCCTGCGCCGGGCCGGCATCGAGGTGGCGGCCGTACGGTCCGACGGGGCCGTCCGGGTGGCCGCCGGCCGGACGCCCGGTGCGGCCCTCGACGGCTGGCCCGAACCCGGCGGCGGCCCCCTCCTGCTGGTCGCCGACACCTTCACCGCCGCGGGGGTGCGGCTGGCCGTCCGGGCCGGGGCGGTGGTCTTGCTGCAGACCGCCGAGGCCACGCCGGAGCGCCTGCTCGCCGCCGTCCGCGGTGCCCGGTACGGCGAGGGCAGGATGCCCTACGGCGTCCTGGTCCGCCTCCTCGGCGAGGCGGGCGGCGAGGAGGCGGAGCGTCGGCACCCCGCCCCCGGCTCGCCGCTGACGGCCCGGCAGCGGACGGTGCTCACGCTGGTCGCCGAGGGGCACGGCAACGCGGCCATCGCCCGGCGGCTCTCCTGCTCCCAGCACACCGTGAAGAACGTCATGTACGACCTGATGACCCGCCTCCAGGTCCGCAACCGGGCCCACGCGGTAGCCCACGGCGTCCGCACCGGCCTGATCTGACCCGACCCCGCCGCCGGCCCCGACGGCGCCCGATCCCCTGGGCTCCGGCCCCGGTGCCGACTCCGTCACCGTCTCGGCGGGTGACTCCCTCCGGGAGCGAGAAGCGTTACCGTGTCAGCCGGTGTTCCCGGCCCTGCCAGCGTCGGCGCAGCCAGCGGTCATGGCTGGCCACGACGATCGCGCCGGGGCCTGGGCCCAGGGCGGCCTCCAGTTCGTCGCACAGGGCTGGGGAGAGGTGGTTGGTGGGCTCGTCGAGCAGGAGTAGCCGGGGTGGGCGGGCCACCAGGAGGGCCAAGGCCAGGCGCCTGCGCTGGCCCGCCGACAACTGCCCGGCCGGCTTGTCCAGGTCCGCCTCGGACAGCAGGCCGAGCGAGCCCAGGGGCACCTTCTCCGCCCGCCGCGCGCCCAGCGCCCGCTCATAGGTGTCGCGGGCCGTGCGGTCGGGCCGCTCGAAGACCGTGTCCTGTGTGAGCAGACCCACCGACAGCCGGCGCCGCCGGATCACCTCGCCCTCGGCCGGCAGTTGCCCGGCGAGTACGGCGAGCAGCGTCGACTTGCCCGCCCCGTTGCCGCCCGTGACGAGCAGCCGGTCGGTCGGCGACACCTCCAGACCGTCCAGGGTGAGCCGGCCCGGCACCCGTACCCCGTGGAGAGCGACCAGGGGGCGTGAATCCTCCTCGCTGCGCGCGGCCAGTTCCCCGGCCGCGAACCGCAGCGGGCGGGGCGGCTCGGGGACCCGGGTCCGGTCCAGCTCCTCCAGGCGCCGGGTGGCGTTGCGGACCCGGCGGGAGATCTGGCGCTGCACCCGGCCCGCCCGGCGGCCGTACCCCATCTTCTCGTTGTCGGTACGGCCGCGGTCCGGCGCGACCCGGTGCGCGGTCACGCCGGCGGACTCCCGCAGCGCTTCCAGTTCCTCCTGCTCCGCGGCGAACTGCCGCTCCCAGCGCTCGCGTCGGGCCAGCTTCTCCGCGAGGTAGGTGCTGTAGCCGCCGCCGTAGCGGACGGGGCCGTCCACCGCCGGGTCGAGGTCGATCAGGTCGGTGCAGACGGCGTCGAGGAACGCCCGGTCGTGGCTGGCGACGACGACCGTGCCGGGCATACCGCGGACCTGCTCCTCCAGGAAGGCGGCGGCACCGTCGTCGAGGTGGTTGGTCGGCTCGTCGAGGAGCAGCGCCGACGGCCGGCGGACGAGGAGAGCGGCCAGGGCGAGGCGGCCGCGCTGGCCACCGGAGAGCGAGCCGAGGGTGCGCTCGCGGCCGAACGCGCCGAGGCCGAGCCCGTCCAGGACCAGGGTCGCGCGGCGGTCGGCGTCCCAGGACTCCCGGTCCTGGGCCTGCTCCAGGCGGCGGCCGTAGGTGTCGAGGAGGGCCCGGTCCTCCGGGGTGCGGGCGAGCTCCTGGCCGAGGCGGTCCAGTTCGGCGAGATCCTCGCGGGCCTCGCGCAGCGCCTCGTCCAGTACCGCGGCGAGGGTGGCGTCGGCGTCGTACGGCATCTCCTGCTGGAGGAAGCCCAGGTCGGCGGGGCGGGTGACGCTGCCCGCGTCGGGGTCGTCGATGCCCGCGAGGACTCGCAGCAGGGTGGACTTGCCCACCCCGTTCTCCCCGATGAGGCCGATGCGGTGGCCGGGGGAGGCGGTCAGGGAGATGCCGTCGAGGACGCGGCGCTCGCCGAGGGTGCGGACGAGGTCGTGAGCGATCAGTGCGGACACAGGGGTCCCCCAAGGGTGAGCGGTGGACGGCCCGCCGGGCGTACGGCGCCTCGGACGCGGGCCATGGCACACGTCAACCGCTCACACCTCGGGCGCCCCCGTCTCCTTGAGCGTGCCCTCGGCCAGCCGCAGCCAGCGGTTCACACCGATCTCGGCGAGGAACCTTTCGTCGTGACTGACCACCATGAAGGCGCCCTGGTAGGAGTCGAGGGCGCTCTCCAACTGGCCCGCGCTGACCAGGTCGAGGTTGTTGGTCGGTTCGTCCAGCAGCAGCAGGTGCGGGGCCGGTTCGGCGCACAGGATGCAGGCGAGCGTGGCGCGCAGGCGTTCGCCACCGGAGAGGACGCCGGCCGGGAGGTGGGCGCGGGCGCCGCGGAAGAGGAAGCGGGCGAGCAGGTTCATGCGCTCGGCCTCGGGGCGCTTGGGGGCGAACGCGGCGAAGTTCTCGGCGACCGTGCGGTCCAGGTCAAGGAGGTCCAGGCGTTGGGACAGGTACGCGATGCGGCCGTCGTTGCGCTTGATCTCCCCGCCGTCCGGGGCGAGTTCGCCGGTGACCAGGCGCATGAGGGTGGTCTTGCCGGCGCCGTTGGCACCGATGAGCGCGATGCGCTCGGGGCCGCGGATGGTCAGGTCGACGCCGCCCGGGGCGAACATCTCCCGGTCCCCGAGGCTGACTTGCATGCCCTCGCCGAGGAAGAGGTTGCGGCCCGCGGGCACTTGGGTGTCGGGGAGCTCCAAGGTGAGACGCTGCTCGTCGCGCAGTGCACGCCCGGCCTCGTCGAGGCGGGCCTTGGCCTCGCTGACCCGGGAGGCGTGCATGGTGCCGGACTTGCCCGCGGCCTCCTGGGCGCCGCGCTTCATGGTGCCGGCGAAGATCTTGGGCAGCCCGGCGTTCTTGAGGTTCTTGGAGGCGTTGCTCATCCGGCGCTCGGCGCGTTCGCGGGCCTGCTGCATCTCGCGCTTCTCGCGCTTCAGCTCCTGCTCGGCGTTGCGGACGTTCTTCTCGGCGACCTCCCGCTCGGTGCGCACGGCCTCTTCGTACTCGGTGAAGTTGCCGCCGTACAGGCGCAGTTCGTCGCTGCCCAGCTCGGCGATGCGTTCCATGCGGTCCAGGAGCGCGCGGTCGTGGCTGACCAGGAGCAGGGTGCCGGTGAAGTCCGACAGCACGTCGTAGAGCTTGTGCCGGGCTTCGACGTCGAGGTTGTTGGTCGGCTCGTCGAGCAGGAGGACATCGGGGCGCTTGAGGAGCTGGGCGGCGAGGCCGAGCGAGACGACCTGGCCACCGCTGAGGGTGCTCAGGCTGCGGTCCAGGGTGAGGTCGGCCAGGCCCAGCCGGTCGAGCTGGGCGCGGGTGCGCTCCTCGATGTCCCAGTCGTCGCCGATGGTGGCGAAGTGCTCCTCGGCGACATCGCCGGACTCCACGGCGTCCAGGGCGCGGATGACGGCGGCGACGCCGAGCACCTCGGCGACGGTGAGGTTGCCGACGAGGGGGAGGCTCTGCGGGAGGTAGCCGAGGGTGCCGCTGACGGACACCGAACCCGTGGCGGGCTTGAGTTCGCCGGCGATGAGCTTGAGCAGGGTGGACTTGCCGGAACCGTTGGGGGCGACCAGGCCGGTGCGGCCGGGGGCCACGGTGAAGGACAGGTCCTGGAAGACGGGGGTGCCGTCGGGCCAGGCGAAGGAGAGGTTCGAGCAGACGATCGCGGCGTCGGACATGGAGGCGACCTCGAAGGGGCGGGGCAACGCGCTTGAGCCGCTGCCCGGGGCAGACGTGGGAAAAGGGGTACGACGAAACGGACCACCTCGGCAGCGCTCCTGAGCGCCGGCCGGTGGCCGTCAGATCCGGATCTCACCCGGAGATGTCGTCGTCACCCACCACGTCTGCCACTCCTCGATACACGGTCTACGTCCCGCTCAGCTTAACAAGTCGGCGCAGCGCCCGGCCCGCCTGACTCGTAACGCTCGATGGGGGGTCCGCAGGGGCACCGCGTACGGCGGGGGCAGGGCACCGCCTCTGCTGCTCACCCGGTACGGCTGCTGGGCCGTCGGTGCCGTGGTCCTGGTCGTCGCCCGTCCCTCGGCCGGCCAGCGCCTCCGTCCCCGTCCCCGTCCCCGTCCCCGTCCCCGTCCCCAATGACGGTCCCCGTCCCGGTGGTGGCCGGGGTGGTCCGGCGCGGTCACGGGGCCGGTGTCGTGGGGGCGGCCAGAGACATTGACGCAGGAAAAGCCGCGGGAGGCGCTGCCGCTCCTTCCCTACTGCGCCGCCGGTCCCGACCGGCAAGCTCCGGACATGCCCCGGTCTCCCGGGGCACGCGACGACCTACCCGACTTCCTGGAGGTGAGCCGGTGGACCGCGGTGACGGCCGGACGACGTCCTTCTCGCAGCAACGGCTGTGGTTCCTCGACCAACTGCGGCCCGGCACGGCGGACCATCTGCTGCCGCTGGCGCTGCGCCTGCGCGGCACCCTCGACACGGAGGCCCTGGCCGCCGCCCTGGCCGACGTGACCGACCGGCACGAGGTGCTGCGCACCCGGTACTCGGCCGGCGACGGCGAGCCGCTGGCCCACGTGATGCCGCGGGCCGAGGTGCCGCTGGACAGGGTGGAGGCGCCCGCCGGCGCGGACGGCGTCGCCGCGGTCCTCGACCGGGCGCTGCGCCGGCCGGTCGACCTGGCGGCCGGGCCGCCGCTGCGGGCCACCCTGGCGCGGCTCGCGCCCGACGACCACCTGCTGGTCGTCGTGGTGCACCACATCGCCTTCGACTTCTCCTCCTGGAACATCCTCACCCGCGACCTGGCCGCGGCCTACCGCGCCAGGACCACCGGTGTCCCGCACGCGCTCCCGGCGCTTCCCCTCCAGTACGCCGACCTCGCGGCCCGGCAGCGCGAGCGGGCGGCCGGGCCCCGGCTGGCCCGCAGTCTCGACCACTGGCGCTCGCGGCTGGCGGGCCTGCCGCCGCTGGACCTGCCGACCGACCGGCCCCGCCCCGCCGAGTTCGACGGCACCGCCGACGTGGTCCGGTTCGACCTCCCGGCCGATCTGGTGGCAGGAGCCGACCGGCTGGCCCGGTCCCGCCGCGCCACCCGGTTCATGGTGCTGCTCGCGGCGTTCCAGGCCCAGTTGGGCCGCTACAGCGGACAGAGCGACTTCGCCGTGGGCACCCCGGTCGCCGGCCGCGGCCAGGCCGCCGCCCGGGATCTCATCGGCCCGTTCGTCAACACGGTGGTCCTGCGCGCCGACCTGTCCGGCCGGCCCAGCTTCGGCGAGCTGGTGGACCGGGTCCGGGACGCGTCCCTGGCCGACCTCACGCACGCCGACACGCCGTTCGAGCGCGTGGTCGGCGAGCTGGCGCCGCCCCGCGACCTCAGCCGCAATCCCCTCTTCCAGGTCTCCTTCCTCACCCTGGACGCCGAGGCCGCACCGCCCGACCTGCCCGGCCTGGCGGTCGAGGTGGTGCCCACCCCGGTCGCCGGGACACCGTTCGACCTGGCGCTCGACCTGCTGGGACGCCCCGACGGCAGCATGCGGCTGCGGCTGCAGTACGCCACCGCGCTGTTCACGCCCGCGACGGCCGCCCGCCTCACCGGGGACTACGTCCGGCTGCTGCGCGGCCTGCTCGCCGACCCGGACGAGCCGCTGGTCCACGTCACCGCCGAACTCGAACCGCTGCCCGGCGGTGAGCGCCGCCGCCGGCTCGCGCTCGGCCTCGGTCCCACCCGCCCCGTGCCCGAGGAGACCGTCACCGGCCTGTTCGAACGGCAGGCACGCCGTACCCCGGACGCCGTCGCCGTCCGCTCCGGGGACGGCGAGCTGAGCTACGCGGCACTCGACGCGCGGGCCGACGGGCTGGCGTACCGGCTGCGCGCCCTCGGTGTCGGCCGCGGCACCCGGGTGGGCGTCCTGCTGGAGCGCGGCACCGGGCTGCTCGTCGCCCTGCTCGGCGTCCTCAAGGCGGACGCCGCCTACGTGCCGCTCGACCCGCTGCACCCGGCGCGGCGGATCGGCCACCTGATCGAGGACACCAGGGCCGCCGTGGTCGTCACCACCGGCGCGCTGGCCGACCGGGTGGCCGGCACTCAGGCGCGGACCCTGCTGCTCGACGGCGCGCCGCCGTCCGGCCCGGCGCACCGGCCCGGCCGCTCCACCGGCCCGGACGACCTCGCGTACGTCTTCCACACCTCCGGTTCGACCGGGACGCCGAAGGGCGTGCAGATCCCGCACCGCGCCCTGGCCAACTTCCTGCACGCGATGGCGGACCGGCTGCGGCCGGGACCGGGGACCACCGTCCTCGGGGTCACCACCGCCTCCTTCGACCCCTCGATGCTGGAGCTGTGCCTGCCGCTGCTGGCCGGCGCCCGGCTGGTGCTGGCCGACGCCGAGCAGGCCCGCGATCCGGAGCGCCTGATCCGGCTGATCGGCGAGGCCCGCCCGGATCTGCTCCAGGCCACCCCGTCGACGCTGCGGATGCTGGTCGACACCGGCTGGACCCCCGGCCCCGGCCTCACCGTGCTGTCCGGCGGCGAGAAGCTGCACACCGACCTGGCCGCGGCGCTCGCGGCCGGCGGCGCCGCGGTCCAGGACCTCTACGGGCCGACCGAGGCCACGATCTGGACCAGCGCGGCCCGGCACGGCGCCGACGGGCGGGTACGGCGGTGGACCGCGCTGGACAACACCACCGTCCGGGTGCTCGACGACCGGCTGGAGCCGGTGGCCGAGGGCGTCACCGGGCAGGTCTGCATCGGCGGCGAGGGGCTCGCCTGGGGCTACCGGGGGCGGCCCGCGCAGACCGCCGGCGTCTTCCTCCCCGACCCGCACGCCACCGCGCCCGGCGGCCGGCTCTACGCCACCGGCGATCTCGGCCGGTTCCGCCCGGACGGCTCGCTGGAGATCCTCGGCCGCAGCGACCACCAGGTGAAGATCCGCGGCCACCGGATCGAACCGGGCGAGATCGAGGCCGCGCTGCTCGCTCTCGACGGTGTCCGCGCGGCCGTGGTGCACCCGACGCCGGACGCCGGCGGCGGCCGGCAGCTCACCGCCTACCTGGTCGCGGAGGACGCCGCGCGCCCTCCCACGGCCGACGCCCTGCGCGCCGGGCTGCTCGACGCCCTGCCCCACCATCTGGTCCCGGCCGCCTTCGTCCTGCTGGACGCCCTCCCGACCGCGGTCAGCGGAAAGGTCGACCGCCACGCGCTGCCGGTGCCGGTGCCGCAGGCGGCCGGTCCGGCCGCCGCCCCGCGCACCCCGCGGGAGCGGTCCGTGGCCGCGGTCTGGGAGGAGGTCCTCGGAACCGCCGGGGTCGGCGCCCACGACGACTTCTTCCTGCTCGGCGGGCATTCGCTGCTCGCCACCCGGGTGTCCGTGCGGCTGCGCGCCGCCCTCGGGGTGGACGTACCCGTGCGGGCCCTGTTCGACCACCCCACCGTCGCCGCCCTCGCCGCGGCCCTGGACGGCTACCCGCGGCTGGCCGCCGACGGCCCCCTGCCACGGCTGACCGCCCGCCCGCGCGGCGGCCGCGCGGCCGTCGGCCGCTGACCCCCGTCCGCCCTCTCGCCCAAGGACCGCCATGACCCTCACCGCGACCAGCGACACCTCCGTCTTCGAGAAGACCGAGTCGGAGGTGCGCATGTACTGCCGCACCTTCCCCGTGGTGTTCCAGCACGCCAAGGGCGCGCTGCTGCACACCGACGACGGCCGGGCCTTCATCGACTTCTTCTGCGGCGCCGGCAGCCTGAACTACGGGCACAACCACGACGCCGTCAAGCGGCGCATCCTCGACTACCTCGCCGAGGACGGCCTCATGCACGGCCTCGACCTGCACACCGTCGCCAAGCGCGACTTCCTCACCCGGTTCACCGAGGTCGTGCTGCGGCCCCGCGGCCTGGACTTCAAGGTGCAGTTCACGGGTCCGACCGGGACCGACGCGGTGGAGGCCGCCCTCAAGCTGGCCCGCCGGGCGACCGGCCGCACCGGTCTGACCGCCTTCACCGGCGCCTACCACGGCATGTCGCGCGGTTCGCTGGAGATCACCGGCAGCCGCCGGGCCCGCCGCGCCGGCGCCGTCACCGGCGGGGACACCACCTTCGTCCCCTTCGAGGACGGACCGCACGGCCCGTTCGACTCGATCGGCCTGCTGGAGCGGCTGTGGGCCGACCCGTCCTCCGGCACCGAACCGCCCGCGGCGGTCGTCGTCGAACCGGTGCAGATGGAGGGCGGTGTCTACCCGGCGAGCCGGGAGTGGCTGCGCCGGCTGCGCGAGGTCACCGAACGGTACGGGGTGCTGCTCGTGCTGGACGAGATCCAGACCGGCTGCGGCCGTACCGGCACGTTCTTCGGTTTCGAGGACGCCGGGATCGTGCCGGACATCGTCACCGTCTCCAAGTCCCTCAGCGGCTACGGGCTGCCGCTGTCGCTGACGCTGTTCCGCCGCGAGCTGGACCTGTGGCAGCCCGGCGAGCACACCGGCACGTTCCGCGGCAACCAGCTCGCCTTCGTCGCGGCCACCGCGGCGTGCGAACTCTGGCAGCGGGACGACTTCCTGACCGGGCTGGAGCGGGGCACGGAACGCCTCACCCGGTTCCGGGCCGAGGCGGCGGCGCTGGACCCCGGCCTGGTGCTGCGCGGCCGGGGCATGGTGCTCGGCATCGACACCTCCCGGGCCGGCGGCGCCGACCGGGCCGAGCGCGTCCAGCGCCACGCCTTCGAGCACGGTCTGATCGTCGAGCGCTGCGGCCGCTACGACGAGGTGCTGAAGGTGATGCCCCCGCTGAGCATCACGCCCGGCCTGCTCGACGAGGGGCTCGGCATCCTGCGCGACGCCCTGAGCGCGAACTGACGGACTGCCACCCGAGGAGGAACGTCCCCCATGGCCCGACCCGACCGCCACCACCTGATCTCCGTCGACGACCTGACCGACCGGGAGCTGCGCTGGCTCGTGCACCGCGGCGCCCAGTACGCCGCCGGTGAGTGCGACGGCGCCCGGCCGCTCGCCGACGCCGTGGTCGGTGTGCTGTTCCGCAAGACGTCCACCCGCACCCGGACCGCGTTCTCGGCCGGCGCGCTCCGGCTCGGCGGCCGGCTGATCACCTACGGTCCCGACGACCTCCAGGAGAACACCGGGGAGAGCGCCGAGGACACCGGCGAGGTGCTCTCCCGCATGCTCGACGTGCTGGTGGCGCGCACCACCGGCAGCACCGAGGAGCTGCGTGCCTACGCCGCCCAGCGGCGGATGGCCGTGGTCAACGCGATGAGCGCCGCCGAGCACCCCACCCAGGCGCTCACCGACCTCACCACGATGCTCGGCCGGTTCGGGCGGATCGAGGGGCTGCGGGTGCTGTACGCCGGCGAGGGCAACAACACCGCATCGGCGCTCGCCCTGGCCCTCAGCCGGTTTCCCGGCACCGAGCTGCATCTGCGCACCCCGGCCGGCTACGGCCTCGACCCGGACTACCTCGACCGGGCCCGGCGCCACGCCAAGGAGTCCGGGGCGCTGGTCGAGGAACGGCACGACATGGCCGGCCTGCCGGAGGCCGACGTCGTCTACACCACGCGCTGGGAGACGACCGGCACGGCCAAGGCCGACCCCGGCTGGCGGCGCGTGTTCGCCCCGTTCCGGGTGGACGCGGCCGTACTGGCGGCCTGTCCCGGCGCCGTCTTCATGCACGACCTGCCCGCGCACCGCGGCGACGAGGTGACCGGCGAGGTGCTGGACGGCCCGGCGAGCATCGCGTTCGACCAGGCCGAGAACAAGTACCACAGCGCCCGCGCCGTTCTGGAGTGGTGCCTCGGCGGCATCCCGGCAGAGCTGGCCTGACGACCGGCCGGCCGCCGGCCCGGCGCACGTTTCCCAGGGAGGTAGCACAGCAATGTCCGACACCATACGCATGCCCGGCGACGGGTGGCGCCTGTGGCCGCAGTTCGCGCTCCGCGGGCCCGGCTTCCCCGCGGCGGGGGTGCTCCGGCTGGCCCCCGAGGGCCTGGCCGCGGCCGCCGACAAGTTCGCCGCCGGGGAGGTGGGGGCGGGGGCGGACTGGGAGGCGTTCGAGGAGGCCTTCTCCGCCGCCGCGGTGCGGACCGCGCGCGAACTCCAGGAGATCGCCGCCTCGGCGCCGTTCCGGGCCGCGGTCGCCTGGCAGAACCGTGCGGTGCTCAGCACCGGCATCAAGCCGTTCCTGGCCTGGACGCCGGCCGCGGGGAGCCGCAGCAGCATGCCCCGTCAGCGCGAGGAGCTGGTCGCGCACTACTGGCAGCGGTTCTGCGTCAAGAACGACACCATCGGCTTCTTCGGACCGGTCGGCTGGGGCAGCTTCGACACCGGCAGGCGCGGTGTCGAGGTGCATCCGGGCACGGGTCTGGTCGCCGAGTCCCGGGTCTACTTCTCCAGTTGGTCGATGGACGCCCTCGCCAAGGCGATCGACCGGGACCCGCGGGTGCGCTGGTGGACCCCGCCGCGCCAGGTCCCGTTCGTCCGGGTGGCCGACGCCGCGGTGCACCTCCCCGGCCGCCGGCCGCAGCCGGTCGCCGAGCCCGCGCTCACCGTGCTGCGGCTGTGCGACGGGCGCCGGACGCCCGCCGAGATCGCCGCGTCGGCCGCCCGGGAGCTGGGCCGGGACCTGCCGGACCAGGAGGTGACCGGGGCCCTGGAGTGGCTGGTGTCCCGGCGTCTGATCGGCTGGAAGCTGGACGTGCCCGCCGGCACCTACCCCGAGCGGGAACTGCGCACCCTGCTGGAGCGCATCGGCGACCCGGCCGTACGGGAGCCCGCCCTGGCCGCGCTGGCGGTGCTGGAAGCCGGCCGCGACCGGGTCGAGCGGGCCGGCACCGACCCCGAGGAGCTGACCGCCGCGCTCGCCGCCCTGGAGAGCGACTTCGCCGGGATCACCGAGGTCGCGGCGGTCCGCGAGAAGGGGGCCCGGACCGCACCCAACCGCGCCCTGGTGTACGCCGACTGCCGCCGCTCAGCGACGGCGACCGTGGGCGCCGCCGTCCTGGAGCAGCTCGCGCCGCTGGAGCTGTGCCTGACCGCCGCCCGCTGGATGACCCGCCGGTACGCGGAGGCCGTCGGCGCCCGCATCCACGAGGCCTACCGCGCGCTGCGGGAGCGGCACGGGCAGGTCGACCTCGGCTCGCTCTGGTTCGCCTGCCTGCCCGCCCCGCACCCGCAGTCCTTCGCCGACGCCGAGCGCGTCCAGGCCGAGCTGCGCGAGCGCTGGGGGCGGATCATCGACGCCCCGGCCGGTGCCCGGCGGGTGTCGCTCTCCAGTGCCGACATCGCCGGCCGGGTGCGCGAGGCGTTTCCCGAGGGCGGGCCCGGCTGGTCGCTCAGCCGGTACGTCAGCCCCGACCTGATGATCGTCGCCGAGGACCTGGACGGCGTCGAGCGCGGCGAGTTCCAGCTCGTCATCGGCGAACTGCACGTCGCGATGAACACCCTCGCCCAGTCGCTCTTCGTCCACCAGCACCCCGACCGCGGGCAGCTCATCGACGAGACCACCCGCGACTTCCCCGGCCCACGGCTGCTCCCCATGCTGCCCAAGGAGCTTCCGCTGAAGTGGTCCGCGCGCAGCCGGCAGTCCCTGGACCGCCCGGAGGACCACTACGTCGCGCTCGCCGACCACAGCGCCGACCCGCACCGCCCGCGTACCGTCCGCTCCGCCGACGTACGGGTGGAGGAGCGCGAGGGCGGGCTGTCGGCGGTGCTGCCCGACGGCTCGGTCTTCGACGTGCTCGACGTGTTCTGCCACGCGCTCACCAACCGCGTGATGGACCGCTTCACCCTGCGCGCGGACGGCGACCACTCGCCCCGGATCACCATCGACTCCACCGTGGTCGCCCGGGAGACGTGGCGGTTCACCGGGTCCGCGCTGGACTTCGCCGACGACAAGAGCGAGGCCCGCCGGTTCGTACGGGCCCGGCACTGGCGCGACACCCACGAACTGCCCCGCTTCGTCTTCGTCGTCTCCCCCACCGAACCACGCCCCTTCTTCGTCGACTTCGACAGCCCCGTCTACGTCAACATCCTCGCCAAAGCCGCCCGCCGGCTCGCCCGCAAAGACCCCGACGCCCGCCTCACCGTCACCGAAATGCTCCCCACCCCCGAACAAGCCTGGCTCACCGACGACCAAGGCCACCGCTACACCTCCGAACTCCGCCTCGTCGCCGTCGACCGGAGCACCGCCCCCGGGGAGCCGGAATGACTGCCCCCGTACGGACGGCCTTCGTCGACGACATCCGCGCGCACGCCGAGCGCGCCCCGCACTCCCCCGCCCTGCTGACCGCCGACGGCCCGACCGGCTACGGCGAACTCGCCGCCCGGATCGACCGGCTCGCCGCACAGCTCGCCGCCCACGGCGTGGGCCCGGAGCGGGTCTGCGCGGTGGCGCTGCCTCCCGGCGTCGACGCCGTGGTGGCGATCGCCGCGGTCGTCCGGGCCGGCGGGGCGTTCCTCGCCCTGGACACCGGCCTGCCCGACCGGCGGCTCGCCGCGCTCGCCGCCGGCGGCGGCGCGGCCCGCCTGCTCACCCGCGCCGACCTCGCCGAGCGCCTCGGGCCGCTGGTGGACGCGCCCGCCGTCCTGCTCGACCGGCTGCCCGCCGCCGGCCCACCGCCGGCCGCCTTCCCCGTCCCCCATCCGCGCCAGCTCGCCTACGTCAGCCACACCTCGGGCTCCACCGGCGCCCCCAACCCCGTCCTGATCGAGCACGGCGGCCTGGACAGGTACCTGCGCGCGATGGTCCGCGACAACGCCCTCGGGCCCGGCACCGTCGCCCTCCAGCTCGCGCCGCCCGGCTACGACGCGTCCATCCGGGACACCTTCGCCCCGCTGGTCGCGGGCGGCTGCGTCGTCCTGGCCGACCGCGCGCGCCTGCTGGGCGCCGAGGCGTTCGCCGCCACGGTCGCCGCGTACGGCGTCGACACCGTCCTGAGCACCACGCCCTCCTTCCTGAGCTTCCTCGCCCAGTCCCCCGGCGCGGCCGGACGGCTGCGCGCCCTGCGCCTGGTCTGCTCCAGCGGCGAGTCGCTGCGTCCCTTCCTCGCCGCCGGCGGCCGCGCCCTGCTCGGCGGCCGGCTGGTCAACCAGTACGGGCCCACCGAGTGCACCATGACCTCCACCCGGTACGACGTGCCGGCCGCCCCGGACACCTCCGCCGACCTGGTCGGCACCGCCATCGACGGCACCGTGGTACGCCTGCTGGACCCGCGGGGGCGGGAAGTCCCGGACGGGTCGGCCGGCGAGGTGCACATCGGCGGCGCGGGCGTGGCGCGCGGTTACGGCGGGCAGCCCGCTCTGACCGCCGACCGGTTCCCGCCCGACCCGTACGGGCCGCCCGGCGCCCGGCTGTACCGGACCGGCGACCTCGCCCGGCGCACCGCCGACGGCACCCTGGAGTACCTCGGCCGCGCCGACCGCCAGATCAAGGTCCGCGGCCACCGGGTGGACCCGGCCGAGATCGAGGGCGCCCTGCTCGCCCACCCCCACGTCACCGGCGCCGTGGTGACCGCCGGGACCGACGACCGGGGCCGGACCTGGCTCGGCGCCCATGTCACCGGCCCGCTGGACGGCACCACCGACGCCGAGCTGCGCGCGCACCTGGCCCGTACCCTGCCGCCGCACATGATGCCCCGGCGGTTCACCCGGCTGGCGCGGCTGCCCGTCACGCACAGCGGCAAGGCCGACCGGCGGGCACTGCGCGCCGCCGCGCCGGAGCCGGTGTCATGACGGCCACCGGCACCCGGGTCGGACCGGCCGCCGTGCCGGCCGCCGCCGACCGCATCGCCCCGCACGTCCGGCACACCCCGCTGCTGCGCCGCGACCTGCTGCCCGGACTGCTGGTCAAGGCCGAACACCTCCAGCACAGCGGGTCGTTCAAGCTGCGCGGCGCGGCCAACGCGATGCTCGCGCTCGGCGCCGGGGAGGTGGTCGCCGGCTCGTCCGGCAACCACGGCATCGCGGTGGCCACGCTCGGCCGCACCCTCGGCGTCCGGGTCACCGTGGTGATGGCGGCCGGCGCGGCCGAGGCCAAGGAACGGGTCATCCGGGCGCTCGGCGGCCGGGTCGTCCGGGTGCCCGGCGGGGTCACCGAACGCGACCGGTACGCCAAGGACCTGGCCGCCCGCACCGGGGCCGCGCTGGTGCCCTCCTCCGACCACGAACTCGTGGTGGCCGGGCAGGGCACCGTCGCTCTGGAGGTGCTCCGGGACGCGCCCGACCTCGACGCGATCTTCGTACCGGTGGGCGGCGGCGGCCTGCTGGCCGGCGTCTGCCTCGCCGCCGCCCATCTGCGCAGCACGGTCCGGATCGTCGGCGTGGAACCCGACCGGGCCCGGCGCTACGCCCGCTCGGTCGCCGCCGGCCGCCCGGTCGAACTGCCGCCCTGCGACTCGGTGGCGGACGGGCTGCGCGGCCAGCGGCCCGGCGAGGTGATCCTGCCGATCGTCCGGCACCGGGTCGACGAACTGATCGGGGTCGGCGACCGGGCCGTGCTCCGCGCGATGGACCTGCTGCACCGGGCCGGCATCCCGGCCGAGCCGAGCGGCGCCGCCGCCCTGGCCGGCGCCCTCCGGCTGGGACTTCCCGGCCGCAGCGCCGTCGTCGTCTCCGGCGGCAACGGCGCCGCGGCCCTGGCCGCCGCGCGGTCCGCGTCCGCCGGCACCGGCCGCTGACCGGCGGCCGGGCCGTCCACGGCCCGCGCCGCCCCGTACGCCTTGTGCGCCCGTATCCCCACCACTCACCGAAGGACAGGTCATGACCATCGACACCGCCGGACTCACCGGGCTGATCACCGGCTACTACCGCGAGACGCTCGGCGACGACACCCTCGACGCCACGAGCGACTTCTTCGAGGCGGGCGGCGACTCGCTCGCCGCCTTCCAGATCGTCGACCGGCTCCAGGAACTGCTCGACGCCGAGATCGCCGTCGCCCTGGTCTTCACCTACCCGTCCCCGGCCGAGCTGGCGGAGGTCGTCGTCGACGACCTGTCCCTCGCCGCCGCGTCGGCTTAGGGGGCACCGGGATGCAGGAGGGATCCGTCTCTCTGAGCGGCCGCTGGCGGCTGTGGGACCAGGTCGCGGTGCGCGGCACGGGGTTCCCGGCGGACGGGGTGCTCCGGCTGGCTCCGGCGGGCCTGGCCGCGGCCGCGGACAAGTTCGGGCCCGGGGACGCCCTGTCCGGCGCGGCCTGGCAGGACTTCGAGGCAGAGTTCACCGGGGCCGCCGTGCGGGCGGCGCAGAGCGCGCAGGAGATCGCCGCCTCCGGACGGTTCCGGGCGGCGGTCGCCTGGCAGAACCGGGGGGTGCTCGACTCGGCGATCCGGCCGTTCCTCAACTGGTCGCCGGCGACCGGGGGCCGGACCTTCAAGCAGCGCCAGCGCGAGGAGCTGGTCGCGCACTACTGGCAGCGGTTCTGCGTCAAGAACGACACCATCGGCTTCTTCGGACCGGTCGGCTGGGGCGTCTTCGACACCGGCCGGCCCGGCGTGTCCGTCGAGCCGGGCACCGGGCTGACCGCGTCCTCGGAGGTCTTCTGGTCCAGCTGGTCGGTCGACGCCCTGGCCCGGGAGATCGACGCCGACCCGGAGTCGCACGCCTGGGCGGCGCCCCGCCGGGTGCCGTTCGTACGGCTGGAGGAGGACGCCGTACGGCTGCCCGCCAGGCCCCCGCAGCCGGTGCCGCCGCAGACGCTGCGGCTGCTGCGCCTGTGCGACGGCACCCGTTCCGTGCCGGACCTCCAGCGGGAAGCCGGACCGGACACGGACGTGCCGGCCCTGCTCGGCGAACTGGTCCGGCGGCGCTGGATCACCTGGCGGCTCGACGTGCCCGCCGGCATCCGGCCCGACCGCGGGCTGCGCGCCTGTCTGGAGCGGATCGGCGAGCCGGGGCCGCGCGCCGCGGCCCTCGCCCGGCTGGACGCGCTGCACGGCGCGGTGGAGGCCGTCCGAGCGGCGGGCGAGGACCCGGAGCGGCTGGTCGCGGCCCTCACCCTCGTCGAGGAGACGTTCCAGCGGGTGACCGACGCGGCCGCCAAACGGGAGAAGAGCGCCACCACGGCGCCCGGCCGCGCCGTGGTGTACTCGGACAGCCGCCGTGCCGCCCGGGTGACGCTCGGCGACCCCGTGCTGGCCGCGCTCGCCCCGCTGGACCTGCTGATGTCCGGGACCGCCTGGCTCACCTCGGCCCTGGCCGCCCGCGTGACCGAGCGCGTCACCGAGGTCTACGAGCGGCTGCGCGCCGGCACCGGGACCGGCCGGCCGGTGGACCTCGCCGCCTTCTGGTTCGCCTGCATGCCGGTCCTGCACGGGGCCGCGGTCGCCGACGCCGTCGGCCTCCAGGCGGAGTTCGAGCGCCGCTGGCAGCGGATCCTCCCGGCGTCGCAGGGGGTGCGGCGGGTCACGGTGGCCGGCGCGGACATCGCCGGCCGGGTGGCGGAGGTCTTCGGGCCGGCCGCCGCACCGGGCTGGACCGCGGCCCGGTACGTCAGCCCGGACGTGATGATCGCCGCGGCGGACGCCGCCGACGTCGAGCGCGGCGAGTTCCACCTCGTCCTCGGCGAACTGCACCTGGCCGCCAACACGCTCGGCAACGAACTCTTCGTCAACCAGCACCCCGATCCCGGCCGGCTCTTCGAGCGGACCGACCGGGACCACCCGGCGCCACGGCTCATGCCGCTGCTGCCGAAGGAGCACAAGTCCCGTCTCTCCGCCCGGATCCGGCACGCGCTGGTCCGGCCGCAGGACTACCAGGTCGCCCTGCTCGACAACACGGCCGACCCGCACCGCGACCGGACGGTGCCGAGCGCCGACGCGGTGGTGGAGCGCCGGGACGGCCGGCTCTGCGTGGTGCTGCCCGACGGGGCGGTGTTCCCGGCCGTCGAGGTCTTCGCGCACGTGCTGACCACGCTGGTGACGGACCGGTTCCGGCTGCTGCCGGAAGCCGACCACTCGCCCCGCATCACGATCGACCGGATGACGGTGGCCCGGGAGACGTGGCGGTTCACCGGGTCCGCGCTGGACTTCGCCGACGACAAGAGCGAGGCCCGCCGGTTCGTACGGGCCCGGCACTGGCGCGACACCCACGAACTGCCCCGCTTCGTCTTCGTCGTCTCCCCCACCGAACCACGCCCCTTCTTCGTCGACTTCGACAGCCCCGTCTACGTCAACATCCTCGCCAAAGCCGCCCGCCGGCTCGCCCGCAAGGACCCCGACGCCCGCCTCACCGTCACCGAAATGCTCCCCACCCCCGAACAAGCCTGGCTCACCGACGACCAAGGCCACCGCTACAGCTCGGAGATCCGCCTCGTCGCCGTCACCGACTGACCCCTTCCGGCCCGGACCCGCGCTCGCGGGCCAGGGCCACCCCGCGCCACCGCACCGGGCCGGGCTCCCGAGGGAGCCCGGCCCGGCCGCGTGCGGTGCGGTGCTGTTCGCGGTGCCGACTGGTTCCTACTCCTCGGGCTCCCAGGCGATCAGCTGCTCGAACACCTGCGGGTCGCCCTCGATCTTCAGGTCGCTCAGCGTGAGGCGGCCCCAGACGAAGAGGAGCAGTTGCTCGGCCGTGCCCGTGGCCGAAGCGGTGGCGGGCGGGGCGTCGTCGGTGAGGGGTGCGGGCCAGGCGCCGGTGCCGTCCAGCGCGAGGAGCCAGGAGCGGCCCTCGGTGGCGTGGTAGTGGAGGGTGGCGGGCTCGTGCGGCCAGGGCGCCGGGGTGGAGTTGCAGGTGTCGAGGAACTCGGCCACGCCGTCGAGCGCGAGGTCCGCCGGCATCGGCCGCACGGTGCCTGCGGCGAGCTGGGCGTCGTAGGTGTGCACCAGCACCTCGTGCACCCGGCGCCGGGCGACGCCCCAGGCGTTCGCCGGCGACACGCCGGCGCTCCACCACGTCCAGCACGCGCGTTCCGGACCCGCCTCGCGCAGCGCGCTCAGCAGCAGCTCGTTGGACTCGGCGTACCAGGCCAGCAGCGCCTGAAGTCCGCGCGGCACCTCCGCGGCGTCCTTGGCCGGCGGAGCCTCGGCCGGGCCCGCGGCGACGATCGCGGCCCACCAGCGCTGGCCCGTGCCCAGGTGCCGCACCAGATCGGACACCGTCCACTCGGGGCAGGAGGGCACCGGCGCGTCCGGGCCGGGCGCGGCGGCGACCGCAGTCCGGAACGCGGCCGACCGCTCGTCGATCAGTTGCAGCAGGGCGGAAAACCCCAGGCTCTCTGTCACCTCGCCTGCCTATCACCCCGGCTCGGCCGACCGCACCCTATTAACCAGGCCGTCGGCTGCGGGAGTCGGATCACTTGATGGAAAGCCGGAAGGGCGGGGGCGCTTCGCGCGTCCCCGCCCTTCCTGGCCGTCCCGGGTGCCGGTGTCAGCCGGCGTCCTCGCTGCTCGCGTCGGCGAGGATGCCGGTGAGGGCCTCGGCGAGCCGGGCGAGGTGCGGCGGCTTCATCACACCGAAGTGGTCGCCGGGGATCCGGTGCAGCGTCACGTCCCCGGTCAGCTCGCGCCAGCGGGCGAGGTAGTCGGCGAAGGACTGCCCGGAGGCCACCTCGTGCTCGCCGTCCGCGAGTTCGTCACTGGCGATCAGGTGCAGCCGGCCCGGGTAGGGGCGGTGCCGGTAGGACAGGCACATCTCCATGACCTCCCGCCACATCTTCGCGGAGGGCAGCCAGACGTCGCCGGCGCCGTGCTCCGGCAGCGTGATCCCCACCTCCGGGTCGACGTCGTCCACGAGGTGTTCGAGGAGCGCCAGGGCCTCCGCCCGCAGCACCGAGGTGTCCTGCCCGGGCGGCGCGGCGGCCAGCTCGGTCAGTTTCGCCACGCAGCTCTCGATCAGCCAGTACTCCCGCCACAACTGGAGCCGCTCGTGGTTGTCCAGCCCCGGGTCGAGCAGGACGAAGGTGACGTCCTCGCCCTCGGCGGTGAGCCGGTGCGCCAGCTCGCTCGCGATGCCGCTGCCGCCGCACCAGCCGAACAGCCGGTACGGGCCGTGCGGTGCCGCCGCCCGCAGTTCGGCCAGATAGCGCTCCGCCATCTGCTCCGTGGAGGGGACGGGACCGTCCTCCGCCTGGAGGCCGGGCCAGGCGAAGGCCGCGACCGGCTGGTCGGGGTGGAGGTAGGGCACCAGCGGGCGGTACCAGTGGGCGCTGCCGCCGCCGGGGTGCACGCAGAACAGCGGCGGCCGGGTGCCCTCGCGCCGCAGCCAGACCAGTGCCCTGGCCGCCGTCGTGCCCGCCTCGGCGGCCGCGGCGAGCCCGGCCACGGTGGGGTGCTCCAGGAACGAGCGGACGGTCAGCTCGATGCCGTGCCGCTCGCGCAGCAGGGCGGCGATGCGCAGGACGGCCAGCGAGTGCCCGCCGAGGGCGTGGAAGTCGTCGTCGACGCCGACCCGCTCCACGCCGAGCACCTCGGCCCACACCTCGGCCACGGCCCGCTCGGCGGGCGTGCGCGGGGCGGTGAAGGCGGACGTCACGGCGGGCCCGGCGGGCTCGGGCAGCGCGGCCCGGTCGATCTTGCCGTGGGCGGTGAGCGGGAGGGCGGGCAGCTCCACCCACGCCCCGGGCACCAGGTAGTCGGGCACCCGGCGCCGCAGCCGCTCGCGCAGCGCCGTGACGTCCAGCGGACCGTGTCCGGGTTCGAGGACGACGTAGCCGGTCAGCCGCTTGTGGCCGTCCGGTCCGGGGTGCACGGCGGCGGCGGCCGCCCGGACCGACGGCAGGCCGCCGAGCGCGGCCTCCACCTCGGCCAGTTCGATCCGGTGACCGCGGATCTTCACCTGGCCGTCGCGCCGGCCCATGAAGTGCAGCGTGCCGTCGGCGTCGCGGCGGGTGATGTCCCCGGTGCGGTACAGGCGGGCGCCGGGGACGGTTCCGGAGGGGTCCGGCACGAAGCGGTCCGCGGTCAGATCGGGGCGGCCGAGGTAGCCGCGGGCGAGCCCGGGGCCGCCGACGAGGAGTTCGCCGGGCACCGCGCACGGCACCGGGTCGAGGTCGTCGTCGACGACGAGCACCCGGGTGTCGGTGATCGGCGTGCCGATCGGCACGCCGCGATCGGCGTCGGCCTCGGTCACCCCGCGCAGCGCGGTGCTGAAGGTGGTGCACTCCGTGGGGCCGTAGCCGTTGGTCAGCGCCACGCCGTGGGCCAGCGCGGTGCGGACGTGCGCGGGCGAGAGCGCGTCGCCGCCGGCGAGCACCTGCCGTACGCCGGCCAGGCAGTCCGGGCGGGTCTCGACCATGTGCTGGAACAGGCCGGCGGTGAGCCAGAGCACCGTCACGCCGTGCCGGCGTACCACCTCGGCCAGTTCGTCGGCGGTGGTCGCGCCGGGCGGGCAGACGGCGAGCCGGGCGCCGTTGGCCAGCGCTCCCCACACCTCCAGGGTGGAGGCGTCGAAGGCGAGCGGGGCGTGCAGCAGCAGCACCTGGTCCGGGCCGAGGTCGGCGTAGTTCGCGTCGTGCACCAGCCGGACGATCGCCCGGTGCGTGATCTGTACGCCCTTGGGCCGGCCGGTGGAGCCGGAGGTGTAGGTGACGTAGGCCAGGTTGTCGGGGCCGGTGCCCGCCTCGACGGGTGTCTCGGGCATCCCGTCCAGGACGGCCCACCCGGCGTCCAGGGCGACGCCGCGGACGCCGGGGAACGCGGCCAGGCGGGTGGTGTCCCGCGGGTGGCACAGGACCACGTCGGCCCGGACGTCGTCCAGGACGTAGCCGATGCGCGCGTCCGGGTAGGCGGGGTCGAGCGGCACGTAGTACCCGCCGGCCTTGAGGACGGCGAGCATGGCCAGCACCGCTTCGATGCCGCGGTCCAGGCAGAGCGCGACCGGTTTCTCCGGGCCGACGCCGAGCCCGCGCAGCAGGTGGGCCAACTGGTTGGAGCGGGCGTCGAGTTCCCGGTAGGTCACGCGGCGCCGCCCGTCGTCCAGCGCGGTCGCGCCGGGGCGGGCGCGGGCGGCGAGCAGTTCGGGCACGCAGACCTCGGGCAGCGGCCGGGTGCCGGCCGGTGTCCCGTCCGTCTGTTCCAGGCCGGGCGCGCGGAAGGCGCGCGGGTCGGCGTCGGCGTCGTCGGCCATCGCGGTGAGGACGCCCAGGAAGGCTTCGCCGATCGCCGCCAGCCGCTCCCGGCCGGCCCAGCCGGGCCGGCAGGTCATCCGCAGTTCGCCGGGGAAGGTCCACACGTCGAGGGTGAACTCGTTCGGGCTGTGGTCGTCAACCGTGCCGATGTCGGCGCGCTGCCCGTCCAGGACGTGGAAGTCCAGGTAGGCGAAGACCACCTCGACGAGGGGTGCGCCGCCGCCCCACGCGCGCTGCATGGCGGGCAGCGGGTAGCGCCGGTGCGGCCACAGGGCCAGTTCCTCCGCGAACACCGACCGCACCAGCTCGCGCCAGCTCGGTGCCCGCAGGTCGACGGCGAACGGGACCGTGTTGAGGTACATGCCGCGTACCCGGTCGCCGCCCGGCAGTTCGGGGCGGCCGTTGGTGACGGCGCCGGCGAGGAACCGGTGCTGGCCGCTGATCAGGCCGAGCACCTTGAGGTGGGCGGTGTACAGGACGCTCTTGAGCGAGGTCTGGGTGTCGGCGGCCAGCCGGCGCAGCCGGGGTTCCAGGTCCGCCCAGGGCAGCCGTACCTCGGGGGCGGGCAGGTCCGCCTCGGCGGGGGCGCTGTCGGCGGGCAGCCGGAGCCGGTCGTGGCCGGTGATCCGTCCTTCCCAGAACTCCCGGTCCGCCGCGGAGCCCAGGGCCTGCTTCTCCAGCCGGACGAAGTCGGCGTAGCGGACCCGGGGCGGCGCGGCGGGCGGGGCCGGGGTGCCCCGGGACAGGTCGCGGTAGGCAGCGCGCAGCTCGCCGATGACCGAGTGGTGGCTCCAGCCGTCCAGGATGGCGTGGCACTCGACGTGGGTCAGCAGCCATTCCCGGTCGCCGACCAGGTGGGCGTGGTAGCGCAGCAGCGGAGCGCGGCCGATGTCGAACGGGGTGCGCTGGGCCGCGGCGCGGAACTCCCTTACCCGCTCCCGCTGTTCGGCGGCGGGCAGGCCGCGCAGGTCGGTGACGCCGACGTCCGCCTCCAGGTGGTCCGCGGCGTGCACGAGCTGGAGCGGTTCGGAGTACCCGGACAGGTCGAAGGAGGTGCGCAGGATCTCGTGCCGTTCGATCAGCAGCCGGACCGCGCCGGTGAACGCCTCGGCGGAGAACGGGCCGTCGTCCACGATCTGGAAGGTGCTGACGTTCTGGTAGGTGTTGCGCGCGGGGTCGGCGAGCATCTCGTAGACCATGCCCACCTGGACCTGGCCCATGGGGTAGGCGTCGACCAGTCCTTCGGGGAGCCGGTCCCGGTCGTCCGGGGCCAGCAGTGCGAAGGGGCGGGTCAGGGCGGTCTCCTGCGGCTCGGCCGCGGGCCGGGCGGCCGCCACCGGGGCCAGCTCGGCGACGGTCTGCCGGGCGAAGACGTCCTGCACGGAGAGGGCCAGTCCCTGGTCGCGCAGGGTGCCGACGGCCCGGATGGCGCGCATGGAGTCCCCGCCGAGCTGGAAGAAGCCGTCGTGCACCCCGACCTTGTCGACGCCGAGGGCCGTGGCGAAGGCGTCCGCGAGGGTCTGCTCGATCGGGGTGCGCGGGGCGGTGAACGTGCCGGTCAGGCCGGAGCGGGCCCGGTCGGGCGCGGGCAGTGCCTTGCGGTCGGTCTTGCCGCTGGGTGTCAGGGGCAGCGCCTGGAGCAGGGTCCAGTGCACGGGCCGCATGTGTTCCGGCAGCCGTGCGCGCAGGTGCTCGCGGGCCGCTTCGACGTCGGCCGAGGGCGGCACGAGGTAGCCCACGAGCTGTGCGTCGTGGACGGCGACGGCCGCGGCGGCGACGCCGGGGGCCTGGGCCAGCACCGCCTCGATCTCGCCGAGTTCGACCCGCTGGCCGCGGATCTTCACCTGGTGGTCGAGCCGGCCGAGGTACTCGATGGCGCCGTCCGCGCGGTAGCGGGCCAGGTCGCCGGTGCGGTAGAGCCGTCCGCCGGGCTCGGTGGCGAAGGGGTCGGGCACGAAGCGGTCGGCGGTGAGCCCGGGGCGGTTGAGGTAGCCACGGGCGAGCTGGACGCCGCCGAGCAGGAGTTCGCCGGGCACGCCGATCGGGACCGGCCGCCGGGCGGCGTCCAGGATGTAGGTGCGGGTGTTGGCGACCGGGCGGCCGATGGTGACGGGCAGGCCCGGCTCGCACCGGACGGCGGTGACGTCGACCGCGGCCTCGGTCGGCCCGTACAGGTTGTGCAGCTCGCAGCCGATCCGCTCGTGCACGGCGGTGACCAGGTCGGCGGGCAGTGCCTCGCCGCTGCACATCATGCGGCGCAGCGAGGGCAGGCGCGGCAGCGGTTCGGCGAGGAAGGCGCGCAGCATCGACGGTACGAAGTGGACGGTGGTGATCGCCTCGGTGCCGATCAGCGCGGCCAGGTAGGCGGGGTCGCGGTGGCCGCCGGGGCGGGCGAGCACCAGGGTGGCACCGGTGATCAGCGGCCAGAAGAACTCCCACACCGAGACGTCGAAGCTGTACGGCGTCTTCTGCAGCACCCGGTCGTCGGCGGTGAGTCCGTATGTCTCCTGCATCCAGTGCAGCCGGTTGACGATCGCCCGGTGCTCGATCAGCACGCCCTTGGGGCGGCCGGTGGAGCCCGAGGTGTAGATCAGGTACGCCGGGTGTTCCGGGGCCGCCGCCACGGCCGGGGCGTGGTCCGGGGTGCCGGGGAGGTCGCCGGTGATGTCGACCAGGTGCGGCGCGCGGCCGCGCACCAGGGGGGCGAGTGCGGGGTCGGTGATCACGGCGCGGGCGCCGGAGTCCCCCAGCATGAAGGCGAGCCGTTCGGCCGGATAGTCCGGGTCGAGCGGCAGATAGGCGCCGCCGGCCTTGAGCACCGCGAGCAGCGCCACCACGAGGTCGGGGCCCCGGTGCAGGCAGACGCCGACCACGGATTCGGGTCCGACGCCGAGGGTGCGCAGGTGGCGGGCGAGCCGGCCGGCCCGGTCGGCCAGCTCCCGGTAGTCGAGGCCGGCGCCCTCGAAGCGCACCGCCTCGGCGTCGGGGGTGCGGGCGGCCTGGGCCTCGAACAGGGACGGGAGGGTGCCGGCCGGGTAGCTCCGGCCGGTGGCGTTCCAGTCGTGGAGCTGGCGGTCGCGCTCCGCGGCGGGCAGGATCTCCAGCTCGTCCACCGGGGTGCCGGGCGAGGCGACCGCGCTGTCCAGCAGGCGGGCGAACTGCGCGGCGAACCGCTCGGCCGTCGCCTGGTCGAACAGGGCCGAGGCGTAGTTGACGCCGCCGGACAGCGAGCCGTCCGGCCGCTCGGCGAGGCCCACGGTGAGGTCGAACTTGGCGGTGCTCTCACCGACCGGCAGCCGTTCGACCGTCAGGGCGCCCATCGCGGCCGGCGCCGGCGTGCCGGCCGCGTCCTGCCACAGCAGCATGGAGGAGAACAGCGGCGTGCGGGACGGGTCCCGCTCCGGTGCCAGCTCCTCGACCAGCCGCTCGAAGGGCAGTTCCTGGTGGGCGTAGGCGTCGAGTGCGCTCTCGCGGACCTGCCGCAGCAGGTCCGCGAACGACGGCGTCCCGGACAGGTCGACCCGTACCACCAGCGTGTTGAGGAAGAGACCGACCAGGTCCTGGAGCTGCGCGCGGTCCCGCCCGGCGACCGGGAAGCCCACGGCGACGTCGCGCTGCCCGCTCCAGCGGCCGAGCAGGACGGCGTGCGCGGCGAGCAGGGCCATGAACGGGGTGGCGCCGTGCTCCCGGGCGAGCGCGGTGAGCCGCCGGGCGGTGCCGGCCGGCACGGTGAGCGGCGCCAGCCCGCCCGCCGTGTCGCGTACGGCGGGACGGGGCCGGTCGGTGGGCAGTTCCAGGGGCGGCAGCCCGGCCAGCCGCTCGCGCCCGTGGTCGAGCGGGCGGCGCAGGGCCGCGCCGGAGAGCCGTTCGCGCTGCCACAGGGCGAAGTCGGCGTACTGGACGGGCGGTTCGGGCGAGCGGTCGGGCCGGCCGGCGACCGCGTCCGCGTAGCGTTCGGTGAGTTCGCGGACCAGGATGTCCTCGGACCGGCCGTCGCAGGCGATGTGATGGACGGTCAGCAGGAGGGCGTGCTCCTCGGGTGCCAGCCGGGCCAGCACGGCGGAGAACACCGGTCCGTCGGCGAGGTCGACCGGCCGGCGCGCGCCGGTGGCCAGGGCGGCGATCCGGGCGTCCGCGGCCGCCCGGTCAAGCGCGCCGAGGTCCTCCTCGGCCAGGGGGACGCTGCCGGGCGCGTCGACGACCTGTACGGGCTCGCCGTCGACCACCGGGTAGCGGGTCCGCAGCACCTCGTGCCGGCGCGGGAGCGCGTCCAGCGCGGTGCGCAGCGCGGCCCGGTCGAGGGGGCCGCGCAGCCGCAGCGCCACGGTCATCAGGTATTCGGTGCCGCCGGGCCGGAGCCGGTCGAGGATCCACAGGCGGCGCTGGGCGAAGGAGAGCGGGAGCGGGCCGCCGCGCGGCGCCCGGGCGATGCCGTCCTGCGGGGCGGGGGCCGCCCGGCCGGCGAGGCGCCGGCGCAGCAGTTCCTGCCTCAGCCGCTCGCGGTCTTTGGTGTCGGTCATCGGAGGCCTTCCTCGGCGAGCAGGCCCGCCACCTCGTGGTCGGTGAGCGCGGCGATGTCGGCCTCCACGGCCTCGGACACCGCCGCGGAGAGCCGGGCCACGGTGGTGGCCTCGAACAGCAGGCGCAGCGGCAGCTCGACGGCGAACGTCTCACGGAGCCGGGCCAGCACCCGGGTGGCCAGCAGCGAGTGCCCGCCCAGGGCGAAGAAGTCGTCGTGGACGCCGATCCGCGCCACGTCCAGGACCTCGGACCAGATCGCGGCGACGGCCTCCTCGGCGGGGTCGCGCGGGGCGAGGTGCTCGCGGGCGCCGCCGGCCAGGGCGGCCGAGGCGTCCGGCAGGGCCTTGCGGTCGATCTTCTTGCTGGCCGTCAGCGGGAACGCGTCGAGCGGCACCCACGCCGAGGGGATCATGTACTCGGGCAGCAGCGCGCCCAGGTGTCCGCGCAGCTCGGCCACGTCGGGCAGCGGGCTGCCGGGACGCGCCACCAGGTAGGCGACGAGCCGCCGTTCGCCCGGGGCCGTCTGCGGGGCGGTGACCACCGCCTCCTGGAGGGCGGGGTGCCGGGCGAGCGCCGCCTCGATCTCGCCGAGTTCGATGCGCAGGCCGCGGACCTTGACCTGGTGGTCGATCCGGCCGAGGAACTCGATGGTGCCGTCCGGCCGGTGGCGGGTCAGGTCGCCGGTGCGGTAGAGGCGCCGGCCGGGCTCGGTGGCGAAGGGGTCGGGCACGAACCGGTCCGCGGTGAGGTCCGGCCGCCGGTGGTAGCCGCGGGCCAGCCGGACGCCGCCGAGGTACAGCTCGCCGGGCACGCCGACCGGGACGGGCCGCAGGTCCGCGTCCAGGATGTAAGCGCGGGTGCCGGGCACGGGCCGGCCGAGCGGCAGGGCGCCGGCCGCGTCCTGGGCCTCGGGCGCCTGCGGGACGGGGTGCAGCAGGCAGGTGACGGTGGCCTCGGTCGGGCCGTAGTTGCACAGGAAGCGGGCGGGCAGGCCGGTCTGCGCCCAGCGCCGCGCGTCCAGGCCGGTGACCACGTCGCTGCCGACGTTCATCAGCTTCAGCGAGCCCAGCAGGGGCAGGTCGGGCGACTCCAGGACGGCCCGGTAGTAGGACGGGGTGATCTCCAGGACGGTGACGCCGTGCTCGGCGAGCCGGGCGGGCAGTTCGGCCGGGGTCCAGAACACCGGGTCGGCGACCACGACGGTGGCGCCGGCCACCAGGGTCGCCGCGATCTGGTCCATCGCCACGTCGAAGGTGAGCGCGGACAGCAGCGCCACCCGTTCGCCGGGGGCGATGCCGTACGCGTCGGCGATCACCCGGCAGTGGTGGGCGTAGCTGCGGTGCTCGATCATCACGCCCTTGGGACGGCCGGTGGAGCCGGAGGTGTAGATGACGTAGGCGAGGTTCTCCGGCCGGACCGGGGCGGGCACCGGGTCCGCGGGGGCGGTGCCGGGTGCGTCCTGGGCGTAGACGTCGGCGTCGGAGTCGGCGTCGGCCAGAACCACCCGGTGTGCGCCGGTCAGCCGGCCGGCGAACGCGCGGGTGGTGACCACGAGTTCCGGGCCGGCGTCGGCGAGCATGAGGTCCAGCCGCTCGGCGGGGTGCCGCGGGTCGAACGGCACGTACACGCCGCCGGCCTTGAGTACGGCGAGCAGCACCACCACCGCTTCGACGCCGCGTTCCAGGCAGGAGCCGACGACGGTCTCGGCGGTGACGCCGAGGGAGCGCAGCCGGGCGGCGAACCGGTCGGCGCGCGCGTCGAGTTCGGCGTAGCTGAGCCGCTGGTCGCCGAAGACGACGGCGAGGGCGTCGGGGGTCCGGCGGACCTGCCGGGCGAAGAGTTCCGGTACGCACATCCCGTGTTCGGCGGCCGGGTCGAGCAGGGCGGCCCGGTCGGCCTCCGGTTCGGCCCAGGCGGTGAGGGCACGGTGCCGCTCGTCCTCGGTGAGCATGCCGAGGTCGTCGATCCGCGTGCCGGGGCCGGCCGTGACGCTGCCGACGAGGGTCAGGTAGTGGCCCGCCAGCCGCTCGACGGTCTCCCGGTCGAAGAGCGCGGTCGCGTACTCGAACCAGCAGTACATGCGCCCGCCGCGTTCCTTGACGGTCACGGTGAGGTCGAACTTGGCGGTCTCCAGTCCGGCGCGGACCGGCTCCACGGCGACCGTGCCGAGCCGGTCGGGGACGCCCGCCAGGTGCTGGTGTTCGAACATGATCTGGAACAGCGGGTTGCGGGACAGGTCCCGTTCCGGGCGCAGCGCGTCGACGAGGTGCTCGAACGGCAGGTCCTGGTGGGCGAAGGCGTCGAGCACCGTGCCGCGTACCTGCTCCAGCAGCTCGGTGAAGGCCGGGTTGCCGCCGAGGTCGCTGCGGATCACCAGGTTGTTGGTGAAGAACCCGACCAGGTCCTCCGTCTCCTGGCGGGTCCGCCCGGCGACCGGGGTGCCCACCGCGAGGTCGTCGCGGCCGGTCCAGCGCCGCAGCAGCACCTGGAACGCGGCGAGCATCACCATGAACGGGGTCGCGCCGTGCCGGCCGGCCAGTTCGGCGACGGCCCGGGCGGTCTCCGGGGCCACCTCGACGACGACGTTGCCGCCCCGGGCGTCGCGGACCGCCGAGCGGACCCGGTCGGCGGGCAGTTCGACGGGGGTGAGGCCGTCGAGGCGGTCGCGCCAGTAGGCAAGCTGGCCGTCCAGCCGGCCGGCCCGCTGCTGCTCCCGCTGCCAGACCGCGAAGTCCGCGTAGTGGACCGGCTGCGGGGCGTGCGGCGACGGCTCGCCCGCGGTGCAGGCCCGGTAGGCGGTGTCCAGGTCGCGCAGGTAGACGTGGGTCGACCAGGCGTCGAAGGCGATGTGGTGCAGGGTCAGGACGAGGAGGTGGTCCTCGGGGGCGGTGCGGATCAGGGTGGCCCGCAGCGGGTGGCCGTGCGCGAGGTCGAAGGGCCGGCGGGCCAGCTCGTCGACCAGGTCCCGGGCCCGGGTCCCGGGGTCGGGTGCGTCCGTCAGGTCGGTGAGGGTGAAGTCGACCGGCCCGGCGGGGTCGACGAGCTGGACGGGCTCGCCGCCCTCGGACCGGTATCTGGTCCGCAGGATCTCGTGCCGTTCGGACAGCGCGTCCAGCGCGTGGCGCAGCGCCACGGTGTCGAGCGGTCCGGTCAGCCGCAGCGCCAGCGGGACGACGTACTCGTGGCTGCCGGGCTCCAGTTGGTCGAGGAACCACATCCGCTGCTGGCCGAACGAGAGGGGCAGCGGGCGGTCCCGGCCGGCCGGCCGGACGGCGTCCGGGTCGGAGTCCGGGGCGGCGCCGGCCTCGGTGATCCGGGCGGCCAGCGCGGCGACCGTCCGCGCCTGGAACAGCTCGCCCACGGTCAGTTCGGCGCCGAAGGCGCGGCGCAGCCGCAGCACCAGCTTGATCGCGAGCAGGGAGTGGCCGCCGAGCAGGAAGAAGTCGTCTGCGGCGCCGACCCGTTCGACGCCGAGGACCTCGGCCATCAGACCGGCGACGGTGTGCTCGGCGGCGGTGCGCGGGGCCTGCCAGGCCGCGGCGGCGGGCCCGTCGGGTGCGGCGGGGGGCGGCAGCCGGCGGCGGTCCGCCTTGCCGTTCGGGGTGAGCGGCAGCTCGGCGAGCGGGACGTAGGCGGCGGGCAGCATCGCCTCGGGCAGCGCGGCGGCCAGGTGGGCGCGCAGCGCCTCCGGGTCGATCCGCTCCCCCGCGACGGGCACCGCGTACGCGGTCAGCCGCGCGTCGCCGGCGTCGGACCGGTGGACGGCCACCACGGCGGCGGCCACCGACGGGTGGGCGGCCAGCAGCACCTCGATCTCGCCGGGCTCGATGCGCACGCCGCCGATCTTGACCTGGTCGTCGACGCGTCCGACGTACTCCAGCGCGCCGTCCGCGCGGCGCCGTACCAGGTCGCCGGTGCGGTACCGGCGCGCGCCGGGCACGGTCGCGTCCGGGTCGGGGACGAACCGGTCGGCGGTGAGGTCGCCGCGGCCCGCGTACCCGCGGGCGAGCCCGAGGCCGCCGACGTGCAGTTCGCCGGTCACCCCGACGGGCACCTGCCGGCCCTCGTCGTCCACCACGTAGGTGCGCACGTTGGGCAGCGGCAGGCCGATCGGCACCAGGTCGCCGGGCTCGTCCGGGTCGAACGGCCAGGCGGTGGAGTCCACGGCGCACTCGGTGGGGCCGTAGGTGTTGACCACCTCGGCGCCGAGCGTGCGGCGCAGCCGGGCGGCCAGGCCGGCGGGCAGCGGCTCGCCCGCCGAGCAGACCAGGCGCAGCGCGGCGCAGCCGGCCAGGTCCGGTTCGTCCAGCAGCAGGCGCAGCATGGAGGGCACGCCCTGGAGCACGGTGACGCGGTGGTCGGCCATGGCCCGGACGATCACCCGCGGGTCGCGGTGGGCGTCGCGCGGGCCCGTCACCACCGCGGCGCCGCACACCAGCGGGGAGAGGAACTCCCACAGGGCGGCGTCGAAACCGATGGTGGTCTTCTGCAGCACCCGGTCGCCGGGGCCCAGGCCGAAGCGCTCGACCGTCCAGAGCACGCGGTTGCGGATCGCGGCTTCCGGTACGACGACCCCCTTGGGCCGGCCCGTGGAACCGGAGGTGTACATCACGTACGCGGCCTCCGTGCCGGTCACGCCCGCCGGTTCCAGGGGCGGCGCCTCGGCTTCCCCGGCGGGCCGGGCGGCGTCGAGCACCAGGGTGTTCGGATGGTCCGGGAGCCGTCCGCGCAGCGCCTCCTCGGTGACCAGGAGGGTGACGCGGGCGTCGGCTGCCAGGTGGGCCAGCCGGTCCGCCGGGTGTTCGGGGGCCAGCGGCACGTACACCCCGCCCGCGGTGAGCACGGCGAGGAGGGTGGCGACCAGGTCGGTGCCGCGGTGCAGCGCGACGCCCACCGCGCTCTCCGGGCCGACGCCGCGCGAGCGCAGCAGTCCGGCCAGCCGCCGGACCCGGCCGGCGAGGTCGGCGTAGCCGGTCTCCTGCCCGCCGGACACCACGGCCACCGCGTCCGGGGTGGCCAGGGCCTGGGCGAAGAACAGTTCGGCGAGCGATTGCCGGGGGCGTTCGGTCTCGGTGCGGTTCCAGCGCCGGAAGGCCGCCAGTTCCGTGTCGGGGACGGTCTCCAGCGCGTGGGCGGCGGTGTCCGGGCGCTCGGCGATGTCCGTGAGCAGCCGCAGCAGGCTCGCCGCCATCCGCTCGATCCGCGCGCGGTCGAACAGCGCGGTGGGGTAGATCAGCCGGGCCGCCAGCGAGCCGTCGGCGAGTTCGGACAGGTGCAGCGACAGGTCGAAGGCCGCGTGTTCGGTGGCCGTCTCGACCTTCGCGACGTCGAGTCCGGGCAGTCGCAGCGGGCGGCGCTCGGCGTTGTGCAGGGCGAAGCCGACCTGGAAGACCGGGTTGCGGGACGGGTCGCGCTCGGGCGCGAGGTCGGCCACCACCGAGCCGAACGGCACGTCCTGGTGCTCGTAGGCGTCCACGGTGGTCTCCCGGACCCGGGCCAGCAGGCCGGGGAACGAGGGCCGGCCGGACAGGTCGGTCCGCAGGACCACGGTGTTGAGGAACAGGCCGATGAGCGGTTCCAGTTCGGCCTCGGTGCGGTCCGAGACCGACACGCCGACCGCCACGTCGGTCCGGCCGGACCAGCGGGCGAGCAGGAGCTGGAACGCGGCCAGGTGCACCATGAACGGGGTGGCGCCCGCGTCCCGGCCGAGCGCGGCCAGCCGCCGGGCCAGCGGCGCGGGCACCGTGAAGGCGACGCTGTCGCCGGCCGGGTCCCAGTGCGCCGGGCGGCGGCGGTCGGCGGGCAGTTCCAGCGGCTCCAGGCCCGCCAGCCGCTCCCGCCAGTAGCCGCGCCGCCGTTCGGCCCGCTCGGGGGCGGCGGCCCGGGTGTCGCGCTGCCACTGGGCGAAGTCCGCGTACTGCACGGGCACCGGTTCCAGCGGCGAGGGCCGGCCGGCGGCGAACGCGGTGCACAGTTCGTGCAGTTCCCGGGCGAGGACGCCCCAGGACCACCCGTCGAAGGCGATGTGGTGGACGGTCACCAGCAGGGCGGCGTCCTCCTCGGCGAACCGGACCAGGGTGAGCCGCCAGGGTGCGTGCTCGCGCAGGTCGACCGGCGTGCGCAGCTCGGCGGCGTGCAGCTCGCGCAGCCGCGCCTCACGGTCCGCGGGCGCCGTGCCGGTCAGGTCCACCCGCACCAGGGGTACGGGGCCGGGCTCGTCCACGAACTGGACCCCGGCGCCGTCGGCGGTGCCGTAGCGGGTGCGCAGCACCTCGTGCCGCGCCGCGATCTCGGTGAACGCCGCCTCCAGCAGCCGCGGGTCGAGCGGGCCGCGGATGCGGAACACCTCGCACATCAGGTACTCGGTGGCGGCGCCGGAGCGCAACTGGTCCAGGAACCACAGCTGTTCCTGGGCGAAGGAGAGCGGGTGGCCGCTGTCACCGGCGGGCATCGGGCACCTCCGCGGACGAGTCGGAACGTACGGCCGCCGAGTAGGTCTCGGCCATCGCCACGGCGATCCGGCGCGGCCCGGTGAAGGGCTCGCGGGCGTGCGCCGCCAGCATGTTGTCGACGATCAGCACGTCGTCCCGCTGCCAGTCGAAGCGCCGCTGCTCGGCGCGGTAGCAGGACCGCAGGTGCGCGACGACCTCGTCCGGGATCGGCCGGCCGTCGCCGTAGTAGGTGTTGGTCGGCAGCCGCGCGTCGTCGTACATCTCCCGCAGCGCGCCGCACACCTCCTCGGCCAGCGTGGTCACGTGGAAGAAGGTGAGGTGGTTGAACCAGACCGTCTCCCCGGTCACCGGGTGGCGGTGCACCGCCCGGCGGCGCGCACGGGTCCGCAGGCCGTCCGCGGTCCACTCGGTCTCGACGCCGTTGCGGGCGCAGTACGCCTCCACCTGGCCGCGGTCGGCGGTGTTGAAGGCCTGCTGCCACGGCACGCCGAAGCCGTCGGAGAAGTTGCGCACCACCATCCAGCCCCGGGCGGCGAACTCCTCCCGGACGGCCGGGTCGATCGCCTGGTACACGCGCCGGGTGTCGGCGAGCGGGGTGGCGCCCAGGGTGTCCGGTGGCCGCACGCAGTGGAAGAACAGGTTCAGCGGCCAGTCCGCCTGGTACGAGTTCTCGTTGTGGAGGAAGATCTCCTCGTCCGGCGGATAGTCGGTCGAGGTGTACACCTGGCCCTTGATCGTGCTGCGCGGCGAGGACCGCTCCGCGTAGGGCAGCGGCGCGCCGGACACCGCCCGCACCGCGGCCTCGAAGCCGTCCACGCCGCCGACGTCGAACCCGCGCAGCAGCACCGCGCCGTGTTCGAGCAGCCGGGCGCGGACGAGCGGCCGGGCGGCCGAGAGGTACTCGGACAGGGGCGTACCGGGGGACTCGGCCGGCACCGTCAGGGGCAGGGCGGGGTGCGCGTCGCGCTCCCGGGCGCGGTCGGCCGGCGCGGGCCGGAGGGAGGGGGTCGCAGTCATGCGCCTCAGCGTCGCCGCCGGGCCGTCGCGGCTCGCAGAGAACAACCGGCAGTCACACCGGCAGCGTTGACGTCACGGTGTCTGCGCCTCCTTCTCTGCGGCCGGGCCGGGCGGCTGCGGCAGGCTCTTCGGCGCCGCCACCGGTCACGTGAGGTGCGTGACGCGGCAGTCGACCCGAGGGAGGGCCCGCCGTGGCCGAGGAAGACACCGACGAGCGTACGTACCGCGTCGTCCGCAACGACGAGGAGCAGTACTCCGTCTGGCTCGCCGACCGCGAGCTGCCGCTCGGCTGGCACGCCGAGGGCACCGAGGGCACCCGTGCCGAGTGCCTGGCGCACATCGGCACCGTCTGGACCGACATGCGCCCGCTCAGTCTGCGCCGGCAGATGGAGCGGGCGGAGCGCGGCTAGCGTCCGGCCCGGCCGGACGAGGAGGGTGACAGATGACGAGCCCCGACACGAGGACGCCGGCGGGTGCGCCGCCGCCGGGCGCGGCGGACGCCGGTCCACTGGTCCCGCTGCACCGCAACCGCGACTTCCTGCTGCTGTGGGGCGGCTCGGCGGTCTCCCTGCTCGGGTCGACGGCGACCACCATCGCCTACCCGCTGCTGGTCCTGGCCCTCACCGGCTCGCCGTTCGCCGCCGGGCTGGCCGGCTTCGTGGCGCTGCTGCCCGCGCTGCTCCTGCCGCTGCCGGCCGGCGCCCTGGTGGACCGCTGGCCGCGGCGGCGGCTGATGATCTGGTGTGACGCGCTGCGCGCGCTCGGCGCGGCGGCCATCGCGGTCGCGGCCGCACTCGGCGTCCTCGGCCTGCCGCTCGTGCTGGCCGTGGGCTTCACCGAGGGCGCGCTCACGGTGTTCCACGGGCTCGCCGCGCACGCGGCCGTCCCGAACGTCGTACCGCCGGCGCAGCTCTCGCTGGCGCTGTCCCGCAACGAGGCGCGGGGCCGGGCCGCGGTCATGCTCGGGACACCGCTCGGCGGTGCCCTGTTCGGTCTCGGCCGGGCCGTGCCGTTCCTCGCCGACGCGCTGACCTACCTGGTCTCGCTGACCGGACTGCTGCTCATCCGCAAGGAGTTCGAGGCCGAGCGGTCCGCCCGCACCGGCAGCATGGGCGAGCAGGTCCGCGAGGGCCTGCGGTGGCTGTGGCGACAGCCCTTCCTGCGCACCTCCGCCCTGCTGGTGGCCGGCAGCAACCTGATGTTCCGGGCGCTGTTCCTGGTCGCCATCGTGCTGGCCACCGACGTCGGCGCGTCCTCGGCGGGGGTGGGCCTGATGGTCGGCTTCGCGGGGGCCGGGGGCGTCCTCGGCTCGCTGGTGGCGCCGTGGTGCGCCCGCCGGGTCGCTCTGGGCGCCCTGGTGATCGGGGCGAACTGGGCGTGGGCGGTGCTGATGGCCGTGATCGCCCTCAGCCGCGATCCCTTCACGCTCGCCGCCGCCTACGCCGCGATGTGGTTCGTCGGACCGCTGTGGAACGTGGCGCTCGGCAGCTACCAGTTGAGCATCACCCCGGACCGGCTGCGCGGCCGGGTGCTCGCGGCGATGAGCACGCTGTCCAACGGGGTGCTGCCGATCGGCTCGCTGCTCGGCGGCCTGCTGCTCGACTCGGGCGGCGCGCGGACCGCCGCGCTGGCCCTGGCGGGCTGGATGGTGCTGGTCGCCGTCGCCGCCTCGGCCGCACCCTCCGTACGCACCACGCCCGGCGCACCGGCGCGGTGACCCGCCGGACCGGCCGCACGCCCGTGCGCGGCGGCGGCCGTACCACCCCTCGATCCAGTGCTGACAGGAGGAACTAGCGTGTTCCGCACCATGTTCGGGCCGTGCCCCGATCCGACGGGGCGAGGCCACCATGCCGGAACCTGACGACGGGCCGGCCGGTGTGCTCGGCACGATCGGCGGCACCCCGCTGGTCGAACTCGCCAAGCTGGCCCCGGGGCGGCACTTCACCACCTACGCCAAGCTGGAGGCGTTCAACCCCGGCGGCAGCATGAAGGACCGCTCGGCCCTGGAGATGCTGCGCGAGCCGATCCGGTGCGGCACCGTCGTGCCCGGCCGCTCGGTGGTCGTCGAATCGAGTTCCGGCAACCTCGGCATCGGGCTGGCCCAGGTCTGCGCGTACTACGGGCTCCGGTTCATCTGCGTGGTGGACCCCCGCACCAACCGGCAGAACATCGCCGTCATGCGAGCCCTGGGCGCGGAGGTCGAGGTGGTGAGCGAGTGCGACCCGGGCACCGGCGAGTACCTGCCCGCCCGGATCCGCCGGGTCAGCGCCCTGGTCGCCCGCATCCCGGGCGCCTACTGGCCCAACCAGTACGCCAACCCGCTCAACCCCCAGGCGCACCGGCAGACGATGCGCGAGATCCTCCAGGCGGCGCCGGGCGGGATCGACTACCTGTTCTGCGCGACGAGTTCGTGCGGCACGCTGCGCGGCTGCGCGGAGTACGTCCGCGACCGGGGGCTGCCGGTGACCGTGGTCGCGGTGGACGCCCTGGGCAGCGCCATCTTCGGCGGCGTCCCGGCGTCCCGGCTGATCCCGGGCCACGGCGCGGCCGTCCGCCCGGCGCTCTACCGCGACGGGCTCGCCGACGAGGTCGTCCACGTGACCGACCTCGACTGCGTGGTCGGCTGCCGGCGGCTCGCCGCACGGGAGGCCGTCCTCGCGGGCGGCTCCTCCGGGGCGCTGGTGGCGGCGGTGGACCAGTTGGCCGACCGCATCCCGGCGGGCGCGCGGTGCGCGCTGGTCCTGCCCGACCGCGGGGAGCGGTACCTCGACACGATCTACGACGACGCGTGGGTCGCCCGCCACTTCGGCGACGTGTCCCACCTGTGGAAGGAGAAGAAGCCGGCGATGAAGGGGGCACCATGCTGATCCTGGGATCCGGGGAGGTCCGCCAGGTCCTCGACGGCGCCGAGGACGAGGTCCTCGCAGCGGTGCGCCGCGCGTACCTGCTGCACGAGCGGGGCCGGACGGCCCTGCCGCACTCGGTGTTCCTCCGCTTCCCCGACGACCCGCGCAACCGCATCATCGGCCTGCCGGCCTACCTCGGCGAGGACGAGCCGGTGGCGGGCATCAAGTGGATCGCCTCGTTCCCCGGCAACACCGCGTCCGGCCTGGAGCGCGCCTCCGCCGCGGTGATCCTCAACTCGATGGCCACCGGGCAGCCGGAAGCCCTGCTGGAGGGCTCGGTGATCTCGGCCCGGCGTACCGCGGCGAGCGCCGCCCTCGCGGCGGCGGTGCTGGGCTCGTCCGTCCCCGACACCGGGGTCTCCCTGATCGGCTGCGGCGTGATCGGCTTCGAGATCCTGGCCTGCCTCCGGGCCGTCCTGCCCGGCCTCGCCGCCGTCACCGTGTCCGACCTGGACCGCTCCCGGGCGGAAGTCTTCGCCGCCCGCTGCCGGGACCGCTGGCCGGGGCTGAGGATCGAGGTCGCCGGGAGCGCCGAGGAGGCGCTCGCCGCCCACCGGCTGGTCTGCCTGGCGACCACCGCCGCCGCCCCGCACCTGACCACCGACGCCTGCCGGCCCGGCACGTTGGTCCTGCACGTGTCCCTGCGCGACCTGGCACCGCGGAGCATCCTGGCCGCCGTCAACGTGGTCGACGACGCGGACCACGTGTGCCGCGAGTCGACCTCCCTGCACCTGGCCGAACAGCTCAGCGGGAACCGGGACTTCATCTCCGCCTCGATCGGCTCCGTCCTGGACTCCGGAACACCCTTCCGGCGCCCCGGGGACCGCGTCACCGTCTTCTCCCCGTTCGGCCTGGGCACCCTCGACCTCGCCCTCGCCGACCTCGTCCGCCGCCGGGCCGGCTCCCTGGGACTGGGCACCTGGGTACCGGACTTCCTGCCGGCCGGCGCCGGGGCGGTGTCCGGCTGACCGGCGGCGGCCGGGGCGGGCCCCGGCGCCGCGGCCTGCCCGGTACGCGGACACGCGGGCCGCGGACACGGGCCGCGAGCGGTCCGGCGGGAGCACCTGTGCCGGAGGGACGGGTGAGGCCCGTCCGTCACCGCCTCGTCCAGTCCCGGGTGGGCAGGGCGGGCAGCCCGGACGAGGCGGTCCAGGGCATCACGCGCGCCAACTCGCGGTGTATGCGGTCGGCTTCGCCGCGCACCTGGGCGGGGATGTCACCGCGCTCGGCGACGAGACGGCTGAAGATGGGGGTTTCCTGGAACACGGTGCGGTCTGCTTTCTACGGGGCGGCCGGCCGCGGAGGCCGGGCCGTGCGGGTACTTACAGGTGCGGGTAGGACTGGACTCGGGTGCGGGTAGGACTGGACTCGATCATCACGTCGGTGAACAGTCTCCCTCAACCCAAGTGCTCCGCACGCGCGGGCCGGTGTCCACGTCCGGGGCCGAGCGCACGGGCGCCGGAGGGCTCCGGGGCCCGTACGTCCCGAAGCGGTGCCCGTACTGCGGATGCCGGCCGGCGCGGCATGGGGCAGGCTGGAGAGGTGCCTCTCACGTCGAAGCTGTTCCGCGACGACCCGGCGCTGCAGCGGTGCCTGGTGTCCGACGCCGGTCATGTCACGCCCGGCGCCCAGGGCGAGCACGTCACCAGGATCCAGGCGGCGCTCGTCACGCTGGGTGCCGGCGTGATCGCCCCCGACGAGGTCGAGAGCAGCCGCTACGGCCCGACGACGGCGCAATCCGTCCTGGCCTTCAAGGGACCGCCACGCGACATCCTGGGTCCCGGCCAGACGACGCCCGACGACATCGTCGGGAAGAAGACGATCGCCGCGCTCGACCACGAGATCGTGGCGTTCGAGAACCGGCCGCCGCCCGCCGTGGACAGCCTGTTCGTCTCGCTGACCCACGAAGGAGCCCCGCACGACCACGGCACATGCCCGCTGGACCGCAGCGGGCACCTGGTCGACCACATGGCCACGCCGGTCAACCCGGGTCCCGGACGGAAAGTGAACATCGGCGGCGAAGGGGAGTCCCGGTACCAGGGCTTCGAGGACTTCGTCACGAACACCGGCGTCGTCGGTGGGCCGCCTCGCCCGCTGACCGACACCATCGCGAGCGACACGGCCACGGACATCGCGCTGCGGTACGCGCCCATCACCACGCGCGGGGAGGGCGAGATCCGCCGGATCGCGGCGTCCGGCGCCCGCCTCACCATCGCCACGAACTCGTTCACGCTGCCGGCGATGGAGCAGATCGTGCAGCGGCTCGGCGGGGTCGTCATCGAACGCATCTCGCTGCCGGACCCCACGGTCGCCGACGGACTCGGCTACCAGATCCTGGTCGTCGTCCTCCCGGTCAAGTTCTGAGACGGCGGTTCCTACTCGAAGAACTTCAGGCTCCAGCCGGTGTTCGTGTTGGCTCCCGGGACGTTCGCGCGGCTGTAGGTGGTGTCACCCCACCAGCAGAAGGTGCCGGTGTACCAGTAGCGGTTCTCCCAGGTGTACGGCGTGCCCTTGGGGACCGCGTGGTACATCAGCGGGAACCTCGGGCCGGCGGGCGGGCTCGTGCCGATGTCGCCGTCGAGGAGCACGAAGCTGTGGTGACCGGGTCCGTCGACATACAGAGTGGGGTCCCAGCCGGCCATCATCGTGGCCCGGTTCGAGCCGAACAGGCAGCCGTTGGACTTGTACCAGTCCCAGACGTACGCCGGGTCGCCGCCGGCCCGCAGCCGCAGCTCGCCCAGACAGTACTGGTCGCTCCAACTGCCGTTCGCGGAGTAGACGATGTGCAGCTGCCCGTTCGGATCCCTGACGGGCTCGGGGCCCTCGTTGATGAACGGGCTCCCGACCACCCGCTCCCAGCTCTCCCGGGGCTGCGAGATGACGCTGCGCGCGCCGGTCGGCGTGGTGGGGCCGCTCATCCGGGCGATGTACAGGTTCTGTTCGACGTTGGTGTCACCGGCCCAGCCGGACCAGACGAACCAGCGTTGCCCGTTGAAGGTGAACAGGGTGCCGTCGATGGCCCACTTGTCGTCCGGGAGGGCCAGTTTCGTCTCGCCGGTGTAGCCGCTGTCCGGGGCGGCGGAGCTGATGACGTACATGCGGTGGGCCGATCCGCGGCCGGCCGAGAAATAGATGTAGTAGCGGCCCGTGTCGCGCACGATCTCGGGGGCCCAGACCTCGCCGAGGCCACGGGTGTCCGACCAGACCCGCCGGGCGGTCGCTGAGGCGAGCGCGTCCGTCGAGGGGGCCTGCCGCACGAGGATGCCGTCACCGGCGGACTGCACCGCGATGTAGGTGCCGCCGACCCTGAGCACGCTCGGGTCGGCGGCCCGCAGACCCGTCTGGCCGGCCCGGGCGGGCGCGGCGGACACGAGGGCCAGCACGGCGGTCAGCAGGCCGGACAGCAGGAGGGCGGCGGCGCCCGTCAGACAGCGAGGTGGCTTCATCGTCCCGTTTCCTGGTCGTGTCCTGGTCGTCCGCGCTTCGGCACCGGGCCGACGGCATGACGGCGGTGTGCGGACGGCGTCCGGTCGCGACCGCCTCGGTGAGGACGCGTGGCACTCCTGACCGCCCGGCACCGGCCTTCGTGCCGGCCCTCTTCACATCGACTTACCTCGACAGAACCTGTGTCCTCAGGATTGCGAGGGGTGTTGAACATGTCAACGCCGCGTAGCGTCCGAATCGCCGAGGAGGCGCCGCCTGCCTTCCCGGCACCGCCGACGGCGGTGCCGGGGTGTTGCTCACGGTGGGGCTTTCCCGGGTTACCCCTGGTCCGCCGCGAAGGAGGCCATGCGGGCCAGGGCCGCGTTCCAGTTGATCGCGGTCTCGTTGGTCGACCAGGACTGGATGTCGTCGATGTAGCAGAACTGGCCGACGCAGCCCGTGAGCTTGGACTGGGCGTACGGGTCCTGGATGCTCGAGTTGGGGCCGCCGGCGAGGGTGCCGGACGGCGGGTTCGGCAGGCTCGGGTCGAGCTCGTGGGCGTACCAGCGGCTGTGCTGGTTGTGGGAGCTGACCTCGCCGTAGCCGGTGACGTAGGAGATGTTCAGGGCGTTGCGCCCGAGGATGTAGTCCATGGCCTGCAGTGCCCCGTCGCGGTACTTGCGGGCGCCGGTGAGGTCGTAGGCGGTGGCGAGGACCACGGCGTTGTTGAGGACCTGGTGGCTGGAGCCCCAGTCGTAGCCGTTGCCGGCAGGGGCGTACGGCATGCCGTACGGGTGGGCGGTCAGCGTGGCGAGGTAGGTGTCGGCGCCCTGGATCACCGAGCGGCGCACCTGGTCGCGGCCGGGCAGCCGGCTGGGGACGAGGGCGAGGTCGAGCCGGCCGGCGGCGGCCGTACGGCCCCAGTCGAAGCCGGTCGGGCCGAAGATGTCGGCGGTGTGCTCCGGGGAGCCGAGGACGTGGCCGGCGAACTGCCGCTCCCCCGTGGTCAGGTACAGCTCGGCCGCGGCCCAGTAGAACTCGTCGGTGACGTCGTCGTCGCCGTAGGCGCCGCCGCCGGTGCCGTCAGCGGGGTCCGCGTAGCGGTCGGGGTGGGCGAGGGCGGCGTTCCACGCCGTGCGGGCGGCCGTCAGCGCCCTCGCGGCGAACGCCTTGTCGTAGGGCCGGTACAGACGGGCGGCCTGCGCGGCCGTCGCGGCCAGGTTGAGGGTCGCCGCGGTGGTCGGCGGGTGCAGTTCCCGCTTCTGCGGGTCCTGGCCGGGCAGCAGGGGCAGTCCGGTCCACTGCTCGTCGTGGACCTTGTGGTGGACCATCCCGGCCAGCGGCTGCCCGGCGGGCACCTGCATCTTCAGCAGGAACTCCAGCTCCCAGCGGGCCTCGTCGAGGATGTCCGGCACCTTGTTGCCGCTCTCGGGCAGCGCGAGGCTGCCGTCGCCGAGCGCGGCGGGGTGTCCGGTGCGGGTCAGCAGCGACCGCTCGTAGGTGCTCAGCAGCTCCCAGGTGGCGATGCCGCCGTTCACGACGTACTTGCCGTGGTCGCCGGCGTCGTACCAGCCCCCGGTGACGTCGGCGGTGTAGTCGCACACGCCCGGCTGGCAGGGGACGTTCGCGTCGCCCTGGTTGGGGGCGACGTTCAGGTGTCCGGCCGCGCGGCCGTAGCCGGGCCGCAGGTCGTCGCGGATCGCGATGCCGCTGCGCTGCGTGTAGTAGTACTTCACGGAGTCCAGCCGCAGCCTGCGGTAGGCCGCCGCGTCGATGTCGAACGGGTGGCTGGTCTCGCCGTCGGCGACGAGGGTGTAGCCGGTTCCGTGCCCGCCGTAGGAGCCGAAGTCGATCGAGTGGACGTTCTGCCCGGAGGAGGCGTCGACGCCCCGCGGCACGGTCAGGCCCCGGGCGACCGTCGTGCCCTCGGCGTTCCTCAGCTGCCAGGGCAGCCGGGCGGTGCCGTCGGTGACGAGGGTGGCGTTCTTCGGTCCGGCGGGCAGGTAGGCGACCTGGTTGACGCGCACCCGGGGCCCGGTGTCCGGCTCGTAGACCTCCGGGGGCACCCCGCCGAGCAACGAGACGTCGTCCACGCAGAAGCGCCAGGCGTCGGCGCTGCCGCCGACCTGGAAGGCGACCTGGCCCTGGGTGGTGTCGACGGGCGCGGTGAAGGTGTAGGAGTACGAACCGCCGGCCTCGGTGAGGAGGGGGCTCGCCTCCTGCCAGGTGTCGTACGGCGACACGGCCAGGCCCACGATCGCCCGCACGGCGTGCCCCTCGGGGACGCCGGAGGCGTCGAAGGAGAACCGGTACGTCTCCCCCTTGACCAGCGTGATGTCGTTCTGGCCGATCGCGGAGTCCCAGCGGTTGGTGGTGCCGCCGGGCACGTCCGCGCACAGCCGGCCGTCGCTCAGGCCCGCGGTGACGTTGCTGGTCCACCAGGGGTCGGTGGCGGTGTCGAAGGTGCCGTTCCTGACCTGCTCGACCTCCTCGGCACCGGCCTGCTGGACGGGCAGCGCGGTGAGCGCCGTGCCCAGCAGGGCGGTGAGGGTCAACAAGGCGGTTGTGCGTCGTTTCACGTCTGGGCTCCTCGGGACGTGCGGGTGCGCCAGGTGCGTGGGAGCGCTCCCAAAATGCGGACGCCGGCCATGCTTGCCGCGGTCATGACACTTCGTCAACGGTCCGGACACGACGGATTGCGTGCGGACCGCAGCCCGCACGGACTCAAGAGGTCAACTCCGCACGGCGCGGCGCGTGTTGCGGCGCGTCGCGGCGGGAGCGTCGGTGCGCGGGCGGGTGAGCGGCACCGGGAGGCGTTCGAGGTCACCATGCGCCTGGATCGAAGTTCGTCAAGATAGAAGAATGTCGAATCAAGGGCTGGCCGTGCCGGGCCAGGACGCGGGTGCTGCCCGACCCTGCTGGCCGTGCCCGTGGACGAGGACCGGGCCGTCGAGCATGCTCGATGCTGTTCGTCTGCGTCCACAACGCCGGCCGCTCGCAGATGGCCGCCGCCTGGCTCGCGAGGTCCGCTCCGCCGGCTCCGCGCCGGCCGGCACGGTGAACCCGGCCGCCGTCGCGGCCATGGCCGAAGCCGGCATCGACATCTCCGCCGAGATCCCGAAGATCCTCACCGCCGGCGCCGTACGGGCGTCCGACGTGGTGATCACGATGGGCTGCGGCGACACCTGCCCCGTCTTCCCCGGCAAGCGCTACCTCGACTGGGCGCTGGACGACCCGGCCGGGCAGGGCCTGGACGCCGTCCGGCCGATCCGCGACGAGATCGGCCGGCGCGTCCAGGCCCTCGTGGCCGAACTCCTGCCCGGCGGCGCCTGAGCCGCCGGGCGGCGCGGGGCTCCTTCACCGCACGGGTCGGCTCCCGGGGACCCGGCGGACCGTCCTCACCCGTCGGCCCGGGAGGCTCCCGCCCCGCCCGCCGGACGTGCCCGGCGCGGTGCGGTGGGCGGGCCCCCGGTCAGCTCAGCCACCCGTCACCACGCCGGTCAGCCACCCGTCGCCACGCGGTAGAAGGCCGCGAGGGCGGCGTCGATGGGATGGGGCCGCGGTGTGCCCGAGGCGTCCAGCCTGTTCCACCTCTGCGCGTTCACCGCGACGCACAGCTGCCGCTCGCCGTCGGCCCGGGTCATGGCCAGCGCCCCGCCACCCCACACCGTGCCGCCGTGGCCCCAGTAGGTGCCCTGGCCGGGGATCTCCACGGGGTGCAGGCCGAGGCCGTAGTCGATCGTCCGTCCCTCCTGGGAGACGACCGGCACGGTGTGCCGCATCTGCGCCAGCGACCACGGACTGACGATCTCCCCGGCGAGCAGCAGGCGGTAGAAGCGGTTGAGGTCCGCGACGGTCGATATCAGCGAGGCGGCCGGTCCCACCCATGACATGTCGAAGACGCTGTAGTCGCGCGGTGGGTCGATCATGCCGAACCACTCCTCGTAGAGCCGCGAGTGCGGTCCGTCGACGTACGGTCCGGCGGGGAGTGCGGTGTCCTGGAGCCCGGCGCGTTCGATGACGTTCCGGGTGATGCACTCCTCGGCCGTGGCGCCGGTCACCTCCTCCAACAGCGCGCCGAGAAGCAGGTAATTGGTGTTGGAGTACACACCCGGAGTGCCGCCCGGGGCGCCGGCGGCGGGCGCGGCGACCCCCATCTCGATCAGTTCGGTGGGGTGAAACCGGGTGAACCGGTTGTCATCCAGGCTCTCGGGTCCGGTGTCCGCGAAGACGGGGAACCCCTTGAGGGAGGGGTAGGCGTAGGGGAGGTACTCGGCGAGGCCGCTGGTGTGGTTGAGCAGCATCCGGACCGTGACGGCCTGGCCGCGTGCTCCGGGAACCAGCCTCGGGAGGTACCGGCCGATCGGCGTGTCGAGACCGATGCGGCCGCTTTCGACCTGCTGGAGCACCGCGGCGGCGGTGAAGGTCTTGGTGATGCTGCCGACGCGGTGGCGCATCCCGGCGGTGACGGGGCGGCGGGTGGCGACGTCGGCGACCCCGGCGGCGCCGCGCCAGGTCCGGTCGCCGTCCCGCACCTCGGCGAACACGCCCGGCATCCCGGCGCGGTGGACGTTTTCGAGGGCGGTGCTCAGTTCCGCGGGGTCCGGTAATTTCCGCACGACAGGCGTCCTTTCGTCTTCCACGGGAGGAACTCCACGTCGGCGCGCCCGCCTTGGGCAGGGCGGCACGAGTGGACACGTCGGCCGGCTCCTTGCGGGACCGTCCGGCACACGCATGTCCTCATTATGCACGCGGTGCGTGCAGCACCAAGTGCACGGATAGACTGGACTCCGTCGAGAGGAGCGAGATGGCAGGGCGAAGGCGCTGGTCGACCGAGGAGATCCTGGACGCGGCGGCGGAGCTGCTGCGCACGGGCGACACCGAGTCGTTCAGCGTGCGCAAGCTGGCCGCGACGCTGGGGACCGATTCCTCCAGCCTCTACCGGCACTTCCGCAGCAAGACCGAACTGCTGCGCGCGGTCGCCGACCGGATCCTCCTGGCCGCCATGGACGACTACCGGCCCGACGGCGACTGGAAGCAGCGCATCACCGCCCTCGCCCTGCGCGTGCGCGAGGCCTTCGGGCAGCAGCCCCAGCTCGCCGCGGTCTGGGGGCGCTACGCGTCGAGCGGCACCGGTTCCCGGCTCGTCATGGAAGAGGTGCTCCAGGCCCTGCGCGCCTCGGGACTGCCCGACGAGGAGATCCCGGAGCGCTACCACCGCATCGCGGTCCTCATCGCCGCGTTGACCGCCTCCGAGGCCGGGGTCACCGCCCTCACCTCCGAGGAGTACGAACAGGGCATGGAGCTGTTCCGTGTCGCGGTGCTCGGCGCCGACCCCGACCGCTTTCCAGCCCTGGCGCACTTCGCCCGCGAGGTCCGCCCCCTCGGAGCGGACCGCCGCGCCGCGTTCGAGGAGATCCTCGCCGCCCAACTCGCCCGCATCGAGGCCGCGATCCCTCCGGGCTAGCGGTCTCGGGGTTTCGGTCTCGGGGCGTCGCGCCGTTACCGCGGAGGTAATGGCGCCGGTCCGCCGGCGGCGGTGAGAATGCGACGCACCGTGTCAGTCGTGACGCGGAGACCGGATCGGAGTGATGCGTCATGTCCCCAGCCGCACCCGCTGCCACCCGCGCCGTCGTGGACGAGCTGCTGCGCCGGATCGGCGAGGGCGATCCGGAGCGGATCGCCGAGATGTACGCCGTGCGGGCCGACTGGAAGCTGGACTGGCCGGAGGCCGAGCACGGCCGGGCCGCCACCCCGTGGATCCGTCACCGTTCCACCCGTGCCGATGCCGCCGCCCACTACCGCGCACTCGCCGAGCACCACGTCCCCGGGCAGGCGGCGACCGAGATCGAGCGCATCCTCGTCGACGGCCACGACGCGGTCGTGCTCGGTGAGATCCGGCAGACCGCCCGCTCCACCGGACGTGCCTACCGTGCCCGGTTCGCTCTGCACCTCACCGTCGAAGACGGCCTCGTCACCCGGCACCACGTCTACGAGGACAGCCTTGCCGTCGCCCAGGCGTTCGCCACGACGGCGCCGGGCGAGGCCCGCTGAGGCGTCCGGCGACGGCCCCCGGGCCGCTCCCTGCGCCGTACGCGCCGGTGGCTTCAGCGGATCTCGAGGTCCGCGAAGTCCGGGTGGCGCAGGGAGCGCCACACCTCGGCGGCCGAGAGGGGGCACTGGGTCGCCGTGCGGTCCCGTTCCGTCCAGTAGTAGTTGCGGGCCCGGGGATCGCTCCAGGTCTTGCCGAGGTTGCGCCGGTCGACCTCTTCGTTGTACCGCCGGTACGGCTCCTCCCGCACGGTGACCGCCTTCTTGCCGTCGAGGATCAGCCGCTCGACGCATTCGAGGGCGTGGACGGTGATCAGCTCGTGGTAGGTCGGGATGTTGAGCATGCTGCTGGTGTTCGGGCCGTAGATGGTCCACAGGTTCGGGAAGCCCGGCATCATGCAGCCCTTGTAGGCCCGCGCCCCGCCCTCGCTCCACAGTTCGTCCAGTGTCAGTCCGCCGCGACCGGTGATCTTCATGGGGAACAGGTAGTCCCCGGCGCGGAAGCCGGTGGCGTAGACGATCGCGTCCAGGTCGTGCTGTGTGCCCTCGCTGGTCTCGATCCCGGTCCGGTTGATGCGGCGGATGCCGTCGGTGACGAGTGTGACGTCGTCCCGCTGAAGGGCGTCGAGGACGCTGTACTCGGGGTCCACCAGGACCGGCCGCGCCGAGAGCACCGGGTGCGGCGGGGTCATCTTCCGCACGAGTTCCGGGTCGTCGAGTTTGTGTGCGAGGAAGGCCAGGGCGGCGTCCCGGGCCGCCTTGTTGGCGGCGCTCAGGGAGTGCGGGTCGTGGAAGCCGGGGTCGATCTCGGTCGCCGTGGCCAGGCCGTTGGTCGCGTAGGTCGCCCGGAACCGGGTGAAGTTGGTGTGGTACGGCAGGTTCCGGTCGAGCCAGGTGACCTGCTCGGGGAAGGGCGAACGGTAGCCGGGCACCGGGAACAGCCATTGCGGGGTGCGCTGGAAGACGGTGACGTGCCCGGCTTCCAGGGCCAGTTCGGGGATGAGCTGGTAGCCGGTGCAGCCCGTTCCGACGACCGCCACCCGCCGGCCCTTCAGGTCGGCCCCGTCCGGCCACCGGGCCGTGTGCCAGGACGGACCGGCGAACTCCTCGGCCCCCTCGATCGGCGGAACGTGCGGGCGGTTCAGGAAACCCACGGCGGAGATGACCGCGTTCGAGCGGACCGTGTACGCGCCCCGCGGGCCCGTGACGTGGACCGCCCAGGTCCCGGAGTCCTCGTCCCAGTCCATGGCGCGCACTTCGGTGTCGAACACGATGTCGGCGCGGACATCGAACTCGTCGGCGACCCAGTCCAGGTACTCGGCGTTCTTCTCCGCCGGGCAGAACGGGTACGGAAGGCTGAAGCCGGCACCGTACAGGTGTGTGTAGGCGCGGCTCGGGGAGTCGACGCGGCAGCCCGGGTACCGGTTCTCCCACCAGGTGCCGCCGGCGCCGGAGTTCTTCTCGATCACCGTGTACGGGATGCCGGCCCGCTTGAGCTGGACGGCGGCGTTGAGGCCGCCGAGTCCGGCGCCGACGACCGTGACGTGGAAGCCGTCCAGCCGCTCGCGGGGCGGCGGGGCCTGCCACCGCAGGGCGCGGGCCCACGGGTCCAGGGCGAGGTCCTCCAGCCAGAGTCCCAGGTCTTCTGCGGGGATGTCCTGGCCGGCGGCCAGTGCCAGGCTGACGGGCAGGCGTCCGGCCGGGCCGGGCCCGATGTCTGGGGCCCCCGCGGCGCGGTAGTCCTTCAGGAACCTGGCGGCCTTGTCCTGGAGCAGCGCGGTGTCCTCGTCCCGGGACGGCACGCACATGTCGAGGGCGCCGGCCCGCACGGTCTTCACCCGGGTCGCGGCGACCTCCTCGTCCGCGGTCAACTGGTAGAGCAGGCCCCGCAGCACCATCGGGTCGGCGTACCGGACGGCGTCCTCGATGGTCTCGTCGCTCGCGTCGGGCAACTCCGTGCGGGGCACGCCAAGTGCCGCCATGGGGCGTTCCTTTCGGTAGGGGTGTGTGCGGTGCGGGCAGCGTCGCCGGGTCGCCCGCCGCCCCGGCCCGGGAGCGGTCCGGCCGGGAGCCGGCGTGCCGCTCGGGCCGGGGCGGGGGATGACCCGGGGGTTGCTCAGCCGTAGCGGCGTTCGCCGTCGGCTCCCAGCGGGGACCACCACTGGTCGTAGTTGGTCGCGCCGTCGCCGAAGAAGCCGGCGCGGCCCTCGACGATCCGGCCGTCCTCCCAGCGGAACACCTGCACGCCGTGGGCGTCCAGGACGTCGAAGGGCGAGGTGCTGCCCGCCGGGGCGCCGGGGCGGACGGCGTGGACCTTCACCACGTCCATGTTCTCGTTCCCGCTGATCATGGAGGTGACCAGCTCGACCTCGAAGTTGCCGCCCGCGGTTTCCGCGAGCGCGCGCCGGAAGGCGAGGAGGGCGTCGAGGCCCACGTGCCAGCCCGCCTGCGCGTGGCGGCCGGGGACCGAGAAGCGGACGTCCTCCGACCAGTACTCGGCGGCCTCCTCCCGGTCCAGGGCGACGAGAGCGACGTACGCCTTCTCGACCAGTTCGGGGGTTACCTCGGTCATGTCATGCGCTCCTGTACGTCGGGTGTCGGTCCGTCCGGCCCGTGAGCCAGGCGTGGACGGCTTGTGCGGTGGCACCGGCGTGCTCCTCGAGGAGGGAGAAGTGGTCGCCGGGGGTCTCGTGCGCGGTGGCGTCCGCGGCCCAGGCCGGATGCGGTCCGGCCTCGGTGCCGGGCAGCGCGTCGGCGGCCCGCACGAAGAGGGTGGGCACACCGGTGCGGGTGGGGGTCCATTCCTCGAACACGCGGAAGTAGGCGCCCATCGCGGTCAGTGAGCGGGAGTCGACGGGCGCCCCGGCCTGCTGCCGGTCGAACAGTCCGTCGGTGAAGGCGGTGGCCAGGGTGTCGCTCGTCTCGCTCTGGAGATAGGTGTCGAGCAGGACCAGGGCCTGCGGGGCCTCCCCCGCCGCGGCGAGGGACGCGGCCACGGCGTGGGCGATCCAGCCGCCCGACGAGTAGCCGAGCAGGGCGACGGGCGCACCGGCCGCGTACCGCCGTACCGTCGCGGTCTGTGCCTCGACCACGGCCCGCCAGTCGGCGGGGAGGGGTTCGCCGGGCAGGAATCCGGGCTGCGGCACCGCGACGACCTCGCGCCGGCCGCGCAGCGCGCCCGCGAGCCGGGCGAACTGGTGCGGGCCGGACAGGGCGACCACCGCGGGGAAGCAGACCAGCGCGGGTGCCGTGCCGTCGCCGCCCGCCAGCCGGACGGGCTCGGGCCGCTCGCCCAGTTCGGCGGCGCCGCTGAAGGACGGCAGGAGCCGCGAGGCCGTGCGGAGCAGTGCGATGCCGTCCAGGGTGCGGCCCGCGGCGCGGGCCCGCCGGAACAGGGCTCCGACGCCGTCGTCCTCGGGCGGCACGGCCGCCGTGCCGGGGCCGGCCGCGAGTTCGGTCCGCAGGTGGCGGACGAGGGCGGGGACGGTGGGGTGGTCGAAGACCACGGTCGCCGCCAGGCGCAGGCCGGTGGCCCGCTCCAGCCGGTTGCGCAGTTCCACCGCGATGAGCGAGTCCATGCCCAGCTCGGGCAGGGACCGGTCGTCGTCCACGTCGCCGGGCGAGGTGAAGCCGAGGACGGCCGCCGCCGCGGTCCGGACGGCGGAGCGCAGCGCGGTCTCCAGTTCGGCCCCGCGCAGCGCGGCCAGGTGTGCCGGGGGCGGTTCGGCGGCGGGGTGCCCTACCGCCGCCGGGTGTGCGGGCCGTGCCGGCTGGGCGGGGTGCCGGGCCAGGAGCCGCAGCGGTTCGGGCAGTGCCGGGTCGCCAGCCAGGGCGCGCAGCTGCTCCTGGTCGGTGGCGAGCGGGGCCAGGACCGGGTCGGGCGCGACGGCGCCGACGGCGGCGTCGAACAGCGCGAGCCCCCGCTCGGGTGTCAGCGCCTCGATGCCGGCGCGGGCCGTGCGGCGCAGTTCCGGGGCGCCCGCCATGCCCTCGCCGCCTTGGTCCCACGGTCCCCAGGCCAGGCTCAGCGCGGCCAGGCCGTGTGCCCTGCGGTGCTGGGCCAGGGCGTCGAGGAAGGTGTTGGCGGCGGCGTAGTTGGCCTGTCCGGGGGCGCCGAGCAGACCGGCGGCGGAGGAGAACAGCACGAAGGCGGTCAGGCCGGCGTCCTTGGTCAGGTCGTGCAGGTGCCAGGCCGAGGCCGCCTTGGCGCGCAGCACGCGCTCCAGCCGGTGCGGGGTCAGGGAGGCCACGACCGTGTCGTCCAGGACGCCGGCGCAGTGCACGACCGCGGTGAGCGGACGGTCCGCCGGGATGCCGGCCAGCACCGCGGCCAGGGCGTCGCGGTCGCCGACGTCGCAGCCGGCGGCCGTGGCCGCGCCGCCGAGCCGTTCGATCTCGGTGGCCAGCGCGGCCAGCCGGGGGTCGTCGGCGCGCCGGCCGACGAGCAGGACGTGCCGTACCCCGTGCGCGGCGACCAGATGGCGGGCCGTCGCCCCGCCCAGCGCGCCCGCGGCGCCGGTGACCAGGACCGTGCCGTCGGGTCCGAAGGCGGACGCGCCGGGAGTGAGCGCCGAGGGAACGAGCCGGGGCGTGCGCGGTGTGCCGCCGCGCAGCGCCACCTGGGCCAGGCGCGAGGCCACGGCGGCCGGCAGGGCGTCCCAGGACGCCTGCTCGCCGTCCACGTCCACCACGGCGAACCGGCCGGGGTGTTCGGAGGCCGCGGAGCGCAGCAGTCCCCACAGCGGGGCGTGGGCGAGGTCGGGCACGTCGTCGTCCGGTGCGGCCGCCACCGCGCGGCGGGTGACGGCCACGAGCCGGGACCGCGTCCACCGGGCGTCGGACAGCCAGGTCCGGATCAGCTCCAGCGCCCGGTGGGCGGGCCGGGGGTCGAGCGGGTCGTGCGGTGTGAGGAACGGTGCGAGGACGGTGTCGGTGCCGTCCGGGAGCAGTGCCAGGGCGTCGGCGCGGGGCAGGGAGCCGATCGGGGTGGGGCCGAGGACGGCCCACGAGCGGGTGCCGGGGTCGGCGGCGGGCGCCGGGTGGTCCGCGGGTGTCCACTCGACGCGCAGCAGCGGCCGGGCGGGGTCGGGCGGCGCGGACACCGGGCGCAGGGCCAGGGCCGCGACGGAGGCGACCGGGGCGCCCTCGGGGCCGGTCAGTTCCAGGCTCACGGTGCCGGGGTCGCCGGCCGGTGTGAGGCGTACCCGCAGGGTCCGCGCCCCGGTGCCGTGGAGCCGTACGCCGCGCCAGGAGAACGGCAGGACGGGCGGCGCGGGCCGGTCGTCCTCGCCGAGGGCCAGGGGGTGCAGGGCCGCGTCCAGCAGGGCGGGGTGCACGCCGAAGGCGTCCGGGTCCGTGCCGTCCGGGAGGGCGACCTCGGCGAGGAGCGCGTCGCCGTCGCGCCACACGGCCCGCAGGCCCCGGAACGTCTCGCCGTACGACAGGCCCGCCTCGGCCATCCGGTCGTAGACGCCGGTGAGGTCGACGGCCGCGGCCCCCGCGGGCGGCCACGGCCCGGTGGTGGCCGGCGGGTCCTGGCGGGCGGCGGACAGGGTGCCGACGGCGTGCCGGGTCCAGGTGTCCCCGGCCCGCGCGTAGACGCCGAAGGACCGCCGTCCGTCGGCGTCCGGTTCCTGCACGGACAGCCGCAGGGGCAGGACCGTGTCGTCGGGGACGGGCAGCGGGGCCTGGAGGACCAGGTCCTCGACGGTCGGGCAGCCCAGTTCGGCGCCCGCGCGCAGGGCCAGCTCCGCGAGGGCCGCGCCGGGCAGGACGGCCGTACCGGCGACGCGGTGCCCGGCCAGCCAGGGCCGGGCCCGCGTGTCCAGGTCGCCCGCGAACACGGAGCCCTGGATGTCCGGCGCGGACACGGCCGGGCCCAGCACCGGGTGTTCCCTCGCCGTCCGCCGGGGGCCGGCCGCGAGCCAGTACCGGCGGCGCTGGAAGGGGTAGGTCGGCAGGTCGACGCGGTGCGCGCCGGTGTCCGCGAAGTACGCGGCCCAGTCCACGCCCACGCCGTGGACGTGCGCCTCGGCGAGCGCGGTGGTCAGCGCGCGGGTCTCGGGGAGGCCGGGGCGCAGCAGGGGCACCACGGGGCGGGCGCGGTCGGCGAGGCTGTCCCGGGCCGCCGCGGTGAGCGTGGTGCCGGGGCCGATCTCGACGAAGACGGCCGCGCCGTCGGCCTCCAGCCGCGCCACGGCGTCCCGGAACCGCACCGGCTCCCGCAACTGGCGCACCCAGTACTCCGGCGCGCACAGCTCGGCGGCCGGGGCGGGCCGGCCGGTGGTCGCGGAGACGACCGGCAGTGCCGGTTCCCGGAAGGACACCTCCCGCGCGATCCGCCGGAACTCGTCGAGCATGCCGTCCATGTGGGCGGAGTGGAAGGCGTGGCTGACGCGCAGCCGCCGGGTCCGGCGGCCGGCCGCGGCGAGCCGGGCGGTCAGCGCGTCCACCGCGTCGGCGTCGCCGGACACCACCACGGAGCCGGCGCCGTTGACGGCGGCGAGCGTGACCCGGTCCGTCAGCAGCGCCACGACCTCCTCTTCCGGGGCCTGGACGGCCGCCATCGCGCCGTGGACCGGCAGGGCCTGCATCAGCCGGCCGCGCGCCGCGACCAGCGTGGCCGCGTCCTGGAGGCCGAGGACGCCCGCGATGTGCGCGGCGGTCAGCTCGCCGAGGGAGTGCCCGGCGACCACGTCGGGGCGTACGCCCCAGGAGCGGAGCCGGTACGCCAGCGCGGTCTCCAGGGCGAACAGGGCCGGCTGGGTGTAGTCGGTCCGGTCCAGCAGCGCGGCGTCCGCGGTGCCCGGCTCGGCGAACAGGATCTCGCGCAGGGGCCGGTCGAGGAGCGGGTCGAGGTACCCGCAGACCTCGTCCAGGGCCTTGGCGAAGACGGGGTCGGCGGCGGCCAGTTCGCGCCCCGTGCCGGGCCGCTGGCTGCCCTGGCCGCTGAAGAGGAAGGCGACCGTGCCGTCGGCGGCGCGCCCGGTCAGGGCGCCGGGCCCGGGCAGCCCGGTGCCGGCGAGACGTTCCAGGGCGGCCGTACGGTCCTTTCCGACGACGGCGACGACGGCGGCGCGGTGGCGGAGCGCGGAGCGCGTGGTGGCGAGGCTGAAGGCGAGGTCGGCGGCGGGGGTCTCCGGCCGGGCGCGCAGCCGCGTCAGCAGGCGCCGCGCCTGGTCGCGCAGGGCCGCCGGGTCCGCGGCGGACAGCAGCCAGGGCGCGCCGTCGTCCGCGGGCTGCCGGGCGGGGTCCGCCGGCCCGTCGTCCGGGACGGGAGCGGCCAGGTCGTCGGGGGCCTGTTCGATGATGGCGTGGGCGTTGGTGCCGCTGATCCCGAAGGACGAGATCCCCGCCCGGCGCGGCTCTCCGGTGGCGGGCCAGGCGACGGCGTCGGTCAGCAGCCGCATCCCGCCGGCCGACCAGTCGACGTGGGGCGTGGGACGGTCGACGTGCAGGGTGCGCGGCAGTGTGCCGTGGCGGATCGCCTGCACCATCTTGATCACGCCGCCGACGCCGGCCGCGGCCTGGGTGTGGCCGATGTTCGACTTGAGCGAGCCGAGCCACAGGGGCCGGTCCGGGCCGTGCTCGCCGCCGTACGTCTCCAGCAGGGCCTGCGCCTCGATGGGGTCGCCCAGCACCGTGCCGGTGCCGTGGGCCTCGACGCCGTCGACCTGGCGGGCCGTCAGTCCGGCGGCGGCCAGCGCCTGCCGGATGACCCGCTGCTGCGCCGGTCCGCTGGGCGCGGTCAGCCCGTTGCTGGCGCCGTCCTGGTTGACCGCGCTGCCGCGCAGCACCGCGAGGACGCGGCGCCCGTTGCGGCGGGCGTCCGAGAGCCGTTCCACGAGGAGGACGGCGACGCCCTCGCCCCAGCCGGTGCCGTCCGCGCCGGCCGCGAACGACTTGCACCGGCCGTCCGGGGCGAGGCCCCGCTGACGGCTGAACTCGATGAACGGCCCCGGCGTCGCCATGACGGTGGCGCCTCCGGCGAGGGCGAGGGAGCACTCGCCGGCGCGCAGCGCCTGGGCGGCGAGGTGCAGGGCCACCAGCGAGGACGAGCAGGCGGTGTCCACGGTGACGGCCGGGCCCTCCAGCCCGAGCGCGTAGGCGATCCGGCCGGAGGCGACGCTGCCCGCGGTGCCCGAGCCGAGATAGCCTTCCACGTCGTCGGGGGTGTCCGCGGCCCACGATCCGTAGTCGTGGTACATGACGCCGGCGAAGACGCCCGTGTCGCTGCCGCGCGCCGACTGCGGGTCCAGGCCCGCCCGTTCGAACGCCTCCCACGACACTTCCAGCAGCAGCCGCTGCTGCGGGTCCATGGCGAGGGCCTCGCGCGGGCTGATGCCGAAGAAGCCGGGGTCGAAGTCGGCGGCACCGTCCAGGAATCCGCCGTGGCGGGTGGAGAAGGTGCCGCGCCGGCCGGGTCCCGGTCCGGGGTCGTAGCGGCCGTCGATGTCCCAGCCCCGGTCGCGGGGCATCTCGCGGACGGCGTCGCGGCCGGACAGCACGAGGTCCCACAGGTCTTCGGGGGAGGTCACGCCGCCGGGGTAGCGGCAGGCCATGCCGATGATGGCGATCGGCTCGTCGGCGGGCGCCGCCGGGCCGCGCGCGGGCGCGGCGGTGGCCGCCGTGCTGCCGAGCAGCAGTCCGCGCAGGTGCCCGGCGAGGTGGGCGGGGGTCGGGTGGTCGAAGACCAGGGTCGTCGGCAGCCGCAGCCCGGTGTGGGTGCCGAGCCGGTTGCGCAGGCCGATCGCGGCGAGCGAGTCGAAGCCGGCCTCGGCGAACGTGCGGTCCTCGGGCACCTCGAGCGGACTGTCGTGGCCCAGGATCGCCGCGGCCTCGGCCCGTACCAGTTCGGTCAGCTCGCGCAGCCGCTCGGCCTCGGGCAGGGCGGCCAGGCGCTGGGCGAGACCGGTGCCGTCGGGCCGCGCGGGGGCCGCGGTGGCGCTCCGCCGCGGCGCGGGCCGCACCAGGGCGCGCAGCAGCGCGGGCGCGGTGCCGGCGTCGAGCCGGCGCGGGTCCAGGTGCAGCGGTGCCACCAGCGGCTCGGTCCCGGCGAGGGCGGCGTCGAACAGGGCCAGGCCGTCCGCCGCGGGGATCGGCCGCATGCCGAGCCCGGCCAGCCGGTGCCGCGCCGGGCCGTCGAGTCCGCCGACCATGCCCGTGGTGCCTTCCCACAGGCCCCAGGCCAGGGACAGGGCGGGCAGTCCGAGCGAGCGGCGGTGCAGGGCCAGGGCGTCGAGGAAGCCGTTGGCCGCGGCGTAGTTGGCCTGTCCGGGGGCGCCGAGCAGGCCGGCCGCCGAGGAGAACAGGACGAAGGCGGTCAGGCCGGCGTCCTTGGTCAGGTCGTGCAGGTGCCAGGCGGCGCCGGCCTTCGGGGCCATGACGCGGCGGACCCTGTCCGGGGTCAGCGTCTGCACGGTGCCGTCGTCGAGGACGCCGGCCGTGTGGACGACGGCGGTCAGCGGCCGGTCCTGCGGTATCGCGGCCAGCAGCCCGGCCAGGGACTCCCGGTCGGCGGCGTCGCACGCGGTGACGGTGACCCGCGCGCCCAGCGCGCCCAGCGCGTCGGCGAGTTCCGGGGCGCCGTCGGCGGCCGGGCCGCTGCGGCTGGTCAGCAGCAGGTGGCGCACGCCGTGCTCGGCGACGAGGTGCCGGGCCAGGAGTCCGCCGAGGGCGCCGGTGCCGCCGGTGATCAGGACGGTGCCGTCCGGGTCGAACGCCGGGGCCCGGCCGGGCGGGGCGCCGGCCGGCACGAGCCGGGGCAGGCGCGGCCGGCCGGCCCGCAGGGCGAGGGCCGGCTCGTCCGTGGCGAGCACGGCGGGCAGGTCCCGGGGCAGGTCCTCGGGGGCGTCGGTGTCCACCAGGACGATCCGGCCCGGGTGCTCCGACTGCGCCGACCGCAGCAGCCCCAGGGCGGCGGCGCCCGCCAGGTCGGTGACGTCCTCCTCGGGTCCGGCGGCCACGGCCCCGCTCGTGACGGCGACCAGGCGCGTGGCGGCGAACCGGTCGTCGGCGAGCCAGGCCCGCACCTGTTCCAGGGCGTCGGCGGCGCACTCCCCCGCCGCGCGGTCCGGCCGGGCGTCGCGCGGGGTGCCGGTCAGGGGCAGCAGCAGTATGCCGGGCGGCGGTTCGGCGGAGTCCAGCGCGTCGGCGAGGGCGGCCGTGGCACCGTACGGCGCCGGTACGGCCGGTGTCCGCGGCGGTGTCCAGGTGAGGTGGAGCAGCGGCTCGCGGGTGCCGGCGCCCGCGGTGATCCGGCCGGCCGGGCGCAGGGCCAGCGCGTCGACCGCGAGGACCGGCCGTCCCGTCGGGTCGGTCACGTCGATGGCGACGGTGCCGGGTCCGTTCGGGGCGAGCCGGACCCGGGCGGTGGCGGCACCGGCCGCGAACAGGGACACGCCGTGCCAGGAGAACGGCAGGGCCGCGGTGCCGGCCACGTCCGGGAGCGTGCCGAGGCCCAGGGCGTGCAGCGCGGCGTCCAGCAGCGCGGGATGCAGGCCGAACGAGCGGGCGCCGTCGTGCTGTTCGTCGTCCAGGGCGACCTCGGCGAACAGTTCCCGCCCGCGCTGCCACACCGCGCGCAGCCCCTGGAACGCGGGGCCGTAGTGCAGTCCTTCGGCGGCGAGGCGGTCGTAGAGCCCGTCCAGGCCGAGGGCGGTCGCGCCGGCCGGGGGCCAGGCCGCGGGGTCCTCGTCCCGGGGCGGGTGCGGGGCGGCGGACAGCGTGCCGGTGGCGTGGCGGACCCAGGGCTGTCCGGGCAGGGCGTCCTCGTCGCGGGCGTACACCTCGACCGCCCGCCGGCCGTCCTCGCCGGGCGCGCCGACCCGGATCTGCAGGACCACCGCCCGGTCGTCCGGTATCACCAGCGGGGCGGTGAGGGTCAGTTCCTCGACGCGGTCGCAGTCCGCGTGCCGGCCCGCGCGCAGCGCCAGCTCCAGGAACGCGGTGCCCGGCAGCAGCACGGAGCCGCCCACGGCGTGGTCGGCCAGCCAGGGCTGGGCGACGGGTGTCAGCCGGCCGGTGAACAGGTACTCCTCGGAGTCGGCCATGAGCACGCTCGCGCCGAGCAGCGGGTGGTCGGGGAAGCCGAGGCCGGCCGCGGAGACGTCGACCCGGTCGCGGACCGGTGCCCGCAGCCAGTGGCGCCGGCGCTGGAAGGCGTACGTCGGCAGGCCGACCCGGCGCGCGTGCGTGCCCTGGAAGAACGCCTCCCAGTCGACGGCGGTGCCGCGCGCGTGGAGGTGGCCGGCGGCGGCGGTCACCGCGGCGGTCTCCGGGCGGTCGGCGCGCTGCGCGGGGACGGCGGCACAGGCGGCGGTCAGGCAGGCCTCGGCCATGGGCGTGAGGGCCGCTTCGGGCCCGAGTTCGAGGAAGGTCCGCACCCCGGCGGCTTCCAGATGGCGTACGGCGTCGGCGAACCGGACGGGCTGGCGGGCGTTGCGCACCCAGTACTCGGGGGTGCACAGCTCGGTGGCGTCCGCCGGTCGTCCGGTGACCGTGGAGACGAAGCCGATGCGGGGCGGCCGGAACTCCAGATGGGCGGCGACCTGCCGGAGTTCGTCCAGCATGGGGGTGACGCGAGCGGAGTGCGAGGCGTAACTGACGTTCAGCCGACGGGTCTTGCGGCCCTGCCGGGCGAAGTGGGCGGCGAGCGCGGTGACGGGCTGCTCGTCCCCCGTGAGCACCACCGCGCCGGGGCTGTTGACCGCCGCGATCTCGGCGCCGTCGGCCAGCAGGGGGCGGACCTCGTCCTCGGCGGCGGCGACCGCCACCATGACCCCGCCCGGGGACAGTTCCCCGGTGAGTCTGCCGCGCGCGGCGACCAGGGCCGCCGCGTCGGCGACGGAGAGCACGCCGGCGACGTGGGCCGCCGCCAGCTCGCCGCCCGAGTGGCCGAGGACGTGGTCGGGTTCGACGCCCCAGGAGCCGAACAGCCGGAACAGCGCGACCTCGACGGCGAACAGGGCGGGCTGGGCGAAGGCCTGCCCGGCGAGCAGGGCGTGGCCGTCCTCGTCCGGCCCGGCGAAGACGACGGGACGCAGCGGGGCGGGCAGGTGCCGGTCCAGTTCCGCGCACACCTCGTCGAACGCGTCGGCGAAGGCGGGGAACGCCTCGTACAGGCCGCGGCCCATGCGGGGGCGCTGGCTGCCGCCGCCGGTGAACATCATCGCGAGGCCGCCGGGGGCGGTACGGCCGTGCAGCAGCGCGGACGCGGGCCGGCCGGCGGCGAACGCCTCGACGGCGCGGAGCAGTTCCTCGGGGTCGTCGCCGGTGAGGACCGCCCGGTGCTCCAGGGGGGCGCGGGTGGTGAGCAGGGAGTAGCCGACGTCGTGCGGGCGGAGGCCGGGGTGGCGCCGCAGGTGCTCCGACAGGCGGGCGGCCTGGGCGCGCAGGGCCGGTTCCGAGGCGGCCGTCAGGGCCCACAGGGCGGTGGTCCGCGGGGTGCCGGCCGGCGCGGGGGCCGCGTCGGGCGCGGGCCGGGGTTCCTCGGCCGGGGGTTCCTCGATGACGACGTGGGCGTTGGTGCCGCTGAACCCGAAGGAGGAGACGCCGGCGCGGCGCGGGGCCTCGCCGCGGGGCCACGGGCGGGGTTCGGTGAGGAGTTCGACGGCGCCGGCGGACCAGTCGACGTGCGGGGTGGGCTCGTCGACGTGGAGGGTCCTGGGCAGCAGTTGCTCGCGCAGGGCGAGGACCATCTTGATGACGCCGCCCACGCCCGCGGCGGCCTGGGTGTGGCCGATGTTCGACTTCAGGGAGCCCAGCCGCAGGGGCTGTCCGGGGGCGCGGCCCTGTCCGTAGGCGGCCAGCAGGGCCTGGGCCTCGATGGGGTCGCCGAGCGTGGTGCCGGTGCCGTGTGCCTCGACGGCGTCCACGTCGGCGGGGCCGAGGCCGGCGTCGGCGAGGGCCTGCCGGATCACGCGCCGTTGGGCGGGCCCGTTGGGGGCGGTCAGGCCGTTGCTCGCGCCGTCCTGGTTGACGGCGCTGCCGCGGACGACGGCGAGGACGCGGTGGCCGTTGCGGCGGGCGTCGGAGAGCCGCTCCAGCAGCAGCATGCCGGCGCCCTCCGCCCAGCCGGTGCCGTCGGCGGCGGCCGCGAAGGACTTGCACCGGCCGTCCGACGCGAGGCCCTCCTGCCGGCTGAAGTCCACGAAGGGCAGCGGGGACGCCATCACGGTGGCTCCGCCGGCCATGGCGAGGGAGCACTCGCCCTTGCGCAGCGCGGTGACGGCGAGGTGCAGGGCGACCAGGGAGGAGGAGCAGGCGGTGTCGATGGTGACCGCGGGGCCCTCCAGGCCGAAGGTGTAGGCGACGCGGCCGGAGGCGATGCTGCCGGAGGTGCCGGTGCCGAGGTAGCCCATGACCTCCTCGGGCAGTTCCTTCAGCCGGGCGGCGTAGTCGTGGTACATGATCCCGGCGTAGACACCGGTCCGGCTGCCCCGCAGGGCCGACGGGTCGATGCCGGCGTGCTCGAAGGTCTCCCAGGCCGTCTCCAGCAGCAGGCGCTGCTGGGGGTCCATGGCCGTCGCCTCGCGCGGGCTGATCCCGAAGGGTGCCGGGTCGAAGTCGGCGACGTCGTACAGGAAGCCGCCCGCCTGGGCGTGGCTGGTGCCGGCGTCCCCGGCCTGCGGGCCGTGCAGGGCGCCGAGGTCCCAGTCGCGGTCGGTGGGGAAGGCGGACACGGCGTCCCGGCCGCCGGCGACGAGCCGCCAGAGGTCCTCGGGGCTGCGGACGCCGCCGGGGTAGCGGCAGGCCATGCCGATGATGGCGACGGGTTCGCGGGCCGCGTCCTCGGCCTCCCGCAGCCGCTTGCGGGTCTGGCGCAGTTCGGCGGTGAGCCGCTTGAGGGAGTCCAGGACCTTGTCGGTGGGCGGTGTCCGGTCGGTGCCCGTCATCAGGCGTTCCCCAGTTCTTCGTCGATGATGTCGAGCAGTTCGCCGAGGTCGGCGGCGTCCAGCGCGTCGTCGTCCGCGGTGTCGTCCGCCGCGTCGGCGGGGGCGGTGGCCTCGTCCCAGGCGGCGAGCAGGCCCTTCAGCCGCAGCCGGATCTGCGCGGCGGCCTCGGGGTCGCCGGACAGCGGCGGGAGGGTGTCGCGGAGCCGGTCGAGGTCGGCGAGGGCGGCGTCGGCCGGGCGGGCCGGGGCGGGCACGAGGGTGTCCTTCAGGTGGGTGGCGAGAGCGGCGGGCGTGGGGTGGTCGAAGACCACGGTCGCCGGGAGGCGGACGCCGGTGGCGGCGTCGAGCCGGCCGCGGATCTCCACCGCCGCGAGCGAGTCGAGTCCGGACTCGGTGAAGGGCCGGTCCGCCGGGACGGCGCGGGGCGAGCTGTGCCCGAGCACCGCCGCCGCCTGGGTCAGGACGAGTTCGAGCAGCAGGCTCTCCCGGCCGGCGTCGTCCAGCGGGAGCAGCCGGTCGGCGAGCGGCGGGCCGTCGCCGGCCGCGGGGGCGGCGGGGGCGGCGGCCGACGGGATGCGGGCCGGTGGCACCAGGCCCCTGAGCACCGGCGGGAAGTCGGGGTTCTGGGCGCGCGGGCGCAGCAGCGGCAGGTCGAACCGGGCGGCGACGAGGACCGGGTCCGGCCGCCGCAGCGCGGCGTCGAACAGGGCGAGTCCGGCGGCGGGCTCGATCGCGCCGAAGCCGGCGCGGGTGATGCGGTCGCGTTCCGCCTCGGTCAGCCCGCCCGCCATCCCGCCCCGCTCCTGGTGCCACAGGCCCCAGGCGAGCGAGGTCGCGGGCAGCCCGGCGGCCCGGCGGTGTACGGCGAGTCCGTCGAGGTAGCTGTTGGCGGCGGCGTAGCCGCCCTGCCCGGCGGAGCCGAGGACGCCGGACGCCGAGGAGAACAGGACGAAGGCGGACAGCGGCAGGTCCCGGGTCAGCTCGTGCAGATGCCGGGCCGCGACCGCCTTCGGCGCCATGACGCCGGCCAGGCGCTGCGGGGTGAGGGAGCCGAGCACGCCGTCGTCCAGGACGCCGGCGGCGTGCACGACCGCGGTCAGCGGCCGGTCGGCCGGGATGGCGGCGAGCAGCGCGGCGAGCGCGTCACGGTCGGCCGCGTCGCAGGCGGCCACGGTGACGTCGGCGCCTTCCGCGCGCAGGGCGGCGGCGAGTTCGGCCGCGCCCTCGGCGGCCGGCCCGCGACGGCTGGTCAGCAGCAGGCGGCGGGCACCGTGCGCGGTGACGAGGTGCCGGGCCACGAGCGCGCCCAGGTCGCCGGTCCCACCGGTGATCAGCACCGTACCGGCCGGGTCTAGGCCACCGGCGGATCCGGGGCCCGCGGCGGGCCCGGTGCCCGCGGTGGCTGCGGTATCCAGAGCAGGGCCAGTCTCTGCGGTGGGTCCGGTGTCCGCGGCGCGTTCCAGTCGGGGGACGAGTATCTGGTCGCCGCGCAGGGCGAGTTGGGGTTCGCCCGTGGCGAGGGCGGCGGGCAGGGCGGCCCAGGCGGCGGCGCTGCCGTCCAGGTCGGCCACGACCACCCGGCCGGGGTATTCGGCCTGGGCGGCGCGGGCCAGCCCCCACACCGCCGACCGCGCGGGGTCGTCCACCGCCTCGTGCGGGGTGCAGGCGACGGCTCCCGTGGTGAGCAGCACGAGCCGGCCGCGCGCGGACCGCTCGGCATCGGCCAGCCACGACCGCAGCGCGGCGAGGGCCTGCGCCGCCGGAGCGTCCGGGGCGCCGTCACCGCCGGCCGTGACCGGTACGAGGGTGCAGTCGGCGCCCGCACCGGACCGGACGCCGGCCCGGCCGACGAGTTCGTGGAGTGCGGTGGGCGGGTGGTCCGTGCCGGTCCAGGTGAGGGTGGGTGGTTCGGCGGGCTCGGTGGCGGGGCCCGGCACCCAGGCGAGGCGGTACAGCTCCGCCGGCTCGGAAGCGGGCCCGGAAGCGGGCCCGGCGCCGATGTGCCGCGCGGACGCGCGCCGCGCCGTCAGGCGGGCGACGCCGGCCACCGGGTCGCCCCGGCCGTCGGCGATCTCCATGGTGACGGTGTCCTCACCGGCCGGCGCGATCCGCACCCGCAGGCGCGTGGCCCCGCCGGCGTGCAGCCGCACCCCGGCCCAGGAGAACGGCACCGCCGCGCCCGAGCCGGAGCCCAGTCCGTCCATCGCGGCCAGGTGCTGGGCGGCATCCCACAGGGCGGGGTGCAGGGCGAAGGCGCCGGTGCCGGTGCCGTCCGGGAGGGCGACCTCGGCGTAGAGCACGTCGCCGTCGCGCCAGGCGGACCGCACACCCCGGAACAGCGGGCCGTAGCGCACACCCTGCGCGGCGAAGTCCTCGTACAGGCCGTCGACCCGGACGGGGACGGCGCCCTCGGGGGGCCAGACCCGCAGGCCGGGCCCGGGTGCCGGGTCCTCGTCGGCGAGGGCGCCGCTCGCGTGCAGGGTCCAGCGGCCCGCGTCCGTGCCGTCGTACGGGCGGGCGTACAGGCGCAGGGGCCTGCCGCCGGCGGCGTCCGGCTCGTCCAGCAATAGCTGGAGTTCGAGGTCGTCGTCGGGGCCGAGGACGACGGGCGCGTGCAGGGTCAGTTCCCGCACCTGGGCGCTGCCCACGGCCTCCGCGGCCTGCACGGCCAGTTCCAGGGGCAGGGTGCCGGGCACGACGGTCGCGCCGAACACCTCGTGCTCGGGGAGCCACGGCACGGCGGCCGTCGAGAGCCGGCCCGTGGCCAGGTACCGGTCGCTGTCCCCGAGCCGTACCACCGGGCCGAGCACGGGGTGCCCGGTGCCGGGGCCGGTGCCGCGGGTGACGGCGCGCCGCGGCCAGTAGCGGCTGCGCTGGAAGGCGTACGTGGGCAGCGGTACGGTCCGCGCGCCGCGTCCGGCGAGGACGGCGGGCCAGTCCACCGGGGCGCCGTGGGCGTGCAGGGCGGCGACGGCGTGCAGCAGCGCGACCTCCTGCGGCCGGTCCCGGCGCTGCGCCGTCACGACGGTGCCGCGTCCGGCCAGGCAGTCGGCGGTCATCGGGCTGAGCGCGCCGAGGCCCAGCTCGACGTAGAGGGTCGCCCCGGCCTCGTCCAGGGAGCGTACGGCGTCGTGGAAGAGCACGGTGTCCCGGACGTGGCGGACCCAGTGGGCGGGCGAGCACAGGTCCTCGGCGGTCGCGGGGCGCCCGGTGAGGGCGGAGACGACGGGGACGCGCGGCGGGCGGTAGGCCAGCCCCCGCGCGACCCGCTCGAACTCGGCGAGCATCGGGTCCATGAGCGGGGAGTGGAAGGCGTGGCTGACCCGGAGCCAGGAGACGCGCCGGGCCCGTTCCTTCAGTACGGCGACCACCTCGGCCACCGCGTCGCGCTCCCCGGACAGCACGGTCGCCCGGGGCCCGTTGACCGCGGCGACCGCGACCCGGCCGCCGGCCGCGGCGAGCAGATCGGTGAGCTCCTCCGGTCCGGCCTCCACGGCGGCCATGGCGCCGCCCTCCGGCAGTGCCTGCATGAGCCGGCCGCGGGCCGCGACCAGCGCGGCGGCGTCGGTGAGGGAGAGCACTCCCGCCACGTGCGCGGCGGTGATCTCGCCCACCGAGTGCCCGGCGAGGAGGTCCGGGACGATGCCCCAGGACTCCAGCAGCCGGAAGAGCGCCACCTCGAACGCGAACAGCGCCGGCTGCGCGTACTCGGTGCGGTCGAGCAGCGCGGCGGCCGCGGGGCCGTCCTCGGCGAACACGATCTCGCCCAGGGGCCGGGGCAGGTGCGGGTCGAGGGCGGCGCACACCGCGTCGAAGGCGTCGGCGTAGACGGGGTGGACGGCGTGCAGGTCCCGGCCCATGCCGACGGCCTGGCTGCCCTGGCCCGCGAAGAGGAACGCGGTCTTGTGGTCCTCGCGCGCCTGTGCGCGGACGACGCCGGGAGCGTCCTGGCCGGCGGCGACGGCGGCGAGCGCCTCGGCCGCCTGCCCGGCGTGGTCCACCAGGACGACGGCCCGGTGGCGCAGGGCGGCTCGGGTGGTGGCGAGGGACCAGGCGACGTCCAGCGGGCGGGGCGCGGGTCCGCCGGCCGCCAGGTGCGCGGCCAGCTCCCGGGCCTGCCCGCGCAGTGCCTCCGGGCTCCTGGCGGACAGCGGCCACGGCACCGGGCGGCCGTCCGGCCCGGCCGGGGTGTCGGGTTCGGGGGCGGCGGGGGGTTCCTCGATGATGACGTGCGCGTTGGTACCGCTGATCCCGAAGGAGGACACCCCGGCCCGGCGCGGACGCCCGGAGCGGCGCCAGTCACGGGCCGCGACCAGCAGCTCCACCGCCCCGGCCGACCAGTCGACGTGCGGGGTCGGCTCGGTCACGTGCAGGGTCCGCGGCAGCCGTTCGTGGCGCATCGCCTCGACCAGCTTGATGATCCCGGCGACCCCGGAGGCGGCCTGGGTGTGGCCGATGTTCGACTTCAGGGAGCCCAGCAGCAGCGGGGCGCCGTCGGGGCGGTGCTGCCCGTAGGTGGCGAGCAGCGCCTGCGCCTCGACGGGGTCGCCGAGTCTCGTGCCGGTGCCGTGCGCCTCCACGGCGTCGATGTCGGCGGGGGTCAGGCCGGCGTCGGCGAGCGCGCCGCGCACGACCCGTTCCTGGGCGGGGCCGTTGGGCGCGGTCAGGCCGTTGCTGGCGCCGTCGGAGTTGACGGCGGAACCGCGCACCACGGCCAGCACCCGGTGGCCGCGGCGCCGCGCCTCGGACAGCCGCTCCACGAGCAGGACGCCGACGCCCTCGCTCCAGCTCGTGCCGTCCGCGTCGGCGGAGAACGACCGGCACCTGCCGCCCGGGGACAGCACCTTCTGCCGGTTGAACTCCGTGAACAGCAGCGGGCTGGTCATCAGCGTGACGCCGCCCACCAGCGCGAGCGAGCACTCGCCCCGGCGCAGCGCCTGCGCGGCCCAGTGCAGCGCCACCAGGGAGGAGGAGCAGGCGGTGTCGACCGTGACGGCCGGGCCGCCGAAGCCGAACGCGTACGCGAGGCGGCCGGCCAGGACGCTGGCGGCGTTGCCGGTTCCGACGTAGCCCTCCAGGTCGTCCTTGCCGGTGGCCAGCACCCTCGGGTAGTCCTGCCCGTTGGTGCCGACGAAGACGCCGACCTGGCCGGGGGCCGCCTTGGTGGGATCGATGCCGCCGCGTTCGAACGCCTCCCAGGTGGTCTCCAGCAGCAGCCGCTGCTGGGGGTCCATGGCCAGGGCCTCGCGCGGCGAGATCCCGAAGAAGTCCGCGTCGAAGTCGGCGACGGTGTCGAGGAAGCCGCCCTGGCGGGCGTAGGTCGTGCCGGGCCGGTCCGGGTCGGGGTGGTGGAGTTCGGCGAAATTCCAGCCGCGGTCGGCGGGGAAGTCGCCGATGACGTCGGCCCCGGTGTCCAGCAGCTGCCAGAGCTGTTCCGGCGAGTGCGCGCCGCCCGGGAAGCGGCAGCTCATGGCGACGATCGCGATGGGGTCGTCGTCCGGGGCGGGCCGGTCCCCGGAGTGCGCGGACGCGCCGTCGGCGGACCGCGCGGGCGGGCCGCCGGGGTGCGCGGAGGCGGCGTCGGCGGGCCGCTCGCCGGCGCGGGCGAGGACGTGTGCGGCGACCGCCCGGGGTGTGGGGTGGTCGAAGACGAGGGTCGCCGCCAGCCGCAGTCCGGTCGCCGCGCGCACCCGGTTGCGTAGCTGTACCGCGGTGAGCGAGTCGAGCCCGAGTTCCTGGAAGTTCTGGTCGTACCCGATCGCCCGCGCGTCGTCGTGGCCGAGGACCGCGGCGACCTCCGTACGGACGAGGTCCAGTACGAACGCGCGGCGGGCGTCCGGGTCCAGCTCGCGCAGCGCGGTGGACAGCGCGGCGGACGGGGCGGCGGGGCCGGGGCGGTCGGGCGGGGGCAGGACGAGGACGGCCTGTCCGGCGTGCCGGTCGGCGGCGAGCCGGTCCAGCGCCTCGGCGGCCCGGTCGGCGTCCCAGACGGGTACGGACGGCGGGGGCAGCGTTCCGTCGGCGAACAGCGCGGCCAGCTCGGTCAGGGCCGCCCGGACGCGGTCCGGTCCGGTGTCGGCCAGGTCGGCCACCAGATAGGCGACGCCGGGGTGGCCGGCGGCGACCCGGCCGGCGTCGCGGACGTCCGTGCGGCCGGTCTCCACGAACCGCCCGCCGTGCGGCAGCAGCCGCAGGGTGGCGTCGGTGAACTCCCCCGTCAGGCAGTTGACCACGACGTCGGCGCCGTGGCCGCCGGTGGCGTCGAGGAGCGGGGCGACGAAGTCGGGGGTGGCCGAGGAGGCCAGTTGTTCCGCGGGCAGTCCGAGGGCGCGCAGGGCGGTGCGGTGGTCGGGGGTGTCGGTGGCGAGCACCCGGGCGCCGTGGTGCAGGGCGAGCTGGACGGCCGCGCGTCCGGTGCCGCCGCTCGCGGCGTGGACCAGGACCGTCTCGCCGGGGCGCAGCGCGGCGAGCGTGAACAGGGCGTGGTGGGCGGTCAGGTAGGCCAGCGGGGCCGCCGCGGCCTGGGCGAAGGTCCACCCGTCGGGGACCGGGACGGTGAAGCGGTGGTCGGTGACCGCGACGGGGCCGGCGGCGCCCCGGGGGAACAGGCCCATCACCGCCTCGCCCACGGCGACGCCCGTGACGCCGGCTCCGGTCTCCAGGACCACACCGGCGGCCTCGGTGCCCGGCGCCGTGCCGCCCGCTCCCTGCGGGGCGAGGCCCAGGCCGGCGAGTACGTCCCCGAAGTGCAGCCCGGTGGCGCGGACGCCGACGCGGATCTCGTGCGGCGCCAGTACGTCCCGCGCGTCGGGCGCGGGTACCGGGGCGAAGCTGGCGAGGTCGCCGGGCTCCGTCACCTGGAGCCGCCACGGTGTGCCGGGCGGGTACACGGCGGCGGTGCGCGGCGCCGGGGCGTCGGCCGGCAGCCAGAACCGGGTGCGGCGGAAGGCGTAGGTGGGCAGGTCGACGTGGCGCGCGGCGCCGAAGTACCGGTCGGCGTCCAGGCGTGCTCCGCCCGCCACCGCCTCGGCGACCGCGGCGGCGAACCGGCGTGGCGCGGTGGCGTCGTCCTGGGCCGGCATGCCCACGACGACGGCGGCGGTATCGGCGGCATCCGTGGCGTCGGTGCCGCCGGTGGCACCGGCCACGGTCTCGCGCAGGGCCTCGGCGAGGACGGGGTGCGGGGCGCACTCGATGAACAGGTCGAAGCCGTCGGCGAGCATGGCCCGCGCCGCCTGCTCGAACCGTGCCGGCTGCCGCAGGCCGCGGTACCAGAACGCACCGTCCTGGGCGGCCGGTTCCACGAGCCCGCCGGTGGCCGCGGAGTACACGGGCAGCCGTCCGGCCCGCGGCACCACCGGGGCGAGCGCGGCGGCGAGTTCCTCGCGGACCTCCTCGATCCGCGGCGAGTGGGCGGCGGCGTGGGACAGCGGGACGCGCCGCGCCGGGACGCCCTCGGCCGCGCACCGCGCGCGCAGCGCGTCGAGGTCCTCGTCGGGTCCGGCGACGGTGACGGACCGGGGCCCGTCGACCGCCGCGAGGGTCAGGAAACCGCCGGCCTCATCGAGCCACCCGCGTACGTCGTCGGGTGCCGCGGACACGGACAACAGACCGCCGCCGCCCCCGAGGGAGCCGAGCGCCCGGTTCCGCAGCACCACCACGCGGGCGGCGTCCGGCAGCGACAGGGAGCCGCTGACGGCGGCGGCGGCCAGGTCGCCCAGCGAGTGGCCCAGCACCGCGGACACGGTGACGCCGGCGGCCTCCCAGAGGGCGGCCAGGGAGACCATGACGGCCCACAGCACGGGCGGGCCGGCCTCGGTGTCGTCCGGCGCCGGCGCCCCGGGCACGCCGCGCAGCACGTCGGCCGGCGACCAGCCGGTGTACGGGCGCAGCGCCTCGGCGCACTCCGCGAACCGCGCGGCGAACACCGTCGAGGCGTCCAGCAGGTCACCGGCCGGGCCGGCCCACCCGCTGCCGGTGCCGGGGAAGACGAGGGCGGCCCGGCCGGTGCCGGCCGGAGCCCGGAGGCCGCCGGGTTCCGGGCCGGCGGCCAGCGCGTCGAGGGCCGTGAGCAGTTCCCCGCGGTCGGCGCCCACGACGGCGGTGCGGTACGGGAACGCCGTGCGGGTGCGGACGAGCGACCAGCCGATGTCGGCGGGCCGCAGCTCGGGGCGGGCGCGTACGTGGGCGGCGAGCCGCGCGGCCTGGGCGGGCAGCGCCTCGGGGCTCTTCGCGGACAGCGTCCACAGCGGGGGCAGTTCCGGCACCGCACGGACGGCCGGCGCCCGGCCGGCCGGGTCGAGGGCGGCCGGCGCCCGGTCGGCCTGCTCAAGGCCGGTCGGCTCGGGGGCGGTCGCCTCGGTGCCGGCCGGCTCGGGCTCCGCGGCCGGCGCCTGTTCGAGCAGGACGTGCGCGTTGGTGCCGCTGATCCCGAACGCGGAGACGCCCGCCCGGCGGGGCTCGCCGCTCTCGGGCCAGGGCCGGGCCTCGGTGAGCAGCGCCAGCGGCCCGGAATCCCAGTCCACGTGCGGGGACGGTTCGTCGGCGTGCAGGGTCCGCGGCAGCACGCCGTGGCGCATCGCCATCACCGTCTTGATCACCCCGGCGACGCCCGCCGCCGCCTGGGCGTGCCCGATGTTGGACTTCAGGGACCCGAGCCACAGCGGGCGGCCGGCCGCCCGCTCCGCGCCGTACACCGACTGCAGCGCCCGGGCCTCGATGGGGTCGCCGAGCACGGTGCCGGTGCCGTGCGCCTCCACGGCGTCGATCTGGTCCGGCCGCAGCCGGGCGTTGGCCAGGGCCTGGGCGATGACGCGTTCCTGCGCGGGTCCGTTCGGTGCGGTCAGCGCGCCGCTGGCGCCGTCCTGGTTGACCGCGCTGCCCCGGATGACGGCCAGCACCGGGTGGTTGTTCGCGCGGGCGGCGGAGAGCCGTTCGAGCAGCAGCAGGCCGGCGCCCTCGGCCCAGCCGGTGCCGTCCGCCCCGGCCCCGAACGCCTTGCACCGGCCGTCGGGCGCCAGGCCGCGCTGCCGGCTGAAACCGACGAAGGTGGCCGGGGTGGCCATGAGCGACACCCCGCCGGCCAGGGCGAGCCGGCAGTCGCCCTGGCGCAGCGCCTGGACGGCGAGATGGAGGGCGACCAGCGACGAGGAGCAGGCGGTGTCGACGGTGACGGCGGGGCCCTCCAGGCCGAACGTGTAGGCCACGCGGCCGGAGGCGACGCTGCCGGCGCTGCCGGTGCCGAGGTAGCCCTCCAGGTCGTCGGCGGGGTGGCGGACGCGGCTGCCGTAGTCGTTGTACATCACCCCGGCGAACACTCCGGTGCCGCTGCCGCGGACCTGTTCGGCGGGCAGCCCGGCCCGCTCGAACGCCTCCCAGGCCAGTTCCAGGAGCAGCCGCTGCTGGGGGTCCGTCGCCAGCGCCTCCTTGGGGCTGATCCCGAAGAAGGCGGGGTCGAAGTCGGCACAGCCGTCGACGAATCCGCCGTGCCGGGTGTACGACGTGCCCGCGTGGTCCGGGTCCGGGTGGTACAGCGCCTCCAGGTCCCAGTCCCGGTCGGCGGGGAAGCCGGTGACGGCGTCGGTGCCGTCGGCGACCAGCCGCCACAGCTCCTCGGGCGAGCGGACGCCGCCGGGCAGCCGGCAGCTCATCGCCACGATCGCGACGGGCTCCTGTACGGCCTCTTCGACCTCGTCGAGCCGCCGGCGGGTCGCCTGCAGATCGGTGGTCATCCACCGGAGGTACTCGACGAGCTTCTCGTCCTTGGCCATGGAACCTCACTCGTTGTCTTGTGTCGCCGGGCTGGCTGTCGGAGGGCGGTCAGGGCCTTCTGAGGTTCTTGTCGATGAAGGCCAGGAGTTCGTCGGCGGTGGTGGCGTCGGCGAGGCCGCCGTCCCGCGCCGCCGGGGCCGGGGAGCCGGCCGGCAGCGTCTCGGCCGGGGCGGGCTGCTGCCGCCACGTGGACAGCAGCTCGGTCAGCCGCCGCTCCACGCCCTGCCGCAGGCGCGGTTCCGGAGGTGTCTCGGCGAGGGACCGCGTCAGCCGGTCCAGCTCGGCCAGGAGGCCGCCGCCTGATCCGGCCGGGGGGCCACCGGCCGCTACTCCCGGCGGGTCACCGCCTGGGTCACCCGGCGGATCACCGTCCGGTACGCCCGGCGGATCACCGTCCGGCACGGCCGACGGCTCACTGCCCGGCACGCCCCGCGAATCACCGTCCGCTACGCCCCGCAGGTCACCGCCCGGTACGCCCAGCGGCTCACCGCCCGGCGCGGCCGGCGGCTCGCCGTCCGGGCCGGCGGACCGGGGTCCGGCCTCGTCCGGCAGGGATGCCGACAGGTGGCCGGCCAGCCGCGCGGGCGTCGGGTGGTCGAAGACCAGCGTGACGGGCAGGTGCAGGCCGGTCAGCTCGTCGAGGCGGTTGCGGAGTTCGACGGCCGTCAGGGAGTCGAAGCCCAGGTCGAGCAGCCGGTCGTGCGCGTCCACGCCGGCCGGCGAGGGCCTGCCGAGGACCGTGGCCACCTCGCGGCGCACCAAGGTGAGCAGGACGTGTTCGCGCTGGTCGGGGCCGGCGTCCCGCAGGCGTTCGCGCCACGGCGCGACGGCCGGCGCCCGGCGCGCGGGGGCCGGCGTCTCGTGGGGCGGGGCCGCCGGGCCGGCCGCCAGCGCGCGCAGGACCGGGGCGAGCGTGCCCCGCCGGGCGTGCGCGCGCAGGACGGCGGCGTCCAGGCGGACCGGCACGAGCGCCGCCGTCCCGCGTCCGAGTGCCGTGTCGAACAGGGCGAGCGCCTCGGCGGACTCGAAGGCGGTGACGCCCGTCCGGGCCAGCCGGGCCCGGTCGGCGGTGCCGAGTCCGCCCGCCATGCCCTCCGTGCCGTCCCACCAGCCCCAGGCCAGCGCCGTGCCGGGCAGGCCCTGCGCGCGGCGGACCTCGGCGAGGGCGTCGAGGAAGGCGTTGGCCGCGGCGTAGTTGCCCTGTCCGGCGGCGCCCAGCACGCCCGCGACGGACGAGAAGAGCACGAAGGCGGTCAGGTACCGGTCCGCGGTCAGCTCATGCAGGTGCCAGGCCGCGTCGGCCTTCGCCCGCAGGACCCGGTCGACACGCTCGGGGGTGAGCGAGGCCAGCACGCCGTCGTCGAGCACCGCGGCGCAGTGCACCACGGCGCGCAGGGGCCGGTCGGCCGGAAGGGAGTCCAGGAGTAGGGCGAGGGCCTGGCGGTCGGAGACGTCGCAGGCGGCGAGGCGCACCTCGGCGCCCAGCCCGGCCAGCTCGGCGGCCAGGTGGGACGCGCCCGGGGCGTCCGGCCCGCGCCGTCCGGCGAGCAGCAGGTGCCGTACGCCGTGCGCGGTGACCAGGTGGCGGGCGATCCGGGCGCCCAGCCCGCCGGTGCCGCCGGTGACCAGGACGGTGCCGGCGGAGTCGAACACCGGGGCGGCGGGGCCGGGTCCGGCCGGGGCGGCGGCGAGCCGGGGCACGGTGACGGCACCGGCGCGCACGGCGAGCTGCTCCTCCCCCGACAGCGCGGCTGCCGGCAGTACGGCGGCCGAGGCGGGGTCCCGGTCGGTGTCCGCGAGGACGAGCCGGCCGGGGTGCTCGCTCTGCGCGGAGCGGCCGAGCCCCCATACCGCGCCGGCCGCCGGATCGGGTGCCGGGTCGCCGGGGGCGGCGGCCACCGCGCCGCGGGTCAGCAGCACCAGGCGGGTGCCGGCCAGGCGCGGCTCGGCCGACCAGCGCCGCAGCAGGCCGGCGGTGCCGTCGAGCGCGGTGCGCGTGCGTGCGGGGAGGGTGTCGTCCGGGTCCCCGGTGGCGGCCGGCGCGAACAGCACCCGGGGTGCCTCCGCGCCCTGGTCGAGCGCCGCCAGCAGGGTGTCGAGGCCGGTGTACCGCACGGCGCCCGGCACGGTGTCGGGGCCGTCCGCCGGGTCCGTGCCCAGCAGGGCCGCGTTCGTGGGTGCCGGGGCGGGGCCTGCGGGCAGGGCCGGCCACCGCAGCTCGTAGAGGGTCGGCAGCGCGGCGGGCTCTCCTCCGGCCGGTGCGGCCGGGCGCAGCAGCAGCGAGCCGACGGTGCCGACGTGCTCCCCGTCGGCGTCGGCGAGATGGAGGGACAGGGTCTCGCCGCGCGCGGTGAGCCGTACCCGCAGCCGGTCCGCGCCGACGGCGCGCAGCGCCACGTCGGTCCAGGCGAAGGGCAGGCGCGGGGCCGCGTCCTCGGTGTCGGCGGTGCCGCGCGGCGTGAGCAGGGCGGCGGCGTGCAGGGCCGCGTCCAGCAGGGCGGGGTGGAGGCCGAACCGTCCGGCGTCGGCGGCGGCGTCCTCGGGCAGCGCCACCTCGGCGAGGACGTCACCGTCGTGGAGCCACGCGGCGCGCAGTCCCCGGAAGGGCGGGCCGTACTCGACGCCGGTCGCGGCCAGTTCGTCGTACAGGCCCTCGACCGGCACCGGTACCGCGCCGGGCGGCGGCCAGGCGCCGGCGGGCGGCCGCTCGCCCGCGGGTGCCGGCCGGGTCAGCAGGCCGGTGGCGTGCAGGGTCCACGGCTCCTCGGGCGCGGCGGCGGCGCGGGCGTGCACGGACAGCCGGCGCCGGCCGTCGCCGTCGTCCCCGCTCACGCGCACCCGCAGGTGTACGGCGCCGGGGCCGGGCAGCGCCAGCGGAGTGTGCAGGGTGAGGTCGGCCAGGTGGCCGCAGCCGAGCCGGGCTCCCGCGTGCCGGGCCAGTTCCACGAAGGCGGCGCCGGGCAGCAGGACCTCGCCGCGCACCCGGTGACCGGCCAGCCAGGGGTGCGTACCGGGTGACAGCGCGCCGGTGAGGACCAGTTCGTCGGTGTCGGGGAGGTCCACGCAGGCGCCCAGCAGCGGGTGGTCCGGGGAGCGCAGCCCGGAGTCCGCCGGGACGGACGGTTCCGTCGCCGCCTCCAGCCAGAACCGTTCCGGCTGGAAGGCGTATGTCGGCAGGTCGACGCGCCGGGCGCCGGTCCCGGTGAAGTACGCCTCCCAGTCGACGGCGGTGCCGCGGACGTGCAGCCGGCCCAGCGCGTCGGCCAGTGCCTCCGCCTCGGGCCGGTCGCGGCGCAGCGCGGCGACGGCCGCCACGGCCGGGTCCCCGGCGCCCGCGGCCAGACCGGCGAGCGAGCCGTCGGGCCCGATGTCCAGCAGGGTCCGGGCGCCGTCCCGCACCAGTCGCCGTACCGCGTCGTGGAAGCGGACGGGCCTGCGCGCCTGTGCGGTCCAGTACGCCGGTGAGCACAGCTCCTCGGCCGTCGCCGGGCGTCCGGTCACCGTGGACACGAGGGGGATGCGCGGCGGGTGGAAGGTCAGGCCCTCGGCGACGGCGCGCAGGCCGGCGAGCATCGGTTCCATCTCGGGCGAGTGGAAGGCGTGGCTGACGCGCAGCCGGGTGATCCGGTGCCCGCGGTCGTCGAGCCGGTCCGCGACCGCGAGGACGTCGGCCGCCCGTCCCGACAGCACCACCGCGGCCGGGCCGTTGACGGCGGCCACCCCGACGTGCTCGGTGAGCAGGGGCAGCACCTCGGACTCGGGGGCGCCCACCGCCACCATGGCCCCGCCGGGCGGGAGCGCCTGCATGAGCCGGCCCCGGGCGGCCACCAGCGCGGCGGCGTCGGGCAGGCTCAGCACGCCGGCGACGTGGGCGGCGGCCAGTTCGCCGACGGAGTGTCCGGCCAGCACGTCCGGGCGGACGCCCCAGTGTTCGAGCAGCCGGAAGAGAGCCACCTCGACGGCGAACAGGGCCGGCTGGGTGTACGCGGTGGTGTCGAGCAGTCCCGGCTCCTCCGTGTCGTCCTCCGCGTCGACGACCTCGCGCAGCGGGCGCGCGAGATGGCCGTCCAGCTCCGCGCAGACCGCGTCGAACGCCTCGGCGAAGACGGGGTACCGGGCGCGCAACTGCCGGCCCATGCCGGGCCGCTGGCTGCCCTGTCCCGCGAACAGGAAGGCCAGGCCGCCGCCGGTGACGCGGCCCCGTTCCTGTCCGGGCACGGCTTCCCCGGAGCACAGGTCGTCCAGCCGCTCCAGGAAGTCCTCGCGGGTGGCGCAGACGAGGGCCGCCCGGTGCTCGAACGCGGTACGGCCGGTGGCCAGCGAGTAGCCGACGTCGAGCGGGCGCAGGTCCGGGCGGTCGGCCAGGCGCTGCCGCAGCCGGGCCGCCTGGGCGCGCAGCCCGTCGGCGCCGCGGGCCGACAGCAGCCAGGGCACGGCCTCACCGGCGGCCGGCACCCGGGGCTGCGCGCGGTGGGCGGCGGCCGGGTCCGGCGGAGCCTGTTCGAGGATGACGTGGGCGTTGGTGCCGCTGATGCCGAAGGAGGACACACCGGCCCGGCGCGGTCTGCCGGTCGTCGGCCACGGCACGCTGTCGTCGAGCAGCCGCACCGTGCCGGCGGACCAGTCGACGTGCGGCGTCGGCTCGTCGAGGTGCAGGGTCCTGGGCAGGGCGCCGTGCCGCATGGCCATCACCGTCTTGATGACGCCGGCGACGCCCGCGGCGGCCTGGGTGTGGCCGATGTTGGACTTGACCGAGCCGAGGAGCAGCGGTCGCTCGGCCGGGCGGTCCTGGCCGTAGACCGCGAGGACCGCCTCCGCCTCGATCGGGTCGCCGAGCGAGGTGCCGGTGCCGTGGGCCTCCACGGCGTCCACGTCGGCGGCCGTCAGCCCGGCGGCGGTGAGCGCCTGCCGGATGACCCGCTCCTGGGACGGTCCGTTGGGCGCGGTCAGCCCGTTGCTCGCGCCGTCCTGGTTGACGGCCGAGCCGCGGACCACGGCGAGCACGGGGTGGCCGTGGGCGCGGGCGTCCGACAGCCGCTCCAGCAGGAGGACGCCCGCGCCCTCGCCCCAGCCGGTGCCGTCGGCCGCCGCGGCGAACGGCTTGCAGCGCCCGTCGGCGGCGAGCCCGCGCTGGCGGGAGAACTCGACGAAGGGCGTGGGGGTCGCCATCACCGTCACGCCGCCGGCCAGCGCCAGGTCGCTCTCGCCCGAGCGCAGGGACTGCACCGCCAGGTGGAGCGCGACCAGCGAGGAGGAGCAGGCCGTGTCGACCGACACCGCGGGCCCTTCGAGGCCCAGCGTGTACGCCACCCGGCCGGACGCCACGCTGCCGGCCGTGCCGGAGGCGAGGTAGCCGGCGACCTCCTCGGGCACACGGCGCGCCCAGGACCCGTAGTCGTGGTACATCACCCCGGCGAAGACCCCGCTCCGGGTGCCGCGCAGGGCGGCCGGATCGATGCCGGCCCGTTCGACGGCCTCCCAGCTCGTCTGCAGCAGCAGGCGCTGCTGCGGGTCCATAGCCAGGGCCTCGCGCGGGTTGATCCCGAAGAAGGCGGCGTCGAAGTCCGCCGCGCCGCGCAGGAACGCGCCCCGGCGGGTGTAGCTGCGGCCCGGACGGCCCGGCTCGGGATCGTAGAGCTCTGCCAGGTTCCAGCCCCGGTCGGGCGGCATGTCGCCGACGGCGTCGGCGCCGGCGGCGACCAGCGCCCAGAAGGCGTCGGGCGTGGTGATGTCACCGGTGCCGGGAGTGCCCGGGTACCGGCAGGCCATGGAGACGATCGCGATCGGTTCGTCGTCGGCGGCCCGGCCGCGCAGCCGTGCCGGGCCGGGCTCGGTGGCCCCGGAGCCGAGGAGCGCGTCCGCCAGCCATCCGGCCAGCTCGCCCGGTGTGGGCTGGTCGAACACCAGCCCGGCCGGGAGGGTGAGCCCGGTCAGCGCGGAGAGCCGGTTGCGCAGTTCCAGTCCGGTGAGGGAGTCCATGCCCAGGTCGGCGAAGGCCCGCGTGTCGTGTGTCTCGTCCATCGGGTCCAGGCCCAGCACGGCGGCCGACTCCTCGCGCACCAGGGCGGCCAGGAAGCGCGGGCGTTCGGGTGCGGTCAGCGCGCGCACCCGCTCGGCGAGCGCGCCGGCCGGGGCGGCGGTGCGCCGGGAGCGCCGCGGGCCGCCGGCCGGGACGGGGCGCGGCAGACCGCGCAGCGGTGCCGGAACGGACCGGCTGCCGGCGTCGGCCGCGCGGCCGGCCCGGAGGGCGCCGGGGTCCAGGTGCACCGGTACCAGGGCGGGCGCGTCGGCGGCCAGGGCCGCGTCCAGGAGGGCGAGTCCGTCCGCGGTGGTCAGCGGCCGGACCCCGGTGCGGGCCAGGCGGTGCAGATCGGTGGCGTCGAGTCCGGCGGTCAGCCCGCTGCGTTCCTCCCACAGTCCCCAGGCCAGCGAGGTGGCGGGCAGGCCCTGGGCCCGGCGGTGGGCGGCGAGGGCGTCGAGGAAGGCGTTGGCCGCCGCGTAGTTGCCCTGTCCGGCCGAGCCGAGCACTCCGGCGGCGGAGGAGAACAGCACGAAGGCGGACAGGTCCAGGCCGCGGGTCAGTTCGTGCAGGTGCCAGGCCACATCGGCCTTGGGGCGCAGCACGCGGTGCAGGCGCTCGGGCGTCAGCGTCCCGACCGGGCCGTCGTCCAGCGTGCCGGCGGCGTGCACCACGGCCGTCAGCGGGTGCTCGGCCGGGAGCGCCGACCAGAGCCCGGCCAGGGCGTCGGTGTCGGTCAGGTCGCACGCGGCCACGGTGACCTGAGCGCCGTGCCCGGCCAGTTCGGCCCGCAGTTCCGCGGCGCCGGGGGCGTTCTCCCCGCTCCGGCTGACCAGCAGCAGGTGGCGTACGCCGTGCCCGGTCACCAGGTGGCGGGCGACGAGCCGGCCCAGCAGACCGGTGCCGCCGGTGACGAGGACGGTGCCGTCCGGGTCGAACACCGGGGAGGTCCGTGGCGCCGGGGTGGTGTGCCGGACCAGGCGGGGCACGTGGACGGTCCCGTCCCGCAGGGCCAGTTGGGGCTCGTCGCCGGCGGCCGCGGACGCCAGCACGCGGGCCGAGGCCTCGGTGCCGTCCACGTCGGCGAGGACGAAGCGGCCCGGGTGCTCGGTCTGGGCGGAGCGGAGCAGTCCCCATACGGCGGCCCCGGCGGGGTCGGCCGCGTCGGCGGCGGACACCGCCACGGCCCCACGGGTCACCAGCACCAGGCGCGCGTGCGCGAGCCGGTCGTCCGCGAGCCAGTCCTGGACGAGCGCGAGGACCCGCGCGACCGCCTCCGCCGCCGCACGGGGCGGCGCCCCGGCACCGGCGGCGCCCGGCACGGCACCGGCGGCGTTCGGTACGGCACCGCCGGCGCCCGGCACGGCACCGGCGCGGACGGATTCCGAACCATCATCGCGGACGGCTCCCGGGGCACCGGCACGGACGGCTTCCACGGCATCGGCGCGGACGGCCTCCAGAACCGACGTGGCACCGGCAAGGACGCCTTCCGCCACCGGCGTGGCATCGGCGAGGACCAGTTCCGGCACCGGCTCACCGGCGTCCAGCGCTTCCTGGAGCGCGGCCAGGCCGGCGTAGCGGAGCGCCGGCGCACCGGCGGCCGGCCCGGCGAGGACCGGACCGGTGTCCGCGCCGAGCACCACCGGGCGCGGTACGGCCTGCCCGTCGGGCGCGGCGAGGGCCGGCCAGTCCAGGCGGTACAGCGCCGCCGGGCCGGCGGGCCGGCCGGCCGTCAGGTCCTCGGGTACGGGCCGCAGGACGACGGAGCCGACGGCCGCGGTCCGCCGCCCCTGCGTGTCGTACGCCGTCAGCGATGCCTGTCCCGGTCCGGTGAGCGTCAGCCGTACCCGCAGGGCGGCGGCGCCGGGGGCCGTGACGGAGACGTGCTGCCAGGCGAACGGCAGCACGGCCGGGGCGCCGTCCGGGTCGTCCGCCGCGAGGCCGATGGTGTGCAGGGCGGCGTCGAGCAGGGCCGGGTGCAGTGCGTAGCGGTCGGCCTCGGCGGTCTCGGGGTCGGCGAGGGCCACCTCGGCGAGGACGGCGTCGCCGTGCCGCCAGGCCCGGGTCAGGCCCTGGAACGCGGGGCCGTAGCCGTAGCCGCGGTGGGCCAGCCGCTCGTAGAGGTCCGTGACGTCGAGGGGGGTCGCGCCGGGCGGCGGCCACGCGGCGAGGCCGGGGGTGTCGTCGTCGGCCTCCGTGCCGGCCGTGGCGAGGAGACCGTCGGCGTGCCGGGTCCACGGCTCCTCCGCGCCGCCGTCCTCGTGCCGGGAGAAGATCCGCACGGGCCGGCGGCCCGCCTCGTCGGGTGTGCCGACCGTCACCTGGAGGGCGGTGTGGCCGGAGGGCGGGGCGAGGAGCGGGGCGGTCAGGCTGAGTTCGTGCAGGACCTCGCAGCCGACGTGGGCGCCGGCGCGCAGCGCCAGTTCGGCGAAGGCGGTGCCCGGCAGCAGGACGGTGCCGGCGACCCGGTGGTCCTCGAGCCAGGGCTGCGCCCGGTCCGTGAGGCGGCCGGTGAGGACGTGTTCGCCGGTGGCCGCCAGGTGCACGGCCGACGACAGCAGCGGGTGGTCGAGCGGCCGGCCCGCGCCGGGCGCGGCCGGGGTGGCGGGAGCGTCCAGCCAGTACCGCTTGCGCTGGAAGGGGTAGGTGGGCAGTTCCGCCGGCGGCCCGTCGGCGTGGCCGAGGACCGCCGTCCAGTCGACCTCGCCGCCCCGGGTGAAGTCCTCGGCGGCGTCCGCCACCGGGCCGGCCGCGGGTACGCCGTTGCCGGGCGCCGGGTGGGCCACCACGCCCTGGGCGCCGGCGGCCACGGCGGCCAGGCCCGCGAGCAGGTCTTCGCGGCCGGTGCCCAGGACCACGGCCCGGTGCTCGAACGCCGAACGGGTGGTGGCCAGGGCGCGGGCGACGGCGTGCGGGTCCGCGGTGTCCGGGTCGCGTGTCACGGCGCCCGCCAGCCGCTCGGCCAGGGCGCGCAGCGCGCCGGGGGTCCGTGCGGAGAGCATCCAGGGCACGGTGTCCGGGCCGCCGGGCGACGCGGACGACGGGCTGTCCGGGCCGCCGGGCGACGCGGACGGCGGGCTGTCCGCGGGCCGGGGACCGGGCTCGCCGTGCGGTTCTTCGAGGATGACGTGGGCGTTGGTGCCGCTCATCCCGAACGAGGACACGCCCGCCCGGCGCGGACCGTCCGCCTTCTCCCACGCCGTGTTCTCGGTCAGCAGCGCCACCGCGCCGGCCGACCAGTCCACCTCGGGCGACGGCTCGTCCACGTGCAGCGTCCTGGGCAGCACCCCGTGCCGCATCGCCAGCACCATCTTGATCACACCCGCCACACCGGCGGCGGCCTGCGGATGCCCGATGTTGGACTTCACCGAGCCGAGCCGGACGGGCTGCGCGGCGCCCCGGTCCCGGCCGTAGGTGGCGAGGATGGCCTGTGCCTCGATGGGGTCGCCGAGCCGGGTGCCGGTGCCGTGGGCCTCGACGGCGTCCACGTCGGCGGCCGTCAGTCCGGCGGCGGTGAGCGCCTGCCGGATGACCCGCTCCTGGGACGGTCCGTTGGGCGCGGTCAGCCCGTTGCTCGCGCCGTCCTGGTTGACGGCGGAGCCGCGGACCACGGCGAGCACCCGGTGCCCGTTGCGCCGCGCGTCCGACAGCCGCTCCAGCACCACCACGCCGACGCCCTCGGCCCAGCCCGTGCCGTCGGCGGCGGCCGCGAAGGCCTTGCAGCGCCCGTCCGGCGACAGCCCGCGCTGGCGGGAGAACTCCAGGAACACACCGGGACCGGACATGACGGTCACCCCGCCCGCCAAGGCGAGCGAGCACTCCCCCTGGCGCAGCGCCTGCGCGGCCAGGTGCAGCGCGACCAGCGAGGACGAGCACGCCGTGTCGACCGACACCGCGGGTCCTTCGAGGCCCAGCGTGTAGGCGACCCGGCCCGAGATCACGCTCGGGGCGCCGCCGGTGAGGGCGTAGCCGTCCGCGCCGCCGGCCGGGTCGGCCAGGCGCGGGCCGTACTCGCCGGCGGACGCGCCGACGTAGACCCCGGTGTCGGTGCCGCGCAGGGCGGCGGGGTCGATGCCGGCCCGCTCGAACGCCTCCCAGCTCGTCTCCAGCAGGAGCCGCTGCTGCGGGTCCGTGGCGAGTGCCTCGCGGGGGCTGATGCCGAAGAACTCGGCGTCGAAGTCGGCGGCGTCGTAAAGGAATCCGCCGCTGCGGGTGTACGTGGTGCCGGGCCGGCCCGGTTCCGGGTGGAACAGCCGGTCCAGGTCCCAGCCGCGGTCGCCGGGCATGCCGCCGATCGCGTCGCCGCCGGACGCGACGAGGGTCCACAGGTCCTCGGGGGAGGTCACCGCGCCGGGGTAGCGGCAGGCCATGCCGACGATCGCGACCGGTTCGGCGGCGGCGGCCGGGCGCGGGGCGTCCGGGTGAGCGGACCGCTCCCGGCCGCCGTCGTCCTCGCCGGTGAGCAGGCCGAGGACGAGCCGGGTCACGGCCTGGGGCGTGGGGTGGTCGAAGACGAGGGTGGCCGGCAGGCGCAGTCCGGTGGCGGCGTTCAGCCGGTTGCGCAGTTCCACCGCGGTGAGCGAGGTGAGGCCCAGTTCGTGGAAGGTGCGTCGGTCCCGGATCCGCCGCGAGGAGTCGAAGCCGAGCACGGCGGCGACGGTCCGGCGGACGACGGCGGCCACTTCCTCCGTGCGCTCCGCGGGCCCGAGCCCGGTGAGCCGCCGGGCCAGGTCCGCGGCGGAGGGCTGGGCGGCGGCCGTCCGGCGGGCCTCGGGCAGCGTGTCGAACAGGGGCCGGGGCCGGGCCGCCGTCGCGGCGGGGAGGAAGGTGTCCCAGTCGACGCGGGCGACGGTGACGCAGACGTCCTCGCCCGCGAGGGCCCGGTCCAGCGCGGCGAGGCCCTCCTCCGGGCGGAGCCGTCCCAGGCCGATCCGGGCGAACGCGTCCGCGACGGCCGTGCCGTCCGCCATGCCGCCGCCGTCCCAGGCGCCCCAGGCGATCGAGGTGGCGGGCAGGCCCTCGGCTCGCCGGCGTTCGGCGAGGGCGTCGAGGAAGGCGTTGCCGGGGGCGTATCCGCCCTGTCCGGCCAGGCCCCAGGTGGCGGCCACGGAGGAGAAGAGGACGAAGGCGGCCAGGTCCCGGTCGCGGGTCAGCTCGTCCAGGGTGCGGGCCGCCGCCGTCTTGGCGTGCAGCGCCCGTTCCAGCTGAGCCGGGGTCAGCGCGTCGAGCAGGGCGTCGTCGAGCTGTCCGGCCGCGTGCACCACGGTGGTCAGCGGCAGCTCCGCCGGTACGGCGGCGAGTACGGCGGCGAGGGCGTCGCGGTCGGCGGCGTCGCACGCGGCGAACGTGACGCGCGCCCCGAGCGCTTCGAGGCCGGCGCGCAGTTCCCCGGCTCCGGGCGCCTCTTCCCCGCGGCGGCTCACCAGCAGCAGGTGCTCGGCGCCGGCTGCGGCCAGCCATCGCGCGACCCGGCCGCCCAGCGCGCCCGTGCCGCCGGTGACCAGGGCGGTGCCGTGGGTCCGCCAGGGCCGGTGGGCGCCGGCCCTGGCCGGCGCGTGTTCCAGGCGGCGGGCCAGCACGCCGTGCGGTCGCAGCGCCAGTTGGTCCTCGTCGCCCGCCGCGCCGGCGAGCACGCGGCCCAGCCGCTCGGCCGAGGCGTCGTCGGGGTGTTCGGGCAGGTCGAGGAGGCCGCCCCACCGTTCGGGGTGCTCCAGCGCGGCGATCCGCCCCAGTCCCCACCACTGCGCCTGGCCGGCGTCGCGGACCGGATCGTCGGGTCCGGTGCCCACGGCCCCGGTGGTGGCGCACCACAAGGGGGCGGGCACCTCCAGGTCGCCGAGCGCCTGGGTGAGGGCGAGGAGGCTGGACGGTCCGGCCGTACGACTGTGGGCGGGTCCCGGCAGGAAGAGGACGCCGGCCGGCGGGGCCGCCTCCAGGTGGGGGCGCAGGAGCGCGCCGACGGCCGCGCGGTCGGCGTCCGGGGGCAGGCACACCTGGCGTACGGCGGCGCCGTGGGCGGTGAGCGCGCGCACCGCCGCCTCGGCCCACGGGGCGGGCGGTGTGCCGTCGGGGAGGACGACGAGCCAGGTCCCGTGCGCCGTGGCGGCCGGGGCGGGGGCCAGGCGGCGCCAGGTGATCCGGTAGCGCAGGCCGTCCAGGCCGGCGTCGGACCGCCGCCGGCTGTGCCAGCGGGACAGCGCGGGCAGCGCGGCGGTCAGTGCCGCGACGGCGGGGTCGTCGGGTGTGCCGGGGCCGTCGAGGCCCACTTCCTCGGCGAAGGCCTCCGGGTCGCCCTGCTCCACGGCCGTCCAGAACCGCCGCTCCCGCTCGTCGGACGTGCCCGTGCGGGGCCGGGGCGTCTCCAGCCAGTGCCGTTCCTTGCGGAAGGGGTAGACGGGCAGCTCGGAGTGGCGCGCGTCGCCGCCGGCGAAGAGCACGTCCCAGTCCACGCCGACGCCCTGGGCGAAGTCCTCGGCGGCGGACGCCACCAGGGCGGGGACGGCACCGGCGTCACCGGCCGTCCCCCGCACCACCACGCCCCGGGCGCCGGCGGCCACGGCGGCCAGGCCCGCGAGCAGGTCCTCGCGGCCGGTGCCCAGGACCACGGCCCGGTGCTCGAACGCCGAACGGGTGGTGGCCAGCGTGTACGCCACGTCCACCGGCCGCGGCGGGTGCTCGGCGGTCAAGTGCCGCGCGAGCCGCAGGGCCAGCTCGCGCAGGGCCTCGGGGTGCTTCGCGGACAGCACCAGCGGCAGCGGGGCCGGGAAGGCACCGGCGTCCGGTGCGGGAGCGGACGCGGAGGGCTCGGGTTCGGGTTCGGGTTCGGGTTCTTCGAGGATGACGTGGGCGTTGGTGCCGCTGATCCCGAACGAGGACACCCCGGCCCGGCGCGGTCCGTCCGCCTTCTCCCACGGGGTGTTCTCGGTCAGCAGCGCCACCGCGCCGGCCGACCAGTCCACCTCGGGCGACGGCTCGTCCACGTGCAGCGTCCTGGGCAGCACCCCGTGCCGCATCGCCAGCACCATCTTGATCACACCCGCCACACCGGCGGCGGCCTGCGGATGCCCGATGTTGGACTTCACTGAGCCGAGCAGCACCGGGCGGCCGGCCGGACGCTCCTGTCCGTACGTCGCGAGGATCGCCTCGGCCTCGATGGGGTCGCCGAGCCGGGTGCCGGTGCCGTGGGCCTCCACGGCGTCCACGTCGGCCGCCGTCAGCCCGGCCCCGGCGAGGGCCTGCCGGATCACCCGTTCCTGGGCGGGGCCGCTCGGTGCGGTCAGCCCGTTGCTGGCGCCGTCCTGGTTGACGGCGGAGCCGCGGACCACGGCGAGCACCCGGTGCCCGTTGCGCCGCGCGTCCGAGAGCCGTTCCACGAGCAGGACACCGACGCCCTCGCCCCAGCCGGTGCCGTCGGCGGCGGCCGCGAACGCCTTGCAGCGCCCGTCCGGCGACAGCCCGCGCTGGCGGGAGAACTCCACGAACGTGCCGGGCGTCGGCATCACCGTCACGCCGCCCGCCAGCGCGAGGGAGCACTCCCCCCGGCGCAGCGACTGCGCGGCCAGGTGGAGCGCGACCAGCGAGGACGAGCAGGCCGTGTCGACCGACACCGCGGGCCCTTCGAGACCGAAGACGTAGGCCAGCCGGCCGGAGGCCACGCTCCCGGCGGTGCCGGTGAGCAGGTGTCCGTCCGTGCCGTCCCCGGCTTCGTGGAGGCGCGGTCCGTAGTCGGAGGCCATGAGGCCCGTGAAGACGCCGGTGCTGCTGCCGCGCAGGGCGGCGGGGTCGAGCCCGGCCCGCTCGAACGCCTCCCACGCCGTCTCCAGCAGGAGCCGCTGCTGCGGGTCGGTCGCCCGGGCCTCACGCGGCGACATCCCGAAGAACTCGGCGTCGAACCGGTCGGCGTCGTGCAGGAAGCCGCCGTGCCGGGTGGTGGAGGTGCCCGGGTGCGCGGGATCGGGGTGGTAGAGGGCGTCGAGGTCCCAGCCCCGGTTGTCCGGGAACGGGGTGATCGCGTCCCGGCCGTCGGCGACCAGCCGCCACAGGTCGTCGGGGCCTTCCACGCCGCCCGGGAAGCGGCAGGCCATCCCCACGATGGCCACGGGTTCGTCGTCGGGTACGGCGGCCGGCCGGGCGGCGGGCACCGCGGCGGGGGCGGCGCCGGACAGGGCGGTCCGCAGGTGGGCGGCCAGGGCGCGCGGGGTGGGGTGGGCGAAGACGGTGGTGGCGGACAGGCGCAGGCCGGTGGCGGCGTTGAGGCGGTTGCGCAGTTCCACGGCGGCGAGCGAGTCGAAGCCCAGCGCCTTGAAGTCCAGGTGCGGGTCGACCGCGGCGGCGGAGTCGTGGCCCAGTACGGCGGCGGTCTCGTCCTCGACCAGCCCGAGCAGCAGGGCCTCCCGGTCCTGCTCCGCCGCCGCGGCCAGCCGCTGCGCCCAGGACCGCCCGGTCCCGGCGTCGGGCCCGGCGACCGCCTCGGTGCCGGCGGCCGTGGTGCCGGTCTCCGCGGTGGCGGGCCGGTCCGTGGGCAGCCAGTACGTCCGGCGCTGGAAGCCGTACGTGGGCAGGTCGGCCGGGCGGGCGCCGGGGAACACCGGTGCCCAGTCCACGCCGGCCCCGGCCACGTGGGCCTGGGCGAGCGAGGTCAGCAGCCGGGCCCGGTCGCCCTGGTCGCGGCGGAGGGTGCCGAAGACGGCCGCCGGGTCGTCCGCCGCGGTGGCCAGATCGATGGTCTCCTGGACGCCCACGGCGAGGACGGGGTGCGGGCTGGACTCGACGAACAGCCGGTGACCGTCGGCGAGGAGCGCGCGGACGGTCTCCTCGAACCGGACGGTCCCGCGCAGGTTGCGATACCAGTACTTGGTGCCCAGCTCCGTGGTGTCCGCCACGCGGGCCGCGGTCACGGTCGAGTAGAAGGCGATGCCGGCGGCGGGCCGGGGGGTGATGTCGGCGAGGGCGTCGAGGAGTTCCTCCCGTACGGCCTCGACGCCCGGGGAGTGCGAGGCGTAGTCGACGTCGATACGGCGGGCGCGGACGTCCTCCGCCTGGTAGGCGGCCAGCAGCCGGTCGAGTACGGCGGTCTCGCCCGCCAGCACGGTGGAGGACGGCCCGTTGACGGCGGCGACGGCGAGCCGGTCGCCCCAGGGCGCGATGCGGTCCGCGACCTCGGCGGCCGGCAGCGGTACGGAGATCATCCCGCCGGTGCCCGCGAGCCGGGCGAGGGCCCGCGAGCGCAGCGCGACGATCTTCGCGGCGTCGCGCAGCGTCAGCACGCCGGCCACCTGCGCGGCGGCGATCTCGCCCTGGGAGTGGCCGACGACGGCGTCGGGTGTCACGCCGTGGGCCCGCCAGACCTCCGCGAGCGCGACCATGACGGCCCACAGCACGGGCTGCACCACGTCGACCCGGTCCAGCGACGGCGCGCCGGGTTCCTCCCGCAGCACCGCGGTCAGGGACCAGTCGACGAACGGGGAGAGGGCACGTTCGCACTCCGCGATCCGCCGGGTGAAGGGCTCGCTGCTTGCGAGCAGCCCGCGTCCCATCGCCGCCCACTGCGAGCCCTGGCCGGGGAAGACCAGGACGGTCCGGCCGCGCGCGGCCGGCCCGGCGGAGACGACGGCGTTCCTGGCCGGCCGGCCCTCGCCGACGGCGGCGAGTCCGGCGAGGAGCTCCTCCCGGCCGGCGCCCACGACCACCGCGCGGTGCGCGAACGCCGTCCGGGTGGTGACCAGGGAGTGCCCGATGTCGGCCGCGTCCAGTGCGGGCCGCTCCGACACGAACTCGGCGAGCCGCGCGGCCTGCGCCCGCAGTGCCTCGGCGGTGCGCGCCGACAGGACCCACGGCACGGGGGCCGTCTCCTGCGGATCGGGCGTCCGGTCCGGTCCGGGAGCGGGGGCCGTCTCCTGCGGGCCGGGCGTCCGTTCCGGTCCGGCGGTGGGGACGCGTGGCGCCTCGGCGAGCACCACGTGGCAGTTGCTGCCGCCCAGGCCGAAGGAGCTGACGCCGGCCACGAGGTCGCGTCGCTCGTCCGGCCACGGGGTCAGCTCCGTCTGGACGCGCAGGTTCAGCTCGTCCAGCGGGATACGGGGGTGGGGGCTCTCGTGGTGCAGGGTCGGCGGGAGCCGCCGGTGCTTCAGGCTCAGGGCCACCTTGACCAGCCCGGCGATGCCCGCGGCGCCTTCCAGGTGACCGATGTTGGTCTTGACGGACCCGACGCGCAGCGCGGGCGTGTCCGCGCTGCGGTCGCGGCCCAGGGCCGCTCCCAGCGCGGCGGCCTCGACCGGGTCGCCGGCCGGTGTTCCCGTGCCGTGCAGTTCGACGTACTGGATGTCGTCGGGGGTGGTGCCGGCGCGTGCGTGGGCCCGCCGGATCACCTCTTCCTGGGCGCGGGGGTCGGGCGCCGTCAGGCTGTCGCCGCCGCCGTCGTTGTTGGTGGCGCTGCCGCGGATCACGCAGACGACCGGATCGCCGTCGGCGAGGGCCCGGTCGAGGGGCTTGAGGACGACGAGCGCGCCGCCCTCGCCCCGGACGTAGCCGTTGGCGCGGGCGTCGAAGGTGCGGACCCGTCCGTCCGGGGACAGACCGCCCATGGCGTCCGACAGGGCGGTGCTCTCCGCGGCCAGGGCCAGGTTGACGCCGCCGGCCAGCGCCAGTTCGCTCTCGCCGCGGCGCAGGCTCTCGCACGCCAGGTGCACGGCCACCAGCGAGGACGACTGCGCCGAGTCGACCGTCAGACTCGGCCCGCGCAGGCCCAGCCGGTAGGAGACGCGGTTGGCGATGATGCCGCGTTGCAGTCCCGTGAGCCAGTGCCGGCCGACGGCGCCGGTGCCCTGCCGGTGCAGCAGGGTGGCGTAGTCGTCCCAGATGGCGCCGACGAACACACCGGTGCGGCTGCCCGCCAGGCGCTCGGGGAGGAGGCGGGCGTCTTCCAGGGCCTCCCAGCCCAGTTCCAGGGTCAGCCGCTGCTGGGGGTCCATCGCCAGGGCCTCGCGCGGACCGATCCCGAAGAACGCCGCGTCGAACCCGGTGACGGCGGACCAGTCCAGGAAGCCCCCGTGCCCGCTGCCCCACCGCTCGGGGGGCGTGGGGACGACGGCGTCCGTTCCTTCGCTGAGCAGACGCCAGTACGCGTGCGGGGAGGGCGCTCCGGGCAGCCGGCAGGAGACGCCGATGACCGCGATCGGGGTGTCCGCCGCGGGGAGCCGGCCGGCGCCTGCCGTGTGTCCGCTGTCCATGGGAACGCGACCTTTCGGGGTTCTCGGCGGTCAGCCGGTGACTGACGGGGCGGCCGGCCGCGTGGCCGGTGAGCGGTGCGGTTCTCGTGGCCGTCCGCGACGGCGGACGATCGGTGAGCGTGCGGCGGCGCGGCCCCGTGCGCGTTGCGCGAGCGGCCTCCGCCGGCACGGCGGGACGCGCGGCCGCGACGCGGTGCGCGGTGCCGTACCCGGGCCGGTTGGGGACGGCGGTGGCGACGGAAAGGTCACAGGTCGCGGCGGCACCGCGGACGCGTGGCCGGGGTCACCACGACGACCGTGCGCTCACCGCGTGTCAACACCAGCGGATAGCGGCCGGGCGATGGGATTGCGTCAGCGGAACAGGCGGCGAAACAGGCGGGAACGCAGGCGTGAACGAGCCAGTCGTCCTCTTCGAACCCGTATCGCCTTCACTGCGGACAACGGCGGAAGAACTCATAGAGCGTCATCTTTCGGTGTCGGACTCGCTGGAACAGGAGCGACATCGAAGTCAACCGGACCACACTGTCCGCTGTGACGGTATTGCTGCGCGATGCGCTGCCGGAAGAAAGCAAATGGATCATCACTTGCTCTCCGAGTACATGTCAACCGACATCTGGCCGGATCCCTTTCTCCACGCCAGGGTGGCGGAAAAGACCCGTCGATTTCCGGCCGTCGCGCAATCGGTTCTGATCTCCGCGACTCGTTCAGATAAGCCCGGACAAAGGTCGATGTGTGCGCCGGATGAACGCCGAGCACGCGTTCCCGGGCGCACGAGGGCACTGGCTGATAAAGGAGCGGGCGGCCGGCGCAGCGAGCCGGGGTCACCGCTCGCCGCGCTCCGTTCCGCCCAGGTTCTGGAGGCAGGTGAGGGCGCGCAGGACGTAGACGTCCGCGAGGGCGGGCACGTCGAAGACCAGTCCGCGCGGCCCGGTGGAGTCGGGCCGGCTGGGGAAGGATCCGTCGCCGGCCTGCCGGGAGAGCAGATAGCCGAGGCCGCGCCGCAGCGAGGGTTCCGAGGCCGCGCCGGCGACCGCCTCGGTGCCGAGGGAGAAGGCCGTGCTCACGGGATCGCTGGGCTCGCCCGGCCGCTGGCCCCACCCGCCGTCCGCGTTGCGGCTGACGGCCAGGTAGCCCAGGGCGCGGCCGGTCGCCTCCCGCGCGGCCCGGCGTACCGCCGGGTCGGGGACCAGGTTGGCGCGGCGCAGCGCCCACTGCGTCCGGAACAGGGCGTTGGCGTCGCTGCGGCTCCATCCTTCCTCGTAGGTTCCGGCAGGGTTCTGGCGTCCGGTGATGAACGTGAGGGCGCCGGCGAGCACTTCCGGTGCGCCGGGTGCGGCGGGGTCGAGCGTGCCGGCCGCGGCGGCGGTCATCACCACTTCGGACGGCGCGCCCGCCCGGTAGGTGGGGAAGCCGCCGTCGGCGCCGCGCAGCGCCAGGAGGTAGTGCTCGCCCGCCCGGACGGCGCCGTGGTGGCGGGCAGGGTCGGTCGCGCGCAGTGCCTCCAGCACCACGCAGGTGGTGTCCACGTCGGTCTGCTCGACCCGGGGCGCGTACGCCCAGCCGCCGTCGGCGCCCTGGAGACGGGCGAGACGGCCGCAGACGCGGTGCGCGGCGCTGCGGGCCGCTTCGTCGGCGCTGCCGGCCAGGGCCGACGCGGCGAGCGCGGAGACGAACACTTCCTCACCGCAGATGAACGGGAACCCGCCGTCGGCTCTCTGATGGGCCAGCAGCCGTGCCACGCCGGCCGTGACCACGTCCTCGTGTCCGCCCAGGCGGGCGAGTGCGTGCAGGGTCAGCAGGTGGCACAGCACGTGCCCCTCCCAGATGCCCGGGCCGCGCTGCGCGGCGAGCAGCAGCCGGCGCCGGGCGGTGTCCGCGCGGCCGGTCTCGATGACCAGGCACGCCGTCACCACGGCCGCGCTCCACGGATGCAGGTCCGCCGTCGTCCCGCCGAGGTCCGCGGGTGACGCGGAACCGGGGGCGGCCCCGGGGCCTGCCAGCGCGGTGTCCACGGCGCGCAGCAACAGGCGCTTGCGCGCACCGGTGAAGTGGACGAAGTTGTCCAGGACCGCACCCAGCGCCCGCCCGGATCCTCCCGGCCGCAGCGCGGCGGCGGCGACCAGCGCGTCGAGGCGGGGCTCCGGCCGGGCTGCGGCGCGGTGCCGCAGATGGCCGGTCAGCCTGGCCGCGGCGGCCGGATGCGGGGCGTACCGGCGCAGCAGGGGCAGCGCCAGCGCGGACTCCAGTGCGCGGCTGCGGCAGGGGGCCTGGACCAGCCCGTCCCGGCCGATCCGCGCCAGAACGCGCCCGGCCAGCCGCTGCCGGGCCGCCGTCAGACCGTCTCGCGGGGAGGGGACCACGCCCATGGCTGTCACCATGCACCCGTACCGGTGCCGCGTCCAAACCGTCCCGACTGCCGTACGGACACCGGCTCCATGGTTGCGCCCCGGCCGGGTCCGGTCCGCCGGTGAGGTGCCCCGGGCGGGCGGTGCGCCGTCCGCCCGCCCGGGGGCCGTACGCGGCGCGGGGCGCCGGTGGTCCGGTTACTTCAGTCCGTCGTTCAGCGCGGTCATCAGCTGACCGTTCGGCGTGTCGCCGGACATCTCCCAGACGAAGCCGCCCAGCAGTCCCTTGGACTTGATCCAGGCCGTCTTCTTCCCGATCGACCAGGCGTCGTCGAACGTCCACCACTGGCCGCCCGGACCGGTGTAGCCGTACGTCGACACGGACTGCTCGTCGTGCCGGACGGTCAGGGACGGGAAGCTGGTGATCAGGTTCTGGTAGCCGCGCACCCCGGCCTCGGTGTCGAACTGGCCGGGCGCCGCGCCGTTGGCGTCCTGCCACTCACCGGCGACCCCGCCGTCGGTCACGCCCTGCCAGCCGCGCCCGTAGAACGGGAAACCCACCGTCAGCTTGCGGGGGTTGACCCCGGCGTCGAGATAGACCTTGATCGCGTTCTCGATGCTGAAGTGGAAGGGGTACGGGTCCTGCGCGTCGGCGTACAGGTTGGAGCCGTGGCCGGCGCGCTTGGGCTCCCAGGAGTTGTCGCTGCCGGCGCCGTGGAAGTCGTACCCCTGCACGTTGGCGTAGTCGAGCGAGTCGAAGATGCGGCCCAGGTCCCAGCCGGCGGAGATCTTCGCCGGGTCGGCCGGGGTGAACGCGGTCAGCAGCCGGTGTTCGCCGCCGAGCGCGTCGAGCTGCTTGCGGAACTCGGCGAGCAGCGCGGTCAGGTTGGCCTTGTCCTGGGTGCCGTAGTGGTTGCCCGGGTGTCCTTCGGAGCCGGGCCACTCCCAGTCGATGTCGATGCCGTCGAAGATCCCGGCGGCCGTGCCCGGGCCGCCCGCGCCGTTGTAGACGGGCAGATCGCCCTTGATCCACACGTCGACGCAGGACTTGACGAACTTCTCCCGGGAGGCCTGTGTGGCGGCGGCGTCCGAGAAGAACTTCGAGTACGTCCAGCCGCCGAGCGACACCACGGCCTTCAGCTTCGGGTACTTGGCCTTGAGCTTCTTCAACTGGTTGAGGTTGCCCCGGAGTTTGCCCCAGCCGTCGTCGGCGACGCCGTCCACCGACTGCGCGGCCGACATGGGACGCGCGTAGTCGGCGTCCGCGTCGCCCGCGCCGGTGCCCTCGTCGGGGTCCTGCGGGTTGGCGGAGACGCCCTTGGTGACCCCCGCCTGGCAGGTGAGGTTGGCCGGATCGAGGTTCTCGAAGGCGTAGTTGACCACGTCCAGCTTGGCCGCGGCGCCCGAGGTGTCGAGGTTCTTCACGAAGTACTGGCGGCCGTAGATGCCCCACTGCGCGAAGTAGCCCACCTTGAGCTGCCTGCCCGCCCCGGCCACGTCGTCGGTGGTGGCGGTGACCGCGTTGGAGGCCGGTGAGCTGTTGTCGGCGGTGTCGCGGGCCTTGACGGTGAAGGTGTAGGCGGTGGCGGGTGAGAGCCCGTCGACGGTGGCCGTCGTGGTGTCCGCGCCGACGGACTTCACCAGGGTGCCGCCGCGGTACACGTCGTAGGCGGCGACGCCCACGTTGTCCGTGGACTTGTCCCAGGCCAGGGCGATGCTGGAGGCCGTCTTGCCGGTGGTGCGCAGGGTGCCGGGCGCGGTCGGCGGGGTCGGGTCGGTCGCCGGGTCGACGGTCTTGACGGTGAGCGGGGCGCTCGCCGGTCCCACGTTCCCGCGGGTGTCCTTGGCGCGCACGGTGAACGTGTAACCCGTCGCCGGGCTCAGGCCGGTGACGGTGGCCGAGGTGCCGGTCGCGGTGGCCACGGTGTCCGAGCCGCTGAGCACCTCGTACGAGGCCACGGCGTGGTCGCCGCCCTGTGCGGCGGTCCAGCCCAGCGCGACCGAGTGCGCCGTGACCGCGGTCGCCTTCGGCGTGCCGGGCGCGGTCGGCGGCACGTCGGGGGTGCCGTCGCACTTGTCGCCGTTGACGGTGCAGCCGGTCGGGGCGGCGATCGGCCCGTTGGCGATGAACCAGTAGCTGTACGGTTCGGTGCTGCCGCCGGCCGGGACACCGGCGTTGTAGAAGGCGTTCTTCACGGTCACGTGCCGTCCGGAGACGGTCGCGTCGCCGTTGTAGTGGCCGGTCACGGAGACCCCGGCCGGCAGGTCGAACTCCAGGCTCCAGCCGCTGACGGCGGCCGGGCCGCTGTTGCGGACGACGTACGTGCCCTTCCACCACGAGCCGTTGTCCTGGGTGGTGAACGCCGCCGTCAGCGTCCCGGCCGCGTGGGCGGGCGCGGCGAGCGCGGTGAGCAGTCCGAGCGGCAGGAGCAGCGCGGCGCCCAGGGCGGCGATCCACCGCCGCGACCGGGCATCACGACGCCGGACGCCTGGTACGGCGCCGGTGCCGGGGCTGGGGAGTGTCCCGCGCGGGTGTCTGCGGGACGGGGTGAGCGGTGGTCTGCGCCGGTGGAACATGGTTCTCCCTGTTGTCGTGGGGTGGTACAGGGGTGAGGTGAACCGTGCGTGCGCGTTGCCTGACCGAGCGCTCACAACGTAGAAGGTCTGGACCAATGCGTCAACGGGCTGGGAAGCAGGGGACGAGTCCGGCGGGGAGACGTGGGTCCGCGCGGGTCGCCGGCGGCTCACCCGGGAGCGTGCGGTTCCGTCCGGCCGGGTTGGCGGGCGTGGCGGCGGGGAACCCCGGACAACGCCACTCCGGCCTGGGCAGAGAGGACCGAGCACGTATGACGGCGAAGCGTGACGACCGCGGCAAGAGCAGGGACCTCCAGGTCAACCCCATCTTCAGCCGGGAGCCCGTCACGGTGCCCCGGTACGCGATGCCGGACGGAGAGATGGAACCGGACACCGCCTACCAGGTGGTCCACGACGAGCTGATGCTCGACGGCAACGCCCGGCAGAACCTGGCGACGTTCGTCTCCACCTGGGCCGAGCCCCAGGCGCAGCGGCTGATGGCCGAGTGCGCCGACAAGAACATGATCGACAAGGACGAGTATCCGCAGACCGCGGAGCTCGAGAACCGGTGCGTCCACATGCTCGCCCGGCTCTGGCACGCCGCCGACCCGCGCCACACGATGGGCTGCTCGACCACCGGATCGAGCGAGGCGGCGATGCTCGGCGGGCTGGCGCTCAAGCGGCGCTGGCAGCACCGGCGGCGGGCCGAGGGCAAGCCCGCCGACCGGCCCAACCTCGTGATGGGCATCAATGTGCAGATCTGCTGGGAGAAGTTCACCGACTACTTCGAGGTGGAACCGCGCTACGTCCCGATGGAGGGCGACCGCTACCACCTCACGCCGGACGAGGCGGTCGAGCTGTGCGACGAGAACACCATCGGGGTCGTCGCCGTGCTCGGCTCCACGTTCGACGGCAGCTACGAGCCCGTCGCCGGCATCGCCGCCGCCCTGGACGACCTCCAGGCCCGTACCGGCCTCGACGTCCCGATCCACGTGGACGGCGCCTCCGGGGCCATGATCGCGCCCTTCCTCGACCCGGACCTCGTCTGGGACTTCCGGCTGCCCCGGGTCGCCTCCATCAACACCTCCGGCCACAAGTACGGCCTGGTCATGCCCGGCATCGGCTGGGCGCTGTGGCGCGACAAGGACGCCCTCCCCGACGACCTCGTCTTCCACGTGAACTACCTCGGCGGCGACATGCCGACCTTCGCGCTGAACTTCTCCCGGCCCGGCGCCCAGGTCGTCGCCCAGTACTACAACTTCCTGCGCCTCGGCTTCGACGGCTACCGGCGGGTCCAGCAGACCTGCCGTGACGTCGCCACCCGCCTGGCCGCCGAGATCGCCGGGCTGGGCCCGTTCGAGCTGGTCACGGACGGCAGCGAGATCCCCGTCTTCGCCTTCCGGATGCGCGACGGAATCGACGCCTTCAGCGTCTTCGACGTCTCCGCCGCCCTGCGCGAGCGCGGCTGGCTGGTGCCCGCGTACACCTTCCCCAAGAACCGCACCGACCTGGCCGTCCTGCGCGTCGTGGTCCGCAACGGCTTCAGTCACGACCTCGCCGACCTGCTCCTGGAGGACCTGCGCCGCGTCCTGCCCCGGCTGGGGAAGCAGCGCGAGCCGCACCGCGACGCCGACGACGCGGGCGGTTTCGCCCATGGCGCGGAGACCAAGAACCCCCGGCGCCCGGGCCGCCACTGACCCCGCCCCCACCGGACACCCGCCCGGCGCGCACCGCACGGGTACACGACCGGCCGGCTGTCCGGCGACCAAGGAGAAGAAGCATGTGCCGCCTGTTCGGTCTCAGCAGTGCGCCGCGGCGCACCCGCGCGACGTTCTGGCTGCTGGACGCCCCCGACAGCCTCAGCCGGCAGAGCCGTCACGATCCCGACGGCACGGGTCTGGGCTATTTCACGGCGGACGGCGCCCCACGGGTGGACAAGGCGCCGATCGCCGCGTACCAGGACCGCGCCTTCGCCGAGGAGGCCCGCCTGGTGGAGTCGGCCACTTTCGTCGCCCATGTGCGCTACGCCTCCACCGGCGGCCTGGACGCCCGCAACACCCACCCCTTCGAACAGGACGGACGGCTGTTCGCGCACAACGGCGTCATCGAGGGGCTCGACCTGCTCGACGACCACTTGGGCGAGGACCGGTCACTGGTCGGGGGCGACACCGACTCCGAGCGTCTCTTCGCCCTGATCACCCGGGAGACGCGCGAGAACGGCGGCGACGTCGGCGCCGGCATCCGGGACGCCGCCCGGTGGGTCGCCCGGCATCTGCCCGTCTACGCCCTCAACCTCGTCCTCGTCACCCCCGACCGGCTGTGGGCCCTGCGCTATCCCGACACGCACGAGCTGTACGTCCTCAAGCGCCCGGCGGGCGGACAGCACGGGGTGCGCCACCTGGACCACAGCGGCGGTCACGGGCGCATGCGCGTCCACTCCACGGAACTGGCCGGACTCCCGGCCGTGGTGGTCGCCAGCGAGCGCATGGACGACCACCCCGACTGGCGCCTGATGGAGCCGGGCGAACTGCTCCACGTCGGGCCGGACCTCGGCACGGCCCGCCGGGTGGTCCTGACCGAGCCCCCGGCGCACCAGCTCACCTTGGCGGATCTGCGCCCCGACGCCGCCGCCTCGCAGAAGACGGCGTGACCCGGCCCCGCCCGGCCGGCTCCCCGGCCCCACCGCGCTGTCGCCGGCCTCGCGCGGGCCGCGGCGGATGTCCGTCCGTCATCCGGCGTGGTGCTCAGACGCTGCTCGTCGTCGGGTACTCGCCGCGCCGGGCACGCAGTTCCTCGTTGATGCGCCGGGCTTCTTCCAACTGGTCTTCCAGGATGACGATGCGGCAGGCGGCCTCGATGGGAGTGCCCTCGTCGACGAGTTCGCGGGCGCGGGCGGCGACGCGCAGCTGATAGCGGGAGAAGCGGCGGTGACCGCCTTCGGAGCGCAAGGGGGTGATCAGACGGTGGTCGCCGAGGGCGCGGAGGAAGGCCGGGGTGGTGCCGAGCATCTCGGCGGCGCGGCCCATGGTGTAGGCGGGGTAGTCGTCGTCGTCGAGATTGTCGACGGGACGGGAAGCGGCAGGGGGCATAGACCTCTTCTTCCTGGGGACGCGTCGGGGGGCCCGGGTGCCGTGCGGCACCCGGGCCCCGAGCTTTCACCATCATCTACCGGCACACAGTGCCGGCCCTCTTCGTTCCGCTGCGCCGCCGCGAAGGGCGGGGCTGCGGGGATCGCGGATGCTCGACCGTGGACCACCTTCCCATCCGGGGCCTGCGGTACCCGGGCGGACGTCTTCCTCGCCCGGGCGATCCTGATGGCGTTCGGCTCCTTACCTTCGGTTACAGGGTGGTACTGCTGGACAACGCGGGTACTGCTCAGTACTGCTCGCGGCCCGGTCGTGCCGGACCGCTTCCTCCTGGTCCTGCTGGCACGGCGTCCGTGCCGTGTTCTCATCGACTTCCTGAGTACACGAGAAACAGTAGCCCTCTCATGAAGCAATGTCTACTGTGACGGCGATAGTTTTCCTCCGGAGTCCAGGCCATGGCCACGGAAACGCGTTGTGGCTCTCGAGGCGCCGCCATAAGGTCGTCCGCATGTCCCTACGCCTCCGCATGCGCCGAGCACTGCCGGAAGCGCTGCGCGCCCGCGACCAGGCCGCGGTGAGCGCCCTGCGCACCACGCTCGCCGCGCTGGACAACGCCGAGGCGGTGCCCGTGGACGAAGCCGCGCCGCGCGGCCCGGCCCTGGAGCAGTCACCGGCCGGTGTCGGCGTCACCGAGGCGGCGCGGCGCGAGCTGAGCGAACGCGCCGTGGTCGATCTCGTACGGACCGAGGCCACCGAACGGCTGCGCGCCGCGGCACAGTTGACCGCTCCCGCGCACGCCGCCCGGGCCGCCCGGCTCCGCGCGGAAGCCACGGTATTGCTCCGCTTCCTCGACGGGCCGGGCACCGAAGAGACCACGGCATCGGGTGTCGGCACGGAGCCGGGGCCGGTCACCGCCTGATCCCCGGGCGCGGGTGGTGTCAGGCGGACAGCTTCGCGTGCAGGGCGTCGAGGCCCTCGCGGTAGATCCCGGTGAACAGCTCGACGAGTTCCTCCTCGCCGACGCCGTCGGAGGTGAAGCGGCCGGACCACTGCACCTCGGCGGCGTCCTCCCGGCCGGGGATCGCGTGGACCCGGAGGGTGGCGAGGTAGCCCGTGACGGGGAACGGGGCTTCGAGGATGGTGTAACTGTAGTGACGCTCGGCCTCGTTGAAGTCCACGAGACGTTCGACGACGACCCCGCCGTCCGCATTCGTCAGCCGGCGGACCCGGCCGCCTTCGAGCGCGGTGCTCCCGGGGATGGAGGGGAGCCAGTCGGGCAGGGAGCCGAACCCGCCGATGAGGTTCCAGACCCGCTCCGGCGAGGCGGGCAGGACGCGGCTGACCGAGGTCGATGCCATGGTCGTTCTCCTGTTCTGGTTCGAGTGGTCTGGGAGGTGGCCGGGGTCAGGCGCCGTCGGGGAGCGGGGCCGCCGGGCTGACGAGGCCGCTCTCGCGGAGTTCCGTCCAGAAGGCGGCGGGGATGTCCTCGTTCAGGGCGGCGGTGTCCTCGGCGATACGGCTGGGACGCGTGGCGCCGGGAACGACGGCGGCGGCGGCCGGGTGGGCGAGGGAGAACTGAAGGGCGGCGGCCTTGATGCCGACGCCGTGCTTGCCGGCGAGCGCCTTCAGCGCGCCGACGCGCTCGATGATCTCCGGCGGGGCCTGCTGGTACTCGAAGTGGGTGCCGCCGGCGAGGATGCCGGAGCTGTAGGGCCCGCCGACGATCATCTCGGCGTTCCGCTCCTGGGCCATGGGCAGCAGGCGCCCCAGGGCGTGCTCGTGGTCGAGCAGGGTGTAGCGGCCGGCGAGGAGGAAACCGTCGGGCCGGGGCTCGTCCAGGGCGAGCGTCAGCTCGATGGGCTCGGTGCGGTTGACACCGAGGCCCCAGGCCTTGATGACACCCTCCTCGCGCAGACGCGACAGGACGCGGAAGGCGCCGGTGCGGGCCTCCTCGAACTTGGCCAGCCACAGGTCGCCGTGGAAGTCCTGGGCGATGTCGTGGACCCAGACGATGTCGAGGCGGTCGACGCCCAGGCGCTTGAGGCTGCCCTCGATCGAGCGCTCGGTGGCCTCGGCGGTCCACTGGTGGAGCACCTTGTGGGGGTTGCCGTGTTCGAACAGCCCGCCCTTCTCGCCGAAGTCGGGGACATCGGTCTCCGGCTCGTCGAGGATGACGCGGCCGACCTTGCTGGACAGCACGTAGGAGTCGCGGGGCTTGGCCGACAGCACCTTCCCCAGGCGCTCCTCGGCGAGGCCGGCTCCGTAGAAAGGGGCCGTGTCGTAGTAGCGGATGCCCTGGTCCCAGGCCGCTTCCACGGTGGCGAGGGCGTCCTCCTCGGGTATCGCGCGGAACATGTTGCCGAGCGGGGCGGTGCCGAATCCGAGCCGGCCGGGAAGGATTTCCTTGAGGGACATGCGGGTGCCTCTCCATCTAATTGCAGGCGCTGTTTATAAGCTCAGACAATAGTTGCAGACGCGGGGTAATGCAAACGAGCCCGGCACCGGCCGCCTGCCCGCGCCTACCGCTCCGGACACCGAGCGTCCCGTCCTGCCGGTCACCGGCACGCCGTGGGCCCGCCGTCTGCCCGGTCCCCGGACGGGTCTCCCGGGGATGTGGCGCGCGTGTCCTCCCGCCGCGCGGTGTCGTCCTCGGGTCGCCGCGCGGTCTCGTCCTCCGGCCGTCGCGCGGGGGGGCCGGAGAGCCAGGGTCACCAGGGCCACGGCCGCCGTCACGAGGAACGCGGTGCGCACGCCGTAGCGGCCCGCCACCGCTCCCAGGGAGACCGGGCCCGTCAGCGTCCCGAGGCCGAGAGCCAGGACGGTGGCGCTGAAACCGGTCGACGGCTGCCCGGGGAAGACGCGGTAGCTCCACAGCGCGAGCAGCGACGACGCGGCCATGAAGGCCGGGCCGTACAGGACGGCCGACGCGACGACCGCGGCGAGGGCGCCGGGGGCCAGTCCCAGCAGCGCGATCGCGGCGGACAGCGCCAGGAACAGCACCGCCTGGCCGAGCCGCAGTCCGAGGCGCAGGAAGAAGGCGCCGGCGAGCACACTGCCGATCCCGGCCAGCCCCATGAGCGTCCAGAAGAGCGGCGCCACCGGGGAGTTCTTCCCTGCCGCGTCCGAGACGGCCTCCAGGGCGAAGGTCCAGTAGAAGGCGCCGATGACGCCGTAGACGAACGCGGTGAGGTACAGCGGGGCGGCCGCCGGGCGCAGGAACCAGCGCGCCGTGACGGTTTGCCCGCCCTGGTCCGCCTTCCCCTCGTGGCGCCCGGCGGGCAGCACCCGCGCCGCGTACCAGGCCATCGCGAAGGCGACGAGGGCGAACCCGAGCCAGGCGTACCGCCAGTTCGCCCCCCGGGTGACCATGGCCAGCGGTCCGGCCACGGTGACGCCGAAGGCGGTGCCGCTCGGGATCAGGGCCATGACCCGTTCGCGGGTGCGGTCCGGCAGGAGGCGGTCGGCGGTGTCGGAGAACGGCGCCCAGGAGAAGCCGGAGGCCATCCCCGCCACCACGAACCCCACGACGAGGACCCAGGTGCTCCCGGCCAGCGCCACCGTCACCATGCCGATCCCCGCCGTCACCCCGGCCGCGACCACCATGGGACGCGGACCGAGCCGTGAGACGAGCGTCCCCACCAGCAGCAGCGCCACCAGATACCCGGCGTTGGACACGCTGTTGACCAGACCCAGGACCGAGGTCGAGAGTCCGAAACGGTCGCGCAGGTCCGGGAGGAACAGCCCGTATCCGTACCGGGCGAAGCCGTAGGCCACCGCCTGGGCCGCCACCCCGACACCACCGACCTGCCAGGCCGTACGCGACACGGCTGACGTACCCCGTCCGCTCACGCGGTCACTCCCTCGCCTCGTGCCAGTGGGAAACGCCCGGTTATCCAGTCGGCGTCCTCGTACACCGCGGTACGGCCAGGAGGTGTGCCGCGGTGCCGCGTCGACGCGCGGCTGACCGACGGCGCGACGAGGTGACGAGGTGACGGCGTGGCGTTCAGCCCAGGGGGATCACCGTGCGGGGGTCGCTCTTCCGCATCGACTGGCCGTTCGGTGTGGACAGCAGCCGGACCTGGCCGGCGCCGAGCGTCTCGTCGACCGGCGAGGGTTCCCCGAAGTAGCCGCGCAGGACCCAGGTCGCGCCGCGCGGAACGGTGACGGTGTCGGGGTCCCAGCCGTAGATGTCCTCCGTCTCCCCCGAGGCGTCGACGTGCTTCCACATGGCGTAGCGGCTGCACAGGCCGTCGTCCGCCATGTCGCACAGATAGGCGGGCTTGCCGTCCTGGCCGGCGGGAACCGCGGCGTCGGGCACCCCGACCACCAGCCGGGACAGCAGCTCGGCCAGCGAACCGCCGCGGTCCTTCTGCAAGTTGGTGACGTCGATCTCGGCGTACAGGAAGGTCTGTCCGGGCGGCGCCGTCTTCCCGTCCGGCTCCGTGGGGGTGGCGTGCGCACCCGCGCCGGCCACCCGGAAGCGGAACCCGTCCGGGCTCGTCAGCGTGGTGACCGGACGGTGCGCGTCCGGCCGCCGCGGACCGGAGCCTCCGGCCGGGTCACCGGACGTCCCCGACGAGCCCGCACCGCACCCGGCGGCGAGTGCGGACGCGGCCGTCAAGGCCAGCGCGCTCTTCCAGCGGACTCTCACTGATGTCCCTCCCGGACGGACGTGGACGACATGGGACCGCGTGCTCCCGTCATGCTGTCAGCCACGGGACGCGCGCACGGTGGTAATGGGCATGTTGACGTTGGCACGGCGGGTTGACGCTCGTACCGCGTCCGGCGGGCAGCGGGCAGCCGGCGGCGCATCGGGCGAGCCGCCACGGACAGGGGCTCCGCCAAGACCGCCGTCCACTCCCCCGGTGGCAGCGGCCACCGGCACGGGACATATTGGCGGAGGAGTGCGATCCGCCGCGCTCACGCGGTCCGGGATCGAGCCCGGTCCGCCACGCGTTCCCCACCGAAGGGACTGACGATATGCCGGTCTGCACGACGCGAGACGGTGTGGAGATCTTCTACCAGGACTGGGGCCGGGGCAGGCCCGTGGTGTTCATCCACGGGTGGCCGCTCAACGGCGACGCCTGGCAGGACCAGCTCAAGGCGGTCGCGGACGCCGGGTTCCGCGGCATCGCGCACGACCGCCGCGGCCACGGACGCTCCACGCCCGTCTGGGACGGCTACGACTTCGACACCTTCGCCGACGACCTGAACGACCTGCTGACCCACCTGGACCTGCGGGACGTCACGCTGGTCGCGCACTCCATGGGCGGCGGCGAACTCGCCCGTTACGTCGGCCGGCACGGCACCGGGCGGCTGCGCTCGGCGGTGCTGCTGTCCGCGGTCCCGCCGATCATGGCGAAGTCGGAGAGCAATCCCGAGGGTGTGCCGGACGAGGTGTTCGCCTCGATCAAGGACGGCATCCTCACCGAGCGCTCGCAGTTCTGGAAGGACGCCGCGGAGGGCTTCTTCTCCGCGAACCGGCCCGGGAACAAGGTGACGCAGGGCAACAAGGACGCCTTCTGGTACATGGGCATGGCGCAGACCATCGAGGGCGGCGTGCGCTGCGTGGACGCCTTCGGCTACACGGACTTCACCGACGACCTGAAGAAGTTCGACATCCCCACCCTGGTGGTGCACGGCGACGACGACCAGGTCGTGCCCATCGACGCCACCGGCCGCAAGTCCGCCCGGATCATTCCCGACGCCGAACTCAAGGTGTACGAGGGCGGCTCCCACGGCATCGCGTTGGTGCCCGGCGACAAGGAGCGGTTCAACCGGGATCTCCTCGACTTCCTCGCACGCTGACCTGCCTCCGCCGGGCCGGCCCCGAGGTCGCTCCGCTGGGCGTCGAGGTCACACGACCCCCTTCCGCGGGAGCCGTGACGCGCCTATTCTAGGTAGACCTACCTACCTAGTTTGGATGGCGATGAGCGAGACCAGGGTGAGGTCCGGCGGTCCGAGGCGGCGTCCGGCCAGGGCTCGGCTGCTGGAGGCGGCGGCCCGCCGCTTCTACGCCGACGGCGTGGCCGCCACGGGCATCGACACGATCACCGCCGAGGCCGGCGTGGCGAAGATGAGCCTCTACAACAACTTCGCCTCCAAGGCGGAGCTGGTCCGGGCCTACCTCGACGCCCGCCACGAGGAGTGGCTCGGCCTCTACCGGAAGCGGCTGGAGCACGCCGAGGGCCCGCGCGACGGTGTGCTGGCGGTGTTCGACGCCTACGCCGACCACGCGGCGTTCGCCTACGAGCACGGTTTCCGCGGCTGCGGCCTGCTCAACGCCGCCGCGGAACTCCCCGTCGGCGACGAGGGCCGCGCCGTGGTGCGCGCCCACAAGGAGGAGGTCGAGCGGCTGATCGCGGGCCACCTGGAGGAACTGCTGCCCGGCCGTGCCGGCGAGGCGCGCGCTCTGGCCGAGCACCTCGCCTTCCTCCTGGAGGGCGCGATGGCCCGGGCCGGCCTGGAAGGCGACGGCGACCGCCTCCGGCACGCCCGCCGCCTGGCGGCCGGCCTGCTGGACCGGCTGTGAGGCGGCGCGGCGGACACGACCGGTCCGCGCCGACCGGCGCGCTGTGCGTACTGGCCGCCTCGGTGCTGTGGGGCACGACCGGCACCGCCGCCACGTTCGCCCCCGGGGTGGGCCCGTTGGCGATCGGCGCCGCCGCCATGGGCCTGGGCGGTCTCCTCCAGGCCCTCCTCGCCGCCCCGCGGATCGCGCGCGACACCGCCCGCCTGCGCGACCGGCGCGGCACGGTCCTGCTCGGCGCGGTCTCCGTGGCGGTCTATCCCCTGGCCTTCTACAGCTCCATGCGCCTGGCCGGGGTCGCCGTGGGCACCGTGGTCTCGATCGGCACCGCCCCGCTCGCCTCGGCCCTGATCGAACGCGTCGTGGACGGCCGCCGGCTCACCCGCCGCTGGACACTCGCGGCCTCGCTCGGCCTGCTGGGCACCGTCCTGCTGTGCGCCGCCGAAGCCGCCCGCTCCGCCCGCACCCCCCATGGCACCGGGCAGTCCTCGGTGGCCGCCACGCTGGCCGGCGTCGGCCTCGGCCTGGTCGCCGCCGTCACGTACGCCCTCTACTCCTGGGCGGCTCACCGGCTCATCACCCGGCAGCTCCCCTCCCGTACGGCGATGGGCGCCGTCTTCGGGCTCGGCGGACTGCTCCTGCTGCCCGTCCTGCTGGCCACCGGCGCCCCGTTCCTCGACTCCTGGTCGAACGCGGCCGTCGGCGCCTACATGGCGCTGGTCCCCATGTTCGGCGGCTACGTCCTGTTCGGCTGGGGACTCGCCCACGTCCACGCCAGCACGGCCACCACCCTGTCCCTGCTCGAACCCGCCGTCGCGGCCGTCCTCGCCGTCCTGATCGTCGGCGAACGCCTGCCCGTCACGGGCTGGACCGGCATCGTGCTCGTCATCGCCTGTCTGGCGGTCCTGACCGCCCCGGCGCCCCGGCGCCGCCGCCGGCCCGAGGCGGGCACGCCGGGCCCGCGCGAAGCGTCCGGCGCGGCGGCTCCGGGCTCCGCCGACGGCCGGACAGCCGGTGACAGTCGTAGACCGTCTTCCGCGCCCCCCGGACCGTCCGTCCCGGTGCCTCACGACACAGCACCCGCCGTCGACCGCGCGCCGGGGCCGCCACCGGCCGCGGCGTCGTAGCCGCGAATGTCCGAGCCGCGGACGTCCTAGTCGCGGACGTCCTAGTCGCGGACGCGCCCGGCCAGCCAGGGCGTCAGAGCCAAGCCCGGGATCAGTTCCCTGTACGTCTCGTCCGCGGGCAGCGGTACGACGAGCCACTGGCCGAACGGGAACAGCCGGCCCTTGGTGAAGGCGAGTCCGCGGTAGACGGACCGGAGGAACGCGGGGACGGAGTCGCGGGGCACGTCGTGGAACTCCACACCGTCGACGGTGATCTTCGCGTCGTCCTCGGGGAAGAGCCGGACGCTCACCGACGGCGGTCCCGCCAGCTCCACGAACGCCTCGTGCGGCAGCGAGCCGTCGGGATCGAACACCGCGAAGGGCGCGGCCGACGTACGACGCGACGTCCGGTCCGCCCCGATGTCGTCGGTGACCGACATCGACAGCCGGAAGTCCGCCGCGACACCGCGTATCGCGGCGACCGCGGCCTCGGTGGTCGGCAGGTGTGCGTGTCTCATGCTCTCGATCATGCCCGAGCCGATCCGGCTGCGGTGTCTCAGGAGAGCGCGGTCGGTCTGCGCGGCGGCGGTACGGCGCGCAGCAGCTCCCACAAGGGCCGTGCGCCGGACGCCCATACGCCGAGGGTGTGGCGGTCCACCACGTGGAGGCGCTGCTGCCTGGCGAAGGCCACGGCGGGTGCGGTCACCCGTCCGCTGGTCACGATGACCGCGACGTCGGCGCCGTGGACCTGGCGGGCGGTGCCGTTGAGTATCTGGAGGTCCGGCGTGCCCACCGCGGAGCCGGCGAGGCCGTTGCGCCGGTGTTTGCACTGGATCACCCAGCGCCGCCCGTAGGGGTCGGTGGCCTTCACGTCGGCGCCCAGGTCTCCGCCGCCCCCGACGCGGACCGCGTCCGGGCAGCCGTCACGGCGCATCAGGTCCCGCACCGCCTCCTCGAACCGGGAGTGGTGCAGGGCGTCCAGGTGGGACAGACCGTAGCGCAGGCCCTGTGCGCGGACCGCCTCCCACCGGGTTTGTTGCCGTCTCCGGTACAGCAGGCCGCCGCCGGCGAGCCCTCCGATCACGCCGATGACGACCAGGACCCACCAGTGGTCCAGGAGCCAGTCGACGACGGCCACCAGCAGGGCGACGGCCAGGACCCCGGCCACGAGACGGCCGATCAGCCGGTCGTCCGCGCGCTGCCGTCGCCGGCCCGGCCCGCGGGTGCCGCGCCGCACCGGCGCGCGCCGGGTCGCCGGCCGGCGCCTGCGGGTGTGGGGGCGGGTGCGGGGGCTCATCGGCCGGCCTGGGTGACGCCGGCCGCGAGCTGGCGCAGGATGTTCTGGATGCCCTGCCCGAGCGGAGTGGGTGCGATCAGGATGCCCAGTGCCAGGACGATGAGGACGGTCGTCTTCTCGTCGCTGCGACTACGGGACTGCGTTCGCCGCCGCAGCCGGAAGAACACGATGACCGCGAGCAGCACCGCCACATTGATGGTCAGCAACCGTCCGGACCTCCCCCACGACCCGTCATCCACCCCCGGTACGGCGGTGCGCCGCCCCGGATCTTCTTGTGTAGCCGGGCGCCGGTGACGCGGGAGGAGGATTGCCGACGAATGGCATGAAACCGTCGGGTCTGGCCGGATACCGTGCGGTGGGCCACCGAGGACCGGGTTCGGGCTTTCCGGGCTTCCGGGCTTCCGGGCTTCCGGGCTTCCGGGCTTCCGGGCTTCCGGGTGATGTCAGCGGGCCGTCCTAGAGTCCACGCCATGACGACTCTCATGATCGAGGCGGGTCCGGTCGCGCCGGCCGCCCGGGTGACCCGGACCGGCGGAGTGCCCCTGGCACCGGCCGGCACTCCGTGGCCCCGCTGCACCTCGTGCGACGGTCCGATGCAGTTCCTCGCCCAGGTGGTCCTGGCCGACCTCGGGTACGGGACGACAGACCACGCGGTGCTCGCCTTGTTCGCGTGCCAGAACGATCCGGGCATGTGCGACGACTGGGAGCCGGACTCCGGCGGGAACCAGGCCCTGCTCTTCCCGGCGGACGCCCTCCAGCCGCTGCCCCGGCCCGCGGACGGTGCCGACGAGGCACTGCTGCTCGGTTCCGTCCGCGCGGTCGGCCTGGTGCGGGTGGACGCGCCGGACTACGGCCGGGCCCGCGAGGAGTGGGCGGCGGCACACGGCCGGCCCACGACATCCGTGCTCGGCCAGTTGGGCGGCCGCCCCGCCTGGCTACAGGGCGACGAGACCCCGTCCTGCGCCTCGTGCGCCGCTCCCATGCCCCTGATCGTCCAGCTCGAAGAAGGGCCGGACCACGGCACCGCCATGAACTTCGGCGGCAGCGGCAGCGCCTACGCGTTCGCCTGCGCACCGTGCGGCCACGCGAAGTTCCTGTGGCAGTGCTGAGCAACCCGCCGATGTGCCGCGCCCAGGGAGCACGTCCTGCCCGGCGAGGAGGGATGGCGGCTGTTCCGTACCCTGGCTGCATGCGGATACGCCCCACTCTGAGCTGGACCCCCGCCGAGGACCTGCCGCCGGGCACCACGGACCTGGGGCCGGTCGTCGAGGCGCTGGGCACCGGCGGTGTGCTGGTGCTCAGCGGCGCGGGCATCTCCACCGAGTCGGGCATCCCCGACTACCGGGGCGAGGGCGGGAGCCTGAGCCGGCACACCCCGATGACCTACCAGGAGTTCGCCGCCGATGCCCGGGCCCGGCGCCGGTACTGGGCGCGCAGCCATCTCGGCTGGCGCACGTTCGGTCGTGCCAGGCCCAACGCAGGGCACCGGGCCGTGGCCGCGTTCGGGCGGCACGGCCTGCTCTCCGGTGTGATCACCCAGAACGTCGACGGGCTGCACCAGGCCGCCGGCAGCCAGGACGTCGTGGAACTCCACGGGGGCCTGGACCGGGTGGTCTGCCTGTCCTGCGGCGACCGCAGCCCGCGCGCGGAACTGGCCCGGCGGCTGGAGGAAGCCAACCCGGGCTTCGAGCCGGTGGCCGCCGGCATCAACCCGGACGGCGACGCCGATCTCACCGACGCACAGGTCGGGGACTTCCGCGTGGTGCCCTGCGCGCGCTGCGGCGGCATCCTCAAGCCGGACGTGGTGTTCTTCGGCGAGAACGTACCGTTGCTACGAGTCGAGCACTGCCGCGCACTGGTCCGGGAGGCTGCCTCGCTCCTGGTCCTGGGCTCCTCGCTGACCGTGATGTCCGGGCTCCGCTTCGTCCGCGAGGCGGCCCGGGCCGGCAAACCGGTCCTGATCGTCAACCGGGACCCGACGCGCGGTGACCGGCACGCCGTCACCCGCGTCGCGCTCCCCCTGGGGCCGTCCCTGACCACCGTGGCCGCCCGGCTAAGTCTCCACGTCGCCGAGGACGCCTGAGAGTTACGGCAGCGACCGGGGCCCGGCCGAGACGTTCGCTGCCGGGGCACTCGGGTGACATGCCGCGACGCTCCCCGGGAGCACCGCGTGCCCGGGGAGCGTCTCCGTTCCGCCTACGTGCCGCCTACGCGGACTGTCCCGCCGGCACGCTCTCCGGCTCGTCCGCCGGCCGGCCGGCCGCGGTGCGGGACAGCAGCGCGATGACGGCGAGGGCGGCGAAGGAAACGCCGGTCAGCAGCCACATGGCGGCTTGCATGCCATGGCTGAAGACCGCGCCGAAGACCCGGTCGACGTCAGCGGGGGCGAGGGAGGTCTCCCGGGCCAGCACCCGGGTGGCGTGCTCCGGGTTGGTGACCACGGATTCGGTCCAGGAGCCGCCCTCTTGATGGTGCCGCGCCAGCTCCGTCGTCAGCCGGTCGGAGGCGAAGGAGCGGAAGAGGACCACGGAGACGGCCAGGCCCACCGCGCCACCGAGGTTGTGGAAGGTCCACGAGGAGCCGACGGCCAGCCCCGCTTGCCTTTCCGGTACGGCCGACAGCGCGGAGACCGTCGCCGGGCTGAGGACGCAGCCCCAGCCGATGCCCATCGCCACGAGTGCGACCGCCAGCCGCGTCAGGGAGGTGCCGGCGGTCAACTGGGTCTGGAGCAGGGCGGAGACGGCGAAGGCGACGAAGCCGACCGCCAGCAGTGGCCGTGGTCCGAACCGGTCGATCAGACGGCCGATGAACGGGGACAGGACAGCCATCACCGCCGTACAGGGCAGCAGCAGGGCGCCGGTGGCGTAGCCGTCCAGGCCGCGCACCGTGCTCAGGTACAGCGGGACGAGGAAGAGCACGGTGGTGTAGAAACAGGCCAGCGCGAAGTCGGAGGAGAGTGCCGCGACGAAGGCCGGCTTGCGGAACAGGCCGAGGTGGAGCAGCGGGGCGCTGCTGCGGCGCTCGACGAGGGCGAAGGCGACGAGAGCGACGACGGCGAAGACGGCGAGGCCGAGCGTCGCCGGGCTGGTCCAGCCCCAGGTGCCGCCGAGGGTGAGGGCGAGGACAGCGGCCGGGATACCCAGGCCGGACAGGGCAAGACCGGGCCAGTCCAGTCGGCCGGTCGCCGTCTCGTCGCGTGACTCGCGGACGCTGAAGGAGCACACGGCGAGGGCGATCGCCACGAGCGGCACGTTGAGCCAGAAGATCCAGCGCCAGCCCTCCGCCGACACCAGGACACCGCCGAGCAGCGGGCCGATGGCGAGGCCGAAGCCGTTGACGCCGTACAGGGCGCCCATGGCCCGGCCGCGCTGCCCGGCCGGGAAGGCGTTCTGCACGATGGCACCGGTGGACGTGTACAGGATCGCGCACGCCGCTCCCTGGAGGAACCGGAAGACGATCAGCCAGCCGATGTCGGGAGCGAGTCCGGCACCGAGCGAGGCCAGGCCGAAGACGACGGTACCGGCGTAGAGGACGCGACGGCGGCCGTGCGCGTCGGCCAACCGCCCCATGGCCACCATGAACATCGACAGGGCGACGATGAACATGTTCACGATGAGCTGCAGTTCCGCCACCGAGGCCCCCAGGTCGGCCTGGATGCGCGGTGCCGCGGTGTTCACGATGGTCAGGTCGATACAGCCGAGGAAACTGATCAGACCCACACCGGCGAAAGCCCACCATTTACGGTCAGTTGTTGCTGGAGTCACAGAGTGCGTCCTCTACGCCGGATTGATTGTGTACAGTCAGGCAGCCGCCGGAGAGGCCGCCGCCCGTTTCTTGAACTTCAGGGAGAGCCACCCTCCCTTACCCGGGTAGTCCCGGGCGACGAACAGCCGATGGGTTTCGGCCATGGCCTCCGTCATCGGCTGCGGGTATACGACATGGTCGTATCCCTGGTAGGCCCACATCGGCTGGATGATGGGGCATTCCTCGACGAGATAGGCCAGGCAGGCTTTGAACGCCTCGTCGGTGTCGACGTCCGGATCCCTGGCCACCATGCGCTCGATGAATCTCCGGATCGTTGCGTCCACCGCGGCGCGGTAGTGAGAATCATCCCGGTAGGCGTTTTTCACCTGCTGGAGGAAACGGGGATAATCGGGATCCTGCAATGCCTCGTCCCAGCGGAGCACGTCATTCGGCACACTCAGCCGGCCGAGAACCTTCCCGTTCCGCTCCAGCCATTCGTCGCCTTCACGCAGGGCACGACGACGCGCCGCCCCGGGATCCAGTTCCAGATAGTTGGTGCGCTGCAGCGTGTCCGCCACCGCGATGGTGACGTGACGGAATCCGCTGCGGTTGAGCAGTTCCACGGTGGCGCGGAGTTTGTCGCCCTCGTGGTAGCGCTGGCCCACGCTGATCAGCAGGATGGTCCGGCGGCCGGCCAGGTCGATCTCTTTGCCGGCCTGCCCGAAACTGGCCTTCGTACGTCCGTCCACGGTGTACTCGGTCATCGGTGTCAGCTCCATAGCTGGAGCGGACGGTCTTCGCCGTGGAAGCCGATGAAGTGGCCCAGGGTGATCCGCGGGCGGTCGCCGGACGGGCGCACCGCGTGGATCTGCCGCGGGTTGAGCAGCAGGAGGTCGCCGGGAGCCGGTTTGATCACGGTGCGGGGTGGCCCGACCTTGTCCCGGTCGATGCCCCAGGTACGCTCGCCGCGCAGGCGGGCGTACTCGTCCTCGGTGGGCTCGACGCCCCACAGCTCCAGTTCGCCACCGCTCTCGGGGATGTCGATGTAGATGTTCGCCGACAACTGCGCCTTGAGCGAGTGACCGGACTCGGCGGGCAGGTTCCGCTCCAGGGCGTCGGTGTGCGGGTTGAGGTCGACGTCCTTGTCCTGGTAGCGGCAGATGCCGATGAACGCCTTGCGTCCGTCGAGCTGGAGCAGATGGGCGCCGGCGCCCCACGCCTCCTCCAGCAGCAGCCGCAGGACGTCGCTGGGGCAGGCGTACGGGGCGAACAGATCGCGCATGCGCTGGATGTTGTCCCGAGCTTCCGCGTAGTACCGGTCACGGGACGCTTCGTCGCTTATCTCGGAGAACGCGAAACCTATGCGCTGGAACTCCGACGCCTGACTGAGCCCACCCCGGTCGGGATGTTCCACCAACTTCTCCCGGACGGTCTCCAAGACAAGACCGGGAATGAATTGCGGGATGTGGACGGCTAGGCATGTCCCGTCGATGACGGATTGGATGTCGGCATGCGAGAAGACGCGGGCAGTGATTTCCCTGATGTCTGACACGGGAGCACCCTTTGCAGTTTCCAGATGATTTCGCCGCAGCGGAACGGCCTGACGGATACCCATTGCAATCACTTGGCAACGAGACAGTCAAGCGATGTTAGATGCGATCGGAAACTATCAGCGGCTGGCTCGGAAACGATCCTTACTCATGACCTTTTAATGCCGTTGGCATATACCAGAGGAAAGAGATGTGCAGAGCAATCATTTTACACACAGGAAACAATGACGCCTCGGCGGCACGTTCATGCGGCAAAGGCCGGCAGGGATCCGCCAGTATGCGCGCCAACCGTTCCGGGCGCCCGGTTTACCGACTAGGGTTTCTCGTAAAGATGCGCCATCACCGGATGAAAAGGCTTCACCGATTCACTCCGGCTTGCGCAGAATGTGAGCAGACAACCCGGAACGGATCGTGGCCGAATTACGCCCCGCTGGACGATAATTAACAGGTTGCCTGCCCCGTCCACAGCGGCTCGCTTTACTGCCCCTGGCCACAGGTTCAGCACACCTACCGGCCGCCAGAGCCCCGCGCCCGGAATGCGGGCGGCCTCGACGTGCCGGCGCCTCCTCACCTCCTCGGCCGCAACACCCCCTCGGCCGCAACAGCGCCTACGCCGCCGTGAGATGCGTGTCCGCCCAGTCGGCGAACGTGGTCAGCGGGATGCCCAGTGTCCGGGCGTATTCGGGGTGGGCCGACGGGGCGACGAGGTTGTTCCAGTCGTGTCCGGCACCCCAGCCCGGCATGCCCGCCGCGAGGGCTTCCTCGAGGTTCATCGACGGGGCGGTCACCCGCACCCTCCACACCTCGGAGAGGACCTGCGCGATCTGCTGCATGGTGAGGCGGTCGCCGGCCAGTTCCAGCTCGACCTCATGGAAGCGGTCGGGGTCGGCGACGGCGCGGGCGGCTGCCGCGCCGATGTCCTCGCACGCGACCAGAGCGAGCTGCGTGCCGGGCTGCACGATGGTGGCCAGGCCGCCTTCGGGTCCGTGGGGCACGAGTGCGGGGACGTTCTCCATGAAGAACGCGGGCTTGATCACCGTCCAGCGAGGAAAGTCAGCGCGGCGTACGGCGTCCAGGATCGCCTGCTTGGTCTCGAAGTAGGGCTGCATGAAGGCCCAGCGGCCTTCTGCCCAGCCGGGTGCCTGCGTGTGTGTGCCGACCCCGCTGGTGGAGGACTGCACGAACTGGTGCACGCCCGCCCGCCGGGCCGCGTCGATCAGGTTGGCGGCCTGGGCGAGTTCCCCGGCGAAGTCGAAGCCGTCGCCCGTGAACGGCGGCATCTGCACCGAGAAGACGGCGCGGACTCCCTGGACGGCGCGGTCCAAGGAGGCGGGGTCGGTCAGGTCGCCGGTGACCAGTTCGGCGCCCAGGGCCTGGATGGCCCTGGCTTCCTCCGAGTGCGGGTTACGTACCAGGGCCCGGACGGGGGCCTGCGCGGCGAGCAGCGCACGGGCGGTCGCGCCGCCCTGGCGGCCCGTGCCACCGGTCACCAGAACAGGAGCAGGGGTTTCAGGCATGGCCGGGTCTCCTCGGACGTCTCGACGGAATAAACGGCGGGGGTCGCCGTTTATCCTGCCGCTACGATATGGCGGGGCCCACCACTTAGACATCGTTTCAGTTGGCGAGTCGGCGGTAGCTGATGCGGGCTGCGGCGATGCCGACGAAGGCCAGGAAGTGCTCGGCCTTTCGCTCGTACCGGCGGTGCAGCCTTCGGCATCCGGCCAGCCAGGAGACCGTTCTCTCGACGACCCAGCGGTGCCGGCCGAGCCGCGCGGAGGACTCGATGCCCTTGCGGGCGATGCGGTGGCGGATGCGACGCTCGCGAAGCCATTTCCGCAGGTGGTCGTAGTCGTAGCCCTTGTCGGCATGGAGCTTGGCCGGACGCCGGCGGCGGGGTCCGCGGCGGGAGCGGATGGGCGGGATCCCGCGCACGAGTGGTTCCAGGCCGAGGCTGTCGTGCATGTTGGCGCCGGAGACACCCAGCGACAGCGGCACGCCGTTGCGGTCGGTGATGAGGTGGATTTTCGATCCCGGCTTGCCGCGATCGGTCGGATTCGGTCCCGTCAGTGGCCCCCTTTTGCCGCCCGGACGCTGACGGAGTCGATCGCGCACCGCGACCAGTCCAGCTCACCCCGGGCGCCGAGTTCGTCGAGGATGACGCGGTGCAGCCGGGCCCACACCCGGTCCCGGCTCCACTGGGCAAAGCGCCGGTAGACCGTGGGCCAGGCCGGCCCGAACACCGGCGGCAGCTGCCGCCAGGTGCAGCCCGAGGTGGCGACGAAGATGATCGCCGCCAGGCATTCACGGTCCCCTGCCCGTCGGCGACCGCCACCCTGTGGGCGTCTGACATCCGTCGGCGGGACCACCCGCCGAAACAGCGTCCACAACTCGCCCGGCACCAACCGTTCCACCAGATCCGTCATGCACGGCTCAACGAGTGATCACACCATCAGAAACGGCGTCTTAGCAAGCAAAGGGGAGTCATGCCCGGTCAGCGCGCTGACGCACGCCGCAACTACGCCCGTATCCTCGAAGCCGCCGAAGCGGAAGTGGCCGCCTGCGGAGCCGACGCCTCCGTCGAACAGATCGCCCGGGTCGCGGGTGTCGGCTCGGCCACCGTGCGGCGGCACTTCCCCACCCGCCAGGCCCTGCTCGAAGCCGTCTTCCACGAGCGCGTCCAGACACTCGCCGAACAGGCGCGCGCCGGCAGCGCCGCCGAGGACAGCCACGCGGCACTGCTGGCCTGGATGCACGACCTCCTCGCCTACGCCGTGTCCGCGCGCGGACTCGCCGACGCCCTCACCTATGAGCCACCGGTCCAGGACGCCGCCCCCGACACCTGCCAGGGCATCCTGGAAGCCGCAGGCACCCCGCTGCTGCGGCGCGCCATCGACGACGGGACCGTCCGGAGCGATTTCACTTTCCGCGACCTGGTCACCCTGACCGCCGGCATCGCCCTGGCCACGGAACACCAGGACACTCCCCTGGCCTACGCCAGCCACCTGCTCGAACTCACCATCCAGGGACTGGACCCGGCACCCACCGGCTGACCGGGCCCACACGGTATAAGTCCCGGCGATGGTGAGATTCTGCGCCGCTGGAGCGGAAGATGACGCTATTCAAGCGCGCACCTCGCACGATCAGGCAACGGCACTTCTGAGGGAGTTCCCTGCGCATATGCCGCTGGCTATCGCGCGGGCTTACACCGGCGAAGGCATTCCTCGGGAAACCGGCGGAAGGTGAATACGAGTGTTCACTGGCACCGCGGTCGCCCGCTTACTCCACCAGCCCCCAGCCCACCTAGCACCCCCCTCGGGACCAGGCAATGGGCCATATCCAGCCGGTTATGCCTGGCTACTGGCGGTAGGCCCGCTCTTGATGCAGCGTTAAATTATGATACGTCCGGATAGTTTCCAGGTTAATTGGCGAACGAATGTCCTTGTCGTTGGTGACGATACGAGCTTAGGCTCCTGCGCCTAGAGCGCCCCGGGGGGCCTTACTTGGGGGATGGGTGGCCGTGTTGCGCATACACCTCACCAGCAAAGACATTCAGATTCTCAGAATGGTTCACACGTTGGGCCCGGTATCCGAGGCGGTCTTCGCGCTTCACCGCTTCGGACGCGACCGGGCACGCAGCGGTGTGGGTTGGCACAAGGTCGTACGCGAACGGCTCGGCGACGATCTTCCCGCCGTAGACGAGGTCGTGTCCGAGCACCGGGTCATCCCCGATCTCCTGTGGCTGCTCGAACGGGACGGAGCCGATGCGGACGCGGTGCCCTCGGCTGTGCGCGCCCGGGCTCGCCGCCTCGCCCAAGTGGTCTTCCTGTTCTGCTCTGCGGGCGTCCTGCCCTACTGGTCGCGGATACAGTCCCGGTTGGAGACGGAGCGTGACATGCGCGGGCGGATGGCCATCACGCACGGCATCGAGTTCCTGCTCGCGGGTCTGCACCCCAAGGTGACCTGGGAGTCCTCGGAGTTACGGGTCGCGTCCAGCTTCGACCTCGACATCAAACTCGACGGGCGCGGCCTGATCCTGAGCCCTTCGGTCTTCCTTCCCGACAAGACCTGCGTGCTCGTGCGCTCCGAGCGGCAGTCCGGTGTGCCCGCACTCGTCTTCTCCACGCCTCTGGACCTCAACGACCTGGAGTCGCCCCCCGAGGAAGCGGAGGAGGAGGGCGACCGGGCGCTGGCCGCCCTCGTCGGAGCCACCCGTGCGGCCGCCCTGCGCGCGCTGGCCGAGAGCGGCACCACCGGCGATCTGTCCGAGCGGCTCGGCATCTCCCTCTCCGGCGCCAGCAAGCAGGCCACTGTACTGCGGGAGGCGGGTCTGATCACGACGTTACGCAACCGCACCACCGCCACGCACACCCTCACCCCGCTCGGCTTGGCCCTTCTGCAAGGGGAGTTGCCCGCCGAACTCAGCCGTGCGCTGGGCACACCACCCGGCCCGGTCACCCCACGGGTGGGAGAGCCGCGGGGTGTTCCGAAGCCGCGGTACTAGGGCATCGTCCGTGTCTCGACCACGCGTCCCCCGGCGAGCAGCACCACCACATCGGCCCGTTCCAGAGAGGCCAAGTCGGCGGCCGAGGCCACGACGCAGAGCCGGTGCCGGTCCACCTGGTCGCGCAGCAGGTCGAGGACCGCCGCCGCGGTGGCGGGCGGAAGTCCACTGATGAGATCGTCGGCGAGCAGCACGTCGGGGGTGTCGGCGACCGCGATCGCGACCGCGGCCGCGCGTTGCCGACTCTCCGTCAGGGCACCTACGGGCGTGTCCCGCTCCTCCCACAGGTCCAGCCGGTGCAGTGCCTCCCGCAGCAGTTCGGCCGCCGGTGCCGGCAGTCGGGCGAGCGCCGAGGCGAGCGTGTCGATCGTCGCCAGCTCTTCCGTCAACGGCCGGAGTCCGACGTGCGCGAGCCGCAGCCCTTCGGCCAGCCGGACCTCACCCGCGGTCACCGGGTCCAGTCCAGCCGCGCACCGCAGGACGCCGGTCCTGTCCGCGGCGGCCGGCCCGGCCAGCGCGGTCCAGGTGCCGGCCTCGCACGCGAAGGTCACATCCTCTATCTCAGCTCCAGACTCGCTGCCCCCGCCTCCGACCGTGCCGACATGGCACAGCCGCAGAGCCGGACGCTGGTCAGTCATGGTGGTCCCTTTCAACGCATCGGAGGCAGGTTGTGCAACCCGTCCGCCATCCCCGTTCAACTCCGGTGAAGATAGGCCGAGTCTATCCGCCCCCGGTTTTGGAAACCCGGCCTGAACAGCAGGTTATGGTCTCCGGTGCCCACAAGGCCATACCCTCTGCCGCAGGGGCGGAACTACAGCCTCCTGTAATACGCGGGGCGTCCTGGCCTGTTCTTGTGACCCGTTTCCGGACACCTCCGGTGCGGGCCACCGTCTATCTGCTCGCGGGATTCAGCACCGCGGCCATGAGCCTTCTGTCGTTCGTACTGCTCTGTCATCCGAGCATGCGTCAGTCGTGGGCGGAATGGCACCGGCAGCGAGCCGGTCGATTACTGGGGCGCCCGGTCCGCGCGCAGCGCATCGGCCTGCCCCGTCATCTGTACTGGCTCGTCCTGCACCTCACGCTGGGCCTCGCCTGTGGGCTGGCCACGGTCATCTGCGTCAGCAACGCGCTGCTGGTCGTGGTGACACCGCTGCTGTGGTGGGCGTTCCCGGTCAAGGACGACCCGCAGACGGTACTGGACATGCCGGTGGTCGGCTCGTACGGGGAGGTCGTCATCGGTCCGTCGGTGGGGAACCTCATGTTCGCCTTGGGCTGCCTGGCCCTGCCGTGGTGTGCCACGGGGTACGCCCGCCTGACGCTCGCCGTGCTCGCGCCGTCGCGGACCCAGAGACTCGCCGACCGGGTGACCACGCTGACCCGCACCCGCAGTGACGCGCTGGAGGCGCACGCGGCCGAACTGCGGCGGATCGAGCGGGACCTGCACGACGGCACCCAGGCACGGCTGGTGGCCGTGGCCATGCGGCTCGCGGTGGCCCGGCGGTGCCTCGACGGCGACCTGACCACCCTCGCGCGGATGCTGCGCGAGGCCACCGACATCACGGAGGAGGCGATGGTCGAGCTGCGCGAGGTGCTCCGCGGGATCTACCCGCCCATCCTCGCCGACCGCGGGTTGGGGGGCGCCTTGCGTACCGTCGCCGCTCGGGGCGGGGTGCCGGTCTCGATCGATATCGGCGAAGTGCACCGCATCCCGGCAGCCATCGAGACCATCGCCTATTTCGTGGTCACCGAGGCGCTGACGAACGTGGCCAAGCACAGCCGGGCCACCAAGGCGGGGCTGCGAGTGTGGCGTACCGGGGACGTGCTGACGATCGTCGTCACCGACAACGGCGTGGGGGGCGCCCGGGAGAAGGACGGCAGCGGACTGGCCGGTCTCCGGGGCCGCGCGCAGGCGCTCGACGGCTGCCTCACGATCCTGAGCCCGGCGGGCGGCCCCACCACGATCACCGTGGAGCTGCCGTGCGGATAGTGATCGCGGAGGACAACGTCTTGCTCGCCACCGGTCTGGAGCTCCTGCTGACCAGTTGCGGCCATGAGGTGGCCGAGGTCGCCGGCGACGCCGAGGGGTTCCTGGCCGCGGTGGACCGGCATCGCCCGGCGGTCACCATCGTCGACGTGCGGTTGCCGCCCGAGTTCCGCGACGAGGGCATCCGGTCCGCGATCGAGGCCCGGCGCGTCCATCCCGGCCTGCCGGTCCTGGTCCTGTCCCAGTACGTGGAGCAGACGTACGCGGCCGAGCTGCTCTCCAGCAGCGGGGGTGGCGTCGGCTATCTGCTCAAGGACCGCATCAGCCGCGTCGACGAGTTCCTGGAGGCGCTCGACCGGGTGTCCACCGGCGGCACGGCGCTCGATCCCGACGTGGTGGCCCAGTTGCTCGCCCGGCAGACGCAGCCGCTGTCCACGCTCACCCGCCGGGAGCGGGAGGTCCTGGCGCTGATGGCGGAGGGGCACGACAACGCCACCTTGGCCAAGAAGCTGTGCATCACCGACAACGCCGTGCACAAGCACATCGGCAAGATCTTTTCGAAGTTCGAGCTCACCGAGCCCGACGCCGGTCACCGCAGGGTCCGGGCCGTGCTGACCTATCTGGAAGCGCGCTGACGGCGGAGGACCCGCACGGCGAAGCGGCGGGCCCGTCCGAGACGGGGCCCGCCGCTTTCGGAACGGTCCTATTCCTGCCGGACGCAGAGCCTCCCGGTGATCTGCATACGGTCGACGTCGCCGGTCTCAGCTTCGCGCAGGAACCGCCCACGGTACGGAATCGCCGTACGGGCGCCGCCGTCCGAGGGGGTGCGGAAGGAGAGGTCCTTGCCCACGAGGAGGCGGACCGGCGCCGCTCCGGCGACCGAGAGCAGGAGTGCACCGTCGTCGGCCTCGACCCGGCAGGACCAGGCACCGTTCACATAGTGCCCGGCGCACTCCGGCGGCGCCGGCGCGGGCTCGGCGTCGATCGCGTCCCGAGGATGGTCACCGGCCTCCAGGCCGGCCTCGCCGAGCCGTTCGAGCAGCGACTCCCACAGGCGCGCGCCGGTACTGCCGTTGGCGGTCAGCGCCACCACGGTCCGCGTCGACGGGTGCACGCGCAGGTGGCTCCACGCTCCGTCACCGGTGCCGTCATGGCCGGACCAGGTCCCGTACCGCGACCATCCGGCGCCCCATCCGTCCGCCAGTCCGTAGGCGCCCACGGCGAGCCCCTCCGTGACGTCCTCGCGCATCGACCGCGCCGTCGCGGAGTCGAGCAGGGCCGCACCCGGGCCGAGGCCCAGGTGCGCGGCGCCGAACAGCGCGAGGTCGCGGGCGGCCAGGCGCAGGCCGGCGGCCGGGTCCTCCAGCGGCGGCACGGACTGCGCCTGGATGGGCCGGGGCGGGAGGTCCGGGCGTACGAGATGCCCCAGCGCGACCGGTGCCGCGGCATCGTGCCCCAGCGGGCGCAGCAGCATCGCGTGCACGGCTTCCGCCCAGTCGAGCCCGGTGATCTCCTCGATCAGGCGGCCGGCGATGACGTAACCCGGGTTGGAGTAGGAGAACACCGAGCCCGGTTCGTACACGGCCAGCTCGGAGGCGTGGCGCGCGAGCCACCCGGCGCGGGTGGTTCCGAAGGCCAGCTCGGCGGTGTTCGCCGCCAGGCCCGCGGTGTGGCTGAGCACCTGCCGCAGTGTGCAGTCCGGGCCCGCGCGCAGTTCGCCCAGCTGCTCCGCCAAGGGCTCGTCCAGGTCCGCGTCGCCGTCGGCGACCAACAGGGCCGCGAGCGTGGCGGTGAACGGCTTGGTGAGCGAGCCGAGCGGGAACGCCGTCGCGACCGTCACCGGCCTGCCCGATCCCGCCTCCTCCTCACCGGTCTCCGCGGTGAGCAAGCGGCCGTCGCGCCAGATCGCCGCCTGGGCACCGGGCACGCCGTGCCGGCGGGCAAGTTCCGTCAGCAGATCGTTCACCGTGGGTCCTCCGCCCCGAGGGTCGGCTCGCAGAGACGGGCGATCGACCGCAGCGCCGCCGCGAAGGCGGTACCGACCCGCGCGATCGTTTCGGGCTCGTGCAGGTTGACCGAGTAGTAGAGGTCGAAGCCGAGCCGGCCGCTCTCGACCGCGCCCACCACCTCCAGCGCCTGCACGACCCGCTCCCGGTCGTCCTGTTCCCGGCCGATCGGCTCGTGGAAGGCGTGGAACAGCGAGTGGCCGGCCGTCCGGGTGATCTCCTCGGTCTGGCTGTGGTAGTTGAACAGCACCGCGGGAGGCGTGCGGTCCGCCGGCACGGTGCCGGCCCCGGCCAGGTGGTGCAGAGCGCCGTAGCCGAGTCCGTTGGCGGGGACGGCGCGCAGGCAGCGGCGCACCGACCGCACGACGGCGGGCCAGTCGGCCTCGCCGTCCGTCCGGCCGGGGACCTTCAGGGCGACGGGGTACGAGCTGGTGAACCAGCCGACGGTGCGGGACAGGTCGACGTCGTCGAAGATCTCCTCACGGCCGTGGCCCTCCATCTCGATCACCAGCCGGTCGTCTTTGGACCAGCGGCACAGCGTCCAGGCCAGCGCGGAGAGCAGCACGTCGCTGGCCCGGGCGCGGAACCTGCCCGGCGCCACGTGCAGCAGCGCCGCGGTCTCGTCCCGTTCCAGCCGTACGGGCACGATCCGCCGCGACGACACCACGTTCGGTCCGGGGCCGTCGGCCGGCAGCGGTGCCGCCTCGGGCACCGCGTCCCAGTGCGCGGCCTGATCGGCGAAGCCGCCGCCGGCCGCATGCGCCGCGAGCCGCGTGGCCCACTGCCGGAACGAGGAGGTCTTCGCTCCCAGGTCGATCGCCTTGCCGTCGAGCGCCTGGCGGTACGCGAGGTCCAGGTCGTGGTTGAGGATCCGCCACGACACCGCGTCGATCACCAGGTGGTGCACGGTCAGGTGCAGGTGCGCCCGCCGGTCCGGCCCGAGGTCGAAGAGGACCGCTCTCAGCAGCGGCCCGGCCGCCAGGTCGAGACCCGTGTCGGCCGCCGCGGCGAGCCGGTCCATGGCCGGGTGCAGTTCCTTGTCGGACAGCCGTGAGAGGTCGTGGCGCTCGAACAGTTCGCCGGTCTCGGCTGCGGCGTTGCGCTGGGACCAGCGGCCCCGCTCGTCGCGCGTGTACCGCATCCGCAAGGCGTCGTGGTGGGCGACGACCGCCGTGAGCGCGGCCCGCAGCGCCGTCTCGTCGGTGTCCGCCGCGAGCTCGACGTGGACCGACTGGGCGAGGTGGTGCGGGGCGACCGTGGTGCGCGCGAAGAACTCGTGCTGGATCGGGGTGAGCGGCACCTCGCCGGTCTCGGCCTCCTGGGTCGCGGCGACCCGGCGGTCCCGGCCTGCGGCGGCGACGAGCTGTTCGACGGTCGGGTGACGGAACAGGTCGCTGGAGGAGACCTGCAGTCCCGCCCGGCGGCTCCTGAACACGACCTGGATGCTGAGGATCGAGTCGCCGCCGAGGTCGAAGAAGTCGTCGGTGACCCCGACGCGCTCCACCCCGAGCACTTCCGCCCAGATCGCGGCCATCGTCCGTTCGTCGGGCGTACGGGGCTCCACCGCGGCCCGGCCGGCCGCCGCGGTCGCGGGCTCCGGCAGGGCGCGGCGGTCGACCTTGCCGTGCGCGGTGAGCGGCATCCGCTCCAGCCGGACGAGCGCGGCGGGGACCATGTACTCGGGGAGGCGGGCGGCGAGGTACGAGGTGAGTGCGGCCAGTGCGGCCGGGTCCTGCTCCGAGACCACGTACCCGACGAGACGGCGGCGGCCCGGCTGGTCCTCACGGAGGATGACGGCCGCGCCGGCCACGTCCGGGTGCCCGGCGAGCGCCTGCTCGATCTCGCCGAGTTCGATGCGGTAGCCGCGCAGCTTCACCTGGTCGTCGGTCCGGCCGACGAACTCCAGCGTGCCGTCGGGACGCCAGCGCATCAGGTCGCCGGTGCGGTACATCCGGGCACCGGGTGGTCCGAACAGGTCCGGTACGAAGCGTTCGGCGGTCATCGCGGGCCGGTTCCGGTACCCGCGGCACACGCCGTCCCCGGCGAGGTACGCCTCCCCGGTCACGCCCACCGGCACCACGTTCAGGTCCCGGTCGAGCAGGTAGACCCGGGCGTCCGCGCTGGGCCGGCCGACCGGAACGGTGCCTTCGGGCGGCCCGTCGCGCTCGACCGGGAAGCAGGTCGCGGTCACCGAGCACTCGGTGGGCCCGTACGCGTTGACGATCCGCAGGCCGGGCAGCCGGTCGAGGACGCGTGCGCAGTGCGCTGCGGACAGCGCCTCGCCGCCGACGACGACCTTGTGCAGCCCCGCGAGGATGCCCGGGTCGGTGTCGGCGACGGCGTGGAAGAACCCCGCCGAGAAGGACATGGCCTGCACCTCGTGGTCGCGCAGGAACGCGTCGAGTTCGTCCACCGAGCGGAAGTCGCCTGGTCGCACGGCCAGGCACGCGCCGCTCAGGAGTGCCTGCCACAGCTCGTTCTGCGCGGCGTCGAACGAGATCGAGTGGTGCTGGGCGATCGTGGCGGCGTCCCCGAAGGTGTGCTCGCCGGCGGCGTGCACGAGCCGGACGAGGCCGCGGTGGGTGACCATGCTGGCCTTGGGCGTGCCGGTCGAGCCCGAGGTGTAGACGAGCACGGCGAGGTTGTCCGGGACGGTCGCCGAGGGCGGCGGCCCGACGGCGGGGCCCGGCCGCAGATCGTCGGTCAGCAGCACCTCGGCGCCGGTCGGCGGCAGGCCGGGCGCCAGCGCGGCGCTGGTGAGCAGCAGCCGCACGCCCGAGTCGCGGAACAGATAGGCGAGGCGCTCGGGCGGGTACCCGGGATCGAGCGGCACGTACGCGCCGCCCGCCTTCAGGACGCCGAGCATGGCGGTGATCATCTCGGCGCCGCCCGGCAGGCAGATGCCCACCGGCACCTCCGGACCGACACCGCGGTCGGCGAGGTGGTGGGCGAGCCGGTCGGAGCGGGCGTCCAGCTCGGCATAGGTGAGCCGGGTGTCGCCGGCGACGACCGCGGGCCGGTCGGGGTGCCGGCGCGCGACCACCCGGAAGAGTTCGTGCAGGCACTGGCCGGGATAGCCGGACGGTGTGCCGTTGAACTCCTTGACCAGCCGGTCGTGTTCGGCGCCGCGGACCATCGGCAGGTCCCGCAGTCTGGTGCCGGGTGCCGCCCCCGCCATCGCGTCGAGCATGCCCAGCAGATGATCGGCGAACCGGCGCGCGGTGGCGTCGTCGAACAGTCGCGGGTCGTAGCCGAGCCGCAGGTGCAGTCCGTCCATCAGGTGCGCCACGCAGGTGAGCGGGAAGTTCGACGTCTCCAGGCCGGCCAGCGACCGTACCGCCAGTCCGTGACGCTCGGCCGCGTGCTCGTCGTACGGGAAGTTCTCGAAGACCACACAGCTGTCGAAGAGGCTGGTGCCCGCCGGGATCGCGGCCCAGTCCCGCACCTGGGCGAGTGACGCGTACTCGTACTGGCGGCTGTCGGCCTGCTGCTCCTGGATCTCGCGCAGCCAGGTGCGCAGCTCGCTGCCGGGCGAGACGGCCGGCCGGGCGGGCAGTGTGTTGATGAACAGGCCGGCCATCTCGTCCGAGCCCGGGAGTTCGGCGGGCCGGCCGCCCACCGTGGTGCCGAAGCAGACGTCCCGGTCGCCGCTGTAGCGGGACAGGAGAAGGGCCCAGGCGCCCTGGATCAGCGTGTTGACGGTGACCCGGGTGTTCCGGGCGAAGCTCTCCAGCCGCCCGGTCTCCGCCGCCGTGAAGGCGAGGTCGATGTGGCCGGTGTCGCGGGACTGGTGGGAGCGCAGCGGCACCCGGTCGTACGGCAGCGCGGTGGGCGCGGAGAACCCGGCGAGCAAGCCCGCCCAGTACGCCCGCGCCGCGCCGGTGTCCTGCTCGCCGAGCCAGCGCACGTACTCGCGGAACGGACGGCGCGGGCGCGGCGGCGCGACCTCGCGTCCGCTGAGCGCGGCGTGCTCCGCGAAGACCTCGCCGAGCAGGTCGGCGAAGCTCCAGCCGTCGAGGAGCAGGTGGTGCGACGAGCAGCGCAGGTGGACCCTGGAGGCGGAGAGCCGGGCCACGTGCAGCCGCAGCAGCGGCGGACGTGCCAGATCCAGTGGTTCCCCCGGGGACACGGTCAGCCGGCGGATGCGTTCCCGCTGCTGTTCCTCGGTCAGCTCCGACCAGTCCTCGATGCTGACGGGCACGCGGACGTCCCGGTGGACCACCTGGAGGGGGCGTCCGCCCTCCGCGTCGACGATCGCCGTGCGCAGCACGGGTGTGCGGTCGACGACCCGTTGCCAGGCCTCGGCCAGCAGAGCGGGTTCGGTGACGCCGTCGAGGACGAGATGGAGGTGGGTGAGGTAGATGTCGTCCTCGTGCGCGTCGAGCGAGTGGAACAGCAGGCCGCTCTGCATCGGCGTGAGCGGGTAGATGTCCTCGACCGTGCGGCCGTCCCCGGCGATCCGGTCCACCTCGCCCTGGTCGAGCCCGGCGAGCGGGAAATCGGACGGGGTGCGGCCGCCCGCCCGGGAGCAGTGCGCCACGATGTCGGCGAGCGCGGCGGTGAACCGCGCCGCGAGGCCCGCGATGGTCTCCTCGTCGTGCAGCGCCGCCGAGTACTCCCAGGAGAACGCGAGCCGGCCGTCCCGGACCATCCCGGTGATCTCCAGCAGGTTCGGGCGGGCCAGGTCTGCGCTGCGGTCCGGTGCCGGACTGGGCCGCCAGCGGCGCAGCAGGCCGTCGCCGGTGGTCACGTCGAAGTGGCCGTGGTAGTTGAAGCCCACCTGGCAGCGTCCGCCGCCCAGCCCGGCTTCCTTGGTCAGATAGCGCAGGGCGCCGTACCCGATGCCGGCCTCGGGGACCGCTCGCAGGGTCTCCTTGACGGTCTTGAGCCGGGTCCCCCAGTCCTCGGCCGGGACGGGCAGCACCACGGGGAAGAGCGTGGTGAACCAGCCCGCCGTGCGGGACAGGTCGACGTCGTCGAAGAGGTTCTCGCGGCCGTGGCCCTCCAGCTCGACCGCGACGGCGTCGCCGCCCGTCCAGTCGGCCAGCACCGCCGCGAGCGCGGTCAGCAGCACGTCGTTGATCCGGGTCCGGTACGCCGCCGGTACGTCCCGCAGCAACGCGCGGGTCAGCTCGGCATCGAGACCGGCCTCGACCGTACGGGCGTGCGCGAGCGTGTCCGGTGCCGTGCGGCTGACCGGCAGCGGCGGGCAGGCGGCGGACGCGGCCTCCACGGCCTGCCAGTACGGCCGCTCGCTGTCGAAGCGGCCGGACGCAACCGCCTCGGTCAGCCGCCTGGCCCAGTCCCGGAAGCCGGTCGACTTCTCCGGGAGGCTGACCGGCAGGTCCCGCGCCGCCTGCTCGTAGGCGAGTTCCAGATCGGAGAGCAGCACGCGCCAGGTGACCCCGTCGACGACGAGGTGGTGCGCCGCGAGGAACAGCCGGTCGGGTTCGGGTGCGCCGGAGAAGAGCACCGCGCTCAGCAGGGGCCCGGCGTCGAGCCGGAAGCCGGTCTGCGCCGCCGTGACCGCCTCGCGGACCGCCCGCTCGCGGGCGGGACGGTCGAGGCCGGACAGATCGACCGTGCGGAACGGCTCGCCCGTTTCGGTGCTCGCGCAGTGCTGCTGCCAGGCGCCGTCGGCGAGGACGGCGCGCAGCCGCAGCGCGTCGTGGTGGCCGAGCAGCGCCGTCACCGCCGTGCGCAGGGCGGCCGGACCGGTGCCGGGCGCGAGCTCCACGAACATCGACTGGTTGAAGTGGACGGCACCTTCGGGGTACTGCTCGAAGTACCAGCGCTGCACGGGGGTGAGCGGCACGTCCCCGACCGCGGCGGCGGCCTGCGGCGCCGGCTGATCCATGGTCTGGACGACGGCGGCGAGATCGGCGACGGTCTGGTGCCGGAAGATCTGCTTTGCGGTCAGGTACAGGCCGGCCCGCCGCGCCCTCGACACGACCTGCAGCCCCACGATCGAGTCGCCACCGAGTGCGAAGAAGTTGTCGCCGACGCCGACCGTGCCGGGTGGCAGGCCCAGCACTTCCGCCCAGATGGCCGCCAGTCGGGACTCGGTCTGGTCGCGCGGCGCCACGTGGTGTACGGCGGCGTGGTCGGTGATCGCCGGGGCCGGCAGCGCCTTGCGGTCGAGGGTGCCGCTCGGTGTCATCGGAAGCTGGTCGAGGACGACGAGCGCGGAGGGTATCGCCGGGTCGGGCACGATCCCCGCGAGGAACGCGCGCAGCTCGGTGAGTGTGGGCGCGGCACCGTCCGCGACCAGGTACCCGACGAGCCGGGCGCGGCCGGCCGTGTCGGCTCGTACCGCGGCGGCCGCGGCGGCGATGCCGGGGTGGCGCAGCATGGCGGCCTCGACCTCGCCGAGTTCCACCCGGAAGCCGCGCACCTTGACCTGGTCGTCCGCGCGGCCGAGGTACTCCAGGTCGCCGTCGGGCCGCCAGCGCCCGATGTCGCCCGTGCGGTAGAGCCGCCCACCGGTGAACGGGTCGTCCAGGAAGCGCTGCGCGGTCAGCTCGGGCCGGTTCCAATACCCTTGTGCCACCCCGTCACCGCCGATGTGGATCTCGCCGGGCACACCGACGGGAACGGGACGCAGGCGGTCGTCGAGCACGTACGTCCGGGTGTTGCCCAGCGGCCGGCCGACCGGCACGACCGCCGGGCCGCCCGGACCGCCGGGGCGCACCCGGTATGTCGTGGAGTCCACGGTGGTCTCGGTGGCACCGTAGTTGTTCGTGACGACGGCGTCGGGGGAAAGGACTTCGAGGACCGCGGCCGCGTCGTCGGCCAGCCACGCTTCCGAACCGACCGCGAGGACGCGCAGCGAGTCCGCCCGGCCGCCGGCCCAGGACAGCTCCTGGGCGACCGCCTTGGCCAGCGACGGGGTGGTCACCAGCAGTTGCGGGCGGACCGTGGTGATCAGCTCGGCCAGTGCGGGCGGATCGGTGATCACCTCCGCCGGGCAGATCACCATCTCGCCGCCGTACATCGCGGTCATCAGGAAGTCGCCGAGGAACAGGTCCACGGCGAGGCTGGACACCGACAGGCAGCGGCCTCGCAGCCCGGTCAGGCCGTAGCGGGCGTCCCAGGCGCGCATCATGTGGACGGCGTTGCGGTGGCTGACCATCACGCCCTTCGGGCGGCCCGTCGAGCCGGAGGTGTAGACGACGTACGCGAGGTCGTCCGGCCCGGCGGCCGTGGGGGGCGGCGTGGCCGGGTGGCGGGCGATCGTGTCCTGGTCGGTGTCGAGGCGGACGGTGGTCCAGGCGCCTTCGCCCACCGCGGCCGAGTCCGTGATCAGCACCGGCGCCGCGGCATCGCCGAGCACCAGGGCCAGCCGTTGTGCGGGGTGGCCGGGGTCGAGCGGCACGAAGGCGCCACCGGCCTTGAGCACCGCCAGCAGCGCGACCATCGCGTCCACGCCGCGGTCGAGGCAGACACCGGTCAGCACTCCGGGGCGGACGCCGACCGCGACGAGGTGGTGCGCGAGCCGGTTGGCCCGCGCGGCCAGCTCGGCGAAGGTGAGCCGCCGGCTGCCGTCGCTCACCGCGACGGCGGCGGGTGTCCGCGCCGCCTGCTCGTCGAAGATCCGGTGCAGGGTCGGTGCGTCCGCTGCCGGGAGGGCCGGGCCCTGCCAGTCGACGGTGAGCGTCCGCAGCTCGTCGGCCGGCAGCATGGACAGACCGGCGAGCGGGGCCGTGGGCTGCTCGGACACCGCGCGCAGCAGGGTGACGAGGTGGCCGCCGAGCCGCTCGACGGTCGCCCGGTCGAACAGGTCGGTGCTGTATTCCAGGTAGCAGGTGAGCGAGGAGGCGTCCTCGTAGAAGTCGAACGTGAGGTCCAGCTTCGCCACGTCGATCGGCGGCTGGATCTCGGTGACGTCCAGCCCCCGGAAGGCCGGCACCGTGTCGGCCAGGTTCTGGAGGTTGACCATCACCTGCACCAGCGGCGGCCGGGACGCGTCCCGGTCGGGCCGCAGCGTGTCGACGAGGCGCTGGAACGGGACCTCGTCATGGGCGAACGCCTCGAGCAGGCCCGCGCGCACCCGGCCGAGCAGTTCGGTGAACGACAGCGACTCCTCCACCTGGGAGCGCAGCACCACGGTGTTGATGAAGAAGCCGATCAGGCTCTCCAGCTCGGGCCGCTGCCGGCCCAGGGTGACGGTGCCGACCGCCACGTCGGGTTCGCCGCAGTACCGGGCCAGCACCACCTTCGTGACCGTGACCAGGGCCATGAACAGCGTCGCGTCGTGCTCACGGCTCAGCTTCCGCAGCCGGCCCAGCACGTCGGCGGGTATCTCCACCGGCAGGATGGCGCCCGCGGACGTACGGACGGCCGGCCGCGGCCGGTCGGTGGGCAGGTCGGCCGTGCGCATCCCCGCGAGCCGGCCGCGCCAGTAGTCGAGCTGCTCGTCGAGCGCGGCGGACCGCTCGCGCTCCCAGAGGGCGTAGTCGGCGTACTGCACGGGCACGGGCGGCAGGCCCGCCGCGACGCCGGCGACCGCGGCCTCGTAGGCGGCGGCCAGCTCGCCGAGGAGCCGACCGGTCGACCAGCCGTCGCAGACGATGTGGTGCATGGCCAGTACCAGCACGTGCTCGCCGGCGTCCACGCGCAGCAGGGTGGCCCGCAGCAGCGGTCCGCGGCGCAGGTCGTACGGCGTGTTCATCTCCGTCGCGAGGAAGCGCTCGACCGTGGTCTCGGCATCGGGCCCCGACACGTCGACGGTCGGCAACGCCTGGCCGGTGTGCTCGTGCACGACCTGGACGCCCCGGCCGTCGACCGCGTCGAAGGTGGTGCGCAGCATCTCGTGCCGACGCACGACCTGGTCGAGCGCGGCGGTGAGCGCCGCGGCATCGAGGCAGCCCCGCAGCCGCAGCGCGCGGAGCGCGTTGTACTCGGCGCTGTCCGGTTCCAGTTCGGCCAGGAACCAGAGCCGTTCCTGCGCCGACGACATCGGCGGCAGGCCGTCGCGCGGGGCGGTCGGGATCGGCAGGTCCTCGGGCGCGGACTCGCCGGCGAGGCGGCGCAGCAGCTCCGCCCGGAGGTGTGCCGGTACGGACGCGAACTTCTCGTCGAGCTGGGTCACTTGCGTTCCTCCCTGGGTCAGATCCGGCCGGGAGCCGCGGCGCCGGACACGGCGGCGAGGCTCGCGAAGACGCGCTCTCGGACCACTCCGGCGAGGTCGCTCACCCGACGGTGCTCGAAAAGATCTCTCGGGGAGACCGGCACGCCGAACGCCGCGCGCAGGCGGACGGCCAGGCGCATCGCGTTGATCGAGTCGCCGCCGAGGTCGAAGAAGCTGTCGTGTGTGCCCACCCGGGGCACGGCCAGTACCTCGCCCCAGATCCGGCAGAGGGCTTCCTCGGTCGGGTCGGCCGGCGCCACGTACGACTCCTCGTCCGGACGGACGCGCGCCACGGGCAGCGCCGCCCGGTCCAGCTTGCCGTTGCGGTTGACCGGCAGCTCCGCCAGCGGCACCACGGCAGCCGGGACCATGTACGCGGGCACGTGCCGGGCGACGTGTGCGCGCAGCTCGTCCGCCGGCACGCCGGTACGCGGTACCACGTACGCGACGAGCCGCTTGCCGGCGCCGTCGGCCTGCACGACGACCGCTGCCTCGGCCACCGCCTCGTGCCGCAGCAGTACGTGCTCCACCTCGCGCGGCTCCACCCGGAAACCGCGGATCTTGACCTGGTCGTCCGTCCGGCCGGCGAACACCAGCGTGCCGTCCGGGTTCCAGCGCACCAGGTCGCCGGTGCGGTACAGGCGGGCGCCCGGCTCGCCGAACGGGTCGGCCACGAAGCGCTCCGCGGTCAGACCGGGCCGCCCGATGTAACCGCGGCCCACGCCGTCGCCGCCGAGGTACAGCTCGCCCGTGACGCCGGGGGGCACAAGGCGCAGCCGGTCGTCGAGGACGTGGACACTGGTGTTGGCGATCGGCCTGCCGATCGGCACGTGGTCGTACCGGACGCCGGGCTCCACGGCGAACAGCGTCGCGGCGACCGCGCATTCGCTGGGACCGTACCCGTTGAGCAGACGGCGTCCGGGTGACCACGAGGCGGCGAGGTCCGGGGTGAGGACCTCGCCGCCGCACAGGATGGAGTCGAGGTGCGGGAGCGCCGCCGGGTCGAGCGCCGGCAGGACGGTCGGCGGCCCGGTGACCGCGCTGACATCGGCCTCCCGCAGTTGCTCGATGAGTTCGGCGCCGCCGTAGGTCCCGGTGGTCGCGGGGGCGACCAGGGTGGCGCCTCCCGCGAGCGTGCTGAACAGGACGAGTGAGGCGGCGTCGAAGCTCATCGGGGAGAGCTGGTAGATCCGGCTGCCGGGGCGCACGTGCAGGGGAACGACGGCCTCGACGGTGTTGACCATGGAGCGGTGCTCGACCATGGTGCCTTTGGGCTTCCCGGTCGAGCCCGAGGTGTAGACGGTGTACAGCAGATCGCGGGGGCTGCCGTGGTCGGGCGGGGCGGTCGCCGGCCGGGTGGCGATGGCGGGCCAGTCCGCGTCGAGCAGCACGAGCGGGGTCGTCGTGCCCGCGAAGAGGCCGCGGTGGCGGGTGTGGGTGAGCACCACTGCCGGGCGCGCCTCCGCCAGGATCGCGGCGGTGCGCGCGGCGGGGTAGTCGGGGTCGATCGGCACGTACGCGCCGCCTGCCTTGAGGGCGCCGAGGACGCCGACGACCAGGTCCGGGCCGCGCTCGACGGACACGCCGACCATCACGTCCGCGCCGACGCCGAGGCCGGTCAGGTGGTGGGCGAGCCGGTTGGAGCGCTCCTCGACCTCCGCGTAGGTGAGCCGGTGCTCGCCGCGCTCGATCGCGACGGTGTCCGGCCATCGGGCGGCGCGTTCGCTGATGATCCGGTGCATGCGCCGCTCGATGGAGTACTCGGAGGGAGCGGCCACGCCCCACTCGCCGAGGACGAGTTCCCGCTCGGCACCGGTCAGCGCGGTCACGTCGCCGACGCTCGGCGCGGAGCCGGCGGCCAGTGCGTCCAGCACCGTGATCAGACGCGCGGCGGTCCGCTCCACGGTGGCCGGCTCGAAGACCGTCTCGTCGTAGAGCAGTCGCATGGACAGCGACTCGTCCGGGAACACGCTCAGCGCCAGGGGGTAGTTCGTGGCGAACTCGACGTCGAACGCGCGGATCATGGTCCGGTCGAGCGGATAGTTCTGGAAGACGACGACGGTGTGGAACAGCGCGGTGCCGGGCGCCGTGTCGGCGAAGGACTGCACGCGGTTCAGCGGAGCGTGGCCGAACTCCCGCGCCACCGCCTGCTCGCGTTGCAGCTCCGCGAGCCAGGACCGGGTGTGCGCGTCGTCGTCCACCCGGACCCGGACGGGCTGGGTGTTGATCATCATGCCGACCATCGACTCGACGTCGGGCAGGTCCGCCGGCCGTACCGCCGTGCTCGTGCCGAAGCAGACGTCGCGTTCGCCGCTCAGACGCGCCAGCAGGATCGCCCAGGCCGCCTGGACCAGGGTGTTGGAGGTCAGCCCGGTGCGCCGGGCGTACGCCGAGACCCGCGCGGCCGTCTCCCGCGGAACCGTCACCTGCACCGCCTGTCTGGCCGCGGGACGGTGGCCCTCGGGCGGCTGTCGGTCGCCGGGCACGGAGACCGGCGTGGTGAAGCCGGCCAACCGGCCGCGCCAGTAGGCGTCGGCGGCGGCCAGGTCCTGGTCCGCGAGCCAGTGCACGAAGTCCTGGAACGGCGGCCGTCTCCGCACCGGCTCGCCGCGGTACGCCCCGAGCACGTCCTGGAGCAGTTCCCCGGCGCTCCACCCGTCGGTGAGCACGTGGTGCATCGACCAGACGAGCTGGACGGAGTCGGGGCCGAGCCGCACGAGGGTGACCCGGCTCAACGGCGCCCTGGTGAGGTCGAGGCCGGCGGCGCGGTCGGCGTCGAGCAGTTCCCGCAGCCGCGCGGGGTGCTCCGTCTCCGGTACGGCGCTCCAGTCGAGCCGGCTCACCGGCAGCGTGACCTCGTCCCTGACCAGTTGCACGGGCTCCTCGACGTCGGCCCAGCGGAGCTCGGTCCGGAGCACCGCGTGGCGTTGTGCGGCCTCCTGCCAGGCCCGGCCGAGACGCCCGGGGTCGGTGACGTCGCCGAGCCGGACGACGAACTGGACCAGGTGCAGCGACGGGTCGTCGAGCATGAGGGCGTCGAAGAGCATGCCGCTCTGCATGGAGGTCAGGGGGTAGCTGTCCGCCGGCGGCGAGCCGTGCGGTACCGCGGGGACGTTGTCGAGAGGCGTCGCCGCGTCGGCCAGCGCCTCGACCGTCCGGTGGTGGAAGACGTCGGCTGTGCTCACCCTGAGCCCTCCGGCCCGCGCCCGCGCGACGATCCTCATGGCCAGGATGGAGTCGCCGCCCAGGGCGAAGAAGTCGTTCCGCACACCGATCCGTTCGGCTCCGAGGGTCTCGGCCCAGATCGTGGCGAGGGCGCGCTCGGTGTCCGTGCGCGGCGCGCGGTACGCCTCGGCGTCGTCGGCCGGGGGCTCGGGCAGCGCGGACCGGTCCACCTTGCCGTTGGCGTTGACGGGCAGCCGGTCCATCCAGACGACGCGCGCGGGCAGCATGTAGCCCGGCAGGCGTCCGGCCACCTGGTCGAGCAGCTCGCGTGCGGCGAGGGGGCTCGGTCCGGTCGGATACGCGACGATGCTGCGCGTCGGGCCGCTCTCGCGCACCACCACCACGGCGTCGGTGACGCCGGGGCAGTCGCGCAGCGCGGCCTCGATCTCGCCCAGCTCGATCCGGAACCCCCGCATCTTGACCTGGTGGTCGGTACGGCCGAGGAAGTCGATGAGGCCGTCCTCGGTCAGGCGCACCCAGTCGCCGGTGCGGTAGAGGCGGCTGCCGGGCGTGAACGGGTCGGCCACGAAGCGTTCGGCGGTCAGCGCGGGGCGTCCGAAGTAGCCGCGGCCCGTGCTGTCGCCGCCGAGGTAGAGCTCTCCCGTGCCACCGGGTGCCACGGGGCGCAGCCGCTCGTCGAGCACGTACGTCTCGGTGTCGTCGAGGGCCGTGCCGATGACGGTGGCCCGGACGTGTTCCTCGTCCGGTGCCGTGCGGTGCGAGGTGGCGAAGACCGTGGACTCGGTCGGGCCGTACCCGTTGACGAGCGTGATGCCCGGGCAGGCGCTCCGCACCCGTTCCACGGCGGTCGCCGACGGGGCTTCGCCGCCGGCCCACACCTCGCGCAGCCCCGCGAAGCAGCCGGGCTGCTCCTCGGCGAAGAGCCGGAACAGCGTCGCGGTCAGGAAGACCGCTTCGAGGCGGTGCTCCGCGACGAGTGCGGCCAGCCCCGGCGGGGTCAGCTCCCCGGGCCCGATGACCAGACGGCCTCCGTTGAGCAGCGGCAGCCAGACTTCGAGGGTGGAGAGGTCGAAACCGAGCGGCGCGATGAACAGCGCGCTGCGGCCGAACGAGGCGCGCATACGGGGTTCCCGGGCCAGCGCCATGATGTTGCGGTGGGTGATGGACACGCCCTTGGGCCGGCCGGTCGAGCCGGAGGTGTGCATGACGTAAGCGAGCTGCTCCTCGTCCAGGATCATCTGCGGGGCGTCGGCGCGGCGGCCCGTGTCCGCGCCGTCCGCGAGGAGCACGGGCGTGCCGGCGGTCGCCGCCCGGCCGGCGGTCGACCGGTCGGCGATCAGCGCGACCGCGTCGGTCTCGGAGAGCATCCAGCGGATCCGGTCGTCGGGGTAGCTCTCGTGCAGCGGTACGTAGGCCCCGCCCGCCTTGAGTACGGCGAGCAGGGCGACGACGGTCTCGGCCGAGTGGCCCGAGCGGCCCGTCAGCATGCCGACCCGCGACTCGGCGGTCACTCCGGCGCAGACGAGGCGGTGGGCCAGGTGGTTGGCGCGTTCGTCCAGCTCGCGGTAGGTGAGGGTCGTGCCGGCCTCGACGACGGCGGGCGCGTCGGGTTGCTGCCGGGCATGCGCGGCTATGAGGTGGGGAAGAGCCCGGTTCTCCGGAGCGGCGGGTGCGTTGTCGAAACCGTGGGGCATGCTCGGCCCTTCACTAGAGACACACGTGGCGCGCGGATAGTGGACGGTCGAGCTTGGCGCGCGCGGGCGTACCGGCTCCACGTAGTTGAGCGGTGAGGAAACTGCCCGTTCGGCTGCCGGTCCCGCGGGGGGGTGCGCGAAACAGGTGAGGCGTGGCCGAAGCCACGCCTCACCTGCGCCGGCGGTCGTACGTCACTCGGGCCGTGCGATCGCCTCCACGGCCGGCGGCCGCAGTGCGAGCCGGGCCGGCAGCATCACGGCGGGCCAGGCGATCACCGCGGCCGCGACCACGATGCCGAGGTACATCAGGGGCGGTATGGACGGGAACACCGAGTGGCGTATCGCGTAGCTCATCCCGATCAGCGCCGGCAGCGCGGCCAGCGTGCCGACGACGACCGCGCAGAGCACGATGATGCCCGCCTCCTGGCGCATCATCGACCGGACCTGGCTGGTGCGGGTGCCGACGAGGCGCAGCAGGGCGAACTCGCGCCGGCGTGAGATCGTCGCCATGACCAGTGTGTTGACGACGGCGATGGCGAGATAGCCGAGCAGGACGGCGTTGAGCACGAGGCTGGTCCCCCCGCCGCTCGCGTCGTCGGTCGGTGCGGCGGTGACCGCCCCGGCGTCGCGCACGCCCAGCGTCGGGTACGGCTTCAGCGCCGCGGTCAGGTCCGCCTCCCGGCTGGAGTTGACCATCAGCCACTGGTCGAGGTGGTCGGTGGTGTGCGCGATGACCACGTCGTGGGGCAGGGTGACGTCGCCGAAGCCGAGCCCGTTCTCGTAGACCGCGACGACCTTGGCCTTTTCGACGGTGCCGTCGCCGAGGTGCACGTCGACACGGCCGCCCACGTCGACGCCGACGGTGCCGGCGACGAGGCGGCTGAGGGCGACCGTGGACCCGGTGAGACCACCGAGGTCGCCGCGCAGCACGTCCAGGTCCAGGGTGTCCGGTACGGCCGCGGGGTCGACGCCCTGGGCCGTGGAGAGCCGGTACTGGATGCTGTCGCCGTCGGGCCAGGTGAGGATCGTCGAGGTCCGGGCGACCGGGCCGACCGTGCGGACACCGGGGACGCCCCGCAGCTCCGCGGCCAGGCCGGGTGAGATCCCCGTGCTCGCGGAGGTCACCACATGGTCGGCGATCACGCCGTCGACGGCCTGGTCGTGTGCGGCGGCGGCGAGCGTCGTGCCGCTGAAGAGCTGTGCGGACGCCATGGTCACGCCCATGATCAGCGGGGTCGTGGCGGCGCTGAGCCGGCGGGCCCGGGCCCGGGAGTTGGCGAGGGCGAGGAACCGGGTGGCGTTGCCCGGGCGACGGCCGAGCAGCGTCACGACGCCGCCGAACAGCCTGGGTCCGAGCAGGCCGACGGCGATCACCAGGACCAGGGCGGAACTGGCGGCGCCGTCGATGGCGGACTCGCCGGGCAGCGCGATCGGCAGCACGATCGCGGCGGCCAGGCCCCCGGGCACGAGCAGCGCACCGAGCGAGAGCCGGAACCAGCCCAGCTTCCTCGATTCCACGGCCACGTCGCCGAGCGCCTCGACGGGACTGACCTTGGCCGCGCGCCGGGCCGCGAGCCAGCCGCCGATCCGGGCCGCGAGGACACAGATCAGCAGGGCGCACAGCACGGGCAGCGGTGTGATCACCAGCGAGAAGCCGGACGGCAGCGTGCCGGCCGCCGTGAACACGGCGTGCAGCAGCTTGGCGAGCAGGATGCCGGGGACGGCGCCGAGCACGGCGCCGGTCCCGCCGACCAGCACGGCCTCGCCGCCGATCATGCGCAGCACCTGCCGGGGGGTGGCGCCGACGGCCCGCAGCAGGGCCAGCTCGCGGCGGCGCTGCTGCACCGACAGGGCCAGCGTGCCGGAGACCACGATGATCACGAGCAGGATCATGGTGGCGCCGAACGCACTGGCGATCTCGATGACGAACGCCCGCATCTGCCCGACGTCGAGCGTCTCGACATCGCTGCGGTCCTCGCCGGTGTACGTGACCACGCCGGGCACGGCCTTCTTGATCCGGCCGGCGAGGTCGCCCGCGTCGGTCCCCTTCGAGGCCAGCACACCCACCGCGTCGATCTCGTCGGAGGTGCCGTAGAGCCGTGCCGCCTGGTCGTCGGTGAAGAAGACCGCGGACTGCCGGTCGAGCGCGGTCCCGGGCTCGGCGACGCCGCTGACCCGGTACGCCCTCGGTTCCGATCCGGTCACCAGCGTGACCTTGTCTCCCGGGGCGGCTCCGGCTCGCCGGGCGAGGTCGCCGTCGAGCACGACGTCGCCGGCCGTCTGCGGCCGGGTGCCCGAGCGCAGCGTGAACGGTGCCAGCACCGAGGCGGACCAGCCGTGCCCGTACACGGGCGGTCCGCCGAGGACGGCGTCCTGCTTCAGCACGGCCGTACGGACGCTGACGTCCCCGACCGCGGTCTCGACGCCCTTGACCGCAGCGACCTTCGCGACCGTGCCGGCGGGCAGCCTGACCCGTTCGGAGAGCCGGGGGTCCGTGTCGCCCTCGACGGGCATGGTCTGGGTGCCGCCGACGACCACGGCCGCGCGGTCGTACCGTTCGGCGGCGACTCCGGAGCTGATGCCGGTCTCCAGCAGCACACCGCACGCGGTGATCACGGCGGAGCCGACCGCGACGGCGATCAGCACCGCCGCGAAGCCGCCCTTGCGGCCGCGGATCGTGCTCCAGGCCAGCGAGAGGTTCCGGCGTGACAGCGTGCGGACCTTCTTCTTCGCCTTCCTGGCGGCCGGCGGATCCGCCGCCTCCGCCTTGCTCTTGCGGCTCACCACTCACCCAGCCTGGTCATCCGGTCGGCCACCCGCTCGGGCGTGGGCCCGACGAGTTCGCCGGCCAGGCGGCCGTCGGCCAGGAAGGTCACCGCGTCCGCGTGTGAGGCGGCGACCGGGTCGTGGGTCACCATCACCACGGTCTGGCCGGTCCGGTCGACGACCCCCCGCAGCAGTTGCAGGACCTGCCGGCCGGTGCGGGTGTCGAGCGCGCCCGTCGGCTCGTCGGCGAAGATGACGTCGGGTCTCGTGATGAGGGCGCGGGCGATGGCGACGCGCTGCCGCTGACCGCCGGAGAGCTGCCCGGGGTAACGGTCCCCCATGTCGGCGAGCCCGACGTGCGCCAGTTCGGCGTGTATCCGGTCGGTGGGGATCGGGGCGTCGGCCAGCCGGAACGGCAGGCCCACGTTGTCGGCGATGGTGAGCGAGTCGAGCAGGTTGTACGCCTGGAAGACGAACCCGACCCGTTCCCGGCGGAGTTCGGTGAGCTGCTCCTCGTTCAGGCCGGCCAGGCGGGTGTCGCCGAGGGTGACGCCGCCCTTCGTGGGTTTGTCGAGACCTGCCGAGCAGTGCAGGAACGTGCTTTTCCCCGAGCCGGAGGGACCCATGATCGCGAGGAACGTCCCGCGCGGCACCCTCATCGTCACGTCGTCCAAGGCTGTGACCGCGTTACGGCCGGAACCGTAGATTTTCGTCACGGATTCCAGTAAGAGAGCAGACCCGCCAGCCACTTCACACCCTTTCCCCGTTTCCTGGGACGGTAACGCCGACGCCCTCCCCGATCAACCCTGCCCCAAGGAAGAAACGTTTTCGAGCCGCACCTCGAAGGCAGGAGTAACGGCTTTCGCCCGCACGCCTCTCTTTTCGGCCACGGCTTTCCCGATCGGCTGCCCGACTGGATATTTACGCCTGATATACACCCTTCTGCCGGTAACGACTGGGCGCGGCGAGGGCCGGGCAGCGCCGTCACCAAGCGAGCCGACGTGGACGGGGGTGCCGTGGGGTGTGCCCTGGGGTGCGCCGTCCGGCAGGCGGCTCTGAACTGCGGGTTTCGCTCTGCGGTCAACAAGATGGCCGAACCGTCGGGCACGCCGAAATACTTCTCGACGCCCCGGAGGATTCCTCACCGCCGGGTGGGACGACAGCGCTTGACAATTCCCTTGCAGCGATGGGCAGCGAAAAAATGATTCCTGCGAATCTGGAACGCGCCGTCTACGGAATGTACGCCACGCACGCTCTGCGAGTCGCGGACGGACAGGGCGTCTTCGCGCACCTGATACGGCACAGCGGCGACAGCGCCGGGAAGATCGCGGCAGCCCTGGCCGTCGACGAGGACACCCTCGAGCGGCTCCTGCTGGTGCTGTCGTCCTTCGGCGTCCTCGACGCGGACGGCGATCGGTACGCGCTCGCGGCGGGCGTACGGCCGTACGTCGACCGCGAGGACCCCCGTTACCTGATGGGGTTCGTCGACCATCTGATCAGCGACACCTCCGAGCAGTTCGGACGGCTGAGCGGCTACCTGCGCGCGGGCAAGGCCGAGAGCGACCGGGACACGCCGGCTCCGTTCGAGGCCCTCTACCGCGACGACGAGTCGGTGGGCCGGTTCCTGAACGCGATGTGGGGCCTCAGCCATCACGTCTCGCACGAACTCGTGGCCCTGGCCGGCCTGAGCGACGCCCGGCGGCTGATCGACGTGGGCGGAGCGAGCGGACCCTTCTCGGTGGCCGCCCTGCACGCCTGCCCACAACTGCGCGCGACCGTGTTCGACCTCCCCCAGGTCCGTCCGCACCTGGCCGCACGAGCCGCCGAGCACAAGGTGGGAGACCGGCTGGACTTCGCGGCCGGCGACTTCTTCCACGACTCGTTGCCGGCCGGCGACTGCCTCGCCTTCGGCTACATCCTGTCCGACTGGGACGACGAGACCTGTGCGACGTTGCTGCGCAAGGCGTACGACGCCTGTCTCCCCGGCGGCCGGGTCCTCGTCATGGAACGGCTCTTCGACGAAGACCGCGGCGGCCCCCTCGCCACGGCCGTCATGAACCTCTCCATGCACGTCGAGACCCGGGGCCGGCACCGCACGGCGACCGAGTACCTGGGCCTGCTGCGTCGTGCCGGCTTCGTGGACGGCACGGTCCGGCGCTCCGGCGGCGACAAGCATCTGATCATCGGCCGGCGGGCCGAGAGCGGGTCCGGGCGGTGAGCGCCGTACCCGCCGTCGCTCCCGTCCCCGCGCGGGAACTGCCCGTCCGCTGCGCCGAGCTGGCTGCCCGGCTGCACGCCACGCCCCTCGCCGAACTGCCCGAGGAGGAGGTCCTTCGGCTGTCCGAGCAGTACGACGCGGCCGTGGCCGGGCCGGACACCGAGGAGAACGAGATCCTGCGGCTGCTGACCCGGCCGTTCAGCCGGCGCCTCGACATACCCGAGTACTACCGCTACACCGGACTGCACGTGACCGGCTGGTACCTCGCCCGGCGGGAGGACGCGTACGAGGCGAGCCTGCTGCTTCTGCACGCGCTCGTGACCGACCTGATCGCGCTGGAGGAGCGCGAGGCCGGGCGGCACGAGACCACGGTCGAGGAGGGCGCGGAACGCGTGCGCCGTCTGACGGCCGTGCTCGACCACCTCGGCCGGTCCCCCGTCGGCCCGGACCGCACCATGGCGGGCGCCGGGCTGGTCCGGCGCGCCGGCCACGACGACGTGCTGGTCCGCGACCTGCTGGTGGTCAACCGGTGCTCGGGATTCCGCTGGTCGGACAAGCACGACGAGCACATCTTCATGCGTGCCGTGCAGGCCTGCGAGATCGCCTTCTTCCTCGTCCGCTGGACCGCGCGCCGCGCGACCGAGGCCATCGGCCGTGACCGCGGCGCGTACCTCCTGCGGATGAGCCAGCTCACCTCGGCGGCCGACTTTTTGAACGTCGTCTTCCACGCGCTGCGCACGCTGACCCCGGAGCTGTTCATGGGCTTCCGGGACGCGACGGGGAGTGCCAGCGCGGTCCAGTCGCTCAACTACCACCTGATGGAGCTGGTGGTGTACGGCTACGACGAACGGAAGGCCGAGATCTACCAGCGGTTCGCGCACCTGGCCCCGGTCGGCAGCCCGCTGCTCCGCGCGTTCACGTCCCTGCGGGACGCCGCGGCCGGCGCCCGCGATGCCGACGTGCGCGAGGCCTTCGCGGCGAGCGAGGCGCCGCTGCACATCTGGCGCGGCCGGCACTACGGGTTCGGCCGCCGCTACCTGCCGGAGATGACGGGGTCCGGCGGCACCGAGGGCGCCGGTTACCTCAAACGCTTCGTCGGAAAAGCCGGACTGCCGTCCGGTGACCGTACGGACGACGCCGGGCACCTGCTCACCCGGTTCGCCTTCTGCTGACGGAGATCACTCGATTCCTATCCCGGCGCCCCGGCGCCGGTGAGTCCCGGCATCGCCGTGGCTCCAAGCACGCTTCGCCCGACACTCGCTTGAGAGGTGCTTGTGAACAGAATGCTGCCGACGGTCTCCGCGGAGAACCTGACCCAGTTCGAGACCCTCGCCCTGTCCAGCTCGATGAACCTCGCCGACGGGCACGCCCGCCAGCAGCTCACGGCCGCGCAGAGCAAAATCGTCGCCGAACTGCCGGACATGTGGGCCGAGGCTGCCGTGCGCCCGGTGGACGAGATCGAGCAGGAGGCCGCCGAGTCGTTCTTCGGCATGCTCGGCCAGCACAGTCATCCGTTCGCCGCCGGCCGGACACTGAGCTGCTACTCGTCCTCGCTGGCCATGGAGATCCTCGCCCGTTCGCTGGTCACCACGTCCGACGCGGTGGCGCTGATCCACCCCACGTTCGACAACATCCCGGACATCCTGCGCGGGGTCGGCCTGCGGCTGGTGCCGGTGGAGGAGGAGCAGGCCCACGACGAGGACCTGCCGGCGGAGCTGCTCGAACAGGTCGGGTGCGTCTTCATCACCACGCCGAACAACCCCACCGGCCGGGTGATGAGCGAGGCCCGCCTGCGCAGGCTCGCCGAGCAGTGCGCCGAGTACGGCGTGGTGCTGGCCCTGGACACCTGCTTCCGGGGGTTCGACCCCGACGCGCAGTTCGATCACTACGCCGTGCTCGACGCGAGCGGCTGCCGCTGGGTGGTCATCGAGGACACCGGCAAGCTGTGGCCCACGCTCGAACTCAAGATCGGCTGGCTGGTCCGCTCGGCCAACGTGGACCTGCCGGTCGAGAAGGTCCACTCGGACATCCTGCTGGGCACCTCGCCGCTGATCCTGCTCATGGTGAAGCGGTTCGCCGACGACGGGGCGGACGGCGGCCTGGCCGAGTTGCAGCGCACGATCGCCGACCACCGGGCCCTGGTGCGTGCCGAGTTGGCGGACGTGCCGGACATCGGTTTCGTCGACGACCGGGCCCGGGTCAGCGTGGAGCGCCTGCACGTCGGCTCGCGGCTGGGCATGGACGTCTGGTCGGCGGTCCGCTCGCAGAACCTCTACGTGCTGCCCTGCCAGAAGTTCCACTGGGCGAGGCCGCGCGAGGGCGAGCGGATGCTGCGCCTGGCCCTGTCCCGGAACTCCCCCACCCTGCTCGCGGGCGCGCGGGTGCTGCGCTCGGCCCTGCTGGGCGTGCCGGAGCTGCGGGGCTGATGGTGCGACCGGACACGACCGTCTCCCCGCTTCCGCAGGCCCGGTGGTGGCGTGCGGGAGTGGTGCAGGCCGTCTCCCCGCCCGGCGTCATCGACCTCGGGCCCGGCTACCTCGAACCGGCTCTGCTGGCGGTCGACGAGGTGCTGCCGCTCTACGCGGAGGCCCTCACCATGTTCGGCCCCGCGGCGCTCAGTTACGGCGCGAACGCCGGAGCCGAGCCACTGCGCGCCTCGCTGGCCGCCCGGCACGGCTGCACGGCCGAGGAGATCATGGTCACCGCCGGCAGCTCCCAGGCGCTGACCTTGCTGTGCACCGTACTGGGGCGGCCCGGCCGGTTCGCCGTGGTCGAGCGTACGTGCTACGACCTGGGCCGGAGCATCATGACGGACCACGGTCTGCGCCTGCGGGAAGTGGACGCCGACGGCGAGGGCGTACGGCCCGAGGCCCTGGACCGGGCCCTGTCCCACGGCGACGACGTGGCGTTCGTCTATCTGACGCCGACCTTCCACAACCCGACCGGCACGGTCGCGGGCGTACAGCGCCGCCGGGAGCTGCTCGCCGTCGCCGCCCGGCACGGCGTGCCGATCGTGGAGGACGACGCGTACACGGAACTGGGCCTGGACCGCCCCGCCCCGCCGCCCTCGCTCGCCGCGCTGGCCGCGCGCCGGGGGGTGATCCGGCTCGGGTCGTTCGCCAAGACACTCGGGCCGGGCCTGCGGCTGGGCTGGCTGGAGGCGGGACCCGGCCTGATCGACACGCTGGCCGGGCGCGGACAACTGGTCAGTGGCGGCGCGCTCAACCATCTGACCTCGCTGGCCGTGTCCATGCTGATGGGGGACGGCCGCTACGAACGGCGCCTGGCGTGGCTGCGTGGGCAGCTCCGGCTGCGGCGCGAGGCGCTCGTGGCCGCCCTGCGGTCCGGCCTGGACGAGTCGGTGACCGTCAGCCGTCCGGCCGGCGGCTTCTTCGTCTGGCTGACCTTCGACCCGCGGCGCAGCGAGGCGGCGCTGCTCGCCGCGGCCGGCCGGGCAGGCGTCGCGGTGGCACCGGGCTCCCGCTTCGGCAGCGCGGTCGGCACTCATCTGCGCCTCGCGTACAGCCTCAACCCGCCCGACCGTCTGGCGGAGGCGGCCGCGCGGCTCGCCGCCGCCTGGAGAACGGAGGAAACACCTCGATGACCACTTCCGTCGCCAGCAGCCTGCGCGGCTACAGCCTTCCGCTCTCCCCGTCCGGTACGTCGGCCACGCTCACTCCCCCGCCGTGGCACTTCTCCGGCGAGATCGTCATGGTCGACTACCACGTGGATCCCGCGGCGGCGGCGCTGTTCCTCCCGCCCGAGCTCGACCCCGGCGCCGATCCGGGGCAGGCCGCCGCGGTCTTCGCGCACTGGCAGTGGTGCTCGGAGCCGGGCACCGAACTCGCCGACCCGGGGGCCAGCCAGTTCAGCGAGTTCCTGATCCTGCTCGGCTGCGAGTACCGCGGCCGCCCCCTGGCCCGGTGCCCTTACGCCTGGGTCGACCAGCCCGTGCCGCTGCTGCGCGGCTGGGTGCAGGGAATGCCGAAGCAGTTCGGCGAGGTGCATCAGACCCGGCCGATGCGCGTCGGCAAAGCGGGGCCCCTGGGCTCTGCCGCGGGCGCCTATCACGGCACCGCCGCGGCCGGAGGCCGCCGCATCGCCCACGCCTCGGTGCACGTGACCGGCCCGGCCGCCGAACCGCCGGCGCTGCACACCGTGCCGCTGGTGCACAGCCGGGTCCAGTCGCCCTGGCTCGCCGGTGAGCAGCCGCCCGTGGAGCTGGTGACCTCGACCGTCACCGGAGTCGAGTTCTCCGAGGTGTGGTCGGGCGACGCGAGTCTCGAGATGTTCGACGTCCTGGACGCGGACTTCGCCTCGCTGCGGCCGGTCTCGGTCGGCCGTGGTCACGTGTTCGGATACGCCGAGACACTCGTCTCCGGCCAGGCACTCGCCTGAAACCCCTCCCGGAAGGAGCAGCACATGACGAACCCGTTCGACGACCCTGACGCGACCTTCAAGGTGCTGGTCAACGAGGAAGGCCAGCATTCGCTCTGGCCCGCTTTCGCCGCCGTCCCCGAGGGGTGGTCGGTCGCGCTGCCCGACACGGACCGCGACACCTGCCTCGCGTACGTCGAGGAGCACTGGACCGACATGCGCCCGAAGAGCCTGGCCGACCGCATGGCCTCGCGCTGATGGGTGTCGCGACCGTCGGCGGCATCCGGCTGCACTACGACGACCCCGTACCCGACGGCGGCGCAGGCGGGGAGCCGGTCGTCCTGGTCATGGGCTCCGGCGGTCGCGGCCGGACCTGGCATCTGTACCAGGTGCCGGCGCTCACCGCGTCCGGCTATCGAGTGATCACGTACGACTCCCGGGGTGTGCCCCCCAGCGACCCCGCCGAGGCGGGGTTGACGGTCGGCGATCTCGCAGCCGACCTGGCCGGGCTCATCGAGCACCTGGGGGCCGGGCCGTGCCGCCTGGTGGGCACGTCGCTCGGCGCGCACGTGGTGCAGGAGCTGCTGCTGACCCGGCCCGATCTGGCCACCGCCGCCGTGCTGATGGCCACCCGCGGCCGCGACGACCGCCTGCGCGCGGCCGCCGCCCGGGCCGAGATCGAGCTGCTGGATTCCGGCATCACGCTGCCGCGCCGCTATCACGCGGCCCGGCAGGCGATGCTGAACCTGTCCCCGCACACGCTCGACGACGACCTCGCGGTGTCCGACTGGCTCCCGGTGTTCGAGCAGTCGCAGTCGACCGGCCCCGGACTACGGCACCAGCTCGCCATCGCGCCGGACCCCGGTCGCCTCGCGGCCTACGCCGCGATCACCACGCCGTGCCTGGTCCTCGGCTTCGCGGACGACCTCGTCACGCCCCCGCACCTGGTCGCCGAGGTGGCGCGCGCCATCCCCGGCGCCGTCTACCGGCTGATCGACCACGCGGGTCACTACGGGTACCTGGAGCAACCGGAGGAGGTGAACCGGCAGATCCTCGCGTTCTTCGACGGCGTCGGCGAGCGACGGGACTGACCTGGCCGGAATCCCTCCATCGCACGGCCGGCCGACCCGATGCGAAGTAACATCCTGCGCGGGGGAGGGAGGCCGGCGTGGAGGAGTGGGCCCTGCCAACTGCTGTGACGCGTCGTGATGATGCCGGTGCCGACCGTGGGGCACCTGATGCCGCTGTGACGCGTCGTGACGACGGTGGTGGTCCCTCCGCTCTGCTGCGCTTACCGTCGGTGCTGGCCGAACGGTTCGTGGTGGTCCGGGAGTTGCCGCACCAGGGGCGAGAGGCGGATGTGCTGCTGGTCCGCGACGCGGCGGGGGGCGAGTTCGTCGCGAAGGTGTACCGCAGCGGGGTGCGGGTCGCTCCCGAGGTCTGGGAGCGGTTGCGGGGACTGGACACCGGCCATGTGGTGCGGGTGGTCGAGACGGGGTTCTCGGACGGGCGCGACTTCGAGGTGTCGGAGTATCTCCCCGGAGGGTCGCTGGAGGACCTGGTCGGGGCTGGGACCGTACTGTCGCCGGCTGTCCTGTCCGGGCTCGTCTCCCAGTTGACGGAGGCGGTCGGGCAGTTGCACGCGGCGGGGATCGTGCACGGCGATCTGAAACCGTCCAACGTGCTCCTGCGCCGGAGGGAACCACTGGAACTGGCGCTGGCGGACTTCGGTGTGAGCAAGTCCCTGGACGCGACGTCCCGGTTCACGCAACGCGTGTTCGGGACGCTGGCGTATTCGGCACCGGAGTACGTGTTCGGCGCGGAGGTGTCCGGTGCACAGGACTGGTGGGCGGTGGGGATGATCACCCGGCAACTGGCCACCGGCCGCTCACCGTTCCGGGACCTGTCGGAGCAGGCCGTCCGGCATCATCTGGCGACTCGGCCGGTCGATGTCTCGGATGTGGCGGACGAACGGTTACGGCTGCTGTGCAGGGGGCTGCTGGTCAGGGACCCGGTCCGGCGGTGGGGTGCCGCCGAGGTGCGCGGGTGGCTCGACGGCGGCACCCCGGAGGTGGCGGAGGAGCCACCGGCTCCCGGCACCGAACCGGTGAGCGCCACCGGTCTCAGGCCCCTGCGGTTCCACGGGGTGAAGTACACCGAGAGAAGGGCACTGGCCCGGGCACTGGCAGCGGACTGGGAGACCGCCGCACGCCGGTTCTTCGTGTCCATGGGAGACCGGGACGACCCCAGCCAGGGCTGGCGCCAACTGCGCACCTGGCTGGCGCAGTTCGAGGATCCCGACCGCGACGACGTCGAAGACCTCGTGGACCTGATCGACCTCCACCTCCCGGGAACCGACCCGCCGGACGTGAAGCTGCTGCGCCTGCTGCACTGGCTCGATCCGACGATGCCACCCGTGTACCGCGGCAAGCGCCTGCTCCCCGACGATCTGCTCACCCTCGCCGAACACGCCTCGTCCGCCCACGACGAGGCCGGGCGCCGGACCGCACGCGGGCTCGTCGACGAGTTGTACACCCGCGACCTGCTCGCCACCCTTGCGACGTTCGGCGAAGGCGCTCACCAGCTCGCCGGCGTAGACCGTCGTTGGCGTGATCTGCATGCCCGGTGGGAACGGCTGCGGGAGTCGGCCGCGCTGCCGTCCAGGATCCGCAAAGAGCTCATGGGCGCCGAGATCCGCGTGGAGGCGCTGGCCATCGCGGTGTCCCCGGAATGGGCCCGGGCGCTACGACAGCGGATCGAAGCCGCCGCGGCGCCCGTACGCGGCAAGACCGGCTGGTTCGACGCGCTGCTGGCCGAGGGCGGCGACCCCGTCCGTCACCTGGCAGCCACGCGCACGCTGCCGACGGCTGTCGCCGAAGCCCGCCGCCTGGAGGAGCTGCGCCGCGCGCACGCAGCCGCGGCGACGGATCATCCACCCGAGTGGCAGGACCCCGGGGACCGCGGCCGGTCCGGCACCCGGGAGGCGGTGCTGCGCGCCCTCGGCGGGGTGGCCCTGCTGTTCGCCCTGCCCGTCGGTGTGCCGCTGCTGCTGGGAACCCTGATCGGCGACGGGGACTTCCTGCAGCGGTTCATCCCGGCCGCCACGGTGATCTGCGGTGTCCCGCTCGCCTGCGAACTGGTGCTGGCGGCGAAGCTGGGACAGGTCTACCACCCGCGGTGGTCCCTGCAGTCCCGCCTCGCCGGCATCTTCCGCGGCCTGCCCGGCCGGCGGCACACCCTGGCAACGCATCTGTGGCCCATGCGCAGGCGCACGAAGGTCCTGGGCGGGGGCTGCCTCCTGTATATGGCCATCGGCACCGTGACCTGGGTGATCGTCACCCTGCGGGTGTGGTCACCGGTTCCCCTCGTGGTCGCGGCGGGGTACGGGCTCTGGACCTTCGTCCGCTACCGGGAGGGGCGCACAGCGCACCAGGCACAGCGGACCCAGCCTCTGGGGGAGCGATGAGCGGGCCCAAATGCACGACGTACCGGCGTGACCGGTCCCTCACCGCCGCGGCGTTGCGCGCGGCCGCACGAGACGCCGCGGTGCGCGAGGCCACGCGACGCCGTGCGGAAGCCGCCCGCGAGGCAGCCCTCCAGGCCGCGGCCGCCCGGGACGCGGCGGTACGCGGGGTGAAGACACGCAACGCTCGCATCACGGCCCTCTCCGTGTCCTGCCAGGACCTCAGGGAGCAGTACGGTGCCGCCATCGTCGTGACGCCTCCCGAGCCCTTGCAGATCGGCACGCAGTCCACGTCCCGGCTGGAAGCCTGGTGCGCCGAGGCCGACCGCGCGCTGGCCGCCGCGGAGCGGGAACTGCGGGAACAGGCCGCTCGCGCCGTCGCGGCCGCTCTGTTCTCCAGCGTGACCGGGCACACCGCCGAGCGCCGTCTGACCGACGCCGCCGAGCTGTTCGCGGCGTACGCAGAGGACACCGAGGACGCAGAGGACACAGCCGCGCGCGAGGATGTCGGACAGACCCTGACCCGGGTCCTGTCGCGCCTCCTCCCGGACTGCGACGAGGGCCACCGGGCGGAGGCTCGGCAGGCCGCCGCGCGGGTGGCCGAGGCGGCCACCGCCGACGAAGCACGCACCTGGCTGACCGAGACGAGGCTCCGGGTCCAGCGTGCCAATGCCGCCGCGGAGGCCGGGCGACGCGAGGCCGGCGAAGCGATCGCGCTCCTGCACGACCTCCAGGACGCCCGGGCAGCGGACGCGGACCCGGTGCGGGCCCTGCTCACGGAGGTCGTGGCCGGCCGCCGTACCCTCGACGAGCCGCTGCGCCGGCGCGTGGCCGACTGCCAGGCCGCGGCCGAAGCGGAAGCCGAGCAGCAGTACGTGGTCAACACGGTGGCCGACGCCCTCACCGACCTCGGCTACCAGGTCAGCCAGGGATTCGAGACGCTCACCGTCGCCGACGGCACCCTGCGCCTGTCACGGAGTGAATGGCCCGAGCACGCGGTCAACCTGGTGGTCGACCAGCAGAGCGGTCAGCTACGTACCGCGGTGGTGCGCACCGTTGCCGGAGGCGACGACGACGCCGCGCACACCGACGTCGAACGAGAGGAACAGTGGTGTCAGGACTTCCATGAACTGCGGGGCCGCCTCGCCCAGGCGGGGCTGAGCACGGACGTCCAGGTCGCGGTCCCGCCCGGACAGGTTCCCGTGCCCCTGGCCGTCTCCCCGGTCGCCCCGGACACGCGGGCCCGGCCCAGGCACCGGGAGAGTGACCGGTGACCCGCCCGACGGACCGCACCCGCGCCTCCGACGGATCGGCGCCGGCGGGGCCGTCGTTCGTCAGGGAGTTCGAGGCGACTCTTCCCGTGCACTCGCAGTTCGTGCTGTGGGGGAACCGCCATGACAGCTTCCTGTTCCGGGAGTCCGCCGACGCACGCCCCCGTCTGCTGTCCTTGCCCGACCTGCTCTGGGAGACGCTCCGTACGAACGGATACGCGTTCCTGCTCGTGCACGACCCCGTCGACGGCCTCCGGGTGCACCTGCCGGCCGGTGCCACGGCCGAGGAGGCCGGTCGGGCCGAGGCGGCCGTGGCCCGGCTGCTTCCCCGGTTCCCCCGGCCGGGAACACGTCCCTCGCTGGAGACCCTGCGCGGCCTGATGGCCGAACTGGCCCGCCCCGCACAGCCGGTCCGGGCGGCGCTGGCGATCGACGACGCCTCCCGCATCGCGCGCAGCGCGACGGACATGGAGCCGAACGAGCGGAGCTTCTTCAGGTTCTGTGCCGGGCTCTCCCGGACCGCCGTTCCGGTGGGTGCGCCGAGCGGACGTACGACCCCGCTCTACAACCCGGTGATCTGGCTGGCGGACCGTGAGGGCGATCTGCCGGCCTGGCTCACGTCGGCCAACGACCAGGTGCGGTCCATCGGGGTCCCGGTTCCGGATCTGGGCGACCGGCAGGCCACCGCGCGCCTGCTGATGAAGCTCTTCGGCGTCACGGACCTCGGCGCCGACCCACAGGCGTCCGAGGTGTGCGACGCGTTCGCGGCCCAGACGGACGGACTCACTCTGCAGGCGATGATCGAGGTCACGCGGCTGGCCCGGGACCGCGGCCTGACGATGACGGAGCTTCCGGACGCGATCCGCATCTACAAACTCGGCGTCATGGACAACCCCTGGAAGCGGGAGTACCTCCGCAGACGGATCACGGACGGCCAGCACTCGATCCCGCGGCGCGTCGTCGGACAGCCGCAGGCCGTCACCAAGACCCTCGACATCCTGAAGCGGGCAGCCCTCGGGCTGTCCGGCGCGCAGCAGTCCACGTCCTCCACCCGGCCGCGCGGCGTGCTGTTCTTCGCCGGCCCCACGGGCGTCGGCAAGACCGAACTGGCCAAGGCCGTCTCGTCGTTGGTCTTCGCGGACGAGTCCGCCTATCTGCGGTTCGACATGAGCGAGTTCTCCGCGGAGCACGCCGGGGACCGGCTGATCGGGGCACCGCCCGGGTACGTCGGCTTCGAGGCGGGCGGCGAACTGACCAACGCGGTGCGGCAACAGCCGTTCCGGGTGATCCTCTTCGACGAGATCGAGAAGGCCCATCCGCGGATCCTGGACAAGTTCCTGCAGATCCTCGAAGACGGCCGGCTGACGGACGGGCGCGGCTCGACGGTGCACTTCACCGAGTCCGTCCTCGTGTTCACCTCCAACCTCGGTATGAACGTGGACGACGGCAGCGGCCGGCTCGTGCCCCACGTCCACCCCGACATGCCGTACGACGAGATCGAGGAGCGCGTGAAAGCGGCGATCAGCGACCACTTCACCCGGGTCCTCGGCCGGCCCGAGCTGCTCAACCGCTTCGGGGACAACATCGTGGTGTTCAACTTCATCGACCACGAGGCGGCCACCCGCATCTTCGGCCTCCAGCTCGACAACATCATCTCCAGGGTCCACGAGGAACAGCGCATCGTCCTGGAGGTGGACCCCGAGGCCCGGGCCGCACTGCAGAAGTCCTGCACCGGCAATCCGCACATGGGCGGCCGGGGCATCGGCATGGCCCTGGAATCGCAGTTCGTCAATCCCCTCGCCCGGGCCCTGTTCGACCGCGGCTCGGCGGCCGGCGCACACGTCCGGGTGACCCGCCTGCGGCGCGAGGGCGATATCGTCTCCGTGGAGCTGGCATGACGGACTCCCCCGCCGCTCCCCGCCCCGTCGAGCTGATGCTGAACAAGGCGCACTACCCGGTGACCTCGCTGGGCCCCGGGACCCGGGCGGGCATCTGGACGCAAGGCTGCACGATCGGGTGTGCCGGCTGCGTCTCCCAGGACACCTGGACGGCCGACCCGGGCACGCTCGTGGACCTCGCGGCACTCCAGGCCTGGCTTTCCGGTCTGCCCGATCCGCTCGACGGGATCACCGTCTCGGGAGGAGAGCCGTTCCAGCAGCCGGAGGCACTCGCGGCGCTCCTGGAGTGGGTCCGCGCCTGGCGCCGCGAGCGGCCCGCGCCCCTGGACGTGCTCGTCTACAGCGGGTACTCCCTCGCCCGGCTGGAGAGGGAGCACGCCCCGCTCCTCCGCCAGTGCGACGCGGTGATCACCGGCCCGTACGTCGAGCACCTCAACACTCCGGGACTGCGCTGGAGAGGTTCGAGCAACCAGCGCCTGACCGCGCTGACCGATCTCGGGCGCGAGCGGTACGAGGGGACCGGCTCCGTCGACTCGGCACCGCCCATGCAGGTCGCGGTGGCCGACGGCCGCATCTGGTTCATCGGCGTACCCCGCCGGGGCGACATGGACCGCCTGGGCTCCCGGCTCCGCTCGGCCGGCATCACCCTGGAAGAGGTGTCATGGCGCAGCTGATCTGTCTGTCCTGCGGCCTGGAGGCGGAGGAGGACGATCTCGTCTGCCGGGGATGCTCCGGGAACCTCAGCCGTCCCGCCGTCGCCCGGTACCCCCTGCCCGGGCAGCCCCCGCACCCGCCGGCGGCCGGGCCGGAGACCTCGGGGGCGGTGGGCGAGGGCGATCCGGCCGAGGAGGGGCAGCCCCGGGTCTGCCCGCACTGCGGGGCCCCGGTTCCGGTGCCGGCCAATCAGGTGTGCGTGGCCTGCCAGCGGATGCTGGACGAGCCGCGCCCGTCCCGGACCGCCGGCTCCGGCGAGCGGGCCGCGGACGTGCAGGCGACCCGCCACGATGTGCCCACCACCGTCCTGCGGATCCGGTTCGGGGCGGTGGAGCGCACCGTGACGCCGGGCAGCACGCTGCTCCTCGGCCGCGCTCCGGCCGCCTACACGACGCACAGCCTGCTGGAACGCCACGACAACGTCTCCCGTCAGCACGCGACCGTCGGTCTGGAACCGGACGGCACCGCATGGGTGCGGGACGAGCACTCCACCAACGGCACCTTCGTGAACAGCAGCCCGGTCAGCCCCGGTGCGCGGACGCCCCTGCGGGACGGCGACGTTCTGCGGCTGGCCGCGGACTGCACGCTCTCGATCACCGTCGATCAGCCGGGTGAAGCGGACCGGCGGTGACCAGGTCCCGGGAATCGGCCGGGGTGTCCAGCACCGCGACGACCCGGGAACCACAGTGGGCGGCCGCTCACTGAATACCGGGGCCGGCCGGGCCGACGCGGTGCTCTGCCGCACCGGTTCAGTCGCACCCCTTGGCGCTGTCGGCCGTGACCGCCTTGGCCGTGTACGGGCACTGGAAGCCGATCCACCGCAGCTCCTCCCACAGTTGTGACCAGGGCTTCAGCGGGCCACGGCACACCATGAACTTCTGGCCGTCGTCGGACACGGGCAGGTCGTTCTCGTACGCGCCGCGCTTCTCGCACGACTGGAAGAGCTTGCCGAACTGCTTCGAGTCCACGCCGATGGTGATCACGGTCGTCTTGTCCTCGCCGGGCCGGCCGAAGTCGGCGTACGAGTTGTGGCCGCTGTACGCCTTCGGCAGCCCGTACTGCGGCCCCCACTTGTCGATCGCGCCGGCCTGGCCGTAGTGGTTGCCGTAAATGACGGTGTGGGCCTGCTCGTCCGGCGGCAGCGAGTGGTAGATGGCGCCCACCTGCCGGGTCATCGCGGGCCAGCCGGCCTGGTCGAACTGCGTGATGGCCGCGCTGCTGAGGACGGCGTTGCCCGCGTACGCGTCGATCGGGAGCGTCGGCAGCAGCAGGATCGCGCAGCTCACCGCGTTGAGCCCGGTCAGCCCGCCGATCACCGCGAACCGCTTGACGCTGCGCGCCCACCGGTCGACGACCACGGCCCCCGCGGCGAGGAGGACGTACTGCAGCGAGGTCGTGTAGGCGCCCTGCCCGCCCACGGCCAGCAGCAGGACCACCATCAGCAGGTACGACCAGCCGACGAACCGGTAGGCCCGCCACTCGGGACGGCGCAGCAGCGCGACCAGCCCGGCGATCCACACCGGGCTCAGGAAGATGCCGACGAGGAGGAGCTGCATCGGGACGAAGGTGCTGCGGGACAGGGTCTCCAGCGCCTTGGACAGCGCGGCGCTCATCTCCAGTTGGGGCAGGCCGTGCGTGATCTGCCAGATCAGCACCGGCGAGGCGATGGCCACGGCCACGCCGACGGCGGCCGGGAAACGCCAGGTCCGGAAGACCCACCGCGGACCGGACACCAGCAGCGCGGCCCCGAGGCAGAGGAGCAGGAGAACCAGCAGGTACTTCGCGGTGAGGCCGACGCCGACCACGACGCCGATCGCCCACCACAGCCGGGTGTCGCGGGTGCGCACCATCCGGATCAGCAGCCAGGACACCGTGACCCAGGACAGCTCGTCCCAGTTGTTCGTGCCCATGATGTGGCCGGTGAACATGACCACGCCCGAGGCGAACGCCATGCACGCCGCGAGTGTCTGCGCCCGGGAGCCGCCGCCCAGTTCGCGGGCGATCAGCGGGGCGAGCAGCACGGCGACGGAGGCCAGCAGCGCCGGCACCACGCGGAAGCCGAAGAGGTTGTCCCCGAACACCGCCGTCTCGGCCTTCGCGACGAGCGCCACGAGCGGCGGCTGGTCGATGTAGCCCCACGCGAGATGGCGGCTCGCCACCCGGGTGTACAGCTCGTCCACGTGGTAACCGTGCCGGGTGGCCAGCGCCAGCAGGCACACCGTCATCGCGGCGGCGGTCAGCGACACCGGCCGCCACGGCACGGGGGTCGGCCGGTCCGGCGGCGGGGACGCCTCTTGTTCCGGGGAAGCCGTCGCTGTCGCGGAAGTCATAAGGGACTCCGTTCCGTAGTGGCTCGCTGCCGTGCCGGTGCCGGACACGACTCAGCGCTCCACTATCGACGCGTGCACGGCTGTCCTCCACGAACTTGAACCGTGCCGACAATGCGCAGGCCGTGGGCTACGCCGGGGACGGGACGCGGCTGGCCTCGGAGTTTCGTCCACGGGGCAACTTCGTGGCGATGGCCGCCCCGCCGCCGGGAGACTCGGTGACGTCCGCTGCCGTCACGCGGGAAAGGCACGGCATGACCGCATCCCTGTCGCGCAACCGGAACTACCGCATCCTCTGGTCCGGCATGTTCCTGTCCGAGATGGCCGCCGAGATCGCGTACATCGCGTTCCCGCTGCTCGTGCTCGCCCACGGGGGCTCGGCGGCCGCGGTCTCCGGCGTCGCCGCGGTGCTCGCCGGCGCCCGTACGCTCGTCAGCCTGCCCGCCGGAGCGCTGGCCGACCGTGTACACCGCAAGCGGGTGATGGTGCTGGCCCAGAGCATCCGTACGGCGGCGATGCTCGGTGTCGCCGTCACCGTCCTGCTGGGCACCTGCCCGCTGTGGCAGATCCTGCTCGTAGCGGTCGTCGAAGGGGCGGCCGCCGGCGTCTTCGTACCGGCCGAGAACGCGGCCCTGCCCCAGGTCGTACCGGAGCACCAGTTGCCCCAAGCGCTGGCGGGCAACGCGGCCCGGCCGTTCGCCGCGCTGCTGATCGGTCCTGCGCTGGCCGGCTTCACGTTCGGGCTGCACGAGGTGCTGCCGTTCGCGCTGAACACGTCGGTGCTCGCGGTGTCGTTCGGGGCACTGGCGGCGCTGCACCTGCCGCGCCGTGCCGCCGGGCCCTCGGCCGGTGAGGCAACCGCGGCGGCCGCCGCGCCCCGGCCCGGCGGGTTCGGGCCGCTGCTGCGGATGCGCACCATACGGGCGACGATGGCCTGGATCGTCGGCGTGAACCTCTCGTTCCACACCCTGGTCGTGCTCGTCCTCATCGTGTCGGGCGAGGACGGCGTCGCGCCCGGGCAGATGGGCCTGATGATGACGTGCTTCGGCGCGGGCGGCTTGGCCGGCGCCCTGGCCGCCAACCGGCTGCACGCGGCGGCACTGTCGCCGGCGGTGCTCGTCATCGGCTCGACCTGGGTCTTCGCCGCCGTCGCGGGCGCCATGGCGTACGCACCGCGCGGCGTGCCGCTCGGCATCCTGCTGGGCGTGGCCGCGATGGCCATGCCGGTCGGGAGCACCGCCGTGATCACCTGCCAGCTGGCGGCCGTGCCCGACGGCTTGCGCGGACGCCTGTCCGGTCTGGTCGGTACCGGCTCCGAACTGGCCGCCACGGCCGGCCCCGTCACCGCCGGTGTGCTGGCCACCGCCACCCGGGACGGCTCCCTGAGCATTCTGGGCGCGTCCGCGCTGCTGGTGGTCGTCGCCACCGGCGTCACCTCCAGCCCGACCCTGCGCCGTCTCGCGCTGCCCCGGCCGTCGGCCGCGTGACCGCCGGCGCGCTCCTGACCACCGACAACGGAGGACGATGATGCTGAAGCTGCAGTTGCGCGACGAGGACATCGCCGCGATCGAGAAAATCACCGCGGAGGTCGCGGGGCGCTTCTCGTCCATCGAGGATCCCGCGCTGCACCGGGCCGCCCCGGTCTACGCGCACGAGTTGCCCCGCGCCCTGCGGACGGCGCTGGTCGACTTCAAGCTGACCGAGCCGTCGGGCGTGGTGGTCGTGTCCGGCCTGCCCGTCGACGACGCGGCGCTCGGACCCACCCCGCCGGACTGGCGCGACAAGGCCGCACCGGACGCGACGCTGCGCCTCGACATCCCGTTCCTGCTCATCGCCTGCCTGCTCGGCGAGCCGATCGCCTGGGCCACCCAGCAGGACGGGCGGGTCATGCACGACATCTTCCCGATACGTGCCCACGAGCACGGCCAGATCGGCTGGGGAAGCGCGGAGACGCTCACCTGGCACACCGAGGACGCCTTCCATCCGCTGCGCACCGACTACCTGGGCCTGATGTGCCTGCGCAATCCCGACGGGGTGGAGACGACCTTCGCCGACATCGCCGACGTGCGGCTCGACGACGTGACGCGCGAAGCCCTGGCGGAGGAGCGTTTCAAGATCCTTCCGGATGACTCGCACCGTCCGCAGAACCAGGTCGCGGGCGGCCAGGAGGATCCGGAAGCGGCCGAGCTGATGCGGCGCAGCGCCGAGCGGGTGGACAGCGCCCTGCGGTCCCCCGAGCCGGTCGCGGTCCTCTTCGGCTCGCAGCGGGACCCGTACCTCCGGCTGGATCCCTATTACATGCAGGGTGTGCACGGTGAACGCGAGCAGCGGGCCCTGGAGGAGATCGGCAAGGCCCTGGACAGCGTGATGGACGGGGTGGCCCTGCGGGCCGGCGATATCGCTTTCATCGACAACTACCGTGTGGTGCACGGCCGTAAGCCCTTCCGGGCGCGTTTCGACGGCACCGACCGCTGGCTGCGCCGGCTGAACGTCACCCGTGATCTGCGCAAGTCCCGGCACGCACGGCTCACGGCTCAGGCACGGGTCATCTACTGACGGGACGCCGCCAGGTGACGGGCGCCTCACGTGGCGGGGCCGACGAGGTCCTGGGTGCCGAGGACGGTGACGAGGGCGAGACGTTCGGCGTCCTCGGTGCCGGGTTCGGCGGTGTACACCATGATCCGCAGGTCGCTGCCCGCCACGGTGAGGATGTCGCAGTCCAGCGTGACCGGCCCGGCCTGCGGATGGTCGATCGTCTTCCGTGAGCCCTGGTGGCGGCCGACGGCGCCCGCGTCCCACAATTCGGCGAACCGCTCGCTGCCCGCGCGCAGTTCGGTGATCAGCCGCCGCAGCCGCCGGTCGGCCGGGTAGCGTTCGGAGGTCTCGCGCAGATCGGCGACGAGTGCGGCCTCCCGGTCGCGCTCCGCCTGCGGCGTACGCCGGGCCCCCGGCCCCGGACCGAGGAAGTGGCGCCACACACCGTTGCGTTCGTAGCCGCGCCGGCCGGACGGGTCGCCCATCAGGGCCGCGTAGGGCGCGTTGGCCAGGAGCAGGTTCCAGGAGGCGTCGAAGACGGCCACGGGCGTCCCCGTCAGGCGGTCCAGCAGCCGCTGGACGCTCGGGGTGAGGTACGTCGGCACCGTCTCGGGGCCCGGCGGCACGAGGCCGGCGAGCCGGAACAGGTGCGCGCGCTCCTCCTCCGTCAGCCGCAGCGCCCGGGCCAGGGCCTCCACGACCTGGGACGAGGGGTTGGTGGCCCGCCCCTGCTCGAGCCGTGTGACGTAGTCGACGGAGATCCCGGCCAGCATGGCCAGCTCCTCGCGGCGCAGCCCGGCCGCGCGCCGCTGTCCGCCGGCCGGTATCCCCGCCGCCTCAGGCCGGACCCGGTCGCGCCAGCGACGCACCGCCTTGCCGAACTCCGCCGTCGTCATGCGCCCAGTCTGCCCCGCCGAGCGGGTGCGTGCCTGGTACCGCTGGTCCCAGGAAGGCGGGACTCCTGGCTGCGCGGGCGGCCGGGGTGGACGGTGGGGGCATGACGACGACACTGATCACCGGAGCCAACAAGGGTCTCGGCTACGAGACCGCCCGCCGCCTCCTCCGCGCGGGACACACCGTCTACGTCGGCAGCAGGGACGCGGACCGCGGCCGCCGCGCGGCCGGGCGGCTGGGCGCCGGAGCCCGGGCCGTACAGCTCGACGTCACCGACGACGCGTCCGTCGCGGCGGCGGTGCGGACCATCGAAGCCGACGGCGGCCTCGACGTGCTGGTCAACAATGCCGGCATCGAGAGGCGCGGCCCGGCCAACGAGGTGCCCACCGCCGCGAACACCACCGCCGGCATGATGCGGGAGGTCTTCGAGACGAACGTCTTCGGCACGGTGCGCGTCACCCACGCGTTCCTGCCGCTGCTGCTGCGGTCCGCGTCGCCGGTCGTGGTCAACGTCAGCAGCGGCCTGGCCTCGCTCACGCGCGTGACGCGGCCGGGTCACCCGGCCGCCGCCTATCCCGGGGTGGCGTACCCGGCATCGAAGACGGCGGTCAACATGATCACCGTCCAGTACGCGAAGGCGTTCCCGGCCGTGCGGATCAACGCGGTGGAGCCGGGCTTCACCAGGACGGACCTGAACGGGAACACCGGGACCCAGACGGTCGAGGAGGGCGCCGAGATCATCGTCCGCATGGCACGGCTGGGCCCGGACGGCCCCACCGGCGGGTACTTCGACGCGGCGGGTCCCCTGCCCTGGTAGCCGTCCGCAACAGGACCGGCGTGGCCCCGCGTCGCACACGGCGAGCGTGGCCGGGGCGGACCGGCTGATCGTCGCCCACGTCGGCCGGTTCTCACTGCCGGACAGCCTTCAGGCCGCCTCGGTGTTGTCCCGCTCCAGTGCCGTGCGCAGCCACTCGTCGGCGGAGCCCGGGGTCGGTCGTGGCCGGTCGCCCGGGGGCGTCAGCACCACGGACGTCAGTTCCCAGTAGCGGTCCAGGCGCGGCGCCGCCGCGAGCCGCGCGGCCAGCAGGCGGCGGAAGTCCCGGGTGTCGGGGCTGCGGTAGGCGGTCGCGTACGCCGTCACGTAGGCCTCCAGTGCCTCGCCCGGGTGCGGCTGCCGGGCCCGGCGCAGGTGCGGGGCGGCCAGTTCGTAGGCTTCGGCGAGTCCCGCGTACAGCGCGGCCGCGCCGCGGGCCCCGGCCGTCCGGTGGATCTCCGGCTGGGGCTGCCGGCCGGCGGGGCAGGGGGCCGTCGTCATGGCGTGCAGCCGGGTGAAGGCGAGCACCTGGGCGGGGTCCGGCTCGTCGGGCGGCTGCGGAACGGCGACCTCCAGGAACCGGGCCGTGGCCCGGGCCGGCATCCGCGGCGGCAGCCAGGCACGCCAGAACCGGGCCAGCGCCGCCGTGCTCGGCGGGACGCTCACCGCGCCGATCAGCCGCAGCCGGTCGGCGCGTTCCGCGGGCGGGCACTCCCGCACCAGCCGCAGCGCCGCCTCCCGCCAGCGCAACGCCTTCAGCTCGCCGCCCAGTTCGCGCAGCCGGCCCGCGACGGCGTCCTCCAGCACACGGCCCGCCGCGTCCTCGTCCTGGACGATCCGGCGCACCTCGGGCAGCGGCAGGTCGAGGGCGCGCAGGGAGCGGATCAGCCGCAGCCGCTCCAGCGCCTCGGGGCCGTAGCGGCGGTGTCCGCCGCCGCTGCGGGACGCCTCGGGCAGCAGACGCCGGTCGGAGTAGAAACGGACGGTCTTGACGGTGACGCCGGCGCGCTCGGCGAGTTCGCCGATGCTCCACAGCACCTCGTGCGACGCGGACAGTTGAACCTCCCTCTGGGGGAGTTCCTACGGTACCGGCCTGCGGGTCCGGGCGGAGGTCCCGGTCCGCCGGCCACGGCGCGCGATCGGCGCGGTGGCGTGTGACAAAACCGAGGAGAGGGCCGATGGCCGTATTCATCATGGTGGCGGGCGTGTTCACCGGCGCCCACGTGTGGCAGGAGACGGCCGCGCGGCTGGTCGCGGCGGGCAGTGAGGTGCACGCGGTGCCGCTCGGCGGAGTCGACGCGGGCCGCCCCGCCACGGCGGCCGGCGTCGACCTGGAGACGCACATCGCGGACGTGGTGTCCGTGATCGACGCGGTGGACCCGGCGTCCGGCCCGGAGATCGTGCTCGTCGGCCACGACTACGGCATCCATCCGGTGCTCGGCGCGGCCGACCGGCGGCCGCAGCGTGTGGCCCGCGTGGTGTACCTGGACTGCGGGATGCCGCGGGACGGTGTCCCCGCCCTGGCCGCCGTACCGGACCAGGCGCTGCGCGCGCGGCTGGCGGAATGGGCCGAAAGCGGTGTGAGCGAGGGCGAGTTGGCGCCGCCCGGCCGGGATGAGTGGCAGCGCTGGGGCAGTACGGCCGGCGTCGGGGACGCGGCGCTGGACCGGCTCACGGCCCTGGCCGCGCCGCAGCCCCTGGGCACCCTGCTCCAGCCGCTGCGGCTGACGGGAGGGGCGGCCGCCGTGCCCACCACCGGGGTGCTGTGCACCGGGAACGGCGTCAGCGTCGACCTGGTCCAGCGGCTCGTCGACTTCGGCGACCCCGCGCTGGCCGCCCTGACCGGCCCTGGGGTCACCTTCTTCGAACTGCCCACCGGACACTGGCCGATGCTGTCCTGCCCGGCCGAGCTGGCGGACGTGCTGCTGCGTGCCGCGGCCGGCGCGGGGCGCCGTCTGCGCCCGGCCGGTGCCGACGCGCCGCCCGCGCACCTGCGGCCGTTCCCGCTGGACGTGCCCGAGGTGCCCCGGGACCGCCAGGGCCGTGTCGACCTGTACGCCCCCGACGCCGGAGGACCGCGGCCGGCCGTGGTCTTCGTGCACGGCGGTCCGGTCCCCGCCGGCGCCCGGCCGACCCCACGCGACTGGCCGACGATGGTGGGCTACGCCCGGCTGGCGGCCGCCGAGGGCATGGTCGGCGTGACCCTCGACCACCGGCTGCACGGCATCGGCGACTACCCGCGCGCGGCCGCGGACGTCAGCGCCGCGGTGGAACGGGTGCGGGCCGATCCCCGGGTGGACGCCGACCGGATCGCCCTGTGGTTCCTCTCCGGTGGCGGCCTGCTCACCGCGGACTGGCTGGCCGGTCCCCCGGCCTGGCTGCGCTGCCTGGCCGCCGCCTATCCGATCCTGGCGCCGCTGCCCAACTGGGGCCTGTCCGGCACCCGGTTCCGGCCCGACCTGGCGGTCGCGGGCGCGGGCACCCTGCCCGTCGTCCTCCTCCGGGCGGGGCGGGAGACACCCGAGATCGCCGCCACCGTGGAGCAGTTCGTGGCCGCGGCCGAGGGCTGCGGGGCCCGCCTGGAACTGGTCGACGTCCCCGACGGCCACCACGGCTTCGAGACCGTCGACGCTCCCGGGGAGGTCCGCCCGGCCCTGCGCCGCGCCATGCGCTCGGTGGTGGCCCACCTGACCGGCTGACCCCCGCGCGGCTCACCGCCCGGCGTTCCGCGCGGGGCCGGGCTCCGTCCCCGGGCGGGCTCAGTGGCCGAACGTCAGGCGCGGTACGGCGTTGCGGGCCAGGGAGTGCGCCTGGTCGGGCCACCAGGCGCCGGCGGGCGGGTCGACGACGCCGTACTCGGGGTCGACCGTGCCGCCGGTGCCGCGCGTGCAGCTGCCGTCGGACTCACCGGGGACCTTGACCCACAGATAGGCGTCGACGAGCGGGGTGCCCGTCGCGGAGGTGGGGCGCGGGCCGAGACCACGGCCGGGCGCGTTGCACCAGGCCTCCGGGTCCCCGCTGTACTTGCCGGGCTCCGGGGTCCAGGCGCCCCGGCCGTTGCGGCTGGTGTCGATCACGAAGTGGCGCAGTGCGCCGGCCGGCGGGGTGCCGGCGTATCGGTCGAACCAGGCGTCGGTCCACTTCCAGGTGGCGGGGTCGGCCGAGGAGACGCTGCCGCCGGGGGTGCCGTCGTTGGGGGCGGCGGACGAGTAGTACTGGTCGGCACACCAGTCGGTGTGGCCGCGTGCGGCCTCGGGTCCCTCGGTGGCGTACCACATGCACTTGGCGATCCAGGTGCCGTACCGGGCGTTGTGGTCGGTGGGGTGGGTGTTGGACACGTTCAGGGCGAAGCCGTCGCCGTACCGGACCCCGGCGTCGAGCAGCCGCTGCGCCATGTCGCCGACGGACCGCCACTGGACGTTGCCCGCGTCCAGGTAGACCGCGGTGTGCCCGCCGGCCTTCAGGGTCCGGACGGCGTAGGCGAGGTCGGCGATGCGGGCGGCCGTGCGTTCGCCCGTCGGGTCGGTGGCGAGACCGCACTCCCTGGGCAGCAGGGCCAGGCCGTCGGGTTCGACGACGACCACCGCCTTGTCGCCGGCGATGCCGGCGGCGAACGCGTCGATCCACTGCCGGTAGGCGGCGGAGGAGGCCGCTCCCCCGCTGGAGTACTGCGCGCAGTCCCGGCCCGGGATGTCGTAGGCGACCAGGACGGGGGTCCGGTGCGCGTTCCGGGCCCGGTGGACCAGCGTGCTCACCTTGGCGCGCACCTCCTCGGGCGTGCCCTCGGTGAACCATGTGGCCTGCGGCTGGCTCGCGAGCCGGGCCATGTTCGCGGCGTCCTCGATGTCGCCGTCCTTGAAGTCCGCGAGAGCCTGCTGCGCGGCCTTGCCGTGCGGGTCCGCGTAGAACTTGGTGGCGGGGGTGAGCGCGTCCTGCGTGGGTGTGGGTGTGGGTGTGGCCTGGGCCTGTGTGGCGGTGAGGGCGGCGCAGGCGGTGAGCGCCGCGATGACGGCGCCCACGCGGCGTCGTAGGGTGCGTGGTGGCATGGCTGCTCCTGGTGGAGGGGTGGAGGGGTGGAGGGGAGAGCGCCCGGCGGAGTGCCGGCCGCCGGGCCGCGGGTGTCCCGGATCAGTAGCCGTAGATCATCTTGTAGGCGACCTCGGGGAGGAACTGTCCGGCCGAGGAGCCGGCTCCGACGCCGCAGTTGCCGTCGGACTCGCCCGGGGTCTTGATCCACAGCAGCATCTCGGCGCCGCCGCCCACCCGTGTGGGAGTGCCGGTGCGGCGCCCGGCGGGGTTGCACCACTGGCCGTTGGAGCCGTTGCCGTTGCGGCTGGTGTCCACGACGAACGGCTTGGTGTAGCCGTAGCGGGCCTTCAGTTCGCTGTTGACGGCGTTGCCGAAGGTGATGTTCTCCGCCGTGGTGAAGTAGTTGGAGATGTTGAGCGAGAAGCCGTGGGCCTGCCGGAGGCCGGCCTCGTGGAGGCGCTGGGCCATGGTGGCCGGGGCGGCCCAGCCGGGGTTGCCGGCGTCGAGGTACACCCAGGTGTTGGGGGCCTTGCGGCTGAACTGGGTGAGGGCCCCGGTCAGCATGGCCTGGCGTTCGGCGATCTGGGCCTGTGTCATGCAGCCGTAGTCCCCGAGGGAGTCCGGTTCGAGGATCACGGCGGCCGGGCGGCCGGCGATCCCGCCGGCGAACTGGGCGATCCAGGTTGCGTAGGCGGACGGCGAGGCGGCTCCGCCCGCGGAGTGCCCGCCGCAGTAGTCGCGGTTGTAGATGTTGTAGGCGACGAGCAGGGGCAGTTTGTCCGAGGAGTCCGCCGCTCCCGCGTACGCGCCCGTGGCGGTGCCGATGGCGCCGCTCCACGAGCCGAACCAGCGGGCCATCGGGGTGTTGGCGATGGAGGTCTTGATCGCGGACGCCCGGCCGTCGCCGGGGTTGGCGGCGACCCACCTCTTGGCGCTGGAGTCGGGGTCCACGTAGAACCCGCTGGTCATGGTGGTCGGGTCGGCGGCGTGCGCGGACGGGGCGACGGCGAGCGCGAGCGGCAGGGCGAGGAGCGCTGCCGTGAGGGCGCGGATGCTGCGGCGCATGGCTGTACCTCGGGTTTCCTGGCAGGGAGGCGTCGCACGCTCTCGTCCCGTGCGTGCGACGCGCTGAGGAAGTGCGGTGGTACGGCGTCCCCGGGTGCCGGCGGGCTCTTCCGGCGGGAACGACACGCCGAGGGACCGGCGATACGTGCTGGGAGCGCTCCCAATGGAAGCGCTCCCAGTCGCGTCGAAAGCCCTCGGGTGTGGTCGGTATCGTGGGACGGGCCGGAAAGACTGTCAAGAGTCGGCGTGCGATGAGCCGTCAGGTGATCGCTCTTCACAGGGCGGGAACGAGGCTCTACAGTCCGGGAACTGGAAGCGGTCCCAGTGTCCGCGCCCACCTCCGCACTCACCTCCGTATCCGCCTCCGTACCCGCCCTGTCCGGCCCAGAGGGAAAGGTCCACGGTTCATGACCGAAGCCGCGCCGCGTCGGCAGCCGACGCTCGACGAGGTGGCCCGGCGCGCGGGCGTCTCCCGTTCCGTGGCCTCCCGCGCCCTCAACAACGCCCCGCACGTCAGCCGCGCCAAGCGCGAGGCGGTCGAACGGGTCGTCCGGCAACTGGGGTACGTGCCGAACCCGACCGCCCGCGCCCTGGCCACCCGTCAGACGGGAGCGGCCGCCCTGGTCGTCTCGGGAGAGGATCCGTCGATCTTCGCCGACCCCTTCTTCGCGCAGGTGATCGTGGGGGCGTCGGCCGCTCTGGAGGAGGCCGACCTGCATCTGATGCTGTGTCTGGCCGCGTCCGACCGGGGCCGCGAGCGGGTGGGGGAACTGCTGCGGTCCAAGGGCGCCGACGGCGTCATGCTGATGGCGCTGCGCGAGAACGACCCGCTGGTCCGGATGGCCGAGGAGGCCGAGATCCCCGTCGTGTTCGGCGGGCGCCCGGTCGGTCCGGCTCCCCGGTGGTACGTGGACGTCGACAACGCCGGCGGGGCGCGCGAGGCGACGGAATATCTGCTCTCGCGTGGCCGGACCCGCGTGGCCGCCCTCTGCGGGCGCCTGGACACCGAGGTCGGGCGTGCCCGCTACCGCGGCTACCGGGACGCGATGTTGGCGGCCGGCCTCGCTCCGTTCCCGCCGCAGGAGGCGGACTTCACCGAGCCCGGCGGAGCCGCCGCCATGGCCGCGCTCCTGGCGGAACACCCGCTTCTGGACGGGGTGTTCGCCGCCAACGACAACATGGGGGCGGGGGCGCTGCGCACGCTGCGCGCGGCCGGCCGGCCGGTGCCCGCCGCCGTCTCCGTGGTCGGCTTCGACGACCTGGCCGCGGCCCGGATCGCCGATCCCCCGCTCACCACCGTCCACCAGCCCGTCGAGGCGCTGGGGCGGGAGATGGCGCGGATGCTCGTCGCGCTGATCGGCGGACAGGACCCCACCCCGCTGATCCTGCCCACCCGCCTCGTCATCCGCTCCAGCGCCTGAGCACCCCGCCCGGCCGGCCCGGCGTGCCCAGCCACCTGCCCCTCCCCCGGCGGTCCGGCCGGCTTCCCGTACGGGTGGTCCGGCTCCCCGCAAGAACGCGCTCGTGGGACCGTTTCAGGGCGTGGTCAGCTCGAACCGCGTGACGCGGACCGCGCCGCCGAGCGCCTGCGTGGCGTGGTTGAAGAGGGCGAACCGGTACCCCATGAAGAACCGCCAGTCGTTGCCCATGGAGAAGGCGGGTCCCAGGCGGGTGAAGGTGGTGCCGTCGGTGCTGTAGGAGAAGGTGCCCGGGCGTGCCGAGCCGGGGCGGATGTCCGCGTTCGCGCGCAGCCAGATACGGCCGCCCGGCACGACGGCGCTCGCCAGCTCGGTGCCGGTGTTCGTGGTGTTCCAGTTGCCGTCCATGGCCAGTCCGCCGGTCATGACCACCCGTGTCACCCCGCCGTCGCGCTTGACCCCGATCCAGGCGGAGGAGTCGCGCAGCAGCGCCAGCCCGGCCCGGTCGCCGTCCCGCATGGCGGAGTGGTCGAGCTGGACCGTGGCGGTGGAGGTGGGTCCCTGGATGCGGTGTGTGAGGGTGTTGCGGGCCCAGTACAGGTCGTCGGTGACGGTCGCGGTCCGCAGGGTCAGGCCGCCGCCGACCGACCACTTGGTGTTGTCCGGGTTGTGGTTCCACTCCCACCTCGGGTTGAGGGCGGGGCCGTCGAAGGTGTCGACGCCGGTCATGGGAGCGACCCGGCGGGGCGGAGCGGGCACGGCCGGGCTGGGATACGTGGTGCCCCACGCGCCGTTGACGAGTTGGACGACGGGCCAGCCGTCCGGGGTCCAGGAGACCGGGGCGAGGACGGGCATCCGGCCGCCGGGGTACGCGTCGACGAAGGCCATGTAGTACCAGGCACCGCCCTGGGTCTGCACCAGCCCGCCCTGGTGCGGGACCCCGCCGCCGGGCAGCGGCCCGCGCAGGTCGAGGAGCACCTGACGCATCGTGTAGGGGCCGAACGGGCCGCTGGAGGACTTCAGGACGTACTGGCCGTTGGCGGGCCGGGTCACGAAGATGTAGTACTGCCCGTTGATCTTGTAGAAGCGGGAGCCCTCCAGGGTGCCGACGCTCGACGGTGCCGTGAACACCTGCTGCGTGCGGACCTGGGTGCGGCCGTCGGGCGAGAGCTGGGCCACGCTGAGGGTGGTGTTCCCGTACGCCACGTAGAGGGAGTCGTCGCTGTCGACGAGCAGCCCCGCGTCGTAGTAGGGGGTGCCGATCGTCGTCAGCCTGCTCCACGGCCCTTCGGCGGCGGTGGCGGTGTAGAGGTACGTCCGGGCGAAGTCGATCTGGCCGAGCCAGTAGAACGTCTTGTTGCTCGGCCGGTAGGCCAGTGACGACGCCCAGATGCCCCGGACGTAGCCCCGGGCGCCGTTCAGGTCGTACTTGGCGCCGAAGTCGAGCACGGGTACCGAGTGGCCGGCGATCTCCCAGTTCACCAGGTCGTACGAGCGCAGGACCGGCGCGCCCGGCGAGTAGTGCATGGTCGAGGCGGAGGCGTAGTAGGTGGCGCCGACGCGGATGACGTCGATGTCCGCGAAGTCCTGCCAGATCACCGGGTTCGTGAACTCCGTGGCGGCCGCGCGGTCCGGCCCCCGGGCGGGAGCGGCGGCGGCGCCGGAGGCCCCGGCCAGCGGGAGCACGGCACCGGCGGCCAGGCCGGCGGCGGCTCCCAGGGCGCTGCGGCGCGACACGGGCGGCTGACCAGTACATGACATATCCACGGCACTCTCCTGTACGTTCGCCATTTCGAACGATGGTCGATTTACCGAGCAACTCGGATGATAGGGGGGTGGTGAACCACGTCAATACCTCTCGCACGCATCGGATGACCACGCGCAACTTTCGAAGAGTCGGGTGCCGAGCACGCCCTCGCGGTCGCGGGCCCGCGCACAAGGTGCGTGAACTCCCCCGTAGGCTGCGGAGGTTGGGATCACCCACGGGAGAGGGAGCAGCACATGGCGACGGCGATCACGTTCGCGGCCTATGGAGGGCCCGAGGTGCTGGCGGTGTCCGAGGTCGAGGAGCCGGTGGCGGGCCCCGGCGAGGTGCGGGTGCGGGTGCGCGCCGCGGGGGTGAACCCGGTCGATGTGAAGGTGCGCCGCGGTGACTTCCACGGCATGACCCCGGCCTCGTTCCCCCAGCGGCTGGGCAACGAGTTCGCCGGGGTGGTCGACCAGATCGGCGCGGACGTCACCGGGTGCGCCGTGGGTGACGAGGTGCTCGGCTACACGGCCATGCGGGCGTACGCCGACGTGCTCACCGTCCCCGCCGACTCGGTGGTGCCGAAGCCCGCCGGGCTGTCCTGGGAAGTGGCCGGCGCGCTCTCCGCCGCCGGGCAGACGGCCGTCAACGCGCTGCGGGAGCTGAAGGTGACGGCCGGCGAGACCCTGCTCGTCCACGCGGCGGCCGGCGGTGTGGGCACCGTGGCCGTGCAGCTGGCCCGCCGTCTGGGGGCCCGTGTGATCGGCACCGCCAGCGAGCGCAATCACGACTACCTGCGTTCCCTGGGCACCGATCCGGTGGCCTACGGCGACGGGCTCGTGGAGCGGGTCCGCGCACTGGCGCCCGAGGGGGTCGACGTCGTGCTCGACGCGGTCGGCGGAGCGGCGGTCACCGCGTCCCTGGAACTGGTGGCCGACCGCACCCGGATCGGCACCACGGTGGACCAGCGGGCGGCGGACGAACACGGCATCATACGGCTGCGGGGCGCGCGCTCCGCGGCGGTCCTCGCCGAGTTGGCGCGTCTGGCGGCGGTCGGCGAGCTGGTGCTCCCCATCGCGGCCGCCTACCCCCTGGCGTCCGCCGCCGACGCGCACCGCGACGTCGAATCCGGCCATGTCCGCGGCAAGGTGGTGCTGACCGTGCCGGCCGCCGGCTGAGACCGGGCGCGCCGCCCGGCGGGACGCTCGCGGGCACGTCCGCCGCGCGGTGCGCCGACGGCGCCTTCCGGCGGGCGGGGCGCTCCGGTGCGCCGTGCACGCCCCCCGACTCCGCCGGAGGAACCGGCTCACACGGCTGACAGCGGGTACCGGGCGGGGCCCGTGACGCCTCGCACGCCTCCCCGTACGCTCTGGTGGCAGCCGTTCACGGTACGTGACACTGAGAGCCATCGTCCGCGGACACCGACGATGGAACCAGTGGGAAGGAACCACCCCTCCATGCACCGTGTCGCTTCACTCGCCCTCGCCTCGGCCGCCTTCGCGGCGGCAGCCCTCGGCACAGCAGGTCCCGCCACGTCCGCCCCCGCCACCACCGTTGCCGCCTCCGCCCCGTCCGCCTCCGGGAGCGGTGCCGCCGCCACCTACAGGTGCGACCCGGGGAACTTCTGCATCTACAGCAGCTGGGACGGCGGCGGCACCCGCTGCCAGTGGACCTCGGAGAAGATCGCGAACACCGCCGACCAGTGTTCCTTCATCCGCAACGGCAAGAACGTGCTGTCCCTGTGGAACGGAACCGGACACCGCGTCCAGTACTACACGCAGACCAACTACCACTCCCGGGTCGGCTCGACGCCCGCCGGACACGGAGGGAACCTCCAGGGCAGCTACCAGATCCGCTCGTTCAAGAAGCAGTAGGTCCCGCGCGGCGGCGCACGGGGCGGGGCACCGCCTCGGCGCGCCGCAGGACGCGCAGCCCCTCGTGCCGCTGGTCGACGATCCGCGCGGCGCGGGTCTCGGGGTACACGCGGTGCAGTTGGTCCACCAGCAGCTTGTGCTGGGTGTCCGGGTCGGCCTCCGGAGGCAGGGCGTAGGCGTGCGGTTCGACCACCGAGCCGTGGGTGCGTGCCGGTCGCGGCCGGGGCGCGCGGTCACCGGCCGGTTCCCGGGGCGGGGCGGCGGGCGACGAAGGTGTGGGTGATGCCGGTCTGCCAGCCCGGCAGCGGCAGGACGCGCACCCGCTCGAAGCCCGCGTCGCGCAGGCGTACGGCGAACCGGGCGGCGGTGTCGAACTCGACCACGCTGCGCCACAGGTGCCGGTACAGCCGCCCGTCGCCGAGTGCGGTGGCCACGGGCAGCACGAGGCCACCGCACACCGCCGTCCACACCGCGCGGTCCACGCGCCGGCCGCCGAGGGTGTACTCGTGCACGCCCAGCCGGCCGCCGGGTGCGAGCGCCGCGCGTACGGCGTGCAGGACGGCGTCGGGATCGGCGGTGTTGCGCAGCAGGTACGCGGCGAACACCGCGTCGAACGGGCCCTCGACGCCCGCCCGGCGCAGGCCTTCCGCCGGGGCGTGCACGAAGGAGACGCGGCGCGGCCACCGCTTGGCCGCGGCGCGCCGCAGCATCCCGGCGGAGGCGTCGACCGCGGTGATCTCGGCTTCGGGCAGGACGGCGGCGAGCGCCGCGGTCGAGGCGCCGGTGCCGCAGCCCAGGTCCAGGACGCGGTGCCCGCGCCCGCCGTCGGGCAGGCCCAGCCGGCGCACGGAGCGCCGCAACTGGGAGTGGTAGCCCGGGTTGGCGGCCACCAGGGTGTCGTAGCCGCGGGCGGCGTGATCGAAGGCGACGGTCAGGTCCGCGTCGCGCAGCACGGTCATGGGCACTCCTCGGTCCGGGGAAGGGGGCGCGGCGGACGCGCGGGGGTCGAACTCCGGGCGGCGGGTGCGGACGAACCCGCCGTGGAAATACTGGAGCAGCAGGGTGCGGGCGGGTGGCAGGCCGACCAGCGGGTGGGAGTCGAACACCTGGCGGGCGCGGAGCGTGCGGGGCCGTTGACCGGCGTCGCGGGCGGGGACGCGCGCGCCGCCCCGGGCGCCCTCGACGTCCGTCTCGATCACCGCAGCCCTCTCTCGGTCGGGTCGCACCGGGACCGGGGGCCGCCCGGGTGGCCGTACGGCCGCGCCGTGGTCCGGCACGCCGGAATGTGCCCGGTTTGTCAAGGAATATCACTCTCTTGGTGATGCTATCCGAGGCACCGCCGACCGATCGTGTCCGCCGCACCCGCGCCCGCACCCGGTGCGGTCGCCCTCGGCGGGACGACCGCCAGCCGACGACGAGAGGAACCGGGAAGCGCTCGCCCCAGCCGGGCGACCGTGCCGGTCCCGCACCGCGTCCGCGCCCCTGCCGCGGACCGGTGCTCGCCACCTCCGACCGGCGCGGCTTCTCCGGGGCCCGGCGCCTGGCGGTGCCGCTGCGTCCGCTGGGCCGTGCGGCCGCCGGACGCCTGGGGCGTGACGACCTGGCCTATGCCGAACGCCGCCGGCGGCTGCGGTCACAAGGGGGTTTCCCGGGCTGAACGGTCGTCACCGCCGCTGTGCGTTCCCGCAACTGGCCGCACACCCTGGCGTCCGTCCGGAATTGCGGCCGTTTCCGGTGTGCGGCAAGAGCCTTCTGTCACGCCCGCGTGAATTCCGGCGGCCCGTGGTACGGGAAACTCCGCTTTTCCTTGACCGGCCGCTCGCGCGGCTGCCACGATCGAGGGCATGACGATGCGACCGGACCTCACGCGGCGACGCCACGTCGACCTCGTGCGCGTCTCCAGCGCCTCCTGTCGCCCCGCGGCCTGATCACCCGCCCCTCACCACGGGTCCCGGTCCGCCCGCCGCCCCGGCGCGTCCCGACCCGCCGCCCGCCTCTCCGCCGCGTTCACTGCGCACCGGGCAGTGCCGCGCCTTTTCCCGCACCTCACCGATCCGGTGTTTCCCGGCGCCTGAATTCCGCGCGCCCGCACGGCATTTCCGCTTGACCGGCAACAGGAGTTCCGCATGTCCCAGGCACCCGTGAAATTCGCCTACTGGGTTCCCAACGTCAGCGGGGGACTCGTCACCAGCAAGATCGAGCAGCGGACCGACTGGGGGTACGAGTACAACCGCGAACTGGCCGTCCTGGCCGAGGACAACGGCTTCGAGTACGCGCTCACCCAGGTCCGCTACATGGCCAGCTACGGCGCCGAGTACCAGCACGAGTCGACCAGTTTCAGCCTCGCCCTGCTGCTCGCCACTCGGCGCCTGAAGGTCATCGCCGCCGTCCACCCCGGCCTGTGGCACCCTGGTGTGCTGGCCAAGCTGGGCGCCACCGCCGACCACCTGTCGCACGGCCGCTTCGCCGTGAACGTCGTCAGCGGCTGGTTCAAGGACGAGTTCACCGCGCTCGGCGAACCCTGGCTGGAGCACGACGAGCGCTACCGCCGCGCCGAGGAGTTCATCCGCGCCCTGCGCCGGCTCTGGACCGAGGACCACACCGAACTCTCGGGCGACTTCTACCGGTTGCGGGACTTCACCCTCAAGCCCAAGCCCCTGAGCGCCCCGGGGCGCCCGCACCCGGAGATCTTCCAGGGCGGCAACTCCACGGCTGCCCGTGCCATGGCGGGCCGCGTCTCCGACTGGTACTTCTCCAACGGCAAGGACTTCGCCGGGGTCACCGAGCAGCTCACCGACGTGCGCGCCGCGGCCGGACGGGCGGGCCGCGCCGCGCCGCGGTTCGGCCTGAACGGCTTCCTCATCGCCCGCGACACCGAGGCCGAGGCCCGCGAGACCCTGCGCGAGATCGTCGCCCGGGCCGACACCGCGGCCGTCGAGGGCTTCGGCGCGGCGGTCAGGCAGGCCGGCCGGTCCACCGCCGACGGCAAGGGCATGTGGCAGGACTCCTCCTTCGAGGACCTGGTGCAGTACAACGACGGGTTCCGTACCGGGCTGATCGGCACGCCCGAGCAGATCGCGGAACGCATCGTCGCCTACAAGCAGTTGGGCGTCGACCTCTTCCTGCTCGGCTTCCTGCACTACCACGAGGAGGTCGAGTACTTCGGCCGGCGTGTGCTGCCGCTGGTGCGCGAGCTGGAGGCCCGGCTCCCGGACACCGGGCCCGCGGCCACGGTCCCCGCGCCCGCCTGACCGCCGTCCCGTTCCCTCCGCGCCCCCGCCGCGTTCCGCCCGCGGGGAACCCGTCATCCCACCCGGAAAGAGGTCACCGAAGCATGAGCACCGTCGACTCCACCGACTGGCAGACCCGCCCCGCCCCGCGGACGGCCGAGGAATGGACCGCCCGGGCCGCCGAGGTCGCCGCCGTCCTCGCCACCGACGCCGCCGCCCGCGACCGCGCCGGGGCCACCCCGTACGCCGAGGTCCAACTGCTCAAGGACTCGGGCCTGGTCACCCTGCTCGGCCCCGTCGAGCACGGCGGCGCGGGCCAGTCCTGGCCCACCGCCTACCGCGTCGTCCGCGAGGTCTCCAAGGCCGACGGTTCCATCGGCCAGCTCCTCGGCTACCACTACCTGTGGAACTGGGCCGCCCGCCTGGTCGGCACCCGCGAGCAGTGGGAGCACGTCGAGGCCGAGGCCGCGCGCAACCGCTGGTTCTTCGGCGGCGCCGTCAACCCCCGCGACCAGGACGTCGTGGTCACCGAGGACGGCGACGACCTGGTCTTCACCGGGCGCAAGTCCTTCTCCACCGGCGGCAAGGTCTCCGACGTCACCGTCCTGGAGGGCGTCCTCGACGGCACCGACCAGCACGTCTTCGCCATCGTGCCGTCAAGCAGCGAGGGCCTGGTCTTCCACGACGACTGGGACAACATCGGCCAGCGGCTCACCGAGAGCGGCAGCGTCACCCTCGACGGGGTCCGTACGCCCTGGTCCTCCGCGGCCGGCTACGTCGACAAGCAGTTCCGGCCGCGCACGTACAACACGCTCAACGTGCCCACCATCCAGCTCGTCTTCGTCAACTTCTACCTCGGCATCGCGGGCGGCGCGCTGGAGACGGCCGCCGCGTACACCCGCACCAGGACCCGGCCCTGGCTGCACGGCGGTCACCAGCGCGCGGTCGACGAGCCCTACGTCATCGACACCTACGGCGATCTCACCGCCAAGCTGTGGGCGGTCGAGGCGCTCGCCGACGCGGTCGCCGCCGAGGGGCAGCGGCTGCACGACGACCCGGACGCCGTCACCGAGAGGACCCGCGGCGACTTCGAGGTGCGGGTGGCGGCGGTGAAGGCGCGGGCCACCGAGGTCGCCCTGGAGGTGACCAGCCGCATCTTCGAGGTGACCGGCGCCCGCTCCACGACGACCGCCGAGGGCCTGGACCGCTTCTGGCGCAACATCCGCACCCACACCCTGCACGACCCCGTCGCCTACAAGCGGCGCGAGGTCGGCCGCTGGGTCCTGGAGGGCGAACTGCCCGAACCCACCTGGTACTCCTGACCGGCGAGCGGTGCGGCGCCCCCGGCCGCGGGAGCCTGGACCGCCGCTTCCCGGGTAGCCGTATCCCACGGGGTCCGCGGAGCACGGGGCCCCCTGGTGAAAGGAGCGTCATGTCCGGAGTCCTGCAGCGCATCAAGCAGTTCGCGAGCAGCCCGCAGGGGCAGCGCACGATCGACCAGGTACGCCGCACCGCGGCCGATCCGCGCCGCCGGGCCCAGGCCCAGCGCCTCTTCGGCAAGCTGCGTGCCCGCCGGTCGGCGGGCTGACTCAGACGCCCGCGACCGACTGGATCCAGGAGCGGTACGCCGTCACGTTGGTGTACGCGGTGTTCGACTGACGGTCGCTGGTGGAGGCGACGCCGACCTGCACGCCGTTCGCCATCATCGGGCCGCCGGAGTCACCGCCGGCGGTGATCCCGTTGCCCCAGGTGGCGCAGATCGCGGAGCCGCCGTAGGCGTCGGTGCAGCCGCTGTTGACGGTCACGTTGGCGACCTTCAGGTAGCGGGACTGGCAGTTGATCTCCGAGCCGCACTGGGAGGTGGCGCCCCAGCCGTACACCTGCACGCCCTGGCCGACCCGCACCGTGCCGGGCTGTCCGAGCGGGGCGTAGGACGTCGAGACGGAGCGGTCGAGGCGGACGAGTGCCAGGTCGGCGCCGTGGGTGTAGGTCTGGACGCCGTTGGCGACCGTGCCGCCGCTGTACTGGTCCACGCTGCCGATGCGGAAGGACAGCGAGCCGCCGCTCACACAGTGTTTGGCGGTGAGCACCCAGGTCGGCGCGATGATCGTCGCCGTACAGGTCTCCTGGCCGTTCGAGTACAGCCGGGCGGCCCAGGGGCCGCTGTTGGCGTACCCGCCGCCGATGATGGGCTGGGGGCTCTTGGCGGTGACGGGTGCGGTCGCCGGCGCCGCGGAGGCGGTGGGGGCCAGCAGTGCGAGGGCGGAGACCGCCGCCGCGGCGATCGCGGGCGCGAGTCGTGATATACGCAAGGTTCCTCGATCCGGAACGCACGTCTGCCGACGTGCACGGGTGTGGGGTGGACGGCCGCGCGGACCGTGCCCACGCGCGGTGCCGCCACCGGACGGCACGCACGTCATGGACATGCCCTAGCTTCGGCAAGGAACCGTGCCCTGGGTACTAGTACTTCGCCATAACACCGCGTTATGGGCGGGCCCGGTCCGCGCGGCGGGCCAGGAGGGGCAGGGCGGCCGGGACGGCCAGGGTGACCAGGCCGAGCAGCCCGACGGCCGAGGACAGGTCCCCCACGACCGCCTTGCCGCCGAGGAGGACCAGCGGGCAGAGGAACTCGCCGAGGAAGAAGGCCGCCGTCCACAGACCGGTGCCGCGCCCCCGGTCGGCGAAGTCCAGCCGGGACATCGCGAGCGTCAGCAGCGACGGCAGGAGCAGGCCCGTGCCGACGCAGTTCAGCACGGCGCCCACGAGCAGCAGCGGCAGGCCGTCCGCCACGGACATGCACAGGAAGCCCGCGGCGCAGAGCAGGAAGAGCAGCGGCAGCCGGCGCCAGGGTCCGCCGGTGCGGCGGGTGAACAGGACCGAACCGAGCACGGTGGCGGCACTGGCGAGCGCGGTGACCGCACCGATCACACCGGTGGACTCCACGCCCAAGTCCGCCAGGAGATAGGACATCTCCACGGGCACCGTGTAGAAGACGACCGCGCCGAACACCGTCAGCAGGCACAGACCGGCCATGCGGCGCACCGGGAAGGGCCGCCGCTCGTCCGTCGCCGGCCGGGCGGCGGGGGTGACGGCGGGCAGGACGCGGGCCATGAGCGGGGCGAGCGGCAGCCCCACGGCGTACAGCCAGAACGGCGCCCGCCAGCCGGCCGCGCCCAGGACGCCGCCGAGCGCGAGGAACACCGTGGCGGACGCCGACGCGCACATGGTCTGCGCCGCGAGGTACCGGTCGCGGACCCGGCCGGTGTAGTAGTCGCCGATCAGCGTGGTGCAGCAGGTCATGACGGCCGCTTCGGCGACCCCCACCAGCACCCGGCTCGCCACGATGCCGTACAGGGAGTCCAGCCACAGCGGCACCGTGCCGAAGAGCGCGTAGAGGAGGGTGGCCGCGACCAGGAGGCGCTTGCGGCCGAGCCGGTCGACGACGGCACCGGCGAAGGGCGCGAGCAGGGCGAGCGAGAGCGCCGGCACGGTCAGCATGAGCGGCACCAGCGCGGTGCTGCCGGGCACGGCCTCGAAGTGGCGCTGTACGGCGGGCAGGACCGGGGCGAGCAGGACCGCGCCGAGGACGGGCAGACAACTGCCGGCCATCAGCAGGGCGGCGGGCGGTCCGCCCGGTGCGGCCGGGGTCGTGCCGTGGGCACGGGCGGGCGGGGCGGCGGATGCGGGCATGGCGGCACTCCGGGCGTGAGGTGCGGGAAGACGGCGCCGTCGAAGCGGACCCGGCCCGGCTGTCGCGGGACCCGGCGCAGGGCGCGTGATGTGCCACGACTATGCGGTCCGGGCACGGCCCTGCCCAGCCCTCGCACGATCCGAGTTCCGGATGGCGTTGATCCACGCGGTGGATGGACCGGCGCCCGGCGCCCGCAACACCGCGCGGGAGAGCCGTCCGCGCCGCCTCGGCAGAACAAGGCATAAGGGGAAGACCGGCCGGAAGATAAACGGCGTGGATACCGGTCATCCATGAAATCTATTTCCCAGATCACGGGTGCGCGGTCCAGATTGGTCACACCGCAATCAGGAGGACATGTCCGTGAAACCTGAACCCGCGTCCGCGCTCTTCGCCGGACCGTTCGCCCTCGCCACCCTCTCGGCCCCGGACGGGCCCGAGTTCCCCGCGCTCGTCACCCCCGACGGCCAGGCCCTCGACCTGCGGGCCGCCTTCGGTGACGGCCGGCTGACCACGCTGGACGTGCTGTCCGACTGGGAGACGACGCTGCCGCGGCTGCGCGCGCTGGCCGACGCCACCGGCCTGGCCCGCACCGCCGTCGCGGACTTGGGCGTGCACGCGCCGGTGACGCCGCGCCAGGTGTTCCAGTCGGGGGCGAACTACCGTCAGCACGTCATCGACCTGCACGTCGCCCACCGCGCACCCGGCGACGACCGGCCGGAGGACGAGCGGCGCGCGGAGGCCGCAGAGATCATGGACCGGCGGGCCGCCGAGGACCTGCCGTACGTCTTCCTCGGACTGCCGACTGCGATCACCGGCCCCTATGACGACGTCACCCTCCCCGCCTGGGTCGCAAAGCCGGACTGGGAGCTGGAGCTGGCGGTAGTGATCGGCCGGCCCGCGTACCAGGTGTCCGTCGAGGATGCGCTGGAGTACGTCGCGGGTTACACCATCGCCAACGACCTGACCGACCGGGCCACCGTGTTCCGCCGGGACATGCCGCAGATCGGCACCGACTGGCTGCGCAGCAAGAACGCCCCCGGTTTCACCCCGCTCGGCCCGTGGATCGTGCCGGCCGAATCGGTCGCGGACCCCGACGACCTGCGCGTCACGCTCAGGCTCAACGGCGAGACCATGCAGGACGAGTCGACCAAGGACATGATCTTCACGGTCGCGCGCATGGTGGCGTACGTCTCCCAGACCGCGCGTCTGCTTCCCGGCGATCTGGTGCTCACCGGCAGCCCGGCCGGCAACGGCATGCACTGGGGCCGGCTGCTGCGCGACGGCGACGTCATGGAGGGCACGGTCACGGGGCTCGGGACGCAGCGCACCCGATGTGTGGCGGAGGCGTCGTGACACTCGACCGGCACGACCCCGAGGGCGCGATCGCCGAGGCGGCCAAGGCGTACTCCAACTGGGGCCGTTGGGGCGCGGACGACCGGCTCGGCACCCTCAACTTCCTGGACGAGGCGAAGCGGCGCGAGGGTGCCGCGCTGGTCCGGCGCGGCGTCAGTTTCTCGCTCGCCCAGTCCTTCGACATGAACGGCCCGCAGAAGGGCTGGCGGCGGCGCACCAACCCGGTGCACACCATGCTGGACACCGGCACCGACGCCGCGCTGGGCAACCAGGGCTTCCCGCACGGCATCGGCGGCGCCGACGACGTGATCGCGATGCCGCTGCAGTGCTCCACGCAGTGGGACGGGCTCGGGCACATCTTCGACCACGGCAAGGCGTGGAACGGACGGGCGGCCGAGAAGGTCGTCACCTCCGACGGCGATCTGGTCACCGGCATCGAGCACATGGCGCCGTACGTCGCCGGGCGCGCGGTGCTGCTGGACGCGGGCCGGGTGATCGGCGCGGACGGTGAACTGCCCGACGGGTTCGCCCTCACCGAGGAGCACTTGACGGCGACGGCCGAGGCGCACCGCGTGGCCGTCGGCCGCGGGGACATCGTGCTGGTGCGCACCGGACAGCTCGCCCGGGCCCGCCGGGACGGCTGGGGCGACTACGCCGGCGGACCGGCGCCGGGTCTTTCGTTCACCACGGCCGGCTGGCTGCACGGCACCGAGATCGCGGCGATCGCCACCGACACCTGGGGCTTCGAGGTCCGCCCCAACGAGTTCGAGCACGCCTTCCAGCCGCTGCACCAGGTGGCCATCCCGAACATCGGCCTGCTGATCGGCGAGATGTGGGACCTGGAGGCGCTGGCCGAGGACTGCGCCCGCGACGGCGTGTACGAGTTCTGGCTCACCGCCGCTCCCCTGCCCATCACCGGCGCGGTCGGCTCCCCCGCCAGTCCGATCGCCGTCAAATAACGTACGGAACAAGGGAGTTCCCTTATGAGCACAACCCGCACGGTTCTGGTGATCGGCGGTGGCGCCGCAGGCAACGCCGTGACCGTCTTCCTGCGCCGCGCCGGCCTCGCGGTGGACCTGATCGAGGCCAAGGAGGACTGGAACGCCACCGCCGGCTCCGGTATCACCCTCCAGGGCAACGCCCTGCGTGTGCTGCGTGAACTCGGCGTCTGGGACCGGGTCCAGGAGGCCGGCTTCGGTTTCGGCTCGGTCGGCATCACCGCCCCCGACGGCACCGTCCTGCACGTCGCCCGGGACCTGCGCACCGGCGGCGACGACCTGCCCGCCACCGTCGGCATGCAGCGCCCGCGACTCCAGCAGATCCTCATCGAGGCGGTGCGGGCCAGCGGCGCGTCGGTCCGGCTGGGCACCACCGCCGAGATCCTGGACCAGGACGCGGACGGTGTCTCCGTACGCTTCAGCGACGGCACCGAGGGCCACTACGACCTGGTGATCGCCGCCGACGGCCTCGGCTCCTCGACCCGCGCCGCGATCGGCATCACGGACAAGCCCGAACCGACCGGCATGGCCATCTGGCGCGTCGCCGCCCCGCGCCCGGCGGGGGTGACGCGCACCGACCTCGCCTACGGCGGCCCGGCCTACATCGCCGGATACTGCCCCACCAGCGAGACCACCCTGTACGCGTACGTGGTGGAGGCCAACCGTGACCGGGCCGGGATACCGCCCGAGTCGTACGCGGACGAGATGCGCCGCCTGACCAGGCACTACGGCGGCTTCTGGCCCGAGATCACTGCGCACATCACCGACCCGGCGCAGGTCAACTACACCTGGTTCGACCGGCTGTTGGTGGAGGGATCCTGGCACCGCGGCCGCGTCGTCCTCGTCGGTGACGCCGCGCACTGCTGCCCGCCCACGCTCGCGCAGGGCGCGGCGCTGTCCCTTGAGGACGCGTGGGTGCTGGCGCAGATGCTGACCGGGTCCGGCGCGTGGGACGACGCACTGTTGCAGGCGTACCACGACCGGCGGATCACCCGGGTCCGCCCGGTCGTGGAGGCTTCCGTACAGATCGGCCAGTGGCAGCTCGAAGGGGTGCGCGACGCCGACGTGCCGGGCCTGATGGGCCGCACGATGACCATGCTCAGGGAGTTGCCGTGACCGCCGTGGACACGCCCACCGTGGACGTGCACGCCCACGTCCTGCTGCCCGGGGTCGAGTCGCTCGTCGCCGGTCTGCCCGGACACGCCGAGGCCAGGGCGCTGGATGCCCGGCGCAACGGTCCGGCGGCCCTCGCCGTCAGCGGCCCGATGGTGCGTGAGCGCCTCCCGCGCCTCACCGACGTGCACGTGCGCCTGGCGGCGATGGACGCCCAGGGCGTGGACGTCCAAGTGGTCAGCCCCTCCCCCTCGCACTACCACTACTGGGCCGACGAGGACACGGCCGAGAAGGTGTACCGGCTGGCCAACGAGGCGATGGCGGCGCACTGTTCGGCCGCGCCGGACCGGTTGCGCGGTCTCGGACTCGTACCGCTCCAGCACCCGGACCAGGCGGTCCGCGCGCTCGACCACGCCTTGGAGCAGGGCCTGGCCGGCGTGGAGATCTCCAGCCACGCTCCGGGACGCGAACTGTCCGACCCGGCCTACGCGCCCTTCTGGGCCCGCGCCGAGGAGAGCGGCGCGCTGCTCTTCCTGCATCCCTTCGGGTGCACCCTGGACGAGCGGCTGGACCGGTGGTACCTGTCCAACACGGTCGGACAGCCCACGGAGAACGCCGTCGCGCTCTCCCACCTGATCTTCTCCGGAGTCCTCGACCGGCACCCCGGGCTGAAGGTGATCGCGGCGCACGGCGGCGGTTACCTGCCCACGCACATCGGCCGCTCCGACCACGCCTGGTCGGCTCGCTCCGACGCGGGCGCCTCCTGCGCGCACCTGCCCAGCAGCTACCTGAAGCGGCTGTACTTCGACTCCCTCGTCCACGACCCGCAGGTGCTGCGGGAACTGGTCCGGGTCGCCGGCGCCGACCGGGTGCTGCTCGGCTCCGACTTCCCCTTCGACATGGGCACCGAGGACCCGGTCGGCGCCCTGCGCGCCGCGCGCCTGTCCGACTCCGACTTCCACGCCGTCAGGGGCGGCAACGCCGCCGCCCTGCTCTCCCTGGAGTGACACCATGAGCGCACGCCTGCTCACCCACCTGCGGCACGTCGACCTCGCCGTGCCCGACTACGACAAGCAGCTCGACTTCTACGCCGGCGTCTGGGGCCTGACCAAGGTCGCCGAGGACTCCGGGATCTCCTTCCTCGCCGCCGAGGGCTCCCCCGAGCAGTACGTCGTCCGGCTCCGCAAGGCCGCGGAGAAGCGCCTGGACCTCGTGTCGTACGGCGCGGCCTCCCGCGCGGACGTGGACACGCTCGCCGCGCGGCTGCTGGCCGGCGGTGTCCGGCTGATCACCCAGCCGGGCAAGGTGGACACGCCCGGCGGCGGCTACGGCTTCCGCTTCTTCGACGTGGACGGCCGCACCATCGAGGTCTCCGCCGACGTCGAGGTCCGCAAGCACCGCAAGATCGAGGAGAAGGAGGCCATCCCGGTCAAGCTCTCCCACGTCGTACTCAACTCCCCGGACCTGAACCGCACCCGCGAGTGGTACGAGCGGCACCTCGGCTTCGCCCTCTCCGACACGCTCAGCTCCCCGCACATGGGCGAGGTCATGCACTTCATGCGGATCAGCAACCAGCACCACTCCATGGCACTGGCCAAGGGCCCGCACACCTCCCTGCACCACGTCTCCTTCGAGATGCGCGGCATCGACGAGTACATGCGCGGCTCCGGCCGGGTGCTGCGCGCCGGCCACACGAAGATCTGGGGACCGGGCAGGCACCTGGCCGGCGACAACACCTTCACCTACTTCCTCGACCCGCACGGCAACACCGTGGAGTACACCACCGAGCTGGAGTGCCTGGACGAGGACACCTGGCACCCGCACGTCTACGACTTCTCCCAGCCCGAGGTCACCGACCAGTGGGGCACGGCCAACCCCATGAGCGAGATCGTGGCGAAGGAGTCCTTCAACGACCCCGACCGCGGCTGCTTCGTCGCCCCGCCGGTCTGATCCCATCCCCCGCTCCCGGGGGCGCGGCCGGCCCTGTCACCTGCCCTGACTCAGTCCCGCCGCGCCCTCGGGCCCAGCCTGCCCGGAGCCGCACCATGCGTTTCGCCGCCTACGCGCACCGACACCGGCCTCGCGTGGCCGTCGTGGAGGACGACGGCGCCCTCTACCCGCTGCCCGCAGTCACCTCGCTCACCGGCCTGCTGCGGGAGTCCGGCGGTCTGCCCGGCCTGCTCGCCGCGGGCGCGGCGGCGCTGGACGCGCCGCCCGGCCCGCACGTGTCGCAGGTCCGGCTGCTGCCGCCGCTCCAGCCCGCCTCCGTCCGGGACTTCGTCACCTTCGAGGAGCATGTCGAGGGCGTGCGGCGGTCGGTGGAGGGCACCGGTGGCGTACCGGAACAGTGGTACGCCGCCCCGACCTTCTACTTCACCAACCCGCACGCCGTCTACGGCCCCCACGACGACATCCCGGTGCCGCCCGGTTCCGCGGTGCTGGACTTCGAGCTGGAGGTCGCCGCCGTCATCGGCCGCGAGGGCCGCGACCTCACTCCGGAGCAGGCCCGCGACCACATCGTCGGCTACACCGTCTTCAACGACTGGTCGGCCAGAGACCTCCAGTCCGCCGAGATGAAGGTCGGTCTCGGCCCCTGCAAGGGCAAGGACACCGCCACCACGCTCGGCCCGTACCTGGTCACCGCCGACGAGCTGGAGCCGTTCCGGGACGCGGAGGGCTTCCTGCGGCTGGCGCTCACCGCGGAGGTCAACGGCGAGGTCGTCGGCCGGGATCTGCTGTCCCACATGAGCTGGACGTTCGAGGAGATGACCGCGTACGCCTCGCGCGGCACGCGGGTGGTGCCCGGAGACGTCCTGGGTTCCGGGACCTGCGGCAACGGCGGCTGTCTCGCCGAACTGTGGGGCCGCTCCGGCAAGCAGGTCCCGCCGCCGCTGAAGCCCGGCGACACCGTCACCCTCACGGTGGAGGGGATCGGGAGCGTGTCCAGCACCGTCGTGCCGGGCGCGGACCCGGTGCCCCTGCCGGCCGGCCGGCGCCGGTCCCGGGAACGGCCGTGAGCGGCCCGCACCCCCGCGAGTCCGCGGGGGTGCGGTGGTCGTGGCGCCCGGCGCGCGAGGGCGCGCCGGGAAGCGGCCGGCCGGCGCACCGCCCCGGCGGAGGACGTCGCGGCGGCCTCGTTGTCAGACCCGCGCGCTAGCTTGGCCACATGACGTCTCTGCGCCTCGCACCGTGGTCCGATCAGGGCATCGACCTGCTCCGCCGGCAGAACTCCGCCGAGTCGACCGAACACCTCGGGGGTCCGGAGACCGCCGAACAGCTCCGGCGCCGTCACGAGCGCTACCTCGACCTCACCGACGGCCGGATGTTCCTGGTCCTGCTGGCGGAACAGGTCGTGGGATCGGTGGGGTACTGGACGCGGGAACGGGGCGGGGAGCGCGTCCTGGAGACGGGCTACGGCATCCTTCCCGAGCACCAGGGCCGGGGCTTCGCGGTCGAGGCGGTGCGTCTGTGTGCGCAGCGGGCCCGCCGGGAGAGTTCCCACGCGTGGCTGCACGCGTTCCCCTCCGTGCACCACGGCGCGTCCAACGCCGTGTGCCGGAAGGCGGGTTTCGAGCTGGTGGGAGAGTGCGCGTTCGAGTATCCGCCGGGCCGGGTCATGCGCTCCAACGACTGGCGGCTCGCGCTCGGCCGGCCGGAGACCGGAGAGGACCGGCCCGGGTGACGCGGCGCGCGGAAGGCCGTCGTCAGCTCCGGGCGGCTCAGGGTCCGGCGGGCAACGGCGTCGGCGGGAGCAGGCCGCTCTCCCGCAGCCGGACCGTCATCCGCGTGCGGGCCGGCTTGCCGCTCGCCGTGCGGATGACGGCGGTGTGCGGGACGTCGAGCACGGCCTCGGGGGCCACGGCGAAGTCCGCGGTGATCCGGGCCGCGACGGCGCCGGTGTCGACGCGCCGCCCCCGTTCGGCCACGACCACGACGGCGAACGAGGCGCCGTACGGCAGCGCGACGCACTCCGCGACGCCCGGTTCCGTCGCCGCCGCCTGTTCCACGTCGGCGGCGAAGACGTTCGTGCCGTTGACGGAGACGCGGTCGGCGCGGCGCCCGTTCAGATAGAGCCGGCCCGCATCGAGGTAGCCGAGGTCGCCGGTGTCGAACCAGGTGGTGCGGTGGTCGGTGGCGCCGTCGTACCCGTCGAACAGTGTGGCGCCCCGCAGTTGGACCCGGCCCGTCTCCGCCTCCGGGCACCTGTCGCCCGACTCGTTCACGACGCGCAGACCGAGGCCGGGGACCGGGGTGCCGAGGCACGCGGTGGCGACGGGCCCTCGGGTGCGGAACGCGGTGGCGGGGTCCGTCAGCCGGTGCGAGGTGGCCATCAGGACGGCTTCGGCGAGGCCGTAGCAGAAGACCAGCGCGGTCGGGTCGAAGCCCCAGCGGGCGGTGGCGTCGAGGAAGGTGCCGACCGAGGCCCTGCGGATGGGCTCCGCCCCGCAGAAGACGGTGCCCCACGCCTTGAAGAGCGCGGGATCGGGCTGCTCCCGCTCCGCCGCCTCGGTGATCCGCGCCGCGAGGTAGCGCAGCATGAAGTCGGGGAAGGCGCTGTGGACACGCTCGGCGTCCCGGACCAGGCGCAGGGCCGCCAGGGGCCGGCGCAGGAAGGTGCCGGGCTCCTCCAGGACCACGTCGGCGCCCTGGACGAGCGCGGTCAGCGTGCCGATCAGGCCCATGTCGTGGTGGAGCGGCAGCGCCATCAGCCCGGTGTGGCCCGGCCGCATCCCGGAGACGTCCCGGATGGCCGCGATGTTGCCGAGGACCGCGCGGTGGGTGAGCGGGATGGGGCGCGGCATGCCGGTGGAACCGCTCGTGTACTGGACGAACGCCGGTTCCTGCGGGTCCCTCGCTGCGGGGCCGGCCGCCCGGTCCGGGCGCGGATCCAGCCGGAGGGCGGTCAGGCCGGGCACGGTGACGGTGAGCCGGAAGGCGTGGCGCGCGTGCTGCTGCCGGGCGACGGTGGCGAGGTACTGCCCGAGGACCGCGCCGGGCACGCGCGGCTTCACGGAGACGGGGACCGCGCCCAGGTGGAGCAGGGCCAGCAGGCCCAGCAGGCTCTCGCGGGAGCTGCCGGCGCGGAGCAGGACCCGGTCTCCGGGGCGCACGCCCTGATGGGCGAAGCCGGCGGCCGCCGCGGCGGTCTGCCGGGCGAACTCGGGGTAGGTCAGGGTCTCCCGCCGGGCGGAGGTGCCGAAGGTCACGGTGGCGGCGGCGCGGCCGGCCTGGGCGGCGAGGGCCTCGGGCAGGGTCGCCGCGGCGACGGCCGCGCCCCGCGGGGTGCCGGACTCCGGGGCCGTAGCGGCTTCGGGGTGCGCGGTGCCGGGTGTGCCGGGTCCGGGAGTCGTCATGCCGGGCTCCCGGCCCGGGCGAGCATCGCGTCCAGGTCGGCCCGGTGGACGCGTTTGGTGTGCCGGTCGACCAGGGCCAGGCGGACCCGGCCCCGGGCCATCACCGTGCCGTCGGGCCGTTCGACGTCCTGCGCCAGCGTAAAGCTGTACGCCGAGCGCTCCGCGAGACAGGTGCGGACGACGAGACGGCCGACCGGGTCCCAGTCGACCGCCTTGAGGTAGTCCAGCCGGAGCTGGAGCACCATGGCGACCACGGAGCCCTCGCGTGCGTCGGCGCCGTACGCGAGGCCCCACTCCCAGCGGCCGGTCTCCAGGAGCTGGACGTACACGCTGTTGTTCAGGTGGCCGGCCCAGTCGAAGTCGTTGGCGCGCAGGGCGACTTCGCAGGTGTGTTCCAGGACCGGCGGGGTGCTGTCCGTCATGCGGGGTGCCCTCCGGTCCGCGTCGGCCCGGCCAGCAGGACGACGACCGCGCCGGCCAGGCCGCCGGTGTGGCTGATCGACACCTCGGCGAGGACGTCGCTCTCCCGGCACCAGCGGCCGATGTCCCCGTGCAGCCGCAGCCGGGGCTGTCCGGCGGGCTCGTGGCCGACCTCGATCTCGGGGAAGGTGCACGGCGGTGCCCCTCCCAGCGAGCTGAGCGCCTTGATGAAGGCTTCCTTGGCCGACAGCAGGCCGGCCAGGGACGCGTCCGGGTCGGGGCGGGAGCGGCAGTGCGACCGCTCCCCCGGGGTGAACACCGCCGCGCTATCCCGCAAGTGCGGTCTGCGGGCGAGTTCCGCGACGGACTGCAGATCGAATCCGGTCGACATCGTTCGTGCGGAGACTGGCGAAGTAGGCACGCTTCAGGTCCTCGTAGGATCGGGTCTCGATGCCGGTGATCTCCCGGACCAGGGCGAAGACGCTGCCCAGCTTGCGCGCGTGCACCGAGCCCTCGTGCAGCGCGTCGTCGGCCAGGGCGAACGCGTCGTCGTCGGTGCGGATGCGCTCCCACCAGTTGACGAAGCCCTGCCGCTCGGTCTGGGCCGCGCGGGCCGAGCCGAAGGTCTCGCCGCCGTCGGGGCGGATCCAGGTGTACGCCATCGACAGCACGTCCTTGACGGGGTAGACCCCCGACTCCACCAGGGCCTTGGCGAAGGAGGCGAAGTACTGCCGGTGCTGCACCTCGTCCTTCATGATCGTGTGGAAGACGTCGTGCACCAGCTCGTCCTGGCTGGTGCGGGCCGCGTGCTGGTACGACACGCAGGCTTCGATCTCCACACAGGCCTGGAGGACGCAGACCCGGGCGTAGTTGTCGGTGGGGAAGGCGCCCCGGTGCTCGACGACCTCGGTCTCGTCGATCGGGTCGATGCCGGCCATCTCCATCAGGCGCCCGAAGGAGACCTCGTGGTGGGCCTCCTCCTCCAGCCAGTACCGGGCCGACCAGGCGGCGGCGATGTGCAGGACCTTGCTGCCCAGCGGGTTGGACTCGCTCAGTTCACGGGCCAGTTTGATGCCGTCCACGGCCAGGCGGATGCCGGCCGGCTGGGTGGTGAGCTCGGCGCGGGCGGCGTGCCAGAGGGCGGCCTTGTCCCGTTCGCCCGGCCGGGTGAGGCGGCGGCCGTCGAAGAGCTGGTCGGACGACCAGCGGCGCTGTTCGTGGTAGCTCTGCTGGGCGCGCAGCACCTCGGTGATGGTGGCGCCGGAGCGGAGTTCCTTGACGATGTCGGTCATGATCAGCATGTGTCCGCCTTCCGTTCGGCAGGGGTGTCGGTTCAGCCGGAGGCGGACGCGAGCTGCCTGCCGAGGGCCTGGACGACGTCGTCCGCGGTGTGGTCGAGGGTCATCGTCGGCAGTTCGACGTCCTCGTCGAAGCCGGTGTCGGCCAGCGCCCCCGCGAACGCGTCGAGCAGGTCGATGGAGTTGATCGCGCTCGGTGAGGCGACGAGGACCGCCGACAGCGGCTGTCCGGCGAACACCTCCTCCACCGTCAGGCCGAGGCGCTGTGCGACGTGCTGTCTGAGGTCGGTGAGCAAGGTGTCTCCCTGGGGCGTGTCGGACGGTGGGCGGGTGCCGGCCGGCGTGTTCAGAGGGCCGCCGCCGCCGACCAGTCGGGGGACCTGCCCAGCGCGGTCAGGACGAGGTCGAGGGTGCGGGCGCCGGGCGCCGTGGGCAGGGCGGGGCGGAACAGCGGGGCGGGCCCGAGCCTGCGCTCGTCGTCCGGCACCCGCAGGGCGTAGCCGAGGGCGGCCTCCACGACCTCCTCGTCCAGATGCAGCGGGAGGCCGAGGGTGCGCGCCACGTCCCAGCCGTGGACGACGTAGTCCAGGAAGTGGAAGCCGATGGCGATCGAGGCCGGGAAGGGCCGGCTGGTGCTGATCTCGGGGAGGATGAACTCCCGGGCGAACACGTCGGGACGGGAGAAACCGTCGATGACCGTCCAGGCCGCGTCCCGGTAGGTCGTGGAGGGATCGTCGCCGAGCGCGGTCGGCGCCCATACGGCGAGGTCGGCGCCGCCGCCCGAGGCCGCCGCGGCGAAGCCGTGGTGCTGGCCCGCCATGTGCGACACGAGCTGCCGGAGCGTCCAGCCGGCGCAGGGCGTCGGCAGGTCCCAGTCGTGCGGAGCGGCCTGCTGCACGAGCCGTACCGTCTCCAGCACAGCGGTCCGGTCCAGCTTCCGGATATCCATGCGGGCCCTTTCGCGAGAGGTGGTCCGGCGGAGACATTAGCACGACCGTGCGTTTAGTTTTAAGAGGCCGCGACGAACGGGGCCCGCCGGCGTGTCCGGCGGGCCCCTGGTCGTCCGGCGCCGGATCAGGCCCGGCCGGCCGCCTCGCGGGCCGCCGACTCGATGAACAGGGCCAGCCTGCGGACGCCCTCCACGATCTGCTCCGGCGCCAGGGAACTGCACGAGAGCCGGAGCCGGTGCTCTCCCCCGCCGTCCGGGTAGAAGTCGCTCATCGGCGTCCACAGCACACCGAAGGCGCGGGCGGAGCGTTCGAGTGCCGCGCTGTCGGCTATGAAGGGGACGTCGAGGACGAGGAAGAAGCCGCCCGTCGGCTCGTTCCAGCGCACGCCCAGCGCACGGCGGCGCTCCTCGGGGAAGTGCCGCTCCAGCTCGCCCAGCAGGGTGGCCAGGCTGGTGCGGTAGTGGGCGATCATCCCGGCGTTGGCCTCACGCAGCCGGCAGTCGCACTCCACCAGCAGTCCGCCGATGACGGCCTGGCCGACGGCCGAGGTGTTGACCGTCGTCATGCTCTTGATCTTGGACAGCTCCTCGGCCAGCAGCGAGCGCCGGCCGCCGGGACCGGCGACCTCCTGGTCGGCGACGACATAGCCGACGCGGGCGCCGGGCAGCGCGGTCTTGGCGAAGGACCCGAGGTGGAGCACCCTGCGTCCGCGGTCCATGGACTTCAGCGTGGGGCGGGCGGCGCCGGTACGGACGAAGAAACCGTAGGGGTCGTCCTCCAGGATCAGCAGGTCCGCCTCCGCCGCGACCTCAAGGAGCCGTTCCCGCGCGGCCACGGTCATGCTCGTGCCCGACGGGTTGGCGAAGTCCGGCACCACGTACAGGGCGCGCGGCCGTCCGCCCGCCTCCCGCACCCGCCGCGCGGCGGCCAGGAAGGCGTCGGGGTCGGGGCCGTCGGCGCCCTCCGGGACCGGGTGGGTCGCGATGTCGAGCAGACGGGCGGCGCCGGTGATGCCGACGTAGCAGGGCGAGCTGACCAGGAGCGTGTCCCCGGGCCGGGCGAACAGCGCCCGCAGGGTGAGCAGCATCGCCTCCTGGCAGCCGGTCGTGACGACGACCGACTCCGGCGGGACGTGGATCCCCTCGTCGTTGGCCAGGGTGCGGGCGATCAGTTCGTGGATGATGCCGTTGGTGCGCCCGTACTGGAAGAGGTGGGTGCGCACCCGCTCCTTCGACCAGCCGCGCGTCTGCTCCAGGTGGTCGGTGTAGGAGCGCAGATGGCGGGCGAGGTCCTCGGTCTCGAAGGTGCCCTCGGCGGGCCGGCCGGGGGCGAAGGAGAGGGCTTCGGGGAAGCGGCCGACGACCTCGTTGAGGAAGTTCATCGCGTCCAGCACCGGATCGGTGAGCGAGGCGTGCAGGTCCTGGAGGTCGAGGACCGAGGCGGCCGTGGTGTCCGTCATGGTCAGCCCCTGCCGGCGGCGTCGGCGAAGGCGGTGCGCAGATGGCCGGCGGCCTGTTCCACGGCCCGGCGGGCCGCGTCGAGCGTGCCGGACATCGTGAAGAACCCGTGGGCCATGCCCGGGTAGCGGGTCGTCTCCGCGCTCACGCCGCTCTCCCGCAGCCGCTGGGCGTAGCGTTCGCCCTCGTCGCGCAGCGGGTCGTACTCGGCGGTGATCACCAGGGCCGGCGGCAGGCCCGTGTGGTCGGGGGCGCGCAGCGGGGAGGCGAGGGGGTGCGTGCCGTCCTCGGGAGCGGCCAGGTAGTTGTCCCAGTACCAGCGCACCGACTTGTCGTTGAAGAGCAGCGGGTCGGTGTTCTCCCGGCGGGACGGGGTGTCCGCCAGGTAGTCGGTGTTCGGGTAGACGAGGAGCTGGGTCAGGATGTCCGGGCCGCCCGCGTCCCGGGCCATGAGCGTGACGGCCGCGGCGAGGTTGCCGCCGGCGCTGTCGCCGCCGACGGCCAGCCGGCCGGCGTCCCCGCCGAACCGGCCGGCGTTCTCGGCGGCCCACCGCACCCCCGCGAAGCAGTCCCGCGGGGCGGCGGGGAACTTGTGCTCGGGAGCCAGCCGGTAGCCGACCGCGACGGTGAGGCAGCCGACGGAGTTGGCCAGGCGCCGGCAGAGCGCGTCGCTGGTGTCCAGCGAGCCCAGCGTCCAGCCGCCGCCGAAGAAGTAGACGAGCACCGGCAGCGGTCCCTCGCCGGCCGGCCGGTAGACGCGGACCGGCACGGGCCCGTCGGGCCCGGCGACGGTGAGGTCGTCGACCCGGTCCACCGGTTCGGGCGTGCCGGCCTGCGCCCGGATGGCCGCGAGGTCGGCCGCCCGCGCCTCCTGGAGCGTCATCGTGTACAACGGGCGGACTCCCTCCGCCGCGCGCCGGTCGTAGAGGGTCTGCAACTGCGGGTCAAAGGGCATGGTGCCTCCGGTCCAGGGCCCGCGGGCCACGCGCTCGCGGGCGGTTCACAGGGTGTCGGGCAGCAGCGACGGGTCCGTCGCCACGCCGCGCAGCCGGCCGTCGATGCCGACGGCCGCCCTGCTGTAACAGGTGAAGTTGGAGTGCAGTACGGATTCGGCGTTCGCCATCTCCATCAGGGCCACGATCTCGAAGGCGAGCTGGGCGGTGTCGGCGTCCCAGCGGATCTCCCCCACCGCCTTGGCCTCGTCGATCATCTGCTCGACGAGGGTGAACCAGTTGCCGTGCGCGCTCGCCACGGCGTCGTGCACCTTGCCCTGGCGGGCGTCGTACTCCGCCGAGACGGAGTAGAAGAAGCACCCGCCCGGGAAGACGCGCTGCGCGGAGTAGGCGAGCCAGTTGCCGCACAGGCACCGCAGCCGGCCCAGGCCGGCGGGCAGGGCCCGGGCCGGCTGCACGACGTGCTCGATGAAGACCTTGATGGCGGCCCGCACGGTGGCGAGCTGTAACTCCTCCTTCGATCCGAACAGGGCGAAGACCCCGCTCTTGCTGAGGTCCAGTTCGCCCGCGAGGCGCCCGAGGGACAGGCCTTCCAGTCCCTCGACCGATGCGATACCGACGGCTCGCTGGAGGATCAGGCGCCGCGTCTGGTTGCCGCGCTCGATCCGTCCGTCCGTTGCTGTCCTTGCCAAGGAGCACCTCCTCGCGTCTCCCACCAGGGGGACGTCCGCTCTGCGATCACGTGCCTGCCCTCATTATGTGGACGACCGTGCGGACATGTGGGGAGAGTTCGGTTAGTGTACGGCCGTGCGGTTACTTCACAGCACGGTCGAACGCGCCCGAGTGCGCCATGAACACCTGGGGTGGCAGTGACGATGGCGCTGCACGAGTACGAGGCCGCGGCCAGGCAGCGCCTGTCCGGGCCGGTCTGGGACTTCCTGGCGGGCGGGAGCGGCACCGAGTCGATGCTGTCGGCCGGCCGCGAGGCCCTCGACCGGATCCGGCTGCGGCCGCGCTGTCTCGTCGACGTCTCGGCCTGCGATCCCGCCACCTCCCTGCTGGGTGCGCCCCTGGCGGCACCGCTCGGCATCGCCCCCATGGCGTACCACCGCCTCGCCGACCCCGAGGGCGAGGTGGCGACGGCGCGGGCCGCCGGCGAGACCGGCACGCTCTTCACGGTCAGCATGTTCGCGAGCCGCACCCTGGAGGACATCGCCGCGGCGGCCACGGGTCCGCTGTGGCTCCAGCTCTACTGGCTCAAGCGGCGCGCGCCGATGCTGGAACTCGTCCGGCGGGCGGAGGACGCGGGCTACCGCGCGCTCGTCCTGACCGTCGACGCGCCGCGCGTCGCCCACCGTCCGCGCGACGCCCGCAACGGCTTCGCGGTCCCGGACGGCATCCGCGCCGTCAACATCGACCCTTCCGTGATGTCCGCCTCCCATGCCGGCGAGGCCGGCGCGTCCGCCATCGCGCGGCATTCCCGGGAGCAGTTCGACGCCTCCCTCACCTGGGAGGACCTGGCCTGGCTGCGCGAACGCACCGCGCTGCCGCTCGTACTGAAGGGCGTGCTCACCGGGGAGGACGCCGCTCTCGCCCTGAAGTACGGAGTGGACGCCCTCGTGGTGTCGAATCACGGAGGCCGTCAGCTCGATTTCGCCCAGCCCGCCGCGGAAGCGCTTCCCGAGATCGCCGAGGTCGTCTCCGGGCGCTGTCCGGTGATCCTCGACGGCGCGGTCCGGCATGGCGCCGATATCGCCAAGGCACTCTGCCTCGGCGCGGATTCCGTTTTTATCGGGCGGCCCGTCCTATGGGGACTCGCGCATTCCGGAAGCGCCGGTGCCGCCGCCGTTCTGCATACGCTGGTGGCGGAGTTCGACGAGGTCATGGCATTGATGGGAACTCCTCGCATCCAGGATTTCGGACCCTCGGGAGTTACTCGGCGGTGAATTGATCCGCCCCTCCGGGTCGCCTCCCATTCATCTGTTTCGGCTTGGATGAAGGGGGCTTCGACCTGTGCTCCGACCTGCCGAAAAGGCTTCTCAGTACATCTTTCAAGTGTCCTGTAAAAACATAAAAGTACGCTTGATTACTGGTAAGTAGTGAGCAACGATGAATCTGCGGCCGCCGGGGGAGACACGACGGGCGGCCGGACCGTTCCACAGCTTTGATTGGTGGGGATTTCAGTGGGGGAAGCGGTGCCGATAGGGGCCGTTTACAGTGAAGGCGCCTGGATCGACGATCTCTTACTCAAGGGAGACGACCGGGAGACCGCCCTTCACCTGGCGGGACCGGTGAGCCGGGCGGAACTGCGCCGGCTCGTCGCGGACGAGCAGGAACGCCTCCAGACCGCCGGTCTGCTGGCCGGGGGCACGCTCGCCGTGCGGATGCCGCCCTCCCTCGCCTGTATCGTCGCCATGCTCGCCGGCTGGCGCACGGGGGCCCAGGTCGCTCTCGTCGACCACCGGCTGACGCCCTACGAGGTGGGCAAGGCGATCGCGCGGCTCACGCCGCAACTGGTCGTCGAACCGGTCGAGGACGTCACCGGCCGGCTGCGCGGACACTTCGACGTCAGCACCCGCATCACCCCGCTGCACGGCGGCCGTCCGGCCGCCTCGCCGCACGCCCTGCTCCAGCTCAGCTCCGGCTCGACCGGACCGTCGAAGGTCATCGGCCGTACGGTCGGCAGCCTCACGGCGGAACTCGACCGGTACGCACGGCTGGACGGCTATCCCGGCCGAGGCGACCGCATCGTCGTCCTGGCCTCGATCATCCACGTCCTCGGACTCGTCGGCGGACTGCTGCACGGCCTCGCCGCCGGCGCGGAGATCGTCCTGCCCGGCACCCAGACGCTCGACGGCATCCTCAAGGCCGTCGCCGCGGGCGACGCGCCGACCACCCTTCTCGGTGTGCCCTCGCAGGCCGCGCTGCTCACCGCGGCCCAGACCCCGCCACACCTCCCCCAGCTACGCCGGATGATCGTCGGCGGGGAACTGGTGCGGACGGACGTCTGGGAACGCTTCACCCGCAACTACCGGGCCGGGCTCGGCGCCATGTACGGCATGACCGAAGCCGGCGTCATCGCCACCGACCTCACCGGCGCCCACCGGCCGGGCCTGGTGCCCGCACCCGGCATGGACGTCCGCGTCGAGGACGGGCAGATCCTCCTGCGCCTGCCGGACACCCCGTACGTGGGGCCGGCGGACCCGTCCCGCTTCGTCGACGGCTGGCTGCACACCAAAGACGCGGGCAGTCTCGACGAGGACACCGGCCTGCTCACGGTGCACGGCCGGCTGGACTCCCAGGTCTCCATCGGCGGACTGAAGGTCGACCTCGCCGAGGTCGAGGAGGCCCTGACCACCCTGCCGGGCGTCGTGGACGCCGTAGTCGTGCGGGGCACCGGCATCGAGGCCTTCGTGACCGTGCGGGAGCGGGAGGTCTTCGACGGCCTCGCCGGTTCGCTCGCGGCGCGCCTCGCACCGTACAAGCGGCCCCGCACGCTGCACTCCCTGCCACAGATCCCGCGCACGGTCACCGGCAAGCCGGTCCGCAACGCGGAGATCCTCCGCAGTGCCGCGCGCGCCGCGGCCGCGGCGGGCGTGTCAGGCGCGGGCGCCGGAGGCGATCCGGCGCACCTCGACGTGGACACCGCCCTCGCCTGACCCCTCCCCGGCGGCGCCGGGCAGCGCGACGCCGAGGACATGACCTCCGCCGTCCGCCAGGACGGCCGTGGACGCCAGGGCGCCGGCGCCGGGCACCGGGCTCGGCACCGGCGGGGCGTCCCGGCCGGGGGGCCAGTGCCGCGGGAGCGGCATACGACGGCTCATCCCGCCGCCGCGCAGCCCCCGGCCGAGTGCCTTGCCGACGGCCTCCTTCTGCGTCCACAGCCACAGGAAGGCCACGGAGCGTTCCCGCTCGGGCAGTCCACCGATCCAGGCCGCCTCATCGGGATGGAGCCACGCCCGGGCCATCGGCCCGGCGCGCAGCCGCCGTACCCGTTCCACATCGACACCCACGAACGCCCTGCCCGTCAGGGCGATCGCCACCGCGCCGCGCGTATGGGCCACGCTCACGCGCACACCCGCACCGGCCCCGCCCAGAAAGGGGCGGCCGCCGGGTTCGTGCTCCACCCATACCTCGGACTCCGGGACGCCGAGCATCCGCGCCGCGTTCCGCAGCAGCAGGGTGCGTGCCGTGCGGCGCTCGTCCCCGTCCGTGGTGCACCACAGCACCGTCACCGTGTCCGGGTTCCAGCCCGGGTGCCCGTCCATGAAGCAGGAGTCAATCAAATGTCCGCTGAGGTTGAGAAGTTCATCATCGAGGCGCTGGAGAACATGAACTACGACGTGTCCGAGGTCACCGGCGACACCCCGCTCGGCCCGGCCGGGCTGGACCTGGAGTCCCTCTCGGTCGCCGAGATAGCGATCCAGGTCGAGGACACCTACGGGGTGAAGTTCGAGGAGGACGAGATGGAGACCGTCGCGCTCCTGACCGTCTCCGGGCTCGTCAAGGAGATCGTCGACCGGGCCTCCGCCGCCGCGGCCGCGGCCAGCTGAACCCGCGCCGTCCCTCCCTCCCCCGCGCCGGCGGCGGCCGGGAGGGACGGGGCGGGCGGCACGATCCGGACGTGCGGAACCGAGGACGCGACGCGGTGCCCGAAGAGCGAAGCGGCGGCACCTGTCCACGGGCGCACCGCCGGCGGCACCGCCCGCCCCCGGCGCGTCCGAGGCGGCGCGCTCCGCAGGCGCAGACCGACACACACATGGCCCGAAAGCAAGGGACCCCGGGAATGAACCCGAAGAACGAGCGCGCCCAACTCGCGGCCGATCAACGGCTCGGCGTGGGCAACGTGCTGACGACACTGATCGAGCGGGGCACCGGCCTCGACCAACCGACCCTCACCTTCGACACCGAGGTGGACGGCCACCCGGCCTGGCAGGCCCTGACCCTGGCCCGGCTCGGCGAACGCGTCGCCGCCCGGGCCGCCGCACTGCACGCCCTCGGCGTCCAGCCCCGGGACCCGGTCGCCGTCTGGGTGACCGACGGCGCCGACCAGGTGCTCAGCTATCTGGCGCTCGCCCGCCTGGGCGCGATCCCCGCGCTCGTCAACAGCCGGCTCCCCGCCGACCAGGCGGCCGAGTACATCCGGCGGCTGGGCGCCGTCGGCGTCATCGCCGACGGCCCGCACCGGGACGCGCTGGCCTCGGCCGGCAGCACCACCGCGCTGCTCGCGGACCCCGCCGACCTGGGCAAGGGCGACCCCGGCGCGGCCCCGACGCCGTACCGGCACCACGGCGGCGAGCCCGTCGTCATCACCCACTCCTCCGGGACGACCGGCCTGCCCAAGGCGGTCGCGCACTCCCACCACAGCCTGTTCGCGGCCATCCGGCACCGGCTGTCCCTGCCCAAGGGCCAGGGCCTGGACCGGATGCTGGGCGCGCTGCCCTCCGCGCACGCGGCCACCGTCATCGCGGTGAACCTCGCCCTGACCAACCGCGCCCAGCTCGCCGTGCTCTCCCGGCAGACCGGCTCCCTGGTGCTCGACGCCATCGAGTCCTGGCAGCCGGCCAGCGTGCTCGGCTTCGCCGCCACCTGGTCGGAGCTGGCGGGCGAGGACCTGACCGCACGCGACCTCGGCTCCGTGCGCACCTGGTGGAACACCGGGGACTGCGCGCACGAGGCGCACATCCGCAAGCTGATCGCGACCGGCACGCGCGAGTCGGTCACCGCGCAGGGACGGGTACGGCGCCCCGGCTCGTTCTTCGTGGACGGCCTGGGCTCCTCGGAGATGGGCCACTCCCAGTTCCACATCACGCACACCCCCGACACCCGGCGGTACGGCCGCTGCATCGGCAAGCCGCACGCCTTCTCCGAGGTCGCGGTCGTCGACGCCGACGGCGAGCGGCTCGGCACCGGCGAGGTCGGCCAGCTCGCCGTCAAGGCGCCGACCCTGTCGCTGGGCTACTGGAACGACTCGGTGACCACCTACCGCACCCGCCGGGACGGCTACTTCCTCACCGGCGACCTCGTCTTCCGCGACGAGGAGGGCTACTACTTCCACGTCGACCGTCTCGTGGACGCCGTCGACCTGGGTGAGGGCCACCGCCTCTACACCATGCTGTGCGAGGAGCAGGTCCTCGCCGACTGCGCCGACGTGCTGGAGTGCACGGTCGTCGCGGTGCCCACGGACGGCCGGGTCGTCACCTCGGTGCTGCTGGTGCTGGACCCGGAGGCCGACCAGGAGGCCGACCGCACGGCGCAGGTGCTCGCCGCGCTGGACCCGCACGTCGCCCGGACCGTCGAGCGCGTGGTCGTGGTCAGCCCCGAGCGCATCCCGCTCGGCGCGACCGGCAAGGTCCGCAAGTTCCTGCTGCGCCGGCGCTTCCTGGACGGCGAGCTGCTGGGCCAGGAGTCGGCCGCGAAGAAGGTGGCCGTATGACCGCCGCCGGCCCGGGTGCCGTGATCACGGGGCTCGGCACCTTCACCCCGCTCGGCCGCGGTGCCGCCGACACCTTCGACGCCCTGTGCCACGGCAAGTCCGGGCTGCGCAGGCCGCCCGAGGGGCACCTGCTCGCCGGTGTGGTGGGCAGCGCCGGCATCGCCCCGGACATCGAGGCGCGGGAGGTGCTGCCGCCCAGCGAGGGCCGGCTCGTCGACCGCTACGCCCTGATGGCCCTGGCCGCCGCCGACGACGCCCTCGCCGACGCGGGGCTCGTGGTGGGCCGGGACGTCGACCCGGAGCGCGTCGCCGTGGTCCTCTCCAGCGGTGCGGGCGGCCTGACCACGTACGAGGCGCAGGCCCACGAGCGGGTGCGGCGCGGCCCGACCGCGGTCAGCCCGTACCTGCTGCCCGGCATGCTGCCGAACATGGCCGCCGCCCGGATCGCCATCAAGTACGGGATCCGGGGCTGGAGTTCGGCCGTCGCCACCGCGTGCGCCGCCGGTGCCCACGCCGTGGCGGAGGCCGCCCGGCTGATCCGCTACGGCGAGGCCGACGTGGTGGTCTGCGGCGGTGCCGAGGCGCCGCTGAACCCGACCTCCGCGCTGGCGTTCGCCCACGCCCGGGCGTTGGCCGGCGGCTGGGACGACGACCCGGAGGCGGCCAGCCGCCCCTTCGACCGGCGCCGCAACGGGTTCGTCCTGGCGGAGGGCGCCGGCGTGCTGGTCGTGGAGCGGGTCGAGCACGCCGACGCCCGCGGCGTCGCCGGCTACGCCGACCTGCTCGGCTGGGGCTCCACCACCGACGCCTTCAAGCCCACCGCGCCCCGCCCGGACGGCGAGGGCGCGGCGCAGGCCATGCGCGGGGCGCTGCGCACGGGCGGACTGACACCCGACGACATCGGTTACATCAACGCGCACGGCACCGCCACCAAGCTGGGCGACATCGCCGAGACCAAGGCCGTCCAAGCCGTGTTCGGGGACCGCTCGCCGGCGGTGAGCAGCACCAAGTCCATGACCGGGCACCTGCTCGGCGGCTCGGGCGCCGTGGAGGCCGTCATCTGCGCCTTGGCCATCTCGCGCGGCACGCTGCCGCCCACGCACAACCTGGACGAGGTGGACCCGGCCTGCGACCTCGACCACGTGCGGGGCGAGGCCCGGCGCACCCCGCTGCGGGCCGCGCTGTCCAACTCGTTCGCCTTCGGCGGCCACAACGTCAGCCTGCTGTTCGGCACGGCCGGCACCCGCACCCAGCGGCACGGAGAGGGAGAGAGCTCGTGAACATCGGAGCCGTGGACCACGTCGAGTTCTACGTCGGCGACGCCCAGCAGGCCGCGTTCTACCTGTGCACCGCGTTCGGGTTCCGGGTGCGCGGCCAGGCGGGTCCGGAGACGGGCCGGCCCGACAGCCGGTCCCTGCTGCTCAGCCAGGGCGGCGTCGATCTGGTGCTCACCTCCGCGCTGACCCCCGACCACCCGGCGGCGCAGTACGTCTCCCGGCACGGCGACGGGGTGGCCACCATCGCCTTCGAGGTGTCCGACGCCGCCAAGGCGTTCCGGACGGCCGTCGAGCGGGGGGCGACGGCGGTGGAGGAGCCGGTCGTGCACAGCCGGTGCGGCACCGAGGTGGTCACGGCCTCCGTGCTCGGCTTCGGCGACGTCGCGCACCGCTTCACCCAGCGCACCGGGGACCGGGCCGACTTCCTGCCCGGCACGATGGACGTCTTCGCCGACGACCCCGACGGCGACGACGGGTTGCTGCACACCGTCGACCACGCGGCGATCTGCCTGCCGGCGGGCGAGCTGGCGCCGACGGTCGCGTTCTACGAGCGGGTCTTCGGGTTCCGGCAGATCTTCGAGGAGTTCATCGAGGTCGGCACGCAGGCCATGGACTCCAAGGTGGTGCAGAGCCCGTCCGGCAAGGTCACCTTCACGCTCATCGAGCCGGTGACCGACCGCCAGCCCGGGCAGATCGACGCGTTCCTGGCCCGCCACGGCGGCGCCGGCGTGCAGCACCTCGCGCTGCTCACCGACGACATCGTCGCCGCGGTGCCGGCCCTGGAGTCCCGGGGCGTCGGCTTCCTGGACACTCCCGCCACCTACTACGACGAGCTGGCCGAGCGCCTGGGCGAGCCCGACCTGCGCGTGGAGGACCTGCGGCGCACCAACGTCCTGGTCGACCAGGACCACTGGGGCCAGGTCTTCCAGATCTTCACCCAGTCCATGCACGTGCGGAAGACCTTCTTCTGGGAGGTCATCGACCGGCACGGCGCCCGCACCTTCGGCAGCGGCAACATCAAGGCGCTCTACGAGGCCGTGGCCCGCGAGAAGGCGCTCGCCTGACCCCGCGGCCGGCACCGCACGAGGGGCGACGGCGCCGCGGCGCGCGTCGCCTTCCCGCCCCGCCCTTCCCTGACGGCAACCGAGGCACTTGAGGAAGACCGTGACTGCTCAGAACACCGCTCCCTTCACGCTGACCGACGAGGAGCGCGCGCTCCTGCCCACCGACGCGGACGTCGACTTCTACGCCGAGCACGGCTGGTACCTGTCCAGGAAGCTCTTCACCGACGAGGAGACCGACCTCCTGGAGTCGGCCAGCGAGCGCTTCTACGCGGGTCACCGCGACCGGGAGCTGCCGGTGCGCCCGCCGAAGCTGGCCTACTGGGAGCCCGGACAGGGCTCGGTGCAGCGGCACAACGACTACATCCACTACGAGGACGACACCATAGGCCGCATCCTGCGCAAGCCGCTGCTCGGCGCGGTGGCCGCGCGGCTCGCCGAGGCGGAGGAGATCAGGGTGTTCCAGTCCACCCTGATCTACAAGCCGCCGGTGGCCGAGGAGCGGTCGAACATCGTGCCCTGGCACTTCGACAAGCACTACTGGGCCACCTCCACCTCCGAGCGGATGCTGACCGCGTTCATCCCCTTCCACGACTGCGACGAGGAGATGGGCACGATCACCATGGTGGACGGCAGCCACCTGTGGAAGGAGACCGCCGCCAACGACGCGACCTCGCTGCACTTCGCCGAGCGCGACCGCGGTGAACTGGACCAGATGCTGGAGGAGAACGCCGCCTACAACGGCGTCGAGGTCCGCAAGGTCCCGATGGTGATCCCGAAGGGCCACGTCAGCCTCCACCACTGCCGCACCTACCACGGCAGCGGCGCCAACGTCAGCGACCGGCCCCGCCGCGCCGTCTCCTTCCACCTCCAGGACGGCGGCAACCGCTACCGCGCCTTCCGCCGCTCCGACGGCACCCCGGTGACGTACAACCACGACGTCGTGGTGCGCCAGACCGCCGAGGGCACCCCGGACTACGCGGATCCCGAGTTCCTGCCGGTGCTGTGGCGCACCCGCTGATGCGCAGTGCGGCGGTGGTCGGGACGGGCCTGATCGGCACGTCGATCGCGCTCGCGCTGCGCGCCCGGGGCGTCCGCGTCCACCTCCTCGACGAGAACCCCGAGGCCGCGCACACCGCGGCCCGTCTCGGCGCGGGGGTGGCGGGCGCGCCGAGCGCCCCGGTGGACCTGGCCGTCCTCGCCGTACCGCCGCAGCATGTCGCGGCGTCCCTGCACCAGCACCAGGCGCGCGGGCTGGCCCACGATTTCACCGATGTCTCCAGCGTCAAGGTGCGGCCGCAGCGCGAGGCCGCGGAGCTGGGCTGCGACCTGGCCCGGTTCGTGGGCGGGCACCCGATGGCGGGCCGGGAGCAGTCCGGGCCGCTCGCGGCGCTGCCCGACCTCTTCCACGGCCGGCCCTGGGTGCTGACGCCGGCCGGCACCGCCGGCGAGCGGGCGGTCGGCCGGGCGACGGCGCTCGCCCACCTGTGCGGGGCGCGCCCGGTGGTGATGGAGCCCGCCCAGCACGACCGGGCGGTGGCGCTCGTCTCGCACACCCCGCACCTGGTGGCGACGCTGCTGGCCGGCCGGCTGCTGGACGGCGACGCGTCCCACCTCCGGCTCGCCGGGCAGGGGCTGCGCGACGCCACCCGGATCGCCGCGGGGGACGCCGATCTGTGGACCGACATCCTCAGCTCGAACGCGACGGCCGTCGTGGAGGTGCTGACCGAGCTGGCCGGGGAGCTGGGCGCGACCCTGGACGCCCTGCGCGAGCTGGCCGAGGGCCCGCCGGCGCACGGCACCGCGGGCCGGGCCCACCTCACCGCGGTCCTGGCCCGCGGGGTGACGGGGCGCGGCCTGATCCAGGGCCCGGCCCCCGACGGTCTGCGGCTGAGCGGTGTGGCCGCGGGGGCATGAGGCACCGCCGGGACCCGCGGCACCGTCCCGCCCCGGGCGGACGGCCGGGCAGCCCACGACGATTTCCGACCCAGTGGAGACAGTGACTATGACCAGCCGACGGCTCGACGTCTGCCTGATCGGTGCCGGGCCCCGCGGCCTCTCGGTCCTCGAACGGCTGTGCGCGAACGCCGCGTCCGTCCCGGACGGCCTCGCGATCACCGTGCACGTGGTCGACCCGTACCCGCCCGGCGCCGGACAGGTGTGGCGCACCGGGCAGTCCGAGCACCTGCTGATGAACACGGTGGCCTCCCAGGTCACGATGTTCACCGACGACAGCGTGCGGATCGAGGGGGCACTCGTCCCGGGACCGAGCCTGTACGAGTGGGCGCGCTTCCTCACCCTGATCGGCCCGATGGACGGTCCGCGCCACGACGAGCGGGTCCTCGCCGAGGCCCGCGCGCTCGGCCCCGACGCCTATCCCACCCGCGCCTTCTACGGCCACTACCTGGAGTGGGTCTTCCAGCGGGTGACGAGGACCGCGCCGGGCGGTCTGACGACCGTCGTGCACCGCGCCCGCGCGGTCGGCCTCGACGACGAGCCCGGCGGCACGCAGCGGGTGCGGCTGGACGACGGCACCGGCCTGGCGGGCCTGGACGCCGTCGTCCTCGCCCAGGGCCATCTGCCGGTACGGCCCTCCCGTCGCCGGCGCGCCCTGGGCGACTTCGCCGCGGCGCACGGGCTCGGCTACATCGCGCCCGCCAACCCGGCGGACGTGGACCTGTCGGCGGTGCGTCCGGGCGAGACGGTGGCCCTGATCGGACTGGGACTCAACTTCTTCGACTACATGGCCCTGCTGACGCTCGGCCGGGGCGGGCGGTTCGAGCGGCGGGACGGCCGGCTGGCCTACCTGCCGTCCGGCCGTGAGCCCCGGATGGTCGCGGGCTCCCGCCGGGGCCTGCCCTTCCACGCGCGCGGCGAGAACCAGAAGGGCCCGCACGGGCGGCACGAGCCGGCCGTGCTGACCGCCGGGGTGATCGAGGAACTGCGGTCGCGGCGGGCCGGGATCGACTTCCGCGAGACGGTGTGGCCGCTGGTCGCCAAGGAGGTCGAGACCGTCTACTACACGGCGCTGCTCACGGCCGCCGACCGGGCGGGCGACGCCCGCCGGCTGCGCGGGGCCTACCTCGCGGCGCCGCCGGGCGGCCGGCGCGAGCAGGACCTCCTCGACGAGTTCGGCATCGCCCCGGCCGACCGCTGGGACTGGGACCGGATCGCCCGCCCGTACGCGGGACGCGACTTCGCCTCGCCGGCGGACTTCCGTGCCTGGCTGGTCGCCGAGCTGCGCGCGGACCTGGTGGCGGCCCGCGCCGGCAACGTGGACGGCCCGCTGAAGGCGGCGCTGGACGTGCTGCGCGACCTGCGCAACGAGCTGCGGCTCGTCGTCGACCACGGCGGTCTCACCGGCCGCTCGCACCGGCGGGATCTGGACGGCTGGTACACGCCGCTGAACGCGTTCTTGTCGATCGGGCCGCCCGCCGCCCGGATCGAGGAGGCGATCGCGCTGATCGAGGCCGGGGTGCTGTCGGTGCTGGGCCCCGACGCCCGCGCCGACGCGGACGAGGCGCGCGGGGCGTTCGCGGCCGAGTCCCCCGCGGTGCCCGGCTCCCGGGTCCTGGCGAGCACGCTCATCGAGGCGCGGCTGCCCGAGATCGACCTGCGCACGACCGCCGACCCGCTGCTGCGCGGGCTCCTCGCGTCCGGGCAGTGCCGCCCGCACGAGGTCGGCGACCCCGCGGGCACGCCGTACGAGACGGGCGGCCTGGCCGTCACCGGGGCGCCGTTCCGGGTGATCGACGCCGCGGGCCGGGCGCATCCGCGCCGGTTCGCCTTCGGTGTGCCCACGGAGTCCGTGCACTGGGCGACGGCGGCCGGCATCCGTCCCGGGGTGAACTCGGTGACGCTCCAGGACTCGGACGCCATCGCGCGGGCCGTCCTCGCGGTCGCGGCGGACCGGCGGCCGGACGACGAGATGATCGGGGAGCTGGCCAGGTGAACACCGTGCACCTCGACGCCGGGCTGCTCAGCCCGGTGCGCGCCGGCAGCCCCGCCGAGGAGACCACCTCCGACCTGGCGTGGCTGCAGGCGATGCTCGACGCGGAGGCGGCGCTCGTCCGGGCCCAGGCGCAGCTCGGCAGCGTGCCCGCCGAGGCGGCGCGGACGATCACCGCGCTGGCCCGCGCCGACCGGCTGGACCTGCGCGCGCTGGCCGTGCTCGGCCGGGGCGCGGCCAACCCGGTCGTGGCCGTGGTGCGGGCGTTCACCGCGCTGGTGGCGGCCGAGGACCCGGCCGCCGCGGACTATGTGCACCGGGGCTCGACCAGCCAGGACATCCTGGACACCGGGTCGATGCTGGTGGCCGCCCGCACCCTGGACGTCCTGCTGGCCGACCTGGACCGGGTGGCCGGATCGCTGCGCGCGCTCGCCGGTGCGCACACGGGGACGCTGATGGCGGGGCGCACGCTGGCGCTGCACGCCGTGCCGACCACGTTCGGCCTGAAGGCCGCCGGCTGGCTGACGGCCGTGACGGAGGCGGCGGACCGGCTGCGCCTGCTGCGCCGCGACGGCCTGGTCGTCCAGCTCGGCGGCGCGGCGGGCACCCTCGCGGGATACGTCGAGTACGAGCGGCTGCACCGCGAGGCGCGGCGGGAGCCCCCGGCCGACGCCTACGCGCGCCGGCTCACGGAGCGGTTCGCCGCGGAGACCGGTCTGCGCGCCCCGCTGCTGCCGTGGCACAGCCACCGGGCGCCGATCGCCCGGCTGGGCGGCGAACTCGCCCTGGTCACCGGGGCGCTGGGCAAGATCGCCGTCGATGTCCAGTCGCTGGCGCGTACTGAGACCGCCGAGGTTGCGGAGCCGGCGGCGGCCGGCCGGGGCGTGTCCTCGGCGATGCCGCAGAAGCGCAACCCGGCGCTGGCCACGCTGATCCGGTCCGCCGCCCTCCAGGTGCCCGCGTACGCGAGTGTGCTGACGCAGGCGATGCTCTCCGAGGACGAGCGGTCGGCCGGTGCCTGGCACGCCGAGTGGCTGCCGTTGCGCGAGTGTCTGCGGCTGGCGGGCGGGGCGGCGTACACCGCGCGCGAGCTGGTGGCCGGGCTGGTGGTCTCGCCCGGGCGGATGCGGGCCAATCTGGAGCTGACCGGTGGGCTGATCGTCTCCGAGCGCCTGGCGGCGGTGCTGGCGCCGGTCCTCGGCAAGGCGACGGCCACCCAGGTCGTGAGCCGCGCCGCCGCCGAGAGCGCCGCCACCGGCCGCTCCCTGGCAGAGATCCTCGCGACCGTCCCCGAGGTCGCCGCCCGCTGGTCCGCCGACGACCTCCAGGCGCTGCTCGACCCGGCCGCGTACACGGGGGCGGCCGGGGAACTGACCGCGCGGGCGCTGCGGGCGGCCGGCGCCCAGGCGGACGACGCGGGGGACGACGCCGGGGCGCCGGACCGGGTCGCGGGAGCGGAGTCGTGAGCCGGGGTGCTCCGCTGGTCGGGGCGGCCCTCAACGCGCTGGCCCGGCCGGCGCCCGGGCTCGCGGGACACGCCGCCTACACGCTGTTCTGCCGTCCGCTGCGGCGCGGGAAGGTCCTGCCCGGGGAACGGGCCGCGCACGAGCGGGCCGTGACCGAGGAGGTGGTGGTCGCCGGCCGGCGGGTGCGGGTCTACCGCTGGGGCGACGGCACGCGGCCCGTGCTGATGCTGCACGGCTGGCAGTCCCGGGCGTCGCGGTACGCGGGTTTCGTGCCGCGCCTGGAGGCGCTGGGGCTGACCGGCCTCGCGTTCGACGCGCCCGGGCACGGCGACTCGGAGGGCAGCGGCACCACCGTCGTGGAGTACGGCGCGATCATGCGGCTGCTCCAGGAGCGGTACGGGGTCTTCCACACGGTGCTGGCCCACTCCTTCGGCGCCACCGGGGCCTTCCTGGCGCTCCGCGGCGGGCTGCGCGCCGAGCGGCTCGTCACGGTCGCCGCGGTGGCTGATTTCAGCCATTTTCCCGACGCGTTCGCCCGCATCCTGGGGCTCGGCCCCGGCCTGGCGGAGGACCTGCGCTTCCGGATCGAGCACCGGCTCTTCCCGGAGGTCGAGGACCCGTGGGCGGAGTTCGACGCCACCCGGCGGCCCGAGGGGATCGGGGTACGGATGCGGATCATCCATGACGTAGACGATGAAATGGTTCCGGTCGCGCAGGCGCACGCGCTCAAGTCCGCGTACGGGGACCGGGCGGAGCTGGTGCTCACCCGCGGCCTCGGCCACCGCAAGGTGCTGGGCGCGGCGGCCGTGCTCGACAGCGCGATGGACTTCATCGCGCCGGATGCGGCGCCGTCGCCCTTTTAAATGAACGCACGGTCGTTTACTTTTACGCGGTAGGTGTGACCGCTGCGGACCGGGCGACGGCGGCACACCGGACGAAGGGATCACCTCGCATGACGACCGCCTCCTCCCAGTCGCCGGACACCGGTCCGGCCGGGACAGCGCACGCGCCGGACGCCGAGCGGCCACCGCAGATCTCCCCGGCCGCCGCGGCCACGGCCAAGCTGGCCCTGCTCGTCGCGTCCGGCGCCACGTTCCTCGCCGTGCTCGACACCACGGTCGTGAACATCGCCTTCGCGGATCTGCGCGCCGACTTCCGCGACGCCTCGCTCTCCCAGCTGACCTGGGTCGTGACGGCGTACACCATCGTGTTCGCGGCGCTGCTGGCCGTCGCCGGCCGGGTCGCGGACATCATCGGCCGCAAGAAGCTGTTCCTGTGGTCGGCGGCCGTGTTCCTCGTGGCCTCGCTGCTGAGCGGGCTCGCCACCGGGGTGCCGATGCTCATCGCGGCCCGCGCCCTCCAGGGTGTGGGCGCGGCGGGGCTGATCCCCTCGGCGCTCGGCCTGGTGCTCCAGCACACGCCCCCGGCCCGCCGTCAGGTCGCCATCGGCATCTGGGGCGCGGTGGGCAGCATGGCCGCCGCCGTGGGCCCGAGCCTCGGCGGACTCCTGGTGGACGTCTGGGGCTGGCGCAGCGTCTTCCTGATCAACCTGCCGATCGGGCTCGTCATCCTGGCGGGCGCGGTCAAGCTGGTCGCGGACACGCCGACCGGGCGGAAGCTGCCCGACCCCGCCGGCACGCTCGCCCTGGCGCTCGGCGTCGGCGGTGTCGTCTTCGGCGTGACCCAGGGCACCGAGTGGGGCTGGAGCAGCGGACGCGTCCTCGGCCTGCTGGCGGGCGGTGCGGTACTGCTCGCCCTGGCCCTGCTGCTGTCCAAGCGGCACAGCGCGCCCGCCATCGAGCTGGACCTGTGGCGCAGCCGTGCCTTCGCGGCCACCAACGTCACCTCGCTGCTGTTCGGCGCGGCGATGTACTCCTACCTCCTCAGCTCCCTGCTGTTCCTCAACGCGGTGTGGGGCTACTCCGAGCTGAAGGCCGGTCTGGCGGTCACGCCGGGCGCCTTCGCCTCCGCGATCGGCGCCCTGGTCGTCGGGCGCCGGGTCGGGCCGGCCGGCCAGTGGGCCGCGGTCGCCGTCGGCTCCGCGCTGTTCGCCGTCTCGTGCGCCGGGATGGCCCTGCTGCTCGGCCCCGAGAAGCAGTACGCGGCGGTCTGGCTGCCCCTCGGCATCCTGGCCGGCATCGGCATCGGCGCGGCGCTGACCGCGATCTCCAACGCGGCCACCGCCTCGCTGCCGCCGCAGCGGTTCGCCTCCGGCACCGGTCTGCTCATGACCACCCGCCAGATCGGCGGCGCCCTCGGCATCGCCGCCCTCGCGGCCATCCTGGAGCGCCATTCCGTCCTCGACGACAAGGGCTACCTGCAGGTGTTCCTCGCCTGCGCCATCGGGGCCGTGGCCGCCGTCGCGGCGGCGCCCGCCATCCGGTCCCGGCCGGCCCGGACCACGTAACCGGCCATGTCCCGGCGGGAGCCGCCGGCTCCCCCGCCGCAGCGAAGAAGAGAGCGCATGCCACCCATCGACCGATCCGACCGCTCCGTCGCCCGGGCCGAGCACTCCCTGCTGGCGGAACTCCAGCCGGTGGTGGAGGACAACCTCCACCGTCATCTCGGCGTCGCCAAGGAGTGGTTCCCGCACGAGTACATCCCGTGGAGCGAGGGCCGTACGTTCGACGGCCCGCTCGGCGGACAGCCGTGGACCGACGACGAGGCCACCCTGCCGGAGGTGGCCCGCACCTCCCTGGTGGTCAACCTCCTCACCGAGGACAACCTGCCGGGCTACCACTTCGCCGTGGCCGAGTTCGGCAAGGACGGCGCGTGGGGCACCTGGGTGGACCGCTGGACCGCGGAGGAGGCCAGGCACGGCACCGCGCTGCGCGACTACCTCCTGGTGACCCGCGCCGTCGACCCGAGGGCCCTGGAGCGGGCCCGGATGACGCACATGTCGGGCGGTTACGCCCGGCCCGACGGCTTCAGCGCCCTGCACGCGATCGCGTACGCCGCGTTCCAGGAACTCGCCACGCGCATCTCGCACCGCAACACCGGTCAGGTGAGCACGGACCCCCGGTGCGACGCGCTGCTGGCGCGGATCGCCGCGGACGAGAACCTGCACATGGTCTTCTACCGCAATCTGGTCGAGGCGGCGCTGGAGCTGGTGCCCGACACCGCGATGCGGGTCGTCCGGGACGTCGTCGTCGGTTTCGAGATGCCGGGCTCCACCATCAAGGACTTCGGCCGCAAGTCGGCGGAGATCGCCCTCGCCGGCATCTACGACCTCCGGCTGCACCACGACAGCGTACTCGCGCCCGTCCTGCGCAAGCTGCGTGTCTTCGAGCGCGGCGGCTTCGGCCCGGAGGGCGAGCGGGCGCGTGAGGAACTGGCCGCGTTCATGGCCCAGTTGGATGCGAAGGCGACCTCGTTCACCACCCGCCGGGAGGGCATCCGCGCCGCCCGCGCCAAGCGGGAGTCGGCAGGGGTCTGACGACCGGCGGTACGAAAGAAGGGGGGCGGCCGGCTTGCGGCCACCCCCCTTCTTCCCTGTCCGGGTCCCGCGGACGCCGAGCCGTCGTCAGCCGTGGGCCCGCGGCGCCTGGTCGTCCGCGAGCGTGAGCCACTTGTCCGGGCGGCCGGCCCACTCCCCGGCGTCGGCGAGCGGCGCGGCCCCGGCGGTGGCCAGCGGCAGCCGCGGGGCGAGCCGGGCGTTCCACTCCAGGGCCGGCCGCAGTTCCGGGGGCAGCTCGTCCTCCGGGTAGATGGCGTCGGCCGGGCACGCCTCCACGCAGTTGCCGCAGTCGATGCACTCCTCGGGCTCGATCACGAGGAACGTCTCGGCCTCGCGGAAGCAGGCGACGGGGCAGTAGGTGACGCACTCGGCGAACTTGCACCGGACGCACTGCTCGGTGACGACGTGGGTCACGCGACTTCCTCCTGGTGTGTCCTCGGCGCGGCGGTCAGTCCGGGCTGCCCGTCGAGGAAGCGGTGTCCGGCGTCCAGCCCGGCCTGGTACGCCCGGGTGAGCCCTTCCGCGGTCGCGGCGGCGTAGTCGACGCCCAGGTCCTTGAGGTCCTGCTCCGGCTTGACGACCAGCACCCGGGCCCCGTCGAGCCGGGAGCCGTCGGCGATCTCCTCGGAGGCGTAGAGGTCGCGGAAGAGCGGGAAGGGATCGCTGCCGATCGCGACCAGCACGTCCACGCCCCGGGCCGCGACCTCGCGCGCCGGGCAGGAGCAGGTGTACGAGGCGTCGACGTACGGCTCCCCGTCGACCTCGGCCGGTACCGACCAGGCGTGCAGCATGCGCGTGGAGGCGTAGGCGACCGCGTCGTAGTTCTCCGGCGTCAGGCGGGGCCGGTCCGAGCCGGGCGCGGCCTGGGTGGAGAAGACGACCGGGGCGAGGTTCTCCCTCACCCAGCCGCGGTCGCCGGCGAAGACGTCGCGCAGCAGCCGCCGGCCGAGGGCCTTCGCGCCGGGGCCCTGGGTGGTCTCGGCGGCGGCCGGGTCGGTGACCTTGCTCGCGGCCAGCAGGTACTCCGGGGCGCCGGGCCGGAAGAGCCCTTCGCGCAGGAGCGGCCCGTACTCCGCGATGCTGTCGAGGACGACGGTGCTCATGCCCTTCTCGGCGGCGGCCGCGGCGGCACCCAGCCAGTAGCCGACGCCGGTCTGCCGGGCCCGGCCGATCGCGGCGAGGCCGCCGGACAGCCCCGAGGACGAGGCCGTGCCGTACACGTCCGCGCGCACCCCGCGCTCCTCGAAGGCGGCCAGCACACCGTGGCCGTAGACGCCCTTGAGCATCCCGGAGGCGACCGCGATGCCCAGGCGGCCCCGGGTGGCCGCGCCGGTCACGGCCGCGTCCGGTGGGCGCGGCCGTGCGGCCCGGCGGTGCCGTGGGTCCCGGCGGTCTCGGCCGGCCAGCCCTTCATGAACTCGGCGTCGATCACCGAGTCCAGGTGGTCCTTGAACCACTGGTTCGGGCCGGGTTCCCGGCCGTGCGCGACGCCGGGGGCGGGGTGCGGGATCGTCATGTCGTTCTCCAAGCGGGAGTGGTGACGATCCGACACAATAGCACGACCGTGCGTTTAGTTTGCTGATCATCACGTGGGGATGAATAAATAAGAGCGAACGGTCGTGCTAGCATTTCGCTCCGCCGAACACTGGAGGGCGTGCCATGGATCTCGCGACGGCGGCCGACGACACGGCCCTGAGCGCGGAGGGGGAGGCCGTGTTCGACCTCTTCCGCACACCGCACGGGCGCAGCAGACCCCGGCCCGACGAGCGGGCGGCCATCGACGGCGCGCGGACCGGCGAGCTGACCGTCGGGGGCAAGCGGGTGGTCACCTACGCCTGGGGCGGCGGCGAGCGGCCGGTCCTGCTGGTGCACGGCTGGGAGTCGCGCGCCTCGCGCTACGCCAAGCTGGTCACCCGGCTCGTGGAGTCGGGCTACAGCCCGGTGTCCTTCGACGCGCCGGGGCACGGCGAGTCCGGCGGCGACACCACCACCCTGGTCGAGTACCGCGCCGTCATCCGCGAACTGCACCGCCGGCACGGGGACTTCGCGGCCGTCGTGGGTCACTCCTTCGGGGCGCTGGCGCTGTTCCTGTCACTGCCGGAGGGGCTGCGCGCCGAGCGGATCGTGGCGATCAGCACCGTCCCCGACTTCTCCTACCTCGTCGACTCCTTCTGCGCCCACATGGCGCTGGACGCGCGGACCGGCGCGGAGGTCCGCCACCGGCTGGACCGGCACCTGTACCCGGGCGAGGACATGTGGACACGTTTCTCGGTCCTCCACCACGCCCCGCACGTACGCGTCCCCCTGCTGCTGGTCCACGACGAGAACGACGAGGCGGTCGGCGCCGAGCAGGCGGAGCGCATCGCCGGTGCCTTCGGGAGCCGGGCCCGTCTCGTCGTCACCCGCCGGCTCGGGCACCGGCGGATCCTCGGCTCCTCCCTGGTGGTCGACACGGTCACCCGGTTCCTCACCGGAGCGGAAGCCACCGCGGACGCTCCCCGCCGCACACACGAAGGAAAGACTGAGGTGACGGCACGATGAGCGGCCTTCTCGCGGGCAAGCGCGTCCTGGTGACGGGCGTCCTGATGGAGTCCTCGATCGCCTTCCACACCGCCCGGCTGGCGCAGCAGCAGGGCGCCGAGGTCGTCCTCACGGGGTACGGCCGGCTCGGCCTGGTCGAGCGGATCGCCCGGCGGCTGCCCCGGCCGGCCCCGCTGGTCGAACTCGACGTCCAGGACAAGGGGCACCTGGAGAGCCTGGCCGACCGGATCCGGCAGGAGGTGGGCGCCGACGTCCGCCTGGACGGTGTCGTGCACTCCATCGCCTTCGCCCCGCAGGACGCGATGGGCGGCAACTTCCTCGCCACCGGCTGGGACTCGGTGGCGACCGCCGTGGAGGTGTCCGCGTACTCCCTCAAAGCGCTCGCCGTGGCGTGCCTGCCGCTGATGGAGGAGCGCGGCGGGTCGGTCGTGGGCCTCGACTTCGACGCGGGCGTGGCCTGGCCCGCGTACGACTGGATGGGCGTGGCCAAGGCGGCCCTGGAGGCCACCTCCCGCTATGTCGCCCGGGACCTCGGGCCGCGCGGCATCCGCTGCAACCTGGTGGCGGCGGGCCCGGTCAAGACCATGGCGGCCCGGCACATCCCGGGGTTCGAGACCTTCCGCGAGGTGTGGGGCGCCCGTGCCCCGATCGGCTGGGACCTCTCCGACCCGGAACCGGCGGCCCGCGCCGTCGTCGCCCTGCTGTCCGACTGGTTCCCGCGTACGACGGGCGAGATCGTGCATGTCGACGGCGGTGTGCACGCCATCGGGGCGTGACGGCGCGCGGGGCGGGAACGGCAGGCGGCGGTCCGCTCGGGTGAGCGGACCGCCGTTTGCGTCACCGGCGCCGGGCGCCGGGGTGTCACGGAGCGGCAGGCAGCAGCGCGGGGTCGGTGGCCTCGGACCGCAGGCGGTTGAGGACGGCCTTGGCCGCCTTGTCGTAGCAGGTGAAGTCGTCGTGCAGCACGGACTCGGCGTTCGCCATCTCCAGGAACGCCATGAGTTCGAAGACCAGTTGCGGGATGTCGGCGTCCGGCGCGAGCTGCCCGGCGAGCTGTGCCTCCCGCGCGGTCTGCTCCAGGTAGGAGAACCAGTTGGTCCGGGCCGCGGCGAGCGTGTCGTGGACCTTGCCCTCGCGGGCGTCGTACTCGGCGGAGACCGAGTAGAAGAAGCAGCCGCCGGGGAAGACCCGCTCCCGGGAGTAGGCGAGCCAGCCCGTGCACAGGCGCCACAGGCGGCCGATGCCCGCCGGCAGGTCGCGGGCGGGCTGGACGACGTGCTCCAGGTACACGCTCACGGCGGTGCGGATGGTCGCGAGCTGGAGGTCCTCCTTGGAGCCGAACAGCGCGAACACGCCGCTCTTGCTCAGCTTCAGCTCGCTCGCGAGCTGTCCCATCGACAGGGCCGCGAGACCCTCCACGGAGGCGATCTCCACGGCTCGTCGCAGGATCAGCTGGCGCGTCTGGTTTCCGCGCGCGATCCGGCCGTCCGCCTGCGTTCCTGCCACGCCCATGTGCACCCCCGCTCTCCTGGAACCGGACTTTCACGGTCCGTCGAGTGTCCCCAGTGTAGCCAATGAGCGGACGTTCGTGCGGTTAGTATCCCGGAGAAGCGGAAGTACTCACTCCACGGGGGCGGTCCGCGGCTCGGTCCCACCGGCGTCCCGGCTCCCGTCCGCACCGTCCGGGCCGTGCGCCACGAAGTCGAGGACGGTGCGCACCACCTCGGCGTCGGCGAGGATCCGCCGGTGCCCGAGGCCGCTGGTGACGACGAGCCGGGCCTGGTCGCCGAAGGCCGCGGCCAGCCGGCGGCCCTGCGCCACCCTGATCCTGGTGTCGTCCTCGTCGTGCACCACCAGCAGGGGCGAGCGCACGACCCGCGGCATGTCCGTGAGCGAGAACGGCACCTCTTCGCGGGGCAGGCCGGGAAACAGCCGGTCGCGGATCTCCTCGTGCAGACGCGCCTTGAGCCCGTCGCGCACCTTCAGCTCGGCACAGAACTCCTCGACCAGGTAGTCGAAGTCGCAGACCCCGCTGAGGGTGACGATCCGCTGCGCCTTCACTCCGTGCTTCAGGCCGAAGAACGAGCCGAGCGCGCCCATCGAGTGCGCGATCAGGCAGTCGAACGTGCCGTACCGGTCGTGCAGCGCGGAGACGATGTCGCGGTAGTCCAGGATCGTGGTGCTGCGGCCGCCGGTGTCGCCGTGGCCCGGGGCGTCGAAGGCGACGACGCTGTGCCCGAGGTCGAGCAGCCCGGGGACGAAGGCGGAGAGCCGGGAGGCGCGGGACTGCCAGCCGTGCACCAGCAGCACCGGCCGGCCGCCGTCGCCCCAGCGGTACGTCACCGCGTGCTTGCCGCCGCCGATGTCCACGCGCTCCACGTGCGCCGCGGCCGTCAGCTCGCGTTCGGAGGAGCGCGGCCGGCTGCGCACGAGCGGCATGTGGAACAGGGCGAACGCGCCCTTGCCCGCCAGCCGTCCCGAGACGACGGAGGTGGTGTTGAGGACGGCGCTCGCAACGGCCTCGGTGGGTTTCATGCTCGCTGCTCCTCGGTCCGGCGTCAGGGCCTGGTATATTAGCACGCACGGCCGTGCAGTTTTAGAGGCGGTCCGGAAGCCGGACATCCCGCGCGGTCCGCTCCGTCATCCCGGTCTTCGAGGAGTCACCCCATGCCGGTGCCCGTCTGGTTCGCCCCCTGGAAGCCCGGCCCGGCGGGACGTGGCGGCCCGGACGGGGACGCGGGCGGGCAGCCGGGGGGCGCGGCCGTCGTGAGCGTCACCGACTTCGCCCCGCACCGTCCCTGGACCTCCGTCGGCGTCACCGTCGCCGGTATCGCCCTGCGCCGGACCTGGGACGACGCCGAGGGTGCGATCGGACTGTGGCTGTGGAGCGTGCCCGGTCTGCTGCGCCCGCGCTCCGGCTCGGTCTCCGTGTGGCGCGACGAGGACGGCCTGCGCGGCTTCATCGCCCGCTCCGACCATGTGCGGATCATGCGGGCCTACCGGGACCGGGGCGAACTGCGCTCGACGACCTGGCACACGGACCACTTCGACAGGGCCGCGACGCAGGAGGCGGCGCGGGCCCTCATCGAGGAGTGGTGCACGCGGCCGACGCCCGGGGCGTGAGGACGGGCCGTCACGCCCCGGGCGCGTTCGCACCGCGCGGCGCGAACGCCGGCGCCGTCACTTCTCGTACTGGTGCAGGGCCAGGCCGAGTCCGAAGAAGGTCGGCGCCCATTCACCGACGAAGATGCCCCAGCGGTCGGCGCGTTCCTCCCCCTTCTTCTCCACGCTCAGCGAGGCGCACCAGGAGATCACCGACAGGCCGATGGAGGCGAACGCGGCGGCGTAGGCGTGTTCGGCGCGGATACCCGAGTCATGGAGCTTCTTGACGATCACGGCAGTCTCTTTTCCCTTGACGGACGGTCGTGGTCCAGTTCAGCGGCAACGGCGGACGCGGGCGACCGCACGCGGGCGTCCGGGCGAATGTCGTACGGCAGGGGACGTGTGCGGATGCGCGTCGGCGGCCCCGCTGTCACGGTGGGACGGAGAGTGTCCGCGAGCAGGAGCCGGGCCGGGGCGGGTGGCGCGCGTCCGTCCAAGGGGCTCACCGTCCGCGTCAGTCCCAGACACCAGGCACGCCTCGGCACGTACCCCACTCGCTGCCGCCACCGGCCCCGGAGGTTCCGGCCCGTCCGATGGGCCCGGCCTCAGTGGCGGCCCGCGCGGGACCCGCGGTAGGCGGCGCGGCGGATCGCGGCCAGGGTGGGGCCGGGGGTGAAGTCCCGGGCGTCGCGCGCGTAGATGTCGAAGTCCGCGCTCCGGCGGGGCGGTACCGGCAGCGGCGTGCGCACGGTGAGCACGGCGAACGGACGCCAGGTACGGTCCGGCGTCTCGGCGCACAGGTCGAAGACGAGCGGGCCGGCGTCCAGGGCGCGGGCCAGGCTCGCCGGGTCGCCGTGCACCGGAGCCTGCGGGACCCGCCGGGGGAAGGCGGCCAGGACGCGGGGCCGTCCGCCCACCCGGTAGGACAGGAGGCTGGAGTACGGCCCGCCCAGCGCGTCGGCGCGGGGCAGCGGCAGCCGCCGGGACGCCCGGCCCCGGCCGCTGCTGGTGAGCAGCAGATCGAGGGCGCGGCCGGGACCGTCGGCCTCGTCCACCCGCACGGCGAGGCCCAGTCCGTCGGGCAGGCGCCGGGGCAGTCCGGCCGCACGGGACAGCCGTACCGTGGCGGTGAACCGTCCCGGCGCCGCCAGCCAGGGCACGCCCCAGCACGCGCCGCCGGGCAGGACCTCCAGCTCCGCCGCGCACGTCAGCCCGTCCGGGTGCAGGGCGGGCGCCCGGCGCAGACGGCCCAGCAGCCGGAAAGCCGCCTCCCCCCCCCCCCCCGCCGGTCTCCCGGCGCCCCGCGCGGGTCACCGACCGCACCAGCCGGGCGGCGGTGCGCAGCCGCGGCGGGCGCCTCAGGCCGCCGACGGCGCCGTGCGCGGCCGCCAGGCCACCGGCGGGCTCCCCCGCTGCCGTCCCGCCCACGGCGTCTCCCTTCGTACGGACGGCGCGCCGGGTACCCCCTCGGGCCGCACCCTCACTCCGTTTCGAGGGCCACCGTCGTCGTGACCCGGGTGAGCGCGGGTTTCCTCGGCACCGAACCGAAGCCGAACCGCACGGGCGGTGCCACGGGTGCCGTGACGCCGAGGTCGGCGCCTTCGAAGGTCGCCGACACCAGACGGACCGGCCGCAGGTCCCGGGCGCCGTACCACTCCCGGCGGCCGGTACGGGCACTCCCCCGGGTACGCACTCCGGGCAGCAGCAGCCGGGCCGGCCGGTCCAGCAGCGCGCTCCACGCCGGTCGGCGGGCGAGCGCGCCGGGCACGGCGCGCAGCAGCAGGCCCAGCGGCCCGCGCCGCCCGGTGGTGAAGCACAGTTCGAGTGGGCCCGCGCTCACGTTCCAGGTGCCGTCCGCGACGCCGACCCGCACGGGCAGGACGCGCACGGTGTCGAAGACGTAGGTGGCGGCGATGAAGTCCGCCGTCTCCCGCGTGGGGGCCAGCAGCAGCCGCTCCCCGTCGGCCCGCTCCAGCATCACGTCGCTGAACGCCCCGAAGGGTGACCGCTGCCAGTGGCCGAGGACGACGCGCGTCCCGGAGGTGGTGCCGAGGCCCGCGATCCAGCCGTCGAAGCGCAGCCTGCGGCGGCGCGCGGCCCGCCTGCGCGGCGGGCTCATCGCCGGGGCGCCGTCGGCGTGGTCCCCAGCCGGGGCCCGGGCCCGGGAACCGGCGGGCGGTGAGATTCCCAGCCGTACATGTCCGACTCCTTCCGGGAGGTGCGCGACAGGCCCGCCGACCGGGGCCGGCAGGCCCGCCGAGGCGGCCGGGCTCTCCGCCGGCGCCCCGACGGCGGCGCCGCCCAGGCGCCACGGGCTCCGGCTGCGGCTACGGCCCCGTGGCCGTCTCCCCCAGGATGCCGAACCGGCGCGGCGGGCGCGCCGTCCGGCCCGGCGGACGGCGCATCCGGACGCGGGACGGCGCGGCCCGGTGCCGGCAGGTGCCGGCGCGGAGGAACGGGCGCGTCAGTTGGTGCGCTGGGACCAGCCGGCGGGCAGGTCGCCGGGGGCGACGGAGACGACCGACTCGTCGTCCGCGCCGACGTACTCGAACAGGGTGATGCGGGCGAACTCGGGGACCACGTAGATCGGGTAGGTCGGGCCCTCGTCGCGGTACTTGCGCATCTCGTCCAGGTGGTCGTTCTGGTAGAGCACGGTCCGCTGCCCGTGCTCCCGGATCCAGTCCGGGAAGAAGATGACGCCGTGCAGCCGGCGCTTGCCCGGCAGGACGTTGACGGAGACGGACGTGCCCGTCGGCTCGGTCCAGGAGACCTTGTAGACGTCGTCGTCCAGCCGGACCAGGTCGACCTCCTGGTCCTTGACCCACCGTCCGCCGACGTGGCCGCTGTGGATCCGGTAGTCGATGGTGTGGTCGTTCTTCACGTACATCTCGTACTGCCAGCCGTTGGCGTACGTGTAGATGAAGCGGTGGCCGACGATCCCGGACAGGTCCTGCGGCGGGACGGGCTGGGCGACGGTGGTCTCGAATGCTCCGGTTCCGGTCATGGTGCGACTCCTCAGTGATCCTCGGGGCGCCCGCGGCCGGGTGCCCCGCACAGCTAATTTTGCCACAAAACAGTTTTGTTTCAAAACTAACCGGGTCCGTCACAATGTCCCCCATGGACACCGCCACCGAGTTCGGCCGGCTCCTCGGCCCCCTGCGCCGGGCCGTGCTGCGCACCCGCCGCACCGTGAACCTGCCCGACCTGCCCGAGGCCCAGATCGAACTGCTGCGCACCCTCACCGAGACCGGCGCCGCGACCCCGCGCGAGGTCGCGGCCCGACTGCGCGTCGCGCCGTCCACGGTCAGCAACCTCGTCCGGACGATGACCGCCGCCGGCCTGGTGGAGCGCACCCCGTCCGCCACCGACCTGCGCACCGTCCGCCTCACGGCCTCCCCCACGGCCGTGGAGATCCTCGACCGCTACGACCGCACCAGCACCGCCACCCTGCGGCGCGCGCTGGAGGATCTCGCCCCGCAGCACCGCGAGGCGCTGGAGCGCGCCCTGCCGGCACTCGCCGAACTCCTCACCGTCCTGGAGACGGCGCCGCCGGAGCGCTGAGATCCGCCGGCGCCCAGGGCCCGGCCGCTGCCGGTCACCCGCGCGAGTGGCGCGGCGGCCGGAACGTGGTGCACTCGGTACATGGGCCACGTCCGGACCGGGCCCGCGGACGGCAGCGCGCAGCCGCGTGGGGAACTGCTCACCTTCGGCCACGGCACGGCCGGCCGGGAGGCGCTGGCCGCGCTGCTGCGGGAGGCGGGCGTCGCCGCCGTGGTGGACGTCAGGACCGCACCGGGCAGCCGCCGGGACCCGGACCTGTCCCGGCAGCGGCTGGCCCGGTGGCTGCCCGGGGAGCGGATCGCCTACCGGTGGGAACCGCGGCTGGGCGGATGGCGCAGGCCGCCGCCGGACTCGCCGGACACCGTCTGGCGCAACGACTCCTTCCGCGGTTACGCCGCTCACACCCGCGACGCGGAGTTCCTCGCCGCCATGGACGTCCTGATGCGGCAGGCGGACGCGGAGCGCACGGCCGTGATGTGCGGCGAGGCGGTGTGGTGGCGCTGCCACCGGCGGCTGATCGCCGACTTCGCCGTCCTGGCGCGCGGCGCCCGCGTCCTGCACCTGATGCACGACGGACGCCTCACGGCACACACCCCGACACCGGGCGCGCGCCTGCGGAGCGACGGACTCCTGGTCTACGACGCCGGTGCGGGGGCAGGCGATGGGCAGGGCCACCGGTGAACGGTTTCTTTCGCGTTCCCTGCGCATGATCGCCCGGGACCGGGGTAGGCGCGGCCTCACCGGACCGCAGAGAGTGGTCCGGGCGCAAGTCGGGAGGGGCACGAACGATGATGACGACGGTCAGCAGCACCCAGGAGGGTACGCAGGCGCTGCCGGAGATCAGTGACCCCGCCAAGGTGGCGCCCAAGGACGCCCGGGAACTGTCCAGGCTGTTCTTCGACCGCCTGGCGGCACTGGAAGAAGGCACGCGCGAGTACCAGTACGCGCGGAACACGCTGATCGAGATGAACATGTCCCTCGTCCGCTTCGCCGCCGGCCGCTACCGCAGCCGGAACCCGGAGGAGATGGAGGACATCGTCCAGGTCGGCATGATCGGGCTGATCAAGGCGATCGACCGGTTCGAGATATCCCGCGAGGTGGAGTTCACCTCCTTCGCGGTGCCCTACATCGTGGGCGAGATCAAGCGGTTCTTCCGGGACACCTCCTGGGCCGTGCACGTCCCGCGCCGCCTCCAGGAGGCCCGCGTGCACCTCGCCCAGGCCACCGAGGAACTCCGCAGCCGCCTGGGCCGCACCCCCACCGTCAAGGAACTCGCCGAGCTGATGAGCCTGGGCGAGGACGAGGTCATCGAGGCCCGCATTGCCTCCAACGGCTACAACGCCGCCTCCCTGGACGCCGCCCTCGGCACCAACGACGAGAGCGAGACCGCCCTGGCCGACTTCATCGGCATGGACGACGCGGCCCTGGAACTGGTGGAGGACTTCCGCGCCCTGGCCCCGATGATCGCCGACCTCGGCGAGCGCGACCGGCAGATCATCCACTGGCGGTTCGTCGAGGAACTCACCCAGGCCCAGATCGGCGAACGTCTCGGCGTCTCGCAGATGCACGTGTCGCGGCTGCTCTCGCGCTGCCTGGCCCGCCTGCGCGAAGGCATGCTCGCCACCAACTGACGCCGACGCCCCCCAGGCCCCGCCTGGGGGGCGCGGGCCGTCCCGGCCCGGATGCCCGCGCCCGCACGCGGCGGGGTCCGCCTACCGCGGACGGCCGGCCTCCTCGGGCCGCCGCACCGCCACACGGTCTCCGCCCCGGGTGCGCAGCGGGACGTCGGTCTCACTGAGCACGCGATGGACGAACCCGTACGACCGTCCGTGCGCCTCGGCGATGGCGCGTATGGACAGGCCCTTCTCGTACTGCTCCTTCATCTCCCGCGCCAGCTTCTCGCGGACCGCACCGGTGATCTGCTTGCCCTTTTCCACGGCTCTCCCTCCAGGGATCGACGTCCGGGTGTGATCGTCGTCTACCCCGGGCGACGGGCCGCACACAGCAGGGGCCGGCACCCGCGCGCCGGCGGTCCGCCCGTCCGCCGGCGGCCTGGCGATACCAGAGCCAAAGAGATGAAAGGATGACCGACATGGATATTCGCCGCAGGAACAACGTCACGGTCACGGGCCCGTCCGACGGCCCGGTGCTGGTGATGGCGCACGGGTTCGGCTGTGACCAGAACATGTGGCGTCTGGTCGTGCCGGTCCTGGCGGAGCGGTACCGGGTGGTGCTGTTCGACTACGTCGGTTCCGGCGGCTCGGACCTGTCGGCCTGGACCGCGCAACGCTATTCCTCGCTGGACGGCTACGCCCGCGACGTGGTCGAGGTGTGCGAGGCACTGGACGTGCGGGACGCGGTGTTCGTGGGCCACTCGGTCAGCTCCATGGTCGGGGTGCTGGCGGCGCAGGCCGCACCGGAGCGGATCGCCGCGCTGGCCATGGTGACGCCCTCTCCTTGCTACATCGACGACGAGGGGTACCGGGGCGGGTTCACCGCGCAGGACATCGACGAGTTGCTGGACTCCCTGGAGTCGAACTACCTCGGCTGGTCCTCTGCCATGGCCCCGGTGATCATGGGCAACCCCGAGCGGCCGGAACTGGGTCAGGAACTGACGAACAGCTTCTGCGCCACCGACCCGGACATCGCCCGTGTCTTCGCCCGCACCACGTTCCTGTCCGACAGCCGCGCCGACCTGAAGAGCGTGACCGTGCCGACGCTGGTCCTGGAGTGCGTCGAGGACGTCATCGCCCCGCGCGAGGTCGGTGCCTTCGTGCACGCCGCGATCCCCGGCTCCCGCCTGGTCACCCTGGACGCCACCGGGCACTGCCCGCAGCTCAGCGCGCCGGAGGCCACCGCGCGGGCGCTGCTCGACTTCCTCGGGGACGTGAGGTGATGTGCTGTACGGGCGGGGGGCCCGACCCGTCCGGAGCGGATGGCGACCTGGGGACGGACGCGGCGTTCACCGCGCTGCTGGAGGACAGCCCCGAGGAGCTGTACGAATTGGCGCCTTGCGGCTACCTCTCCACGATGATGGACGGCACCATCGCCAAGATCAACACCACGCTGCTGGACTGGCTCGGGCTGACGCGCGAGGACGTGGTGGGGAAGAAGCGTTTCGCTGATCTGCTCACCGTGGGCGGGAAGCTGTACCACGAGACGCATTTCGCCCCGCTGCTGCGCATGCAGGGAGAGCTGGGCGGCATCGCCCTGGAGATGCGGACCGCCGGCGGCGGCAGGCTGCCCGTGCTGGTCTCCTCCCAGGTCAAGCACGGCAGCGAGGGCGATCCGCTGCTGATCCGCACCACCGTCTTCGACGCCTCCGACCGGCGCGCGTACGAGGAGGAACTGCTGCGGCGCCGCCAGGACGCCGAGCGGGCCCGCGTCGAGGCCGAGCGCGCGCGTGCGGAGGCGGAACGCGCGCGGGCGGAGGCCGAGGAGGCCCGCCGGCAGGCCGAGGCCGACCGGGCCCGGCTCGCCGACGCGCTCACCGTGCTCCAGCAGTCGCTCGTGCCCGCCTCGCTGCCCGACGTGCCCGGCGTGGAGTCGGCCGTCTACTACCACACCGCCTCGGCGGACCAGCTCGGCGGCGACTTCTACGACCTCTTCCCGATGCACGGCGACCGGTGGGGATTCTTCCTCGGTGACGTGTGCGGCAAGGGTCCCCAGGCCGCGGCCCTGACCTCCCTGACCCGCTACACCCTGCGGGCCGCGGCCCTGCACGCCCCGGAACCCGCCGCGGCCCTGACCGCGCTGAACGCCGTCCTGCACGAGCGGTACGCCGCGAGCGGCGATCCCCGCTACTGCACGGCCATCTTCGGCACCCTCCAGCCCGGCGCGGACGGCCACGTGCACGTCCGCCTCGCCTCCGGCGGCCACCCGCCGGCCCTCGTCCTGCGCGCGGGCGGCTACGCCGACTTCCTGCCGACCCCCGGCGGTCTGCTCGTCGGCGTGCTGCCCACCGCCCCGTTCGTCACCGCCCAGGCCACGCTCGCCCCCGGCGACACGCTCCTGCTGTACACCGACGGGCTCACCGAGGCCCGTACCGGCGCCACGCGTGACAGCCTCTACGGCGACGAGGCCCTGCACGAGTTCGCCGCCCGGCACGCCCCCGCCTCTCCCGGGGAGGTCATCAGCGCGCTGGCCGGGCTGCTGGGCGGTTTCGGCGACGGGCTGGAGGACGACACCGCCCTGCTCGCCCTCGGCGTCCCCGCCGCCCGACCGCGTCCCCTCCCGGCAACGGACCAGCCCCGATGACACCGCTGCACATATCCCGCCAAGACACTCCCGACGGTCCCCTGCTGCGGGTGGCCGGTGAACTCGACTACGACCAGGCCGGCAGCCTGCGCCAGGAGGTCGAACGCCTCTCGCTGGCACCGGGCCAGTGCCTGGTGTTCGACCTGTTCGGCCTGGAGCACTGCGATTCCACCGGCATCACCGTCTTCCTCGCGGCCCGCCAGTACGCCCAGTCCGCGGGCGCCGACGTGGCCCTGGCCGCGGTACCCGCCGACTTCCTGCGCATCCTGACCATCGTCGGTCTCGACCAGGTCTTCACGATCCGCCCCGGCACCGGGGCGGCCTGACCGGCAGGCACGGCGGCACGGGGCGGAGGGGGCCGGGGCCGCCCGGCCGGGAGGTTCGCGCTGGTTCCCCACGCGGCAGCCGGACCGCCCCGGCTTGTGACACCGCGTACCCGCGCACACCGGCTTTGCACGGGCCGTGGCCTCCCGGCCCGGTGCTCGCCGCATGTTCGGGGCGGGTACGGGTAAGCGGCCAGGCGTCGGCGGGCCGCCTACCGCCCGTCCGGGCCGGGCGGACACGCCCGGATTTCCCGGGCGGAGGCGTCCGGGCAGCCCTCCGGCCGTGGAAGCAGTCCTCCAAGTCCTCCTGCCGTGGCAGGCGCGAAGGGAAACGTTGCATGAGCGAGCACTCCCCGGACCGGGTGGCCGATGCCCAGCTGGACATCCTGCTCCAGTTGGTGGTCTCCCAGCCGGAGGCCAGCGTGGCCGTCTGTCTGACCATGCCCGGCGGCATCATCGCGGGTCATCTGGTCAGTCCCGTGGCCTGGGCGGACCGCTGGGAGGAGGTCGTGTCGGAGGCGACGGCCCGGCAGGAACGGTCCGAGGTGGTGGCGCAGCTTCCGCACACCGTGCAGGACGCCCTGCGGCAGATGGGCGGCGAGCCGGGCGGACGGCAGTCGTTCATCCATCTGGTGGACGTCACCTTCCTGTCCGCTCCCACGACTCCCACCGCGCCGCTGTGGCGCGGCCGGGTCAGCGACATCTCCGGCTGGTCCCTGGGCGCCCCGACGGGGTGACACCGGGTCCGGGGCGCGTTCCGGTGCCCCGTGGGCGTGGGGCCTGCTGCCGCAGGCCCGCGCCTGCCCGGACAGGGGACAGGGCCGTACGACGCCGCTCCGGGGCCTCCGTGGCGGCTCTGGCGGCCGTAGCGGCCCCGGGGCGGCCCTGGCAGGAGCGGGGCGTACAGCGGGCGAGGCGTACGGCCGTACGGCGCGGGCGGCCGGGGTCTCGCGGTCTCGGCGCGGACGCGGACGCCGGTACGCCCCTCAGGACGGTGGCGCCGGCCTGGGGCCGGCGGCGTGCGGGGTCACCCGTCCCGGCCGTCGGCCAGCGCGATCCGGGCGATCACGCTCTTGCCCAGCGGTTCGCGCACCACCGTGAAGGACTGCGCGACCGCCATCACGATCTCCAGGCCGTGCTGGCCCACGCGGTCCGGGTCCGCGGCCCGGGCCACCGGCAACGCGGTCTCCGAGTCCCGCACCACCACCTCGACCGCGTCCCGGACGATGCGCAGACTCATCCGCACCGGACCGGGCGCGTACTTGCGGGCATTGGTGATCAGCTCGCTCACCACCAGTTGCGTCAGATCCACCGCGCGGGCCGACACCCGCGACCCGTCGCGCGTACGCAGGCCGGTCAGGAAGTCCACCGCGAGATGCCGCGCTTCGGCGATGCAGCTGCCGTCTCCGTCCAGGAGAGCTGTCATCTCTATCGGCTCGGTGTCCTCCAGTCTGGTTCCGTCATCGCCCAAGCGCACTGCTTCCATACAGGCCGCCTTCACTACCGCTTCGCCCCGGCGTCTACCCGCGCTCTCGTCGCCTCACGCCCTACCCGCCCGGTCCACTCAGTCTTCCGGGTGTGGCTCCCGTACTATCAGGACAGCCTCCCGGTCGGGAAACCGGCCCGTCGGCAGACGCCTCTTGCAGAGGAGAAGTGGTGGAGACGAGAAGAGAGTGTGAAGTGGGTCCTCTGACAGTCGTGTCCACCGCCACCGACGGTGTTCACGTGCTCACCGTCGCCGGTGAGCTCGACCACCACACCGCCGGGCCGCTCCAGCAGGCCCTGGACGTCCACCACCTCGGGCCGGCGCCGCGTGCCGTGATCGACATGCGTCAGGTCACCTTCATGGACTCCAGCGGGATCAACCTCCTCATCTCCGCCCACCAGGCCCTCACCGGGGCCGGCGGCTGGCTGCGGCTGGCCGGCGTCCAGGACTCGGTGATGCGCACGGTGCGGCTCGTCGAGCTGGACACCCTCATCGCCTGCTACCCCGCCCTCCGCGAAGCCCTGCACGCCTGACCGCGCCGGACGCCCGGCGGCCCGCCGCCGGGCACGGTGCCCACCCTGATCGCGCGGCCCGGCGGGCCGTCTCGTACTCTTCCGCCATGGCATCGACTCCTCTCTCCCCTGCTCAGGCGCTCGAGACCCTGCTCGAGGGCAATCAGCGATTCGTGGCCGGTGCCCCGCGCCACCCCAACCAGGACGCCACGCGGCGGGCCGAACTCGCCCCGGCACAGAAGCCCTTCGCGGTCCTGCTCGGCTGCTCGGACTCCCGGCTGGCCGCCGAGATCATCTTCGACCAGGGCCTGGGCGACCTGTTCGTGGTCCGCACCGCCGGCCACGTCCTGGGCCCGGAGGTGCTGGGCAGCATCGAGTACGGCACGAGCGTGCTGGACTGCCGCCTCGTCGTGGTGCTCGGACACGACTCCTGCGGCGCCGTCGCAGCGGCCCGCGCCGCCGTCGAGGAAGGGCTCCCGGCCGCCGGCTACGTACGGGACGTCGTCGAACGCGTCACCCCCAGCGTGCTCGCCGCCCGCGCCGCCGGCCTCACCTCGGACAGCGACTTCATCGACGCCCACATCCAGCACACCACGGATCTGCTCCTGGACCGGTCCCGTGTCCTGGCCGACCAGGTCGCCTCCGGGCACACCGGTGTCGTCGGCCTCGGTTACCGGCTCTCCGAGGGCAGCGCCCGGCTGGTCACCGCCCACGGCGTCACCGCCCCGGCCGCGTCCACCGGACACACCGGCTGAAGCACCACCGGACTCGCCCCCACCCGCGGCGCGCGACCACCGCGCGCCGCACGGCCGTCCCGGGCCCCGGCGGGGCCGCGCGACACCGAGGCGTTGCCGAACGTCTGCCCGCGCCACCGCCGTCGGCCCCGGCCGCCGGGCCCGCGCACGCACGCGGCCGCCCCCGTACCCGGCGACGCCCGGTCCGCGGCGGCCCCGCGCCACCACCGCCGACCCGCTCGGCACGGCACAGCCAGAGCCGCCATCGGCCCCGGCTGACGATCCGGGCTCCGCACGCACGCGGACCTCGCCGCACCCGGCGGCGACACCCGGCCCACGGCAGGGCCCGCGCCCTACCGAGGCGTTGCCGAACGTCTGCCCGCGCCACCGCCGCCGGCCCCGGCCGCCGGGCCCGCGCACGCACGCGGCCGCCCTCGTACCCGGCGGCGACGCCCGGTCCGCGACGGGGACCGCGCCACACCGGACCCGCCCACCCGCGCCGTACCAAAGCCAGCCGCGCCCTACCGAGACCGGTCGGCAACGCCGCCACCGCCGGCCCGTCGACGCCCTCGCCACGGCCCTGTTGAAGCCGCCGCCGGTCCATCGTCCCCTTCCCACGGCACTGTCAAAGCCGCCGTCGGCCCCGGACGGTGGTCCGGGTTCGCGCAGGCGTGGTACGGGGTGGGGCGGACGGAGTCAGGGTGGCGCTGAGCAGTTTGCGTAGGGTGATCACCGCCGCTGCCAGGGCGATGGTGTCCCACGACGGTGTGCCGGCCAGTCTCAGCAGGCCCGCTGCGGTCAGGAAGTCGAGCAGGACGGCCAGGCCCTGCCGGGGGGCGCCGGCCAGGCGCCAGGCCGTCGCCGCGGCGACGAGACCGAGCCCCGCGGTCAGCACGGCCGCGCTCTCCGGCCACGTGTTCACGCCGGCGGGGTCCCGGCGCTCCGCGCGGCCTCCCGCTCGATCTCGGCCCGCTCCTGGGCGATCTCCCGGCCGAGGAAGTAGTTCAGCGCGGTCCGGATGGCCGCGATGGCCGCCAGTTGGCCGATCTCGGCGAAGCTGGGCGCGACCGCCGTGCGCAGCACGTCACCGGCGAGCTGGAACTCCAGGCCGAGGACGAGGAAGCGCCCGAGGCTCAGCCTGATCCGGTTGAACCCGTCCGCCTTCCCGCGGCCGCGCACACCCTCCTGGACGAACCGCGCGAACGCCCACACGGCCCCGAGGAAGATGATCAGCGCGCCCGCGGACTCGATCACTCTGACCAACTGGCCGATCACATCGCGCAGGACCGACTCGGACACCAGGCCCACCGACAGGGTCATGCCGGTGGCGTACCCCGCGGCGCGGCGGCGGACGCGCTTTCCGTACGGCGCTGCCTCCCGTGGAGTAGTCCCGGGGCCGCCGGCCCGCGGGTCAGTGCCCGTCGGTGACGGGTTCCCCGTCCGCCGCTTCGGCCGTCTCCTCACCGTCCCGTGGTGCGGGGTACAGCAGGACCTCGATGCCCGCCCGCAGATACCGCTCCACGGTGGCGTCCGGCGCCGAGATCAGGGCCGGGGGGCGGATCTCGGTGCGCATCAGGCTGGTGCCGAGCATCCAGGCCGCCAGCAGTTCCGCCCGCAGATCGGCGTCGGGACCGCCGAGGCGGGAGGCCAGCCGTTTGGTGAAGACGTCCGTGAAGTCCGCTCGCAACTGCGCCACCGCCTCGTCCCGGCCGGAGGACCGCAGCACGGTCAGCACCGGATGGGGGAAGGCGCCGTTGTTCGGCGCGCCCGAGAGCAGCGCGCAGAACCAGTCGGGAATCGTCTCGACGGGCTCCTCCAGCAGCGGTTCGAATATCTTCCCCGCGCCCACCACGTCGTTGAACAACGCTTCCTTCGAGCCGAAGTAGCGGTAGACGAGGGCGGCGTCCACGCCCACGTCGCCCGCGATGTCGCGCACGCTGGTGCCCTCGTAGCCGTACTTGCCGAAGCGGAACGCCGCGGCGGACCTGAGGGCGGTGCGTGTGGCCGGGGCCGAGCGTTTGTGGGCGGGCCGGCAGACCTCCGCCTTCGACGTCTCGCCCTCGTCTGCTGCCGTCACGTCACCGCACCTCCGTCGTCGCGGACGTCCCGCTGTCCGCACCATGTTCCCGGGTGAAGCGACTGTCTCAAAGTCGCCGACGTAAGTCACCAAGCGTTGACTTGCGTTCGCGTCACCTGTCAAATCTGAGACAGGTCAACGATTGATGACTTGAGAACCCGCTGTGCCGGGCCGCACGACGGAGTCGGCCCGTTCCTGGTCTCCCGCACGATGCGGCGGCGCGCGTCCTCGCCGCCCGTTCCCGAAGCCGCGCCCCGTCCCAGCCGCGTCTTGTCCGAGCCGCGCCGGGTCGGAGCCGCGTCTTGCCGAAGCCGCCGTGCGCGGGCCCCACCGACCGGAAGTGGTGATCATCTGTGCCTGCTCGACATGTCGCCGTGATCGGAACCGGATACGTCGGACTGACCACCGGCGCCTGCCTGGCCTCCCTGGGGCACCAGGTGGTGTGCGCCGACGCCGACCCGCACAAGGTCGGACGGCTGCGCGCGGCCCAGGTCGACATCCTGGAGCCCGGTCTCCCGGAGGCCGTGCGGGACGGCCTGGACGCGGGCCGGCTGGAGTTCACCGGCGACACCGCGGCCGCCGTCGCCGAGGCCGACGTGGTGTTCCTGTGCCTGCCCACCCCCATGGGAGCGGGCGGCGCGGCCGATCTCGCCGCCGTGGAGGCCGTCGCGGCACAGATCCGCGAGGTGCTGCGGCCCGGCTGCGTCGTCGTCAACAAGTCGACCGTGCCGGTCGGCACGTGCGAACGCGTCGCCGCGCTGCTCGGCCGGACGGACGTGACCGTGGTGAGCAACCCGGAGTTCCTGCGCGAGGGCCGCGCCGTGCACGACTTCCTGCACCCCGACCGCGTCGTGATCGGCGCCGCCGACCCGGATGCCGCCCGGCGCGTGGCCGCCCTGTACGACGAACTGGACGCGCCGCTCGTGCTCACCGACCCCGCCAGCGCCGAACTGACCAAGTACGCGGCGAACTTCTTCCTCGCGATGAAGCTGTCGTTCGCCAACAACCTCGCCACCCTCTGCGAGCGCTTCGGCGCCGACATCGCCGATGTCACCGAGGGCATCGGGCGCGACCCGCGCATCGGCTCGGCGTTCCTGCGGCCCGGGCCGGGCTGGGGCGGCTCCTGCCTGCCCAAGGACACCCACGCCCTGCTGACCATGTGCGACCTCTCCGGTGTCGACTTCCCGCTGCTGAGCGCCACCATCGAGACCAACGTCGCCCACCAGCGCCAGCTCGTGGAGCGGGTCGCCGCCGCGTGCGGGCGCGGCGGGGACGGCTCGCTGCACGGCGTACGGCTCGCCCTGTACGGCATCACCTTCAAGGCGGGCACCTCCGACCTGCGGGACTCGCCCGCTCTCGCCGTCGCCCGGCTGCTGCGCGAGCGGGGCGCCGAACTCACCGCGTACGACCCGGCGTTGCGCGAGCAGCGACCCGACCTGAGCGACCTGGTCGACCTGGTCGACGACCCGGTGCGGGCCGCGGAGGGCGCGGCGGCCTGCCTGGTCCTGACCGAGTGGCCGCAGTTGCGGGACCTCGACTGGGCGGCGATCGCCGCGCGCATGGCCGGCCACGAGGTCCACGACTTCCGCAACCTGCTGGACCCGGACCTGCTCGCGCGGGCCGGGCTGAGCTGGCAGGGCATCGGACGCCCCGCGTCAGCCGTGCGGGTGCCGTAAGGCGCGCGCGGACACCGGCGTCCTGCTCCAGGCGCCCCCTCACATTCCCGGCGTTCCACCGACTCACGGCCTCGGCGTCCCACCGGTCCCAGGCTCCCGAAGTCCTCGACGGAAAGGTTCACCCCATGCGGGTTCTGTGCACCACGCTCGGCAGCCCCTCCCACGGGCGTGCCCAGCTCCCTCTGCTGCGCGCGCTGGCCAAGTCCGGGCACCAGGTGCTGGTGGCCACCACCGAGTCCCTCGTCGCGGTCTTCCGTGACGACGACGTGGAGGTGACCGCCGCGCTGCCCCGGTTCAACCCGCTGGCCATGATCGGCCCCTACCTCTCCACGCTCCCGGAAACCCTCGACATGACCCAGCCGTCCCCGGAGATGGCCCGGCTGCTGACGCGCGGGCTGGCCGGACCGGGCGTCAAGACGCAGTTGGACATCCTGCTGCCCCTCGCCCGGGAGTTCCGCCCCGATCTGATCCTGCGGGACGGCATGGACATGAGCGCGGTGCTCACGGCCGAGCTGCTCGGTGTGCCGCAGCTCCCGACGCCCTCCGGGTTCAGCAACATCATGGACCCGGCCGAGCTCCTGCCCCAGCTCAACGAACGGCGCGAGGAGCTGGGGCTCGCGGTGCCGGACGACCCGCTGTCCGTCGTACCGCACGGCCGGGTCGACTACGTACCGCCCGCCTTCTCCTTCGCCCGGCACCTGCCGCCGACCTGGTCCTACCGGCAGACGGTGGACGTCGAGCGCGGCGCGGTGCTGCCCCCGTGGGCGGCCGAGCTGCCCACGGACCGCCCGCTGGTGTACGCCGCGATCGGCACCGCCCTGCCGTCGATCCGCGAGCACCTGGCGGACCCGGCCGCGTCGCTGCCGGTGAAGGTGCCGGACACCGCCGAGACCCTGCGCGCGTTCGCGGACGCGGCGGCCGAGCTGGACGACTGCACGGTGGTCGTGTCGACGTCGGGGGTCCCGCTGGACACCGGCTCACTGCCCGGGCACGTCCACGTCACCGAGCGCGTGCCGCAGCCGCTGCTGCTGGAGTCGGTCGACCTGTTCGTCACCCACGGCGGGTTCAACAGCATCCGCGAGGCCATGCGCACCGGCACACCGCTGGCGGTGCTGCCGCACTTCGGGGACCAGCACGCCAACGCGGAACGCGTGGTGGAGCTGGGCCTCGGCCGGCACATCACCGACCGCGGCGCGGGCGGGATCGCCGCGGTCTGCCGCGAGCTGCTTGCCGACCCCGCCTCCCGGGCGCGGGCCCGCTCGGCCCGGCTGGCGATGCTGACCCTGCCGGACGTCGAGCAGGCGGTCGGCGACCTGGAAGGGATCGCCGGCTAGCCGGACACGCGGACCGCCCCCGAGATCTCCCGATCCCTTCCCCTAGGACGACTTGTGACCTTCTCCGACACCCGGCGGCAGGACGCTTCCGGGGACGCGTCCCCGCGGCTCAGTCACCGGCAGATCACCACCGTCATGTCCGGTCTGGTGCTCGGGATGTTCCTGGGGGCGCTGGACCAGACGGTGGTCTCCTCCGCGCTGCGGACCATCGCCGACGACCTCCAGGGGCTGACGGCCCAGGCGTGGGTGACCACCGCGTACCTCATCACCGCGACGCTCGCGACACCGCTGTACGGCAAGCTGTCCGACATCCACGGCCGCCGCACCGTCTACCTCGCCGCGATCGCCCTGTTCACCGTCGGATCGCTGCTGTGCGGTGCGGCCACGTCGGTCTACGAACTGGCCGCCTTCCGCGCGGTGCAGGGGCTCGGCGGGGGCGGGCTGATGTCGCTGGCGATGACGATCGTCGCCGACATCACCACGCCCCGCGAAAGAGGCCGCTACCAGGGCTACTTCATGGCCGTGTTCGGCGGCGCGAGCATCGCCGGACCGCTGGTGGGCGGTGCGTTCGCGGACCGGGCCGAGCTGCTCGGCATCGCCGGCTGGCGCTGGATCTTCCTGGTCAACGTGCCGCTCGCCGCGGCGGCGGCCGTGACGATCGTCCGGGTGCTGCGCTTCCCGCACCGGCGGGTCCGCCACCGGCTCGACTATCCGGGGGCGCTCGCCCTGGCGGTGGGGCTCGTGCCGCTGCTGACCGTCGCCGAGCAGGGCCGTGCCTGGGGCTGGGCCTCGCCCGGGGCCCTGGCGCTGTACGCGGTCGGCGCGGTGGGGCTGGCCGTGTTCGTCCTGGTGGAGCGGCGGGCGGGGGACGCCGCGCTGCTGCCGGCGCGGCTGTTCCGCATCCGGGCGTTCCGGCTGGGGGTGGGGCTGCACTTCGTCGTCGGCATAGCCATGTTCGGCGCGATGACGACGCTGCCGCTCTACCTCCAGCTCGTCCGCGGCATGAGCCCCATGGCGGCGGGCGTGGCCGGCCTGCCCACGGTCTTCGCCAATCTCGCGGTGACGCTGCTGGTGGGCCGGCTGATCTCGCGGACCGGCCGGTTCAAGGTCCATCTCGTCGCCGGTACCGGCGCGCTCACCGCCGCGATGGCCGTCTTCGCGACGCTGCGCGTGGACAGCCCGTTCTGGCAGGTGGCGCTCGGCATGGCCCTGATGGGCGCCGGGCTCGGCGCGACGATGCAGACGCTGACCACGCTCGCCCAGAGCGAGGTGCCCCGTGCGGACATGGGCGCGGCGACGGCCTCGGTCAACTTCTTCCGATCCAACGGCGGCACGGTCGGCACCGCCGCGTTCCTGTCCGTCCTGTTCTCCACGGCGGCCGGCCGGATCGCCGACCGGCTGGCCGACGCCCGCCACGACCCGGGCTACCGCCGGCTGCTGGCCGAGCCCGGCAACGCGCACGCTCTGGCGGGTGTGGTGCGGCCCGCCGGCGGTGTCGACCTGGAGGACTCGGCCTTCCTGCGCGCGCTCGACCCGGGCGCGGCGCTGCCGTTCCTGGAGGGGTACGTCGCCTCGATGCGGGTGGTTTTCCTGGCCGGCGCCGCGGTGGCCCTGGTCGCCTTCCTGATCGCGGCCTGGCGGGTACCGGACCTCACGCTCTCCGACGAGTAGGACGCCCGGCGCGGCGGGTGCGGAAGGCGAGCGGTCCGCGCCCCGCGCCGGCCCGGCGGGCGTCCGGTCACAGGAAGCGCCGGATCGGGGTGACGGCGGCTTCCTTGGCGCGCTGGAGCATGTTCCGGCGTCTCCAGCGGTCGAGGTCGATCTCGACGCTGTGTCGCAGGTCCGCGTCGTAGTCGCGGTCGAGCGCGGCGGTGAACTTCTCGTCCAGTACGGCGAGCATGACCTCCTCGTCGTGGTCCATGGAGCGCCGGTTGAAGTTGGTGGACCCGATCAGCGCGGCGACCGAGTCCACGGTGATGATCTTGGCGTGCATCATGGTCGGCTGGTACTGGCGGACGCGCACGCCCGCCTCCAGCAGCCGGGTGTAGTGGTGCTGGCCGGCGAGCTGGCAGGCACGCTGGTCGGTGTGCGGGCCGGGGAGCAGGATCTCCACCCGCACACCCCGCCGGGCGGTCCGGCACAGCAGGTCGATGAAGTAGGTGTCGGGCGCGAAGTAGGCGGTGGCGAGGCGGAAGCGCTCCTCGGCGGAGGTGAGCATCACCCGGATGAGGGTCTGCATGTCCTGCCAGCCGATGCTGGCGGAGCCGCGCACCACCTGGACGACCGAGGAGCCCGGCTGCGGGTGCTCGGTGAAGAGGTCGCGGTCGTCGAAGAGTTCGTCGTGGCACTCGGCCCAGTTCTGCGCGAAGGCGGCCGCGATGCCGTCCACGGCGGGGCCGCGCACCTGGACGTGGGTGTCGCGCCACTCCTCCGGGCCGCGGGCGTCCCCGCACCATTCCTCGGCGATGCCGACGCCCCCGGTGAACGCGGTGTGCTCGTCGATGACGAGCGCCTTGCGGTGGCACCGGTGGTTCTGCTTGAACGGCGACAGCCAGACCGGCTTGCGGAACCAGGCCACCTGCACGCCGGCCGTGTCCATGACGTCCAGCAGGTCCCGTTCGATCTCCTTGGCGCCGAACCCGTCCAGCAGCAGCCGGACGCGCACCCCCGCGCGGGCGCGGTCGGCGAGGGCGTGGGCGAAGTCCCGGGCGATCTGGCCGCGCCAGTACACGAACGTCATCATGTCGATCGTGTGCCGGGCCGAACCGATCGCCCGGAGCATCGCGGGGAAGATCTCGTCGCCGTTGCGCAAGGGGAGGAGTTCGTTGCCTTCGGTGGCGGCGATGCCGATCAGCCGCTCCAGACGGCGGCGCAACCGCTGCTTGCGTGCCGCCGCGTCGGCCGCGGAGCCGCGGGCAGGGGCCGTCGGCATGCCGTCGAGTATCACGTCGTCTCTCCCGTTCGTTCACAGGGCCGGATGCGGTGCGGGTGCCCGCGGGGGTCCGAGAAGCAGCATGCCCTGCGGGCCCTCCCGCACTCCCGGCGGCCCACCCCGTGCGGCGGTGCGCCGCACGGGTCCTGTCTGCTCCCGTGTTCAGCGGGCATACGCGGTGAGCCGGAGGGCAGCACCTCCGGCCGGACACCGCCGCATCACCGCGAGACGTCGACCACGGGAGTACGCATGCCGACCGCTGTATCGGGGACACCCGCCGGGCTGCACGGTGAGAGACCCGGGGAAGGCGCCGTCGCGGCCGTGGGCGGGGCGCGCGGGACCGGCCGGGCCGCCGCCTGGATGGTCGCGCTGACCGTCTGCCAGACCGCGTTGCTGGTGGGCATCGGTCTGCTGATCACCGGCCCCGCCCGCGGTCTGTGGCCCCTGACGGCCGAGGACCGGGTCGACGAGGCCCTGGAGCGGATGCGCACGGGCTCCCTCACCACCCTATCCTCGGTCGTGTCGGAGGCCGGCAACACCGGGACGGTGATCGGCGTCACCGTGGTGAGCTGTCTGGCCCTGCTCCTGCTGCCCGGACTGCCCAGGTGGCGGCAGGCCGTGTTCCTGGCCCTCGCGGTGTCCGCGCAGTCCCTGGTCTTCCTGGTGATCACGGTGGTGGTGGACCGGCACCGCCCGGACGTGCACCGTCTCGACGGTTCGCTGCCGACCTCCAGCTACACCTCCGGTCACACCGGCGCGGCCACCGCGCTCTACGGCGGCCTGGCCGTGCTGGCGTTCACCCGGCTGCGCGGCCCGTGGCGCGGGATCGTGGCCGGCCTGCTGTGCGTCCTGCCCCTCCTGGTGGGCGCCTCCCGGCTCTACCGGGGCATGCACCACCCCACCGACGTCGTGGGCGGTGTCGTGAACGGCGCCCTGTCGCTGCTGGTCGTGGGGTCCGCCGTGCTCGCGGACGGTCGCGTGACCGCTCCCGGGGCACGCGCGCTCCCCGCCCTCACCGGCCGCCCGGAGCCGCTGCCCGGCCACCCCGCCGTGATCTGCAACCCGACCGTCACCGGCCGGGCCGACCGCGACGCCCTGCGCCGGGTCCTGCGCGACCACGGCCTGACCGCACCGGTGTTCCTGGAGACCACCGCCGCCGACCCCGGCGGCGGACAGGCGGCCGAGGCGGCCCGCGCGGGCGCGGCGCTCGTGGTGGTCTGCGGCGGGGACGGTACGTTCCGGGCGGCGGCCGACGCCCTGGCGGACAGCGGGGTCCCGCTGGCCCTGGTGCCCTGTGGCACCGGCAACCTGCTGGCCCGCAACCTCGGTCTGCCCCTCAGCCCCGCCGGCGCGCTCGACGCCGCGCTGCGCGGTGCCGTCCACCGCGTCGACCTGGGCCGTGTCGAGGGCGACGGGCTGCCCGCGACCCACTTCGCCGCCATGTCCGGCGCGGGTCTGGACGCCGCGATGCTGGAGCGGGCCAACGCCGGCGGCCGGACCAAGTCCCTGCTGGGCTGGCCCGCTTACGCGGTGGCACTGCTGCGCGTGCTCCGCACCCCCCGGATGGAGGTGAGCGTCCGGCTGGACGACGCGCCGGTCCTGCGCCGGACGGCCCGCATGGTGCTCCTCGGCAACGTCGGCACCGTACAGGGCGGTCTGCGGCTGCTGGCGGAGGCCCGTCCCGACGACGGACGGCTCGACCTGCTGCTCCTGGACCCGCACGGGCCGGCCGGCTGGCTGCGCGCGGTGTGGACGCTGTGGCGGGGCGGGGCGGCGCGCCCGGCCCCGGCGGCGGACACCGTCCCGCAGCGGACGGGCCGGCCGGGCGGCGCGCCGGTGGAGTTCTTCACCTTCCGGCGTGCCGAGTTCACCTTCGGCACGCCCCAGCCGCGCGAACTGGACGGCGATCCGGTGACATCCGGGCGCCGGCTGACCGCGGAGGTCAGGCCCGGCGCCCTGACCATGCTGCTGCCGGCCCGGGGGGAATGAATGGGTACCGCGACCAAGGTTCCGGAGACGCGGGACATGAGCGGGGAGGAGCTGTCCGCCGACGAGGCGTGGGCGGCCCTGCGCCGCTACGGCGGCTGGCCCCTGCTGCGGGACGCCTTCATCCGCTTCCGTTACGCCGACGGGTTCAGTCACTCCCGCGCCCTCGCCCTCCAGACGGTGCTGGCCGTCGTCCCCCTGGCGATCGCCTTCGTCGGCCTGTCCACCGCGCTGCACACCGAGGGCATCGGCCGGCTCGCGGAACTGACGATCCACCGGATCGCCCGGGGCCCCAGCGCCGACGTCGTCGACGACGCGCTCGCCCGCAGCCGGCGCACCGCGGGTGACGGAGCCGCGGTCGCCCTCTGGTTCGGCGCCGTCTTCTCGCTGGTCAACGTCACCACCGCCATGTGCCAGATCGAACGCGGCGCCAACCGGATCTACGGCAACGAACGCGACCGCCCCTTCCACCGGAAGTACCTGCGCGGTCTGGTGATGTCGGTCGGCGCCGGGCTCCCGCTCGGCCTGGGCTTCGTCGTCATGGTCGCCGGCGACGACCTCGCCTCCGCGGCGGTCGCCGTCTACCACCTCGACGACAGCGCCCAGCGGGCCTGGACCCTGCTGCGCTGGCCCTTCGGGCTGCTGCTCGCCCTGATCTCCGCCAGCACCGTCTTCCGCCGCGCGCCGCGCCGCAAACAGCCCGGCTACACCTGGCTCGCCTTCGGCGCCGCCGTGTACCTGGTGCTGTGGATGACACTGACCTGGCTGCTCAGCCTCTACCTGGACCTCAGCGGCTCCTTCGACACCGTCTACGGCCCGCTCAGCGCCTTCATGTCCCTGCTGCTGTGGGCCTACCTGACCTCCATCGCCCTGTTCCTCGGACTGTCCTTCGCCGCCCAGCTGGAAGCGGCGCGCGGCCGGCGCCCCGGCCCGGTCCAAGCCGATCCGGGAGTCTGAATGACCACACGGACCACACGGACCGCCCCGCGACGCCTCGGCGCCCGCCGCCGGCGGGCCGACCGCAGGTTCGGCGCACGGCTGCTCGCCGCCGCGGCCGTCGCCGCGGTGTCCGCGGTGGCCTTCGGGCTGCTGCTGACCCTGGTCGAAGGAGAGTGGCGGCCCTTGCGGCGCGTCGACGTCGGTGCCGCGCGGCACCTGCACGAGGTCGCCGTCCGCCACCCGGCCTGGACCGACGTCCTGCACCTGCTGTCCGACCGGGTCTGGGACCCCGTCACCCTCCGCGCCGCCGTCGCGGTCCTGACCGGCTGGCTGCTCCACCGCAGGGCGTGGCGCCTGGCGGCCTGGGCGGCGGTGACCGCGGTGGCCGGCGGTCTCGTGGGCGTCCTGGTCAAGGCGGTGGTGGAGCGGGCCAGGCCCGCGCTGCACGACCCGGTGGCGCACGCCCCGGGCTACTCCTTCCCGTCCGGTCATGCGATGACGGCCACCACGTCCTTCGCCGTCCTCCTGCTGGTGCTGCTGCCCGTGATCCCGCGGGCCCTGCGGACCGCGTGCTGGTGCGTCGCCGTGGTCTCGGTGCTCGGCGTCGGCTTCACCAGGGTCGCCCTGGGGGTGCACTGGTTCAGCGACGTGCTGGGCGGCTGGCTGCTGGGCCTGGCCGTCGTCGCCCTGACCACCTGGGCGTTCGAGGCGTGGCGTGCCGAAGCCGGCCGGCAGCGCGCCCCGGTGGCCGAGGGCCTGGAACCCGAACTCACCGAGCCCGCCCCCGAACGGTGAACCGGCGGACCCGGCGGCCGTGACGCGCGGCGCACGGACCGCGCACCGGCCGGGCGGGGCCGGCGACAGCGGCTACGGCTACGGCTACGGCTACGACATGCGCGCCGGGCACGCGATGACGTGCGGGCATGCCGGCCGGTGACGCGGGCAGTAGGGAATGACGGGTGCGGGGTGCGCACCATCCTGGCCTGGGAGGGGCGTAGTGATGCGTATCTGGCAGGAGAACACCGAGGTGGGCCCCCGGCCCGGACGGATGTCGCCCCTGGGCGCGACGTTCGACGGCGCCGGGACCAACTTCGCCGTGTTCTCCGAAGCGGCGCAGCGGGTGGAGCTGTGTCTCTTCGACGAGGACGGCACCGAGGAACGGATCGCGCTGACCGAGGTGGACGGCTTCGTCCACCACGTCTACCTGCCGGACGTCGGCCCGGGCCGGCGCTACGGGTTCCGGGTGCACGGACCGGACCGGCCCGAGCGCGGCGAGCGCTGCAACCCGAACAAACTGCTGCTCGACCCGTACGCCAAGGCGATCGAGGGCGGGGTCGAGTGGAACGAGGCGCTGTTCGGCTACCACTTCGACGACCCCGGCACCCGCAACGACCTGGACTCCGCGCCGTACATGCCGAAGTCCGTGGTGGTGAACCCCTTCTTCGACTGGGGCAGCGACCACCCGCCGCGGACCCCGTACCACGAGACGGTCGTCTACGAGGCGCACGTCAAGGGCATGACGCAGACCCACCCCGCGATCCCGGAGGCGATGCGCGGCACGTACGCGGCGCTGGCGCACCCCGCCATGGTGGACTACTTCGTCAAGCTGGGCGTCACCGCGGTGGAGCTGATGCCGATCCACCAGTTCGTCCAGGACCACGGGCTGGTGGAGAAGGGCCTGTCGAATTACTGGGGTTACAACACCATCGGCTTCTTCGCCCCGCACAACGCCTACTGCTCCTCCGGCCAGCGCGGCGAACAGGTGCAGGAGTTCCGGTCGATGGTGAAGACCCTGCACGAGGCCGGCATCGAGGTCATCCTCGACGTCGTCTACAACCACACCGCCGAGGGCAACCACCTGGGGCCGGTGCTGTCGCTGCGGGGCCTGGACAACGCCGCCTACTACCGCCTGTCGGAGGAGGACCCGCGCTTCTACTGGGACACCACCGGCACGGGCAACAGCCTGCGGATGAACCACCCGCACACCCTCCAGCTCATCATGGACTCGCTGCGGTACTGGGTGACCGAGATGCACGTCGACGGCTTCCGCTTCGACCTCGCGGCCACCCTGGCCCGGCAGTTCCACGAGGTGGACCGGCTGTCGTCGTTCTTCGACCTCGTCCAGCAGGACCCGGTGATCTCCCAGGTGAAGCTGATCGCCGAGCCCTGGGACGTCGGTGACGGCGGCTACCAGGTCGGCAACTTCCCGCCGCTGTGGACCGAGTGGAACGGCAAGTACCGCGACACCGTGCGGGACTTCTGGCGGGGCGAGGGCGGCACCCTGGGCGAGTTCGCCTCCCGGCTGACCGGTTCCTCCGACCTGTACCAGAACGACGGCCGCCGGCCCTACGCGTCGGTCAACTTCGTCACCGCCCACGACGGGTTCACGCTGCGCGACCTCGTGTCGTACAACGACAAGCACAACGAGGCCAACGGCGAGGGCAACCGGGACGGCGAGAGCCACAACCGTTCCTGGAACTGCGGTGCGGAGGGCCCCACCCGCGACCGCGGGATCCTCGCCCTGCGCGCCCGCCAGCAGCGCAACCTGATCGCCACCCTGCTGCTCTCCCAGGGCGTGCCGATGATCAGCCACGGCGACGAACTCGACCGCACCCAGCACGGCAACAACAACGCCTACTGCCAGGACAACGAACTGTCCTGGATCGACTGGGCGCACGTCGCCGAGGGAAGCGAACTGCTCGACTTCACCCGCAAGCTGATCACGTTGCGCCGCGACCATCCGGTCTTCCGCCGGCGGCGGTTCTTCAAGGGGCGTGCCGCCCACGGGAACACGGCCGGGGAGGCCGGGGAGAAGGACATCGCCTGGCTGACCCCCGCCGGGCGCGAGATGACCGACACCGACTGGGACACCGGGTTCGCCAGGTCCCTGATGGTCCACCTCAACGGCGAGGCCATCACGGAACCGGACCTGCGGGGCCTGCGGGTGACGGACGACTCGTTCCTGCTGCTGTTCAACGCCCACAGCCAGCCCCTGACCTTCACCGTTCCGGAGGAGCTGGGCCCGTGGTGGGCGGTGGAGGTGGACACCGCCATCCCGTACACGGAGTACCGGCCGCTGATCAAGGGCGGCAGCGAGCTGGAGGTCGAGGCGCACTCCCTGTTCGTGCTGCGCGGTCACCACGAGGAGTGACCCCGCGGGCCGCCGCACCCGGGTGCGGCGGCCCGGACCGGGTCAGTCGTCGCCCGGCTCTCCGTGGCTGCGCACGACCTCCTTCACCTTGGCCACCGCGAACCCCCAGCCCTGCTCGACGGTCGGCTTGGCCGGTACGGCGATCTCGTCGGGGTTGGTGAGCACATCCAGCAGCACGGGGCCCGGATGGGCGAAGGCGCGGCGCACGGCGCTCTCCACCTCGGCCGGATCGGTCACCCGGATGCCGGTGATGCCCATGGCCTCGGCCACGGCGGCGAAGTCGGGGTTGTCCAGCACGGTGCCGAACTCGGGCAGTCCGGCCTGTTCCTGTTCGAGTTTGACCATGCCCAGCCGGCGGTTGTCGAAGACGACCAGCTTGACGGGAAGGTCGTACGTCTTCAGCGTCATGAGGTCGCCGAGGAGCATGCTCAGTCCGCCGTCGCCGCAGAAGGCCACCACCTGGCGCTCGCGGTCCAGGCCCTGGGCGCCCAGGGCCTGGGGCATGGCGTTGGCCATCGAGCCGAGGTTGTAGGAGCCGATGAGCCGCCGGTCGCCGCGCATCTCGACGAAGCGCGACAGCCACACGGTGGCCATGCCCGTGTCGGAGGTGAAGACGGCGTCGTCGGCCGCGAGCCGGTCGACGGCCGCGGCCAGGACCTCCGGGCGGATGTCGTGGGCGCGGTTGTCCAGCGCGGAGCGGATACGGCCCACGAGGCCCTTGTCGTGCGCGGGGTCGGCGAGCCGGGCCTGGCCGGCGCGCCACTGGCCGAAGCGTTCACGGGCCTTGTCCAGGTGCCCGCGGTCGCGTGCGCCGTCGGTGCCGGGCGGTGCCGCGGTCAGGTGGTCCAGGAGGTCGCGCACGGTGGCCCCGGTGTCCCCCACCAGCCCGACCTCCACCGGTACCCGGCGGCCGATGTGGGTGGGCTCGGTGTCCACCTGGATCACGGTCCGGCCCTCGGGATACCAGTCCCGGTAGGGGAAGTCGGTGCCGAGCAGCAGGAGGGTGTCCGCGTCCTGGAGGGCCGCCGCCGCGGCGGGGTTGCCGATCAGGCCCGTCTGGCCGACCTGGAAGGGGTTGGCGTCGCCCTCGAAGCCCGCCTTGGCCTTCAGGGTGAGGACCATCGGTGCGGCCAGGCGGTCGGCAAGGGTGAGGACGTGCTCGCGGGCGGCGTGGGCGCCCTGCCCGACCAGCAGCGTGACGCGTTCGGAGCGGTCGAGGAGTTCCGCGGCGCGGCGGACGGCGGCCTCGTCCGGCCGGCTCACCGGCGCGTTCAGGGAGAAGCGGGCCGGCCGGTCGGCGGTCAGTTCCCGCTCGCCCAGGTCGCCGGGCACCGTGAGGACCGCGACTCCCTTGCGGCCCAGCGCGTTGCGCACCGCGGTCTCCAGCATCTGCGGCAGCTGGTCGGCCGAGGTGACGGTCGCGCGGAAGACGGCCACGTCGCTGAAGAGGGCGTCGTTGTCGACTTCCTGGAAGTAGTCGCTGCCGATTTCGGCGAGCGGTACCTGACCGGCGATGGCCAGGACCGGGGTGTGGCTCTTGGCCGCGTCGTACAGTCCGTTGAGGAGGTGGACGGAGCCGGGTCCGACGGTGCCCATGCACACGCCGAGGGTTCCGGTGAGCTGCGACTGGGCGCCGGCCGCGAACGCGGCGGCCTCCTCGTGCCGGCAGCCCACCCATTCCAGGCCCTCGGTGGTGCGGATGGCGTCGGTCAGGGGGTTGAGCGCGTCTCCCACGACGCCGAACACCTGGCGCACGCCAAGTTCGCTCAGCGCGTCCACGATGACGCGGGCTACGGTACGGGCCATGTGAGTCCTCCAGGTCATACGGTGAAACGGTCGGGGTCGGCGGCCTGCCAGTCGGCCGCCCACGAGGCCGGCGACCCGGCGAGCAACTGCCCGGCCCCGAGCCACTCGTACAGTTCCTCGTAGGAGCGCTCGGTGACGGGGTCGACGCGTCGGCGGAGCATGTGCGGGCGCAGGTCCGCGGGGTCGGTGACGCCCATGGACGCCATGATCTGCAAGGCGCTGGAGACGGTGGCCTCCTGGAAGCGCCGGACGCGCGCCGTCTTGTCGCGGACGTCGAGGGCGCGGGCGCGGCGGGGGTCCTGGGTGGTGACGCCGGTGGGGCAGGTGTTCGTGTGGCACCGCTGGGCCTGGATGCAGCCGACGGCGAACATCATCGCCCGGGCGGCGTTGCCGTAGTCGGCGCCCTGCACCATGCGTTTGACCAGGTCGGTGCCGGTGGCGATCTTGCCGCTCGCGCCGATCCTGATCCGGTCGCGCAGGCCGGTGCCCACCAGGGCGTTGTGCACGGTGAGCAGCCCCTCGGTGAGCGGGGTGCCCACGTGGTCCGCGAACTCCAGGGGCGCGGCACCGGTCCCGCCCTCGGCGCCGTCCACGATGATGAAGTCGGGCGCGGTGCCCTCCTCCAGCATGGCCTTGCACACGGCCAGGAACTGCCGGCGCGAGCCGACGCACAGTTTGAACCCGGCGGGCTTGCCGCCGGACAGCTCGCGCATGCGGGCGATGAAGCGGACGAGTTCGCGCGGGGTGGAGAACACGCGGTGGTACGGCGGGGAGATGACCGTCCGTCCCTCGGGCACGTCCCGCACCCCGGCGATCTCCGCGTTCACCTTGGCGCCCGGCAGCACCCCGCCGATGCCGGGCTTGGCGCCCTGCGACAGCTTCAGGGACACGCACTTGACGTGGTCGTGCGCGGCCTTGTCGGCGAACTCGGCCGGGTCGAAGTCACCCTGGTCGGTGCGGCAGCCGAAGTAGCCGGTGCCGATCTCCCAGACGAGGTCGCCTCCCGGACGCAGGTGGTAGGCGGACAGCCCGCCCTCCCCCGTGTCGTGGGCGAAACCCCCGGCGGAGGCACCGCCGTTGAGCGCGAGGATCGCGTTGGCGGACAGCGAACCGAAGCTCATCGCCGAGACGTTGAGCAGCGCCATGTCGTACGGGCGGGTGCAGTCCGGGCCGCCGATCCGCACGCGCGGCGGGTCGTCCGGCACCGGGCACGGCGCCATCGACGGGACCAGGAACTCGTGGCCGGGCTCGTACACGTCCCGTTCGGTGCCGAAGGGCTCCTCCGCGTCGACGCCCTTGGCCCGCTCGTAGACGATGCTGCGCACGTCCCGGTCGAAGGGGCGCCCGTCGTAGTTCCGTTCGACGAAGTACTGCTGCAACTCCGGGCGTATGCGCTCCATGAGGAAGCGGAGGTGGCCGAGGACGGGGTAGTTGCGCAGCACCGAGTGCCGGCGCTGCACCAGGTCCCAGGCGCCCAGGGCACCCACGGCCAGCAGCGGCAGGGCCGCGGCCCACCAGTAGGGCGAACTGCCGACGGCTGCGGCCAGTGCGCCGAGGCCGGCCACCAGGATCAGGACGATGATTCCCACGCGTGTCACACCTGGCGCCTTGCCCGGTTACCGGTCGCCATGCGTGGCGGCCGGGTTCCGGCCACCTCCGGCCGTCTCGGAGTGGCGCGTCCGGTGCGGCCGCCGATCGTCCAGGTCTGACCTGGGAGAACCGGGGCAGCAGTGCTGATGCACCTAGGGCGTGTCTCTTTGATGGGTTGATCAGTTGATCGGATGTGCCCGTCCGATTAGTGATCACCGATGCGATGTGGGACCGGATCGAGCCGCTG
>NZ_JBVHSO010000004.1:492532-642874 GCF_055566335.1 Streptomyces sp. NPDC027672 | reverse complement strand
GTTACATTCCGAACCCGGAAGCTAAGCCTCACAGCGCCGATGGTACTGCAGGGGGGACCCTGTGGGAGAGTAGGACACCGCCGAACAATTCTTGATAAAGGTCGGATCCTGAACTTCGGTTTGGGGTCCGGCCTTTTTCCGTTGTCCGTAACGTGTCGTTCACGTTCCGGGCACAGCATCCCAGACATGGGAACTGCAGCGATGCTCAGGGCCGCCGGCGTCGGAGCCGGTGACGAGGTCGTCGTACCGGCCTTCGGGAACGTCGAGATCGCCGAGGCCGTGACCCGGGCGGGCGCGCTCCCGGTGTTCGCCGACATAGACCCGGCGACCTACTGCCTCGCCCCGGCGGCCGTCGAGGCCTCCGTCACCTCCCGCACCGCGGCGGTCGTCGCCGTACACCGCTTCGGACGGTGGGCGGACATCGGGCGGCTGCGCGCGCTCGGCAGCCGGCACGGGCTGCTGGTGCTGGAACAGGGCGAGTCCGAGACCCCGTACGACGAGATAGCCCAGCGCCGGGAGCGCGCCGCCTTCCTCGACGCCAGACTCAAGGGCGTCCGCACGCCGGACGGCGGTGCCGGGCACACCTATCAGCAGTACGTCGTGCGCGTGCCGGGAAACGGCCGGCCCGACCGGGACGCCTTCGCGCGTGCCCTGCGGGCCCGGGGCGTGGAGTGCCGGGTGCCGGTGAAGACGCCCGTGCACCGGCTGCCGGAGTTCCGGCGGTGCGTGTCGCTGCCGGAGACCGAGCTGGCCGCCGACGAGACGCTCGCGCTGCCCGTGGACGCGGCGCTGACCAGACGGCAGATGCAGCGGACGGTCTCCGCCTGCAACGCCCTCGGCGGCCTGCTCCAGCCCGCCTTCTGACCAGGCCCGAACGAATTTGGGAACTGCGGCCCGGTCGGGGTACAGTTTCTTCGTCGCCGCGAGGGAAACCTCCGGAACGACAGGCCCCTATAGCTCAGTCGGTAGAGCGTCTCCATGGTAAGGAGAAGGTCAACGGTTCGATTCCGTTTGGGGGCTCCGCAAAAAAGGCCCCACCCTTCCGGGTGGGGCCTTTTCGTGTTTTCTCAGGCGTCCTCGTGGACGCCCGGAACCCGCATCGCCAGAATCGCCATGTCATCGGAGGGCGCGTCCGAGGCGAAACGCTCCACCGCCCGCATGATGCGCGCCGCGACCGCGCCCGCCGTCAGTCCCGTGCAGGTGGTGAGGACGTCGGCGAGACCGTCGTCGCCCAGCATGCGCGTGCCCTCACGGCGCTCGGTGACGCCGTCCGTGACGCACAGCAGCACGTCGCCCGGGTCGAGCGTGAGCGTCTCCTCGTACAGCTCCAGGTCCTCCATGACGCCCAGCAGCGGCTGCGGTTCGGCCGCGGCCGTCACCTGGCCGTCCGGACGCAGGCGCAGCGGGAGCGGATGGCCGGCACAGACCACCTTCAGATCCGCGCTGCCGTCCTCGCGCGGACGCAGCTCGCCGTAGAGGAGCGTCAGGAAGCGGCTGCGGTCGCCCTCGTCGAGGATCGCGGAGTTCAGCCGCTCCAGCACCGCCGGGCCGGACAGGCCCTCGCGGGCCAGCAGGCGCAGCGCGTGCCGGGCCAGGCCGGTGACCGCCGCCGCGTTGGGGCCCGTACCGCAGACGTCGCCGATCGCGAAGCCGTACGCGTCGTCGCCGATCGGGAAGACGTCGTAGAAGTCGCCGCCGACCTCGTTGCCCTCGCCGGCCGCGCGGTAGATGACCTCGACCTCGATGCCCGGGATGTGCGGGGTGCCGGGCGGCAGGAGGCTGCGCTGGAGGGCCTGGCTGATGGCCGTGCGCTCCGAGTACAGGCGGGCGTTGTCCAGGGCGAGGGCCGCCCGGCGGCTCAGGTCCTCGGCGAGTTCCAGGATCTCCTGGCGGAAGTGCTCGTCGGTGGGCTTGCCGAGGGTCAGCATGCCGATGACGCGGTTGCGGGCGACGAGCGGCAGGACGACCGTTTCGCCACCGACCGCGGCGGCCGTCGCGAGCGTCGGACCGATACCGGAGGACACCCGGTGCGTGGGACCGCCGGACAGGCCCAGGCTCCGCATCGAGCTGCGCAGGGCCGCCTGGTGCGCGACGTCGCCCGGGGCCGGCCACACCCGGGCGCCGGGCGTCGGCACCGGGTCGGGCGGCGGGATCTTCGACAGCAACGACTTGATGCCGTCGATGAGTTCCTCGTCCTCGTGCAGGACGTACGACAGGTCCGGCTCCGAGGCCTGGTCGGCGATCGTGTACACCGCGCACCAGGTGGCGAGGGTCGGGACCGTCATCTGGGCCATGAGCGCCAGCGTCTGGTCCCGGTCCAGGGTGCCGGCCAGCAGGTCGGACGCCTCGACCAGGAAGCTCAGCGAGCCGCGGCGCAGCCGTTCCAGCTCGCCGAGGCGGGCCGACTCCACGGCCAGCGCGATGCGGTCGGCGGCGAACTGCAGGCGCAGCGCCTCCTCGTTGGTGTACCGGCCCGCCGCCTCGGCCGCGACACCGAGGGAGCCGGTGAGGCGGCCCTCGACCTTCAGCGGGACCGTGACCACCGAGCGCATGCCGGTGCCGGCGAGCAGCGGTACGGCGCCGGGCACGGCGGCGAGGTCGTCGTGGACGGCGGGCATGCGCGCCGAGCCGTAGCGCCCGGGGCCCGCCTCGACCGGGACGCGCGCGAAGCGCTGGCGGGCGGAGGGCAGGCCGGTGGAGGCACGGACCTCCAGTTCCGTCTCGTCGTCGGTGGCGAGCAGCAGGAACGCGGAGTCGCCGTCGAGCATGTCGCGGGCGCGTTCCACCGTGCGCTGGAGGAGGCCGTCGAGGTCGTCCGGGGCGGGCGAGCCGATGAACACCTCGAAGGGATCGGCGCCCTGGCCGTCGGCGGACTGGTTCTGGTCGGTGACCGGGATCCGGGCCGGGGACTGCAGGACGGCGCGCTCGTGGTCGCGGACCAGGAGGCAGACGGTCGAGGGCTCGCCGCCGGTGTCGCGGACCCTGAGGTGGGAGGCGTACACCCGGGCCACGCGGCCGTCGGCGCCGCGGATGCCGTAGGTGCCCTCCCAGCGGGAGAGCTGGAGCGCCTCGGCGATGCCGGTGCCGGTGCCCGGGGTGTGCGGCCAGGCGGCGAGGTCGGTGAGGGGCTTGCCGATGATGTCGGCCGCGGAATAGCCGAACAGCTCCTCCGCGTCCTCGTTCCAGGCGCTGACGCTGCCCTTGCGGTCGACCTGGAGGACGGCGACGCGGACCCGGCCGTCGGCCAGCGGCAGCAGGTCGGGCGGCAGGGCCGGGCCGGCGGAGCGGGTGCCGACCGGGCGTTCGGGCAGGTTGAGCTGGAACCAGACATTCTTGTGCGTGGAGGTGTAGTCGACGCCCCAGCGGGTGGCGAGGGCCGCGCACAGCTGGAGCCCACGGCCGCCCTCGCGGTCCGGGCTGCCCATGGCGGCGGCGTTGCCCTGGAGCGGGACCTCGCGCTCCGGGTAGCGGTCGGAGACCTCGACGCGCACGCCGTCCTCGGTGCGCAGGCACAGCACGTCGGCGTGCGTGCCCGCGTGGACGACCGCGTTGGTCACCAGCTCGCTGGTGAGGACGACCGCGTCGTCGACGATGTCGGCGAACCCCCAGCCCTGGAGGGTGTCGCGGACGAAGGACCGGGCGGTCGCCACCGATCGTCCGACGGGCTCGAAACTGGCGGCCGCGCGCGCGGTGATCACAGAACTCCTCGGCCGGTTGTCGGCATGCGGGGCCGGCGCGACGGCCGGGTCGCGCCGCTGCTGCGGCACGGGCTCGCCCGTCGGCTGTGGCTCCGGGGGCTGTCCCCCGGGGATCAGTCCGGTCGTCATGGTGTCCGGCCGCCCCTCCGATGCCCGCTCGTACTCGTGCCACCGCCCAGGCCGGTCGGACCGGTGCGGCTGGACAGCCGCATGCAAGGTTACTTACCTTCGCCGTCCGAGCGGATGCCGGTCGCGGGTGTTCACGCCCCGGGGTGTGCGGACGATGTGCGAAGCTGCCGAACTGTTATGGCCTGGTTGGGCCGGGGTGAAACACTGGGCAAGCTGCTGATGAGGGTCGGGCCGGCCCGCGTGCGTTCCGCGCGTGGCGGGCAGCAGCCTTGGGTGTGGCCTGATCTCGTCTGGCAGACGTACGCGGAAGTAACCGGTACGTGGAAGGCGTCGGTATGCCGGTTGACCGGCACACCGGCTCCCAAGCGGCCGGCGCACAGCAGTAACGGTCTACCCCTCCGGGAGGGACACAGTGGAGTCTGGCGCGGCGACGCGAGGCACGAAGACGCGCGCGAAAGGCGGACCGTCCCTGGGCAGGAGCGGCGGCACCACGACCGTGGACACGGCGGCCCTGAACCGGCTGCTGGTGGCCCTCGTGGCGATGCGGGACGGCAACTTCCGCAAGCGGCTCACGGTGACCGGCGACGGGGTGATGTCGGAGATCGCGGCCGTCTTCAACGAGGTGGCCGACCGGAATCTGCATCTGACCGGCGAGCTGTCGCGGGTGCGGCGCATGGTGGGACGTGAGGGAAAACTCACGGAGCGGCTGGAGACGGGTGCCTGCGAGGGTTCCTGGGCGGCGGCCGTCGACAACTCCAACGCGCTGGTGGACGACCTGGTCTGGCCCGTGTCGGAGGTCAGCCGGGTGCTCACGGCGGTCGCCGAGGGCGATCTGTCGCCGCGCATGGAACTGCGGACGCCGGCGCCGGACGGCGGTGCGGGGCATCCGCTGCGCGGTGAGTTCCTGAAGGTCGGCCGTACCGTCAACAACCTGGTCGACCAGTTGTCGACGTTCACCGACGAGGTCACACGTGTGGCCAGCGAGGTCGGCACCGAGGGCAAGCTGGGCGGCCAGGCGCGGGTGCGCGGGATGTCGGGTTCCTGGAAGGACCTGACGGAGTCCGTGAACACGATGGCGTACCGGCTGACGGCGCAGGTGCGGGATATCGCGCTGGTGACGACGGCGGTCGCCAAGGGTGATCTGTCGCGCAAGGTGACCGTGCACGTGGCCGGCGAGATGCTGGAGCTGAAGAACACCGTCAACACGATGGTGGACCAGTTGTCGTCGTTCTCCTCCGAGGTCACGCGGGTGGCCCGGGAGGTGGGCACCGAGGGCATCCTCGGCGGGCAGGCGCAGGTGCCCGGGGTGGCCGGGGTGTGGAAGGAGCTGACCGACTCCGTCAACACGATGGCGGGCAACCTGACCGCGCAGGTGCGCGGGATCTCTCAGGTGACGACCGCGGTCGCCAGCGGTGACCTCTCGCAGAAGGTGACCGTGCCGGCGCGGGGCGAGGTGGCGCGGCTCGCCGAGACGATCAACCAGATGACCGAGACGCTGCGGATCTTCGCGGACGAGGTCACGCGGGTGGCGAACGAGGTCGGCGCGGAGGGGCGGCTCGGCGGGCAGGCGAACGTGCCGGGCGCGGCGGGTACGTGGAAGGACCTGACGGACTCCGTCAACACGGTGTTCCGGAACCTGACGACGCAGGTGCGGGACATCGCGACGGTGACGACGGCGGTGGCCAACGGCGATCTGTCGCAGAAGGTCACCGTGGACGTGGCCGGCGAGATGCTGGAGCTGAAGAACACCGTCAACGGCATGGTGGACCAGCTGTCGGCGTTCGGCGCGGAGGTGACGCGGGTCGCGCGGGAGGTCGGTGTCGAGGGTGAACTCGGCGGCCAGGCGCAGGTGCCGGGCGCGGCGGGCACGTGGAAGGACCTGACGGACTCCGTCAACACCGCGTTCCGCAATCTGACCGGGCAGGTGCGCAACATCGCCCAGGTGACGACGGCGGTGGCGAACGGCGATCTGTCGCAGAAGGTCACGGTGGACGTCTCGGGCGAGATGCTCCAGCTGAAGAACACCGTGAACACGATGGTGGACCAGTTGTCCAGCTTCGCCGACCAGGTCACGCGGATGGCCAGGGACGTGGGCACGGAGGGCCGGCTGGGCGGTCAGGCCCGGGTGGACGGCGTCTCCGGCACGTGGAAGGAGCTGACGGACTCCGTCAACTTCATGGCCGGCAACCTGACGTCCCAGGTGCGGCAGATCGCGCAGGTGACGACGGCGGTGGCGCGCGGCGATTTGTCGCAGAAGATCGACGTGGACGCGCGCGGGGAGATCCTCGAGCTGAAGAACACGATCAACACGATGGTGGACCAGCTGTCCGCCTTCGCGGACCAGGTGACCCGGGTCGCGCGGGACGTGGGGACCGAGGGCCGGCTCGGCGGGCAGGCGCAGGTGCCGGGGGTCGCCGGGGTGTGGCGGGACCTGACGGACTCCGTGAACGGCATGGCCGGCAACCTCACGGCCCAGGTGCGCAACATCGCGCAGGTGGCCACGGCCGTGGCGCGCGGTGACCTCTCCCAGAAGATCACCGTGGACGCGCGCGGGGAGATCCTGGAGCTGAAGAACACCCTGAACACGATGGTGGACCAGCTCTCGTCGTTCGCGGACCAGGTGACGCGGGTGGCCCGGGAGGTGGGCACGGAGGGCATCCTCGGCGGGCAGGCCGAGGTGCAGGGTGTCTCGGGCACCTGGAAGGACCTCACGCAGTCCGTGAACTTCATGGCGAATAACCTGACGATCCAGGTGCGCAACATCGCCGAGGTCACGACTGCGGTCGCCAAGGGCGACCTGTCGAAGAAGATCACTGTTGACGCGAAGGGTGAGATCCTCGAACTCGTCACGACGGTCAACACGATGGTGGACCAGCTGTCCAGTTTCGCCGAGCAGGTGACGCGGGTGGCCCGGGAGGTGGGCACCGAGGGCATCCTCGGCGGCCAGGCGCACGTGCCGGGCGTGACGGGCATCTGGAAGGACCTCAGCAACAACGTCAACCTGATGGCCAACAACCTGACCATGCAGGTGCGGAACATCTCGCAGGTGGCGGCGGCCGTCGCCAACGGCGATCTGACGCGGCAGGTGACGATCGAGGCGCGCGGCGAGGTGGCGCAGCTCGCCGACACCATCAACACGATGGTGAAGACGCTGAGTTCGTTCGCCGACCAGGTCACCAAGGTGGCCCGGGAGGTGGGCACGGACGGCATCCTCGGCGGTCAGGCGCATGTGCCGGGTGTGGCCGGCACATGGAAGGACCTCACCGAGTCGGTGAACCAGATGGCGTCCAACCTGACCGGTCAGGTGCGCAACATCGCCATGGTCACCACGGCCATCGCCAAGGGTGACTTGACGAAGAAGATCGACATTGACGCCCGGGGCGAGATCCTCGAGCTGAAGACGACGATCAACACGATGGTGGACCAGTTGTCCAGCTTCGCCGAGGAGGTCACCCGGGTGGCCCGCGAGGTGGGCACGGAGGGACAGCTTGGCGGCCAGGCGCGCGTGCGCGATGTCGACGGCACCTGGCGGGACCTGACCGAGTCCGTGAACGAGATGGCCGGGAACCTGACCCGGCAGGTGCGGGCCATCGCGCGCGTGGCGACCGCCGTGACCCGCGGCGACCTGAACCTGAAGATCGACGTGGACGCGTCCGGCGAGATCCAGGAGTTGCAGGACTACATCAACAAGATGATCGCCAACCTGCGTGACACCACGATCGCCAACAAGGAGCAGGACTGGCTCAAGGGCAACCTGGCCCGGATCTCCGCCCTCATGCAGGGCCGCCGGGACCTGGAGGACGTGGCCTCACTGATCATGAGCGAGCTGACGCCGGTGGTGTCGGCGCAGCACGGCGCGTTCTTCGTGGCGATGCCGCTGATGGAGGGCAAGGGCGTCGGCAACGGCGAGGACGACTACGAGCTGCGGATGCTGGGCTCGTACGGCTACTCGATGGGCTCCATGCCGACGTCGTTCCGGCCCGGTGAGACGCTGATCGGCACGGCCGCCCAGGAGAAGCGCACGATCCTGGTGGAGCGGGCGCCCAACGGCTACCTGAAGATCTCCTCCGGGCTCGGCGAGGCGCCGCCCGCGCAGGTGATCGCGCTGCCGGTGCTGTTCGAGGGCAAGGTGCTCGGGGTGATCGAGCTGGCGTCCTTCATGCCGTTCACGCAGATCCAGAAGGACTTCCTCAACCAGATCGCCGAGATGATCGCGACCAGCGTCAACACCATCTCGGTCAACACCAAGACCGAGAAGCTGCTCAAGCAGTCGCAGGAGCTGACCGAGCAGCTACGGGAGCGGTCGGCGGAGCTGGAGAACCGGCAGAAGGCGCTCCAGGAGTCCAACGCCGAACTGGAGGAGAAGGCCGAGCTGCTGGCCCGGCAGAACCGGGACATCGAGGTGAAGAACACCGAGATCGAGGAGGCCCGGCAGGTCCTGGAGGAGCGCGCCGAGCAGCTCGCGGTGTCGATGCGCTACAAGAGCGAGTTCCTCGCCAACATGTCGCACGAGCTGCGGACGCCGCTGAACTCGCTGCTGATCCTGGCGAAGCTGCTCGCCGACAACGCCGAGGGCAATCTCTCGCCGAAGCAGGTGGAGTTCGCCGAGACGATCCACGGGGCCGGTTCCGACCTGCTCCAGCTCATCAACGACATCCTGGACCTGTCGAAGGTCGAGGCGGGCAAGATGGACGTCTCCCCGACCCGGATCGCGCTCGTGCAGCTCGTGGACTACGTGGAGGCCACCTTCCGGCCGCTGACCGCGGAGAAGGGCCTGGACCTGTCCGTACGGGTCTCGCCGGAGCTGCCGGCGACCCTGCACACCGACGAGCAGCGGCTGTTGCAGGTGCTGCGCAACCTGCTGTCCAACGCGGTGAAGTTCACCGACTCCGGTTCGGTGGAGCTGGTGATCCGGACCGCCGGCGCGGATGTGCCGCAGTCCATCCGGGAGCAGTTGCTGGAGGCGGGTTCGCTGGCCGATCCGGACGGCGAGCTGATCGCGTTCTCGGTGACCGACACCGGCATCGGGATCGCGGCCAGCAAGATGCGGGTGATCTTCGAGGCGTTCAAGCAGGCGGACGGCACGACCAGCCGCAAGTACGGCGGCACCGGTCTCGGCCTGTCGATCTCGCGGGAGATCGCGCAGTTGCTCGGCGGTGAGATCCACGCGCAGAGCGAACCCGGCCGCGGCTCGACGTTCACGCTCTACCTGCCGATGCACCCGAGCGAGCTGCCGCCGCAGGGCTACCAGCAGTCCCTGCCCGCCCTGGAGGCCGGGGACCTGGTCGCCTCGGAGGCGCGTCTGTCCTCGGAGCTGTCCGCGGCGGAGATCGAGACGCCGGCCGAGGTGAAGTCGTACCAGGAGACGCAGAACGGTCCCGCCGCGCTCTTCAGGCGCCGGCGGCGCGGGCTGCTCGACGAGGCCCGGCGCGCGGCCGAGCAGTGGACGACCGTCGCCGCCGAGCCGGAGCGGGTCGTGCAGCAGGGTCCCGTGATGCGGTTCGGCGGCGAGAAGGTGCTGATCGTCGACGACGACATCCGCAACGTGTTCGCGCTCACCAGCGTGCTGGAGCAGCACGGGCTGTCGGTGCTGTACGCGGAGAACGGCCGCGAGGGCATCGAGGTGCTGGAGCAGCACGACGATGTGGCGGTGGTGCTGATGGACATCATGATGCCCGAGATGGACGGGTACGCGACGACCACGGCGATCCGCAGGATGCCGCAGTTCGCGGGGTTGCCGATCATCGCGCTCACCGCCAAGGCGATGAAGGGCGACCGGGAGAAGGCACTCGACTCGGGCGCCTCCGACTACGTCACCAAGCCGGTCGACCCCGACTATCTGCTGTCGGTGATGCGCCGGTGGATGCGGGCGGAGTGACGGCGCCGGGCGGCGCGGCGGGGCGCGCCCGGGGGAGGGGGACCTCCGGGGCGCGCGGGGAGTTGCTGCATGATGGAGGCCGGGAATCCCGGATTCCGGGAACCATCGGGAGCCCGGCCGCGTTTCCGGTACGTGCACCGTGACATCGCGGTGACAGGGTGTGGTGACAAGCGGGGTGCGGCTACGATGACCGGCACAAGGACGGGCGGCGAAAGGGAGTCGTCCCCTGGGGCGGCGCCCGGTGTACCGCCGGGGCGAGGAGGGCGGGCCATGGTGCAGAAGGCCAAGATCCTCCTGGTCGATGACCGGCCGGAGAATCTGCTGGCGCTGGAGGCGATCCTCTCGGCGCTCGATCAGACGCTGGTGCGGGCATCGTCCGGGGAGGAAGCGCTCAAAGCACTGCTCACGGACGATTTCGCGGTCATTCTGCTGGACGTCCAGATGCCGGGCATGGACGGTTTCGAGACGGCCGCGCACATCAAGCGGCGCGAGCGGACCCGGGACATCCCGATCATCTTCCTGACGGCCATCAACCACGGTCCGCACCACACCTTCCGGGGCTATGCGGCGGGCGCGGTGGACTACATCTCCAAGCCGTTCGACCCGTGGGTGCTGCGCGCGAAGGTGTCGGTCTTCGTCGAGCTGTACATGAAGAACTGCCAGCTACGGGAGCAGGCCGCGCTGCTGCGGCTCCAGTTGGAGGGCGGCGGCAAGGGCGGGGTCGCCGGCAAGGAGTCGGCCGGGCTGCTCGCCGAGCTGTCCGCGCGGCTCGCGGCCGTCGAGGAGCAGGCCGAAGCGCTGTCCAAGCAGTTGGACGACGACTCGGCGGACGCGGCGGCGGTGGCCACGGCGGCCCATCTGGAGCGCAAACTCACCGGACTGCGCCGCGCTCTCGACGCTCTGGAGCCGGGTACCGGCGGCAGCGGTGCCCCGGTGCCGTCGCAGAACTGAGCCGGGCCGAGCTGTAGTTGCGGATGAAGGTGCGTCAGCTTCGCGCCCCGGCAGGCACGACACGAACGGGTGAAGCTGTGGGCACACGTGTCCGCCGTCGTCTCCCCCGGTAACCTCACACCCATGGCCTCACGTCCGTCCGCAGCCAAGAAGCAGCCCGCCAAGAAGGCCGTGGTTCCCGCGAAGGCTCCGGCGAGGAAGGCCGCCGCCGCGAAGAAGGCCCCGGCCAGGAGGCCGCCCGCCAAGAAGGCCGTGGCGCGCAAGCCCGTGCCGGTGAGGCCGGCCGCCAGTCCCACCGGGGGCGTCTACCGGTTTCTGCGCGCCCTCTGGCTCGGCCTCGCGCACGCCGTCGGCGCCGTCTTCCGCGGCATAGGGCAGGGCGCGCGGAACCTCGACCCGGCCCACCGCAAGGATGGCGTCGCGCTGCTGCTGCTCGGCATCGCGCTGATCGTCGCCGCGGGCACCTGGGCGGACCTGCGCGGGCCCGTCGGCGACCTGGTGGAGATCCTGGTCACCGGCGCCTTCGGCCGGCTCGACCTGCTGGTGCCGATACTGCTCGCGGTGATCGCCGTGCGGTTCATCCGGCACCCGGAGCAGCCGGAGGCCAACGGGCGGATCGTGATCGGCCTGTCCGCGCTGGTCGTCGGCGTCCTCGGCCAGGTCCACATCGCCTGTGGCTCGCCCGCGCGCAGCGCCGGCATGCAGGGCATAAGGGACGCCGGCGGTCTCATCGGCTGGGCGGCGGCCACCCCGCTGACGTCCACCATGACCGAGGTCCTCGCCGTACCCCTGCTGGTGCTGCTGACGATCTTCGGGCTGCTCGTGGTGACCGCGACCCCGGTCAACGCCATCCCGCAGCGGCTGCGGAGGCTGGGCGTCCACCTCGGCGTGCTGCACGACTACGAGGCCGACCGGTACGACGACGACGGGACCTACGAGGAGCAGTGGCGCGAGCCGGCGCCCGCGCGCCCGCGCCGGCGTTCCGCCGCCGCGCTGCCGTACGACCCCGACACCGCCGAGGAGACGGCCCTCTCCCAGCGCCGCGGGCGTCCCCGGCGCTCCGCGGTGCCCCAGCCGGACCCGCAGCGGCACCCGGACGCCGTGGACGTCGCGGCGGCGGCCGCCGCCTCGCTGGACGGTGCCGTGCTGCACGGCATGCCGCCGTCCCCGGTCGTCGCCGACCTCACACAGGGCGTGGGCGCGGGCGAGCGCGAGGACACCGCCCAGGCGCCCGCCGCCCCGGTGCCCGCCGCCGCGCCGACGCCGGTGCCCGCCGCCCGGCCGAAGCGGGAGACGCCCAAGCCGGAGCCCGTACCGGATCTGACCAAGGCCGTACCGGACCTGACCAAGAAGGCTCCCGAGCAGCCGCGCGACCTGCCCGCGCGCGCGGAGCAGCTCCAGCTGTCCGGCGACGTCACCTACGCGCTGCCCTCCCTGGACCTGCTCCGCCGCGGCGGCCCCGGCAAGGCGCGCAGCGCCGCCAACGACGCGGTCGTTGCCTCGCTCACCCAGGTGTTCACCGAGTTCAAGGTGGACGCGGCCGTCACCGGCTTCACCCGCGGCCCGACGGTCACCCGCTACGAGGTCGAGCTCGGCCCCGCCGTGAAGGTGGAGCGGATCACCGCGCTGACCAAGAACATCGCCTACGCGGTGGCCAGCCCGGACGTGCGGATCATCAGCCCGATCCCCGGCAAGTCCGCGGTCGGCATCGAGATCCCGAACACCGACCGGGAGATGGTCAACCTCGGCGACGTGCTGCGCCTCGCGGAGTCCGCCGAGGACGACGACCCGATGCTGGTGGCCTTCGGCAAGGACGTCGAGGGCGGGTACGTCATGCACTCGCTGGCGAAGATGCCGCACATGCTGGTGGCCGGCGCCACCGGTTCCGGCAAGTCGTCCTGCATCAACTGTCTGATCACCTCGGTCATGATGCGGGCGACGCCGGAGGACGTCCGGATGATCCTGGTCGACCCCAAGCGCGTCGAGCTGACCGCCTACGAGGGCATCCCGCACCTGATCACGCCGATCATCACCAACCCCAAGCGGGCCGCCGAGGCGCTGCAGTGGGTGGTGCGCGAGATGGACCTCAGGTACGACGACCTGGCCGCCTACGGATACCGGCACATCGACGACTTCAACCGCGCGGTGCGCGAGGGCAAGGTCAAGCAGCCCGAGGGCAGCGAGCGCGAGCTCCAGCCGTACCCGTACCTGCTGGTGATCGTGGACGAGCTGGCCGACCTGATGATGGTCGCCCCGCGCGACGTCGAGGACGCCATCGTGCGCATCACCCAGCTCGCGCGCGCCGCCGGCATCCACCTGGTGCTGGCCACCCAGCGCCCGTCGGTCGACGTGGTCACCGGTCTGATCAAGGCCAACGTGCCCTCGCGGCTGGCCTTCGCCACCTCCTCGCTGGCCGACTCCCGGGTCATCCTCGACCAGCCCGGCGCCGAGAAGCTGATCGGCAAGGGCGACGGCCTGTTCCTGCCGATGGGCGCCAACAAGCCGACCCGTATGCAGGGCGCGTTCGTGACCGAGGAGGAGGTCGCGGTCGTCGTCCAGCACTGCAAGGACCAGATGGCGCCCGTCTTCCGGGACGACGTCACCGTGGGCACCAAGCAGAAGAAGGAGATCGACGAGGACATCGGCGACGACCTCGACCTGCTGTGCCAGGCCGCCGAACTGGTCGTCTCCACCCAGTTCGGGTCCACGTCCATGCTCCAGCGCAAGCTGCGCGTCGGCTTCGCCAAGGCGGGCCGGCTCATGGACCTCATGGAGTCCCGCAACATCGTGGGACCGAGCGAGGGCTCCAAGGCGCGTGACGTTCTCGTGAAACCCGACGAACTGGACGGTGTGCTGGCGCTGCTGCGCGGGGAGACCGAAGAGTGACGAGTGGGGCCGTACGGCGCAGTGGGTTGCGCCGTACGGCCGTACGGTCGTGACCCACCCGTTAGCCGGTGACGGGCAACCGTTCCCCTTTGCCGTACGTCCAGTTGAGCGAAAGGACAGGCAGGGCCTTCACCCTGGGGTACCTGCTTGTCAGACCATCGGCATGTCGTGCCATTCCGATGGCGTACAAAGTCATACCGTCCGGTTGCCCCACCCTTTCGTCACCCCCCTAGACTGAGCTTCCAGCACAGGTGGCTACACGCTCGAAAGGCGCCCCCGTGTCCATCGGCAACTCCCCTGAAGACGAGCGTCCGTTCCGAGACGAGTCCCAGGAAGCCCGACCCTCCGTGGGCCGCGCCCTCCAGCAGGCGCGGATCGCGGCCGGGCTGACCGTGGACGACGTCAGCACCGCCACTCGTGTCCGTATCGGCATCGTGCACGCCATCGAGGCGGACGACTTCGCCCCGTGCGGCGGCGACGTCTACGCCCGCGGGCACCTCCGCACGCTGGCCAGGGCCGTCCACCTCGATCCCGAGCCGCTGATCGCCCGGTACGACGCCGACCACGGCGGCCGCCCCGAGCCCACCCCCGCCGCGCCCCTGTTCGAGGCGGAGCGGATCCGGCCCGAGCGGCGCGGCCCGAACTGGACGGCGGCGATGGTCGCCGCGATCGTCGTCGTGATCGGGTTCGTCGGGTTCACCGCGGTCAAGGGCTCCGGCGGCTCCGGGGACTCCAAGTCCCAGATCGCCGCCGAGGGCGCCACGCCCGCCGCCGACACGACCGCCTCGCCCACGCCGAAGAACGACAAGCCGGCCCAGCCGACCAGCCAGCCCTCCGACAGCGCCATCGCCGCCGCGCCCCAGGACAAGGTGACCGTCCAGGTCGGCGCGCCCAACGGACGCAGCTGGATCTCGGCCAAGGACCACAACGGCCGGATGCTCTTCGACGGACTGCTGAAGAAGGGCGAGTCCAAGACCTTCCAGGACACCACCAAGATCAACCTGATCCTGGGCGACGCCGGCGCGATCGAGCTGTACGTCAACGGCAAGAAGATCGAGAACACGTTCAGGCCCGGCGCGGTGGAGCGCCTCACCTACACCAAGGGCGACCCGGTGGCGGGCTGACCGGCCGCGCCGGACGGGTGTGACGGAGTCGGCCGGGACCGGCCAGCCCCCGTCGACATGGGCTGTCGGTGAGACGAAGTAGTCTTGAGCCCATGCCTGAACGCCGTACCGTCGCACTCGTCACTCTCGGCTGCGCTCGTAACGAGGTGGATTCCGAGGAGCTCGCAGGCCGTTTGGAGGCGGACGGCTGGCAGCTCGTGGAGGACGCCGCGGACGCCGACGTGGCCGTGGTCAACACCTGTGGCTTCGTGGAGGCCGCGAAGAAGGACTCCGTCGACGCCCTGCTGGAGGCCAACGACCTCAAGGACCACGGGAGAACCCAGGCCGTCGTGGCGGTGGGCTGCATGGCCGAGCGGTACGGCAAGGAACTGGCCGAGGCCCTGCCCGAGGCCGACGGCGTGCTCGGCTTCGACGACTACGCGGACATCTCCGACCGCCTGCAGACCATCCTGTCCGGCGGCATCCACGCCGCCCACACCCCGCGCGACCGGCGCAAGCTGCTGCCGATCAGCCCGGCCGAGCGCCAGGAGTCGGCCGCCTCCGTGGCGCTGCCCGGACACGCGCCGGCCGACCTCCCGGAGGGCGTCGCCCCGGCCTCCGGCCCCCGCGCGCCGCTGCGCCGCCGCCTGGACGGCTCCCCGGTCGCCTCGGTCAAGCTGGCCTCGGGCTGCGACCGGCGCTGCTCGTTCTGCGCCATCCCGTCCTTCCGCGGCTCCTTCATCTCCCGCCGCCCCGGCGACGTGCTGAACGAGACCCGCTGGCTGGCCGGGCAGGGCGTGAAGGAGATCATGCTGGTCTCCGAGAACAACACCTCCTACGGCAAGGACCTGGGCGACATCCGCCTGCTGGAGTCCCTGCTGCCGGAGCTGGCCGCGGTCGACGGCATCGAGCGGATCCGGGTGAGCTACCTCCAGCCGGCCGAGATGCGCCCCGGCCTCATCGACGTACTGACCTCCACGCCCAAGGTCGCCCCGTACTTCGACCTGTCCTTCCAGCACTCCGCGCCCGACGTGCTGCGCGCCATGCGCCGCTTCGGCGACACCGACCGCTTCCTGGAGCTGCTCGACACCATCCGGAGCAAGGCCCCCGAGGCCGGCGTGCGCTCGAACTTCATCGTCGGCTTCCCCGGCGAGACCGAGTCCGACCTCGCCGAGCTGGAGCGCTTCCTGACCGGCGCCCGGCTGGACGCCATCGGTGTCTTCGGCTACTCCGACGAGGACGGCACGGAAGCGGCGACGTACGACGGCAAGCTGGACGAGGACGTCGTCGCCGAGCGGCTGGCCCGTGTCTCCCGGCTGGCCGAGGAGCTGGTCTCGCAGCGCGCCGAGGAGCGCGTCGGCGGGACCGTGCAGGTGCTGGTCGAGTCGGTGGACGAGGAGGAGGGCGTCTACGGCCGGGCCGCGCACCAGGCGCCGGAGACCGACGGCCAGGTGCTGCTCACGAGCGGCGCGGGCCTGAGTGTCGGACGTATGGTCGAGGCGAAGGTGGTCGGTACGGAAGGTGTCGATCTGGTGGCCGAGCCGCTGACCGGCTCGCTCGCGTGTAGTGAGGAGGCGGGCAGATGACCGGAGTCCCGGCATCCGCCGCGGGCGGCCCCTCCGGTGCGCACGGCGCCCGGGGTTCCGCCGCCGCTGCCGACGGCGTGGCGTCCGAGGTCTCCGGTTCTGCTTCAGGCCCCGACGGCGGGGGCCGGCCCCCGCGCGGTGGCAAGATCACGGCGGCGGCCGTCAACCAGGCGAGCGTCTGGAACGTCGCCAATCTGCTGACGATGCTGCGGCTGCTCCTGGTGCCCGGCTTCGTGGCGCTGATGCTGGCGGGCGGCGGCTATGACCCGGCCTGGCGCTCGCTGGCCTGGGCGGCCTTCGCCGTCGCCATGATCACCGACCTGTTCGACGGGCATCTGGCTCGCACGTACAACCTGGTCACCGACTTCGGGAAGATCGCCGACCCCATCGCCGACAAGGCGATCATGGGTGCGGCGCTCATCTGTCTGTCCGCCCTCGGCGATCTGCCCTGGTGGGTCACGATCGTGATCCTCGGCCGGGAACTCGGCATCACGCTGCTGCGTTTTCTGGTCATTCGCTACGGCGTGATCCCCGCGAGCCGGGGCGGCAAGCTGAAGACGCTCACCCAGGGCGTGGCCGTCGGGATGTACGTCCTGGCGCTGACCGGATGGCTGGCCAGCCTGCGGTTCTGGGTGATGGCCGCGGCGGTCGTCCTCACGGTCGTGACGGGCCTCGACTACGTAAGACAGGCCATTGTGCTGCGCCGGCGGGGAATGGCCGAGCGCGCCGCGGCGTTGGAGGAGAGGCAAGCGTGAGTTCACAGGCCACCGAACTGGTGCGACTACTGACCGTGAGGGGCGAGACCCTCGCCGTCGCGGAGTCGCTGACCGGTGGCCTGGTGGCCGCGGAGATCACCGGGGTACCCGGCGCCTCCCGGGTGTTCCGGGGTTCGGTCACCGCCTACGCCACCGAGCTGAAGCACGAACTGCTGGGCGTCGACGCCACCCTGCTGGCCCAGCGGGGAGCGGTGGACCCCCAGGTCGCGGCCCAGATGGCGGCCGGGGTGCGCAAGGCGCTCGGCGCCGACTGGGGCATCGCGACCACCGGAGTGGCGGGCCCGGACCCGCAGGACGGCAAGCCCGTCGGCACGGTGTACGTGGCTGTCGACGGCCCTCTCACCGCCCGCGCCGGTTCTGCCGGTGGCGGAAAAGTCGGGGCGCTGCGGTTGAACGGCAGCCGCGCGGAAATTCGTATGGAGAGTGTACGGAGCGTACTCGCAGTGCTCCTGGAGCAGCTGGCGGGCGAACAGACTGGGAATGAGCGGGCACAGGATACGGAACGGAACGGGGGGTTTTGATGTTTGCAGCCCTGAGTGAACACGACATCGCTCCCCGCACGGCCGCGGCGCAAGGCGGTACGGTGGGGCGAGAAGGATGCGGCTACGCGGTCCGAGGAGGGAGCCACCGATGATTCTGCTCCGTCGCCTGCTGGGTGACGTGCTGCGTCGGCAGCGCCAACGCCAGGGCCGTACTCTGCGCGAAGTCTCCTCGTCCGCCCGAGTCTCACTCGGCTATCTCTCCGAGGTGGAGCGGGGGCAGAAGGAGGCTTCCTCCGAACTGCTCGCCGCCATCTGCGACGCGCTGGACGTACGGATGTCGGAACTCATGCGAGAGGTGAGCGACGAACTCGCGCTCGCCGAACTGGCCCGGTCCGCCGCGGCCACCGAGCCCGTGCCCACCCCGGTCCGGCCGATGCTGGGTTCGGTGTCGGTGACCGGTGTGCCACCGGAACGGGTGACCATCAAGGCGCCCGCGGAGGCCGTGGACGTGGTCGCCGCCTAGGTCCGTGCGCGGCCCGCTCCTCCCGAGACGAACGAGGCCCCGACCGGGCTGCCCAGGAAGACCTGGACGAGCCCGGCTGGGGCCTTTGTGCCATCCGGGGTGATGTGTGTCCGCCGATGCCCCGTTTGCCGGGGGTGCGCGGTGCGGTCATCGTGGGAGGGACGTGACGGCGCCGAACCACCGGAGGAAGCGGATGTACGTCGTGAAGAGCCCGTTGGCCGACGCCGACCTGAAGACCGTGTCCGAGGCGCTGCGGGGCGCGCTCGTCGACCTGATCGACCTGGCGCTGATCTCCAAGCAGATCCACTGGAACATCGTCGGCCCCCGCTTCCGCTCCGTCCACCTCCAGCTCGACGAGGTCGTCGCCTCCGCCCGCACCCACTCGGACACGGTGGCCGAGCGGGCCTCGGCGCTGGGCGTACCGCCCGACGGACGCGCCGCCACGGTGGCCTCCGTCAGCGGCATCAGGACCGCACCGGCGGGCTGGGTCAAGGACACGGACGCGGTCTCGGCCATGGTGGACGCGCTGGGCTCGGTGATCACCCGGATGCGGGAGCGGGTGGACGCCACCGGCGGACCGGACCCCGTCACCCAGGACCTCCTCATCGCGATCACCGCGGACCTGGAGAAACACCACTGGATGTTCCAGGCGGAGAACGCGTAGCGGGTGTGGCCGGCGGCCGAGGAGACCCGCCGTCTCCACGCCGCGCGGCCCGGCGCCTGCATCGGTGAGCCCCTCGGTGCGCCTCCCGCGCGGGCCAGGTGACGGTCTAGCGTCCGGCTGGAGGTGATGACGGGCATGGTGCGGATAGTGCTCCGGGGGGTGGCGCTCGGGGCGGCGGCCGTGTGGTGGTGGGCGCTGCTGCGGCTCGCCGCCGGGCAGGGCTCGGGGGTGCTGGAGGGGGCCGTCGTGGCCGGCGGCTGGGGCATCAGCCTGCTGCCCGTGCACTGTGTGCCCAAGACACGGGCGACCGGGGCCGTGGCGGCGGGACGCTGGGAGGACGCCTGGCAGACCGGGGCCGTCACCAGGGCGTCGGGTACGGGCGGGACGCCGGGCCGGTCGTGAACGCCGACCCGTCGTGGACGCCGGCCGGTCGTGGACGCCGACCTGTGGTGGACACCGGCTGGCTGGTGGAGGCCGGGCCCGGATCGCGGGCCCGTCCGTCCGTCGTGAGCGTCCGTCCGTCGTGAGCCACCGGCGCGTCCGGTGCCGGTGCCGGACGCGGCACCGGGTGCGGATCGTGGTGGCCCGGGGCCCTTCTGCGCGACGTTGACCCGGGCCCTTTTGTGAAGTGTTCCGCGTGGGGCTGCCGCAGCCTGGAGTTCGGTCCCGGTCGCCGGCCGGTCAGCCGGTGCGGCGCGGGTAGCGCTCGCGCCAGCGTTGGGCGGAGCCGGGCGCGGGGGCGGGGCCCTGCTGGCAGGTGGGGCACCAGTAGGTGGGACGCTCCTGGGAGCCGTCGCCCTGGTCGGCCACCCGGACGGACGTGTGGCAGCGCAGACACGGCCGGGGTGCGCGGCCGTAGACGAACAGGTCGTACTGGTGGAGGCCGGTGGTCTGCCGGACCGGGCGGTCGCGGTTCGCCTCCAGGAGTCGCTTGGCCAGACCGGGCAGCTTCCCGGCGCGGTCCGCGGGGAGCGCGCCGGCCGGCAGCCACGGGGTCACACCGAGCAGGAAGCACAGCTCGCTCTTGTAGATGTTGCCGATGCCGGCCAGATTGCGCTGGTCCAGCAGCGCCTCGCCGAGCGGACGCGCGGGGTCCGCGAGGATGTTGGCCAGGGCGCGCTCCGGGTCCCAGTCCGGGCCGAGCAGATCGGGGCCGAGGTGGCCGACGGCCTTCTCCTCGTCGGTCGTGCGCAGCAGTTCCAGGACCGGGAGGCGGTAGCCGACGGCGGTGCGGTCGGCGGTGCCGAGGATCGCCCGGATCTGGTGGGCCGGCCCGCCCCGCCAGCGCTCGCCGGTGCCGTACACCTTCCACGCGCCCTCCATGCGCAGATGGGTGTGCAGGGTCAGACCGCCCTCGAAGCGGGTCAGCAGGTGCTTGCCGCGCGGGATCGTGCTCAGCACCCTGCGGCCGGTCAGGTCCACCGTCGCGTACTTGGGCACGCGGAAGTCGCTGCGGGTCAGCGCCTTGCCCGCGAGGGCCTCGTGCAGCCGCCGCGCGGCCTGCCAGACCGTGTCACCTTCGGGCATGCGTCCAGCGTGCCATGGCGGGCCGGCCGGGGTGCGCGGTGCGGGTCACGCTCTCAGGCGCAGTCCGCGCGGGGTCGCCACGAACCCCGCCGCCTCCAGGAGCGCGCCCGCCGGGGACGTCAGGGCCTGGGCGCCGTTGATCCGCTCGACCGTGACCGTGCCGAGCGAGCCCGCGCGGGCCGCCGCGGCCAGCGCCTCGGCGGCCGTACGCAGCCGGACGTCGTCCGGTGCGGCGGTGTCCGGTGCCGAGGGCCAGGCCAACAGCGTCTTACCGCCGCGCTCCATGTACAGCGTCAGCTCGCCCTCCACCAGCACGACCAGCGAACCCGCCTTGCGGCCCGGCTTGTGGCCGGCACCGGTCGGCGGCTCGGGCCAGGGCAGCGCGGCGCCGTAGGCGTTCGCGGGGTCGGCCGCGGCGAGGACCACGGCACGGGGATCGGGCGCCGCGGAACCCGGGCGGCCGCTGTCCTGCCCGTAGCCGTAGCCGTAGCCACGGCGCGGGGTCCCGCTTGGGGAGGCGCCCGGGCCGTGGGCGGGGCCGGCGCCGCGGGGGCCGCCGTAGCCGGGCGAGGCGAACGGGTCGGCGAGGTCGCGTGACGGGACCGGGCCGCCGGCGGGGCGGTCGTCCGGCGGCCAGGTGAAGTCACCGTCCAGGCCGGGGTGGGGGAAGGCGCCGTCGGCCGTGCCGAGGGCGCCGGGCGCGGTGTGGCCGTGCGGGGTGCGGTCCGCGTCACCGAACGGGTCCGGGGCACCCGGGCCGCCTCCGGAGCCGCCCGGGCCGCCCTCGGTCCCCAGGGCGCCCAGGGCCGGCCACGCGGCCGTGGACCCCGGGCCGTTCCCGGGGCCCGGGAAGTCGAAGCCGTGGCCGTCCGCCGGGGCGGGCAGGCCCTGGGAGCGCTCGCGGGCGTTCGCCACCGCGCGGAGCCGGTCCACCGCGCCGTCCATCGCGAACTGCGCCGCGCCCAGCCCCTCGACCACGTAGCCGCGCCGGGCCTGACCGCTCTCCTCGAACACCGACAGCACCCGGTACACCGCCGAGAAGCCGCCCTCGACGCCCTCCGCGGCGACCGCGCCCCGGGTGACCACGCCGTGCCGGTCCAGGAGCGTGCGGGCCAGCGCGTGCGCGCGCACGGTGGTGTCCGGCTCGGCCACGGGCAGCAGCGACCAGCGGCCGGCGACGGTCGGCGGGCCGGTGCGGGAAGCGGTGCGCGCGGCGGCCGTCAACGAGCCGTAGCGCCCGCGCGGCACGGCACGCTTGGCGCGGTGCGCCGTCGCACCCGCCGTGCGGCCGGAGCCCAGCAGGGCGCGCATCGGCGCCAGGGTGTCGTTGGTGAGCCGGCCGGACCAGGCCAGGTCCCACAGGGCGTCGGCCAGGTGCGGATCGGTGGCGTCGGGGTGCGTGGTGGCGCGGACCTGGTCGGCGATCTGCCGGAAGAACAGGCCGTAGCCCCCGGCGAGGGCGTCCAGGACGGACTGGTGGAGCGCGGTCAGCTCCAGTGGGTGCGGGGCCGGCAGCAGCAGCGGGGCCGCGTCCGCCAGATAGAGCGAGACCCAGCCGTCCTTGCCGGGCAGCGCGCCCGCGCCGGCCCACACCACCTCGCCGGCGGCGGTCAGCTCGTCGAGCATGGCGGGCGTGTACTGCGCCACCCGGGAGGGCAGGACCAGCTTCTCCAGTGCGGAGGCGGGCACGGAGGCGCCCTGCACCTGCTCGATGGCGCGCACCAGGCCGTCCACGCCCCGCAGCCCGTGGCCCTTGCCGATGTGCTGCCACTGCGGCAGGAACTGGGCGAGCGCGGCGGGCGGCACGGGCTCCAGCTCGTGCCGCAGGGCCGCGAGCGAGCGGCGGCGCAGCCGGCGCAGCACCGCCGCGTCACACCACTCCTGGCCGATGCCCGCCGGATGGAACTCGCCCTGGACGACCCGCCCGGCCCCGGCCAGCCGTTGCAGGGCGCCCTCGGTGACCGCCACGCCCAGCCCGAACCGGGCCGCCGCGGTCGCCGAGGTGAACGGACCGTGCGTACGGGCGTAGCGCGCGAGGAGATCGCCCAGCGGGTCCTTGACCGGCTCGGTGAACGCCTCCGGGACACCCACCGGCAGCGCCGTGCCCAGCGCGTCGCGCAGCCGCCCCGCGTCCTCCACGGCCGCCCAGTGGTCGGCGCCCGCGATCCGCACCCTGATGGCCCGGCGCGCGCCCGCCAGCTCCCGCGCCCAGTGCGGATCGGCGCCCCGCGCGACCAGTTCGGCGTCGGTCAGCGGACCGAGCAGCCGCAGCACGTCCGCGACGCCCTCGACGTCCTTGACCCGGCGGTCGTCGGTGAGCCACTGCAGCTCGCGCTCCAGCTCGGTCAGCACCTCGGCGTCGAGCAGCTCGCGCAGCTCCGCCTGGCCCAGCAGCTCGGCCAGCAGCCGCGAGTCCAGCGACAGCGCGGCGGCGCGGCGCTCGGCCAGCGGGGAGTCGCCCTCGTACAGGAACTGGGCGACGTAGCCGAACAGCAGGGAGCGGGCGAACGGGGACGGCTCCGGGGTGGTGACCTCCACCAGGCGCACCTTGCGGGACTCCAGGTCGCCCATCAGCTCCACCAGCCCGGGGACGTCGAAGACGTCCTGGAGGCACTCGCGGACCGCCTCCAGCACGATCGGGAACGAACCGAACTCGCTCGCCACCTGGAGCAGCTGGGCCGCCCGCTGACGCTGCTGCCACAGGGGGGTGCGCCGGCCCGGGTTGCGGCGCGGCAGCAGCAGGGCGCGGGCGGCGCACTCACGGAACCGGGCGGCGAACAGCGCCGAGCCGCCCACCTGGTCGGTGACGGTCTGGTCGACCTCGCCCTTGTCGAAGACGACGTCGGCCGCGCCGATGGGGGCCTGTTCGCCGTCGTACTCGGTGCCGGCCTTCACGGGCTCCTGGTCGAGCAGGTCCAGGCCCATCAGATCGGCGTCGGGCAGGCGCAGCACGATCCCGTCGTCGGCGTGCATGACCTGCGCGTCCATGCCGTAACGCTCGGAGAGGCGGGCACCGAGGGCGAGCGCCCAGGGGGCGTGGACCTGAGCGCCGAACGGGGAGTGGACGACGACCCGCCAGTCGCCCAGCTCGTCACGGAACCGCTCCACGACGATCGTGCGGTCGTCCGGGATGTGGCCGCACGCCTCGCGCTGCTCGTCCAGGTACGCCAGCACGTTGTCCACCGCCCACGCGTCCAGGCCGGCCGCCAGCAGCCGTGTCCGCGCGGCGTCCCGGGGCAGCGAGCCGACCTCGCGCAGGAACGCGCCCACCGCGCGGCCCAGCTCCAGCGGGCGGCCGAGCTGGTCGCCCTTCCAGAAGGGCAGCCGGCCCGGCACGCCCGGGGCGGGCGAGACCAGGACGCGGTCACGGGTGATGTCCTCGATCCGCCAGGAGCTCGTGCCCAGCGTGAAGACGTCGCCCACCCGGGACTCGTAGACCATCTCCTCGTCCAGCTCGCCGACCCGGCCGCCGCCCTTCTTGGGGTCGGAGCCGGCGAGGAAGACCCCGAACAGACCGCGGTCCGGGATCGTGCCGCCGGAGGTGACGGCGAGGCGCTGCGCGCCCGGGCGGCCGGTGATGTCACCGGTCACGCGGTCCCACACCACGCGCGGGCGCAGCTCGGCGAACGCGTCCGAGGGGTAGCGGCCCGCGAGCATGTCCAGGACCGCCGTGAACGCCGACTCCGGCAGCGAGGCGAACGGGGCCGCGCGGCGCACCACGGCCAGCAGGTCGTCGAACTGCCAGGTGTCCAGCGCCGTCATGGCCACCACCTGCTGCGCGAGCACGTCCAGCGGGTTCGCGGGCACCCGCAGCGACTCGATGGCACCCGTGCGCATCCGCTCCGTGACCACGGCCGCCTGCACCAGATCGCCCCGGTACTTCGGGAAGACGACACCGGTCGAGACCGCGCCGACCTGGTGCCCCGCGCGGCCCACGCGCTGGAGCCCGGAGGCGACCGACGGCGGCGACTCGACCTGCACGACCAGGTCCACGGCACCCATGTCGATGCCCAGTTCCAGACTGGAGGTGGCCACCACCGCGGGCAGCCGGCCGGCCTTCAGGTCCTCCTCGACCAGGGCCCGCTGCTCCTTGGACACCGACCCGTGGTGCGCGCGGGCGATCACCTGCGGCGCGCCCTGGGCCGCGCCCGACCCGCCCATCAGCTGAGCCGGGGAGTGGTGCTCCGCCAGCGGCTCACCGGTCGCCCGTTCGTACGCGATCTCGTTGAGCCGGTTGCACAGCCGCTCCGCCAGACGGCGCGAGTTGGCGAACACGATCGTGGACCGGTGGGCCTGCACCAGGTCGGCGATGCGCTCCTCCACATGCGGCCAGATCGACGGCCGCTCCCCGCCCTCGGCGGCGTCGGCGGCCGGGGCGCCGCCCAGCTCGCCCATGTCCTCCACCGGGACGACCACGGAGAGGTCGAACTCCTTGCCGGACTCCGGCTGGACGATCTCCACCTTCCGGCGCGGCGACAGATAGCGGGCCACCTCGTCGACCGGGCGCACGGTCGCCGACAGGCCGATCCGGCGGGCGGGCCGCGGCAGCAGTTCGTCCAGCCGCTCCAGGGAGAGCGCGAGATGCGCGCCGCGCTTGGTGCCCGCGACCGCGTGCACCTCGTCCAGGATCACCGTGTCCACGCCCGTGAGCGCGTCGCGCGTGGCCGAGGTCAGCATCAGGAACAGCGACTCGGGGGTGGTGATCAGGATGTCCGGCGGGCGCGTGGACAGGGCGCGGCGCTCGGCGGCCGGGGTGTCGCCGGACCGGATGCCGACCCGGATCTCGGGCTCGGGCAGGCCCAGCCGCACGGACTCCTGGCGGATGCCGGTCAGCGGGCTGCGCAGATTGCGCTCGACGTCGACGGCCAGGGCCTTCAGCGGCGACACGTACAGCACCCGGCAGCGCTTCTTCGGGTCGGCCGGGGGCGGAGCGGAGGCCAGCTCGTCCAGGGCGGCGAGGAACGCGGCCAGCGTCTTGCCCGAGCCGGTCGGGGCGACCACCAGCACGTCCGAGCCCTCCCGGATGGCCTGCCACGCGCCGGCCTGGGCGGCGGTGGGCGCGGAGAAGGCCCCCGTGAACCAGCCGCGGGTCGCGGGGGAGAAGCCGTCCAAGGCCCGGTGTGCGGAGCTGACCATGCGTCCATCCTGCACCCGCCCACTGACAATCGCCCTGACCTGGGCAAACGGAACGCCACCCGCGCCGGCCGGCCGGTGTGACCGTACGGCCGGCCATGACGGGCCTGCTTTCCGCGCCACCCCGGCGGGCCCGCGCCACCCCCAGTCGGCCCGCGCCACCCTGGCCCGCCCGTGCCACACCCGCCGGGGAGGCCGGTGGCTCAGCCGACGAAGCGGCCGTGGGCCCGCAGGGTGCGCAGGGCCTCGATGGTCACCAGGCCGCGTGCCTCCAGCGCGGGCGCCGGGGCCCACCGGCGCCAGGTGACGGGCCAGCCGCCGTCCTCCTGCTGCCCGGCGGCCAGGTGGTCCAGCGACCGCTCCATCTCGTCGTCCGTGAACCACGCGCGCGCGAGCGAGTCCGGGCTCCGGGCGAAGTCGTGCGGGAAGTGGTGCTCGCCGGGGGCGTAGCCGGCGGCGACCGGGAACGCGTCGAGACGGTCCGGTTCCAGTGCCGCGAGCCGCTGCTCCCGCACCAGGCGGCCGAGCCGGTCGGCGGCGGCCTCCGCGCGCGGACGGTCGGGAGCGGAGTCCAGGAAGGCCACGGCGGCCTCCACCTCGTACGGGTGGGACTTCTCCAGGGACTCCACCGCCCGCCAGCAGTAGTCGGTGGCCCGGAACAGCCAGGCGTGCCACACCTCGTTGCGGTGCAGCAGCCCGACCACCGGGCCGGTGGACAGCAGCTCGCTGGGAGGATCGTCGACGACCGGGACGAACGGCGCCGCCGGATATCCGCGCTGGCTGGGATGGACCGCCGGCAGGGCGCCGTCCGCGGTGGAGACCGAGGTCAGATAGCGGCACACGCGCTCCACCCGCTGTCCGCCGCAGCGCCCGACGGCGTCCAGCACGCGCAGCGCGTGCGCGGTGTGCAGGGGCTGGCTGACCGGCCCGCGCAGATCGGGTTCCAGCGCGTGTCCGTATCCGCCGTCCTCGTTGCGGTAGGCGTCGAGCGCGGTCTCCACCGGCTCCGGGCCGCCGTGCAGGAAGTGGTAGGCGAAGAGACGCTGCTCCAGCACACGCGCGGTGAGCCACACGAACTGCTCGGCGCGGAAGAGCGGGGAGCGCGCCGGGGGCGCGGAGGGGAGTGGGGAAGCTCCTGAATCTGCCATGGGTCAGACCGTAAGGCGGACCGCGGCCCCGGCAGGCCCTCCCGGACAGGGCCGCCCCCGGGGGCGGGATACTGGAGTCATGCGGTTGACGGTCTTCTGGCAGCGAATGGCGGAGCACTTCGGTCCGGGGTACGCCGAGATCTTCGCGCGCGATCACGTCATGTCGGAACTGGGCGGACGCACCGTGCACGAGGCACTGGACGCCGGCTGGGCGGCCAAGGACGTGTGGCGCGTGGTCTGCGCGGTCATGGACGTACCGGGCGAGAGGCGCTGACCGGGGAGACGCGCTGACGGCGGGCGGGACGCCGGGACCGCCGGCCCCGAATTCGACAGTACGGCATCGATCCGGCGCGAAGCTCCCCGGCGGGCTCCGGTTGTCCGTGGCGTGGGCGAGACTGGGCGCGTGGCATCGATCGACGAGGACTCCCTTGCACCCACTGCCGCGGACGGCGAGCCGTCCGCCCGGCAGGCGGCACCGGCCCCGCCCGGCCGGCCCCCGCTCTCCGACGCCGTCGCGCCCGGCGGCCGGATGCCGCGCTGGCTGCCCCGCGCCATGGTGCTCGCGCTCGCGCTGGTCGCCGCGTTCCAGCTGGGCAGCTGGGCCTTCCACCAGCTGACCGGACTCCTGATCAACATATTGATCGCGTTCTTCCTGGCGCTCGCGGTCGAGCCGGCGGTGAGCCGGATGTCGGCCCGTGGGATGCGCAGGGGCCTCGCCACCTTCCTGGTCTTCCTCGGGCTGACCGTCGCCGTCGCCGGGTTCGTCACCCTGCTCGGCTCGATGCTGGCCGGCCAGATCGTCAAGATGATCGAGGGTTTCCCGGAATACCTCGACTCGCTGATCCACTGGATCAACCAGACCTTCCACACCCACCTCAAACGGGTGGACATCCAGGAGGGCCTGCTCCACTCCGACTGGCTGCGCAAGTACGTGCAGAACAGCGCGGCCGGCGTCCTCGACGTGTCCACCCAGGTGCTCGGCGGGCTCTTCCAGCTCCTCACGGTCGCCCTGTTCTCGTTCTACTTCGCCGCGGACGGCCCCCGCCTGCGCCGCGCCCTGTGCTCCGTCCTGCCGCCCGCGCGCCAGGCCGAGGTGCTGCGCGCCTGGGAGATCGCCGTCGACAAGACGGGCGGCTATCTGTACTCGCGCGGACTCATGGCGCTCATCTCCGGGGTCGCGCACTACATCCTGCTGGAGGTCATGGGCGTGCCGTACGCGCCCGTGCTCGGTGTCTGGGTGGGCCTGGTCTCGCAGTTCCTCCCCACCATCGGGACGTACCTCGCGGGCGCGCTGCCGATGCTGATCGCGTTCACCGTCAACCCCTGGTACGCGCTGTGGGTGCTGGTCTTCGTCGTGATCTACCAGCAGTTCGAGAACTACATGCTCCAGCCCAAGCTGACCGCCAAGACCGTCGACATCCACCCGGCGGTCGCCTTCGGCTCGGTCATCGCGGGCACCGCGCTGCTGGGCGCGGTCGGCGCGCTGATCGCCATCCCGGCGGTCGCCACCCTCCAGGCGTTCCTCGGGGCGTACGTGAAGCGGTACGCCGTCACGGACGACCCCCGGGTGCACGGCCACCGCAGCAGCAGGAGCCGCTCCGGTCCCGGGGCGCTCGCGCGCGTGCGACGGCGGTGGGCCGGCCGGCCCGGCGGGCAGAGCCGGTCGTAGGCCGGTCCGCCGGGGCGGGTGACCGGTCCGGCGGACTGGTCCCGGAGGCCGTGGGGCGCGCTTGACACCAAAATCGAACATCCATTCATATGGAGGCTCAGGCAAGGCTCTGGGTTGGGGACTTTGTCCCGGTTTGCGGGATGATGTCCCTCAGTTATCCACAGGCTGGACCTGCGTCGGGGCGCATTGTCAGTGGCAGGCGTTAGCGTCTTTGACGTGAAGCGATCGACTCAAGCAAACCGGGTGGAACCCATGGCAGGAACCGACCGCGAGAAGGCGCTCGAAGCCGCGCTCGCGCAGATTGAACGACAATTCGGCAAGGGCGCGGTCATGCGCATGGGCGAGCGGTCGAGGGACCCCATCGAGGTCATCCCGACCGGGTCGACCGCGCTCGACGTCGCCCTCGGCGTCGGTGGCCTGCCGCGCGGCCGTGTCGTGGAGATCTACGGACCGGAGTCCTCCGGCAAGACGACCCTGACCCTGCACGCCGTGGCGAACGCGCAGAAGGCCGGCGGCCAGGTGGCCTTCGTGGACGCCGAGCACGCCCTCGACCCCGAGTACGCGCGCAAGCTGGGCGTCGACATCGACAACCTGATCCTCTCCCAGCCGGACAACGGCGAGCAGGCCCTGGAGATCGTGGACATGCTGGTCCGCTCCGGTGCCCTGGACCTCATCGTCATCGACTCCGTCGCCGCGCTCGTCCCGCGCGCGGAGATCGAGGGCGAGATGGGCGACAGCCACGTGGGTCTGCAGGCCCGCCTGATGAGCCAGGCGCTGCGGAAGATCACCAGCGCGCTCAACCAGTCCAAGACCACCGCGATCTTCATCAACCAGCTCCGCGAGAAGATCGGCGTGATGTTCGGCTCCCCGGAGACCACGACCGGTGGCCGGGCGCTGAAGTTCTACGCCTCGGTGCGCATCGACATCCGCCGCATCGAGACCCTGAAGGACGGCACGGAGGCGGTCGGCAACCGCACCCGCTGCAAGGTCGTCAAGAACAAGGTCGCGCCGCCCTTCAAGCAGGCCGAGTTCGACATCCTCTACGGCCAGGGCATCAGCCGCGAGGGCGGTCTGATCGACATGGGCGTGGAGCACGGCTTCGTGCGCAAGGCCGGCGCCTGGTACACGTACGAGGGCGACCAGCTCGGCCAGGGCAAGGAGAACGCGCGCAACTTCCTCAAGGACAACCCCGACCTGGCGAACGAGATCGAGAGGAAGATCAAGGAGAAGCTGGGCGTCGGGGTCCGGCCGGAGGAGCCCGCCGCCGAGCCGGGCGCCGACGCCGCGGTCACCCCCGTCGTGGCCGAGGACTCCGCCAAGGTGGTGCCCGCCCCGGCGGCCGCCAAGGCCGCCAAGCCCAAGGCCGCCGCAGCCAAGAGCTGACCCGTGACACGACGAACCGACTGGGCCGGGGACGAGTACGCCGCCCCCGGTGCCCCACGGGGGAGGGGCACCGGGAGCCGCCCGGACTCCGTCCCGGAGGGTGGTGACGGACCACCGGACGACGGACCGCGGGACGACGGGCACGGCGAGCACGGTGTATCGGGCGAGTACGGCGGGCGCGACCGGTCCGGCCGGCGTGACGAGTACGGCCCGCGGGGCGGGGGCCGCGGGCGCGGGCGTGGCCGACGGCGCGGTTTCGGCGACGCGCCCGGTGAGGACGAAGGCGCCCCCTCCTCGGCGAGGGACGAGCGGGGGGAGTCTTCAGGGGACCCGGTGGAGCGGGCACGGGCGATCTGCCTGCGCCTGCTCACCGGGACCCCGCGCACCCGCAAACAGCTCGCGGACGCGCTGCGCAAGCGGGAGATCCCCGAGGACGCGGCCGAGGAGGTGCTGTCCAGGTTCGAGGAGGTCGGGCTCATCGACGACGGCGCCTTCGCGGACGCCTGGGTGGAGTCCCGGCACCATGGGCGGGGACTCGCCCGCCGCGCCCTCGCCCGGGAGCTGCGCACCAAGGGAGTCGACCCGGCGCTGATCGAGGACGCCGTCGCCCGGCTCGACTCCGAGCAGGAGGAGGAGACCGCCCGGGAACTCGTCGCCCGCAAGCTGCGGGCCACCCGGGGTCTCGACCGCGACAAACGGATCCGCCGGCTCGCGGGCATGCTCGCCCGCAAGGGCTATCCCGAGGGCATGGCCCTCCGCGTCGTCCGCCAGGCCCTGGAGGAGGAGGGCGAGGACACGGACTTCCTCGGGGACGGGGACATCTGACGGGACCCGCGGCACGGGCGGGCCGGACCGGCCGGTGCGGACCGGCGCCGGGGCGAGGTGAGGGTGGGGTTAACCCCCGCCGCGCACGGGTGGGGTGCCCCTCCGTCAGGACACCGGATCACCGCAGTGCTCCGCCCGCCCGCCCGTCTGCGTCTGCGTCGTCGGGACCGCCGGTGTCCTCGCGCTCGTGGCCAGTGCCGTACCGGGACGCGTGGCGCTCCGGGTGCGGGCGGTGACGGTGGCGACGGCCGGGGAGTAGCCGGCGCCGGCGAGGCCGGGAGGGGAACGCCGAAGCGCCGGTGGTTCGTGGACACCACCCGCCGAGGCAGGGTGTCCACGGCCCGTCGGCGCGTTCGGCGGTCCGCCGGGTGCGGTCAGGCCGTGGCCGGTTCCACCGGCAGGCCCTCCGCCCGCCACGCCTGGAAACCGCCCACCAGGTCGGTCGCCCGGTGCAGGCCGAGCTGGTGGAGGGAGGCGGCGGCGAGACTGGAGGCGTAGCCCTCGTTGCAGACGACCACGATCCGCAGGTCGTGTCCGGTGGCCTCGGGGAGGCGGTGGCTGCCCTGCGGGTCGAGGCGCCACTCCAGTTCGTTGCGCTCGACCACGACGGCACCCGGGATGAGTCCGTCCCGCTCGCGCAGCGCCGCGTACCGGATGTCGACCAGCAGGGCGTCACCGGCGCGCGCGGCCTCGTGCGCCTCGCGTGCCTCGATCCGCCGGTAGCCGGCCCGTACCCGGTCCAGCAGTTCGTCGATGCCGGGCGGCCGTCCGTCCGGCCCGCCGCTCGTCACCGGCCGCTCGCCCGCGCCGCTCACTGCCAGTCCTCCGCGCGCTCGACCTGCTCCAGGCGCAGCACCTGGCCGGTGCGGCTGTACCGACGCATGTGGGGGAGCGGCGGGTAGTAGGCGTGGACGGAGATCGCGTGCCGGTCACGGGACTCGTTGAGCACCTCGTGCACATGGTGGCGGCCGAAGGCGCGGCCCTGTCCGGCGGGCAGCCGGCGTACGCGGTCCACGCCGTCGTTGAGTTCGAGGGTCTTCCAGCCGTCGGTGGGCAGCCGGGTGGCGAGGGAGTTCTCGGTGAGGGCGCCCGAGGCGGTGAGGAACGCGCCGACCGAGTCGGCGTGGTCGTGCCAGCCGGTGCCGGTGCCGGGCGGCCAGCCGATCAGCCAGGCCTCGCTGCCGCGCGGTCCCTGGAGCCGCACCCAGGTGCGGCCCTCCGGGTCGAGCGGGAGGGAGGCGATCAGCTCGGCGTCGGCCGCCGCACGCCGGACGAAGCCGAGGAGGTCCGCCTGCGTGGGCGCGGAGCGGGGGGACACGGCCGAGGGCAGGGGGGAGGAGAAGGGGGCAGACACGGGAACCGTCCTGTGGGGCGTTCGCGGAAACGGGCGCGCGGGGGCGCCCGGTGAGGGAGGGGGCGCGAATTCAGCAGGACGGGTGACAGACGCAGCCCGCGTAGCGGACGAGGTCCATATGGACCCTCCGCCACAGGCGCACGTAGGTGTCGGTCACGATCCGGAGTACAGCATGCCGGCGTATCCCGGTCAACCGGGTGTCACCTCGTGGACGGAAGGCCAGGGGGTACGCCCGGCGCGCACCGGGTCCGGGCCCGCGCACGCCACCGGCGCACATCGGGACCTGCGCACTTCCCCGACACGCACCCCGGCGCGGACCCCGGCGCGGACCGCCACCCGGCCCCGCGCAATCGCACGCTCCCACCGCACGCACTCAGCGCGCACCCGCCGCGCACGCCCCCACAGCACGCCCCTACACCGCACGTACTCAGCGCGCGCACTCAGCGTGTGCACCCGCCCCCGCGCACCTACCGCACGCTCCCACCGCACGCACTCAGCGCGCACCCGCCGCGCACGCCCCCACAGCACGCCCCTACACCGCACGCCTCCCCACCGCGCGCACTCAGCGTGTGCACCCGCCCCCGCGCACCTACCGCACGCATCCACCGCACGCACCCGCCGCACGCGCACTCACCGCACGCACCCACGGCGCGCACCCCCGCCGCCCCTCACCGCGCGCCGGACGCCGCCTCCGCCGTCGCCGGTTCCTGTTCCCGCTCCGCCGGGCCCTCCGCCGGGGCCGCGCCGCCCAGCGCGGCTTCCGCCGCCGTGTACAGGTCGGCCGGGCGGACCCCGCTCAGCGCGGTGACCAGGTGGCCGTCGGGCCGTACGAGCAGCACACTGTGGGCCGGCGCGCCCGGGTAGCTCTCGGCGACCAGCAGCTCGGCGGGGTGCGGCAGCGCGGTCACGGCCGCCGCGAGCCGGGGCATCACCCCGGCGGACACCCAGTGCTTGCGGTCCCACACACCCGTGCCGGGCGCGATCAGCACGACCAGCAGCGCGCCGCGCCCGAGCCGGTCGCGCAGCGGGACGAAGGACCCGTCCTCCGCCGTGACCCGGACGTCGGCGACCGGCGCGCCCGGCGGGGTGTCCACGGAGATGGCCGCCTCCAGCCGGCCCGGCATGAGCGGCGAGCCGGCGTACGTACCGGACGCGCCCAGCGGGCCGCGGCCCAGGTGGCCGTCGGTGAGCAGCGCGTCATGGCCCCGGGCGGCGCCCGGCACGATGCCGCGCAGCCCGCCGCCGCCCCGCAGTCCCGGCAGCGCCTGGTCGGCGGCGCGCAGCCGGGCGGCGACCACCGCGCGCCGCTCGGTCTGGTAGCTGTCCAGCAGGGCCTCGTGCGGGCCGTGGTGCCAGGCGGCGGCCAGCTTCCAGGCGAGGTTGCCGGCGTCCCGCAGGCCCTCGTCGAGCCCCTGGGTGCCGGCCGCGCCGAGCAGGTGGGCCGCGTCCCCGGCGAGGAAGACCCGGCCGGCGCGCCAGCGGCGGGCCAGCCGGTGGTGCACCGTGTGGACTCCGGTGTCGAGCAGGTCGTACGCCGGTGCGGCGCTGCCCGTCCAGCCCGTGAGGGTCTCCCGGATGCGGCTCACCAGCATCTCGGGCGTGACCAGGTCCTTGCCCGGCGGCAGCAGCCAGTCCAGGCGCCAGGCGCCGTCCGGCAGGGGGCGGGCGGTCACCTCCGTGACCGCAGGTCCGGACGACCGCCACGGCGGCATCCGGTGGAGCACCGCGTGTGCCTCCCAGGGGAGTTCGGTCCGCAGTGCGGCGACCGCGTGCCGCTCCACCGCCGTACGGCCCGGGAAGCGGATGTCCTGCAGCTTGCGCACGGTGGAGCGCGGACCGTCGCAGCCGACCAGGTAACTGCCGCGCCACCAGGTGGCCTTGGGGCCGCGGGTGTGCGCGGTGACGCCGGCCCGCTCCTGCTCGACCGCGTCCAGGCGGCTGTCGACGGCCACCTTGGCCAGCGGTTCGCCGGCGAGGGCCGCGCGCAGGGCGTCCGTCACGACGTGCTGGGCGATGTGCAGCGGGGCGGCGGGATCGTCCTCGGCGAAGGCGATCTCGGTGAGCACCTGCTTGCGCCGGAGCGACCGCCACCCGGCCCAGCGCACGCCGTGCGCGCCGAGCGCCGCTCCGGTCAGCCGTTCCAGCAGATCGGCCGTGTCCTCGTGCAGGACGACGGTGCGCGCGGGGCGGGGTTCGTCCTTGCCGGGGCCCTCGTCCAGCACGACGACGGGCACGCGCTGACGGGTCAGCAGCAGGGCGAGCGTCAGTCCGACCGGCCCCGCTCCGACGATGATCACCGGGTCCATGACGCGCCGCCCCCTGCCCGTGACGATGCCCTGACGGAGACAAGTGAACAGGAAGGCGGAGCGGGGTGCACGATCACAAAGCGTATGCAACCCATTGGCAGAGTTTGCGTCAAGCGACCGGAGGCAGTGGCGATCAGGCCACTGCCTCCGGGTGGTGCATTCGGGTCTGACCTGGCGTCAGGCGGAGGTTCCGGTCCCCGCGGCGCCCTGGACGTCCGCCGTCTTCTCGGCGCTCAGCACCACGCCGGTCGACTTCTTGCGCCGCCGCAGCCGGCCCTCCAGCCAGCTCGCGAACGAGGTCAGCGAGAAGTTGATGATCACGTAGATGACGGCCACCACCGTGAAGGACGCGATGGTGTTGGCGCCGTAGTAGCCGCTCATGGTGTTCGCCGAGGCGAGCAGTTCGGGGAAGGTGAGGACGGCGCCGCCGAGCGCGGTGTCCTTCACGATGACCACGAGCTGGCTGACGATGGCCGGAAGCATCGTGGTCACGGCCTGCGGCAGCAGGATGAGCCGCATCACCTGGCCCTTGCGCAGGCCGATCGCCATGGCTGCCTCGGACTGGCCCTTCGGCAGCGCGAGGATGCCCGCGCGGACGATCTCCGCGAGCACCGACGCGTTGTACAGCACCAGGCCGGTGACGACGGCGTAGAGCGGGCGGTCGTCCGAGTTCACGTCGGTGTACTGGGCGAAGAGCGCCAGCCCGAAGATCATCAGCACCAGTACGGGGATCGCGCGGAAGAACTCCACCACGACCGACGCGGGCACCCGTACCCACACGTGGTCCGAGAGCCGCGCGATACCGAGGACGGCGCCCAGCGGCAGCGCGATGACCATCGACAGCGCCGCCGCCTTCAGCGTGTTCTGCAGGCCCGGCCATATGTAGGTCGAGTAGGCCTCGGCGCCGCCGCCGAGGTAGGGCTTCCACAGGGCCCAGGCGAGCTGGCCCTTGGCGTCCAGGGACGAGTACAGCCACCACAGGAGGGCCGCGAGCGCGACGAGGAAGAGCACCGTGTAGAGGACGTTGCGCCGCTTGGCGCGCGGTCCCTGGGCGTCGTACAGGACCGAGGTCATCGCTTCACCGCCACCTTCTTGCCCACCCAGCCGAGGATCAGGCCGGTCGGCAGGGTCAGGCAGCAGAAGCCGAACGCGATGATCGCGGAGATCAGCAGCAACTGCGCCTCCTTCTCGACCATGTCCTTCATCAGCAGCGCCGCCTCGGCGACGCCGATCGCGGCCGCCACCGTCGTGTTCTTCGTCAGCGCGATCAGCACGTTGGTCAGCGGGCCGACGGCCGCCCGGAACGCCTGCGGCAGCACGATCAGGAACAGCCCCTGGGTAAAGCTGAGTCCGATGGCGCGCGCGGCCTCCGCCTGGCCGACCGGCACCGTGTTGATGCCGGAGCGGATCGCCTCGCACACGAAGGCCGACGTGTAGACGACCAGTCCGAGCACCGCCAGCCGGAAGTTGGCCGTGTCCACGTCGTCACCGGCACCGAGGGTGATCCGCAGGGTCTGGTACAGGCCCAGCGGCGGTCTGATCGACATGGGCGTGGAGCACGGCTTCGTGCGCAAGGCCGGCGCCTGGTACACGTACGAGGGCGACCAGCTCGGCCAGGGCAAGGAGAACGCGCGCAACTTCCTCAAGGACAACCCCGACCTGGCGAACGAGATCGAGAGGAAGATCAAGGAGAAGCTGGGCGTCGGGGTCCGGCCGGAGGAGCCCGCCGCCGAGCCGGGCGCCGACGCCGCGGTCACCCCCGTCGTGGCCGAGGACTCCGCCAAGGTGGTGCCCGCCCCGGCGGCCGCCAAGGCCGCCAAGCCCAAGGCCGCCGCAGCCAAGAGCTGACCCGTGACACGACGAACCGACTGGGCCGGGGACGAGTACGCCGCCCCCGGTGCCCCACGGGGGAGGGGCACCGGGAGCCGCCCGGACTCCGTCCCGGAGGGTGGTGACGGACCACCGGACGACGGACCGCGGGACGACGGGCACGGCGAGCACGGTGTATCGGGCGAGTACGGCGGGCGCGACCGGTCCGGCCGGCGTGACGAGTACGGCCCGCGGGGCGGGGGCCGCGGGCGCGGGCGTGGCCGACGGCGCGGTTTCGGCGACGCGCCCGGTGAGGACGAAGGCGCCCCCTCCTCGGCGAGGGACGAGCGGGGGGAGTCTTCAGGGGACCCGGTGGAGCGGGCACGGGCGATCTGCCTGCGCCTGCTCACCGGGACCCCGCGCACCCGCAAACAGCTCGCGGACGCGCTGCGCAAGCGGGAGATCCCCGAGGACGCGGCCGAGGAGGTGCTGTCCAGGTTCGAGGAGGTCGGGCTCATCGACGACGGCGCCTTCGCGGACGCCTGGGTGGAGTCCCGGCACCATGGGCGGGGACTCGCCCGCCGCGCCCTCGCCCGGGAGCTGCGCACCAAGGGAGTCGACCCGGCGCTGATCGAGGACGCCGTCGCCCGGCTCGACTCCGAGCAGGAGGAGGAGACCGCCCGGGAACTCGTCGCCCGCAAGCTGCGGGCCACCCGGGGTCTCGACCGCGACAAACGGATCCGCCGGCTCGCGGGCATGCTCGCCCGCAAGGGCTATCCCGAGGGCATGGCCCTCCGCGTCGTCCGCCAGGCCCTGGAGGAGGAGGGCGAGGACACGGACTTCCTCGGGGACGGGGACATCTGACGGGACCCGCGGCACGGGCGGGCCGGACCGGCCGGTGCGGACCGGCGCCGGGGCGAGGTGAGGGTGGGGTTAACCCCCGCCGCGCACGGGTGGGGTGCCCCTCCGTCAGGACACCGGATCACCGCAGTGCTCCGCCCGCCCGCCCGTCTGCGTCTGCGTCGTCGGGACCGCCGGTGTCCTCGCGCTCGTGGCCAGTGCCGTACCGGGACGCGTGGCGCTCCGGGTGCGGGCGGTGACGGTGGCGACGGCCGGGGAGTAGCCGGCGCCGGCGAGGCCGGGAGGGGAACGCCGAAGCGCCGGTGGTTCGTGGACACCACCCGCCGAGGCAGGGTGTCCACGGCCCGTCGGCGCGTTCGGCGGTCCGCCGGGTGCGGTCAGGCCGTGGCCGGTTCCACCGGCAGGCCCTCCGCCCGCCACGCCTGGAAACCGCCCACCAGGTCGGTCGCCCGGTGCAGGCCGAGCTGGTGGAGGGAGGCGGCGGCGAGACTGGAGGCGTAGCCCTCGTTGCAGACGACCACGATCCGCAGGTCGTGTCCGGTGGCCTCGGGGAGGCGGTGGCTGCCCTGCGGGTCGAGGCGCCACTCCAGTTCGTTGCGCTCGACCACGACGGCACCCGGGATGAGTCCGTCCCGCTCGCGCAGCGCCGCGTACCGGATGTCGACCAGCAGGGCGTCACCGGCGCGCGCGGCCTCGTGCGCCTCGCGTGCCTCGATCCGCCGGTAGCCGGCCCGTACCCGGTCCAGCAGTTCGTCGATGCCGGGCGGCCGTCCGTCCGGCCCGCCGCTCGTCACCGGCCGCTCGCCCGCGCCGCTCACTGCCAGTCCTCCGCGCGCTCGACCTGCTCCAGGCGCAGCACCTGGCCGGTGCGGCTGTACCGACGCATGTGGGGGAGCGGCGGGTAGTAGGCGTGGACGGAGATCGCGTGCCGGTCACGGGACTCGTTGAGCACCTCGTGCACATGGTGGCGGCCGAAGGCGCGGCCCTGTCCGGCGGGCAGCCGGCGTACGCGGTCCACGCCGTCGTTGAGTTCGAGGGTCTTCCAGCCGTCGGTGGGCAGCCGGGTGGCGAGGGAGTTCTCGGTGAGGGCGCCCGAGGCGGTGAGGAACGCGCCGACCGAGTCGGCGTGGTCGTGCCAGCCGGTGCCGGTGCCGGGCGGCCAGCCGATCAGCCAGGCCTCGCTGCCGCGCGGTCCCTGGAGCCGCACCCAGGTGCGGCCCTCCGGGTCGAGCGGGAGGGAGGCGATCAGCTCGGCGTCGGCCGCCGCACGCCGGACGAAGCCGAGGAGGTCCGCCTGCGTGGGCGCGGAGCGGGGGGACACGGCCGAGGGCAGGGGGGAGGAGAAGGGGGCAGACACGGGAACCGTCCTGTGGGGCGTTCGCGGAAACGGGCGCGCGGGGGCGCCCGGTGAGGGAGGGGGCGCGAATTCAGCAGGACGGGTGACAGACGCAGCCCGCGTAGCGGACGAGGTCCATATGGACCCTCCGCCACAGGCGCACGTAGGTGTCGGTCACGATCCGGAGTACAGCATGCCGGCGTATCCCGGTCAACCGGGTGTCACCTCGTGGACGGAAGGCCAGGGGGTACGCCCGGCGCGCACCGGGTCCGGGCCCGCGCACGCCACCGGCGCACATCGGGACCTGCGCACTTCCCCGACACGCACCCCGGCGCGGACCCCGGCGCGGACCGCCACCCGGCCCCGCGCAATCGCACGCTCCCACCGCACGCACTCAGCGCGCACCCGCCGCGCACGCCCCCACAGCACGCCCCTACACCGCACGTACTCAGCGCGCGCACTCAGCGTGTGCACCCGCCCCCGCGCACCTACCGCACGCTCCCACCGCACGCACTCAGCGCGCACCCGCCGCGCACGCCCCCACAGCACGCCCCTACACCGCACGCCTCCCCACCGCGCGCACTCAGCGTGTGCACCCGCCCCCGCGCACCTACCGCACGCATCCACCGCACGCACCCGCCGCACGCGCACTCACCGCACGCACCCACGGCGCGCACCCCCGCCGCCCCTCACCGCGCGCCGGACGCCGCCTCCGCCGTCGCCGGTTCCTGTTCCCGCTCCGCCGGGCCCTCCGCCGGGGCCGCGCCGCCCAGCGCGGCTTCCGCCGCCGTGTACAGGTCGGCCGGGCGGACCCCGCTCAGCGCGGTGACCAGGTGGCCGTCGGGCCGTACGAGCAGCACACTGTGGGCCGGCGCGCCCGGGTAGCTCTCGGCGACCAGCAGCTCGGCGGGGTGCGGCAGCGCGGTCACGGCCGCCGCGAGCCGGGGCATCACCCCGGCGGACACCCAGTGCTTGCGGTCCCACACACCCGTGCCGGGCGCGATCAGCACGACCAGCAGCGCGCCGCGCCCGAGCCGGTCGCGCAGCGGGACGAAGGACCCGTCCTCCGCCGTGACCCGGACGTCGGCGACCGGCGCGCCCGGCGGGGTGTCCACGGAGATGGCCGCCTCCAGCCGGCCCGGCATGAGCGGCGAGCCGGCGTACGTACCGGACGCGCCCAGCGGGCCGCGGCCCAGGTGGCCGTCGGTGAGCAGCGCGTCATGGCCCCGGGCGGCGCCCGGCACGATGCCGCGCAGCCCGCCGCCGCCCCGCAGTCCCGGCAGCGCCTGGTCGGCGGCGCGCAGCCGGGCGGCGACCACCGCGCGCCGCTCGGTCTGGTAGCTGTCCAGCAGGGCCTCGTGCGGGCCGTGGTGCCAGGCGGCGGCCAGCTTCCAGGCGAGGTTGCCGGCGTCCCGCAGGCCCTCGTCGAGCCCCTGGGTGCCGGCCGCGCCGAGCAGGTGGGCCGCGTCCCCGGCGAGGAAGACCCGGCCGGCGCGCCAGCGGCGGGCCAGCCGGTGGTGCACCGTGTGGACTCCGGTGTCGAGCAGGTCGTACGCCGGTGCGGCGCTGCCCGTCCAGCCCGTGAGGGTCTCCCGGATGCGGCTCACCAGCATCTCGGGCGTGACCAGGTCCTTGCCCGGCGGCAGCAGCCAGTCCAGGCGCCAGGCGCCGTCCGGCAGGGGGCGGGCGGTCACCTCCGTGACCGCAGGTCCGGACGACCGCCACGGCGGCATCCGGTGGAGCACCGCGTGTGCCTCCCAGGGGAGTTCGGTCCGCAGTGCGGCGACCGCGTGCCGCTCCACCGCCGTACGGCCCGGGAAGCGGATGTCCTGCAGCTTGCGCACGGTGGAGCGCGGACCGTCGCAGCCGACCAGGTAACTGCCGCGCCACCAGGTGGCCTTGGGGCCGCGGGTGTGCGCGGTGACGCCGGCCCGCTCCTGCTCGACCGCGTCCAGGCGGCTGTCGACGGCCACCTTGGCCAGCGGTTCGCCGGCGAGGGCCGCGCGCAGGGCGTCCGTCACGACGTGCTGGGCGATGTGCAGCGGGGCGGCGGGATCGTCCTCGGCGAAGGCGATCTCGGTGAGCACCTGCTTGCGCCGGAGCGACCGCCACCCGGCCCAGCGCACGCCGTGCGCGCCGAGCGCCGCTCCGGTCAGCCGTTCCAGCAGATCGGCCGTGTCCTCGTGCAGGACGACGGTGCGCGCGGGGCGGGGTTCGTCCTTGCCGGGGCCCTCGTCCAGCACGACGACGGGCACGCGCTGACGGGTCAGCAGCAGGGCGAGCGTCAGTCCGACCGGCCCCGCTCCGACGATGATCACCGGGTCCATGACGCGCCGCCCCCTGCCCGTGACGATGCCCTGACGGAGACAAGTGAACAGGAAGGCGGAGCGGGGTGCACGATCACAAAGCGTATGCAACCCATTGGCAGAGTTTGCGTCAAGCGACCGGAGGCAGTGGCGATCAGGCCACTGCCTCCGGGTGGTGCATTCGGGTCTGACCTGGCGTCAGGCGGAGGTTCCGGTCCCCGCGGCGCCCTGGACGTCCGCCGTCTTCTCGGCGCTCAGCACCACGCCGGTCGACTTCTTGCGCCGCCGCAGCCGGCCCTCCAGCCAGCTCGCGAACGAGGTCAGCGAGAAGTTGATGATCACGTAGATGACGGCCACCACCGTGAAGGACGCGATGGTGTTGGCGCCGTAGTAGCCGCTCATGGTGTTCGCCGAGGCGAGCAGTTCGGGGAAGGTGAGGACGGCGCCGCCGAGCGCGGTGTCCTTCACGATGACCACGAGCTGGCTGACGATGGCCGGAAGCATCGTGGTCACGGCCTGCGGCAGCAGGATGAGCCGCATCACCTGGCCCTTGCGCAGGCCGATCGCCATGGCTGCCTCGGACTGGCCCTTCGGCAGCGCGAGGATGCCCGCGCGGACGATCTCCGCGAGCACCGACGCGTTGTACAGCACCAGGCCGGTGACGACGGCGTAGAGCGGGCGGTCGTCCGAGTTCACGTCGGTGTACTGGGCGAAGAGCGCCAGCCCGAAGATCATCAGCACCAGTACGGGGATCGCGCGGAAGAACTCCACCACGACCGACGCGGGCACCCGTACCCACACGTGGTCCGAGAGCCGCGCGATACCGAGGACGGCGCCCAGCGGCAGCGCGATGACCATCGACAGCGCCGCCGCCTTCAGCGTGTTCTGCAGGCCCGGCCATATGTAGGTCGAGTAGGCCTCGGCGCCGCCGCCGAGGTAGGGCTTCCACAGGGCCCAGGCGAGCTGGCCCTTGGCGTCCAGGGACGAGTACAGCCACCACAGGAGGGCCGCGAGCGCGACGAGGAAGAGCACCGTGCAGAGGGCGCTGCGCCGCTTGGCGCGCGGTCCCTGGGCGTCGTACAGGACCGAGGTCATCGCTTCACCGCCACCTTCTTGCCCACCCAGCCGAGGATCAGGCCGGTCGGCAGGGTCAGGCAGCAGAAGCCGAACGCGATGATCGCGGAGATCAGCAGCAACTGCGCCTCCTTCTCGACCATGTCCTTCATCAGCAGCGCCGCCTCGGCGACGCCGATCGCGGCCGCCACCGTCGTGTTCTTCGTCAGCGCGATCAGCACGTTGGTCAGCGGGCCGACGGCCGCCCGGAACGCCTGCGGCAGCACGATCAGGAACAGCCCCTGGGTAAAGCTGAGTCCGATGGCGCGCGCGGCCTCCGCCTGGCCGACCGGCACCGTGTTGATGCCGGAGCGGATCGCCTCGCACACGAAGGCCGACGTGTAGACGACCAGTCCGAGCACCGCCAGCCGGAAGTTGGCCGTGTCCACGTCGTCACCGGCACCGAGGGTGATCCGCAGGGTCTGGTACAGGCCCAGCGACGAGAACAGGATGATCACCGTGAGGGGGATGTTCCGCACGATGTTCACGTAGGCGGTGCCGAAACCGCGCATCAGCGGCACCGGACCCACCCGCATGGCGGCCAGCAGGGTGCCCCAGACCAGGGAGCCCGCGGCGGCCAGCAGCGTCAGCTGCACGGTCGTCCAGAAGGCGCCCAGTACGTCGTAACCGTCAAGAAAGTCGAACACGATCTCCCGCGCTTCCGCGTGTAGGGATGCCCGGGTGCGCCGCCCGCGCGGACGGCGCACCCCTCGGGCGTTGCCTCAGCTCTTGATCTCGCCGATCTTCGGGGCGGGCTCGTTCTTGTAGCCGGCCGGGCCGAGGTTCTTGTCCACGGCCTTCTGCCAGGAACCGTCGGAGACCATCTCCTCCAGGGCCTTGTTGATCTTGGCCTTGAGGTCGCTGCCCTTCTTGACGCCGATGCCGTAGTTCTCGTTGGTCAGCTTCAGGCCGCCCAGCTTGAACTTGCCCTTGAACTGCGACTGGGCGGCGTAGCCGGCGAGGATCGAGTCGTCCGTGGTGAGGGCGTCGATCGCCTTGTTCTGCAGACCGGTCAGACAGGCGGAGTACGTCGGGTACTTCTGGAGCTGCGCCTTGGGGGCCAGCTTGTCCTTGACGTTCTGCGCCGAGGTGGAGCCGGTGACCGAGCACAGCCGCGCCTTGTTGAGGTCTGCGGCCGACTTGATCGAGGCGTCGTCCGCGCGGACCAGCACGTCCTGGTGGGCCAGCAGGTACGGGCCGGCGAAGTCGACCAGCTTCTGGCGCTCCGGCGTGATCGAGTACGAGGCGGCGATGAAGTCGACGTCACCGCGCTTCAGCATGGTCTCGCGGTCGGCGCTCTTCGACTCCTTCCACTCGATCTGGTCCTCCTTGTACCCCAGCTTCTCGGCGACGTAGGTGGCCACGTCCACGTCGAAGCCCGCGTACCCCTGCGGCGTCTTCTGGCCGATGCCCGGCTGGTCGTACTTGATGCCGATGGAGATCTTCTTGCCGCCGGAACCCTTGTCGTCGCTGTCGCCGCCGCACGCGGTGGCGGTCACGGACAGGGCGAGGAGGACGGCCGAGGCGGCGGTGACCTTGCGGAGCTTCATGCTGAACATCCTTCTGAGTGGTGAGGAACGAGTCCCTGGGGCATGTGCGGTGCGGGCCGCGCCGGTCAGTGGTGCAGGATCTTGGACAGGAAGTCCTTGGCCCGGTCGCTGCGCGGGTTGCTGAAGAACTGGTCGGGCGTGGCCTGTTCGACGATCCGGCCGTCCGCCATGAAGACGACCCGGTTCGCGGCCGAACGCGCGAAGCCCATCTCGTGCGTGACGACGATCATCGTCATGCCCTCACGCGCGAGCTGCTGCATGACCTCCAGCACCTCGTTGATCATCTCGGGGTCGAGGGCGGAGGTCGGCTCGTCGAACAGCATGACCTTCGGGCCCATCGCCAGCGCCCGCGCGATCGCCACGCGCTGCTGCTGGCCGCCGGAGAGCTGGGCGGGGTACTTGTCCGCCTGGGTGCCCACGCCGACCCGGTCCAGCAGGGCGCGGGCCTTCTCCTCGGCCTGCTTCTTGTCGGCCTTGCGGACCTTGACCTGACCCAGCATCACGTTCTCGAGCACGGTCTTGTGCGCGAAGAGGTTGAACGACTGGAAGACCATCCCGACGTCCGCCCGCAGCCGGGCCAGCTCCCGGCCCTCGTGCGGCAGCGGCTTGCCGTCGATCGTGATGGTGCCCGAGTCGATCGTCTCCAGACGGTTGATGGTGCGGCACAGCGTCGACTTCCCGGACCCGGAGGGCCCGATGACCACGACGACCTCGCCGCGGGCGATCGTCAGGTCGATGTCCTGGAGCACGTGCAACGCGCCGAAGTGCTTGTTGACGCTCTTCAGGACGACCAGTTCGTCGGACGTGGCCACGTCTTCCTTGGCCACCGGTACTTTGGTCATCGCTCTCGGGCTCCGTCCTCCTCGGGTTTCCGAGGACAGTAGTGAGCCGCGTGACCTGCGTCATCACATCTGAGGGAGATCTGAGCATCACGATCCGATAGCAATCGGACACGTGTCGTAGTACAGGGGGCCGGTGCGCGTATCGGCCGGATAACGGAAGGGACGGGCAACCTGAACCCTCTTGACGCCGTCCTGTTCCATCGGCGTCACTGCCATGGTGCACGCGCGCGTGCCGGTGATCCGCCGCCGTGCACGACGGACGGGACCGAGACCGAACGACCGCTGAACCGGAGGGGGCCGGGATGAGACTGCTGCTCGTCGAGGACGACAACCACGTCGCCGCGGCCCTGTCGGCCGTCCTCGCACGGCACGGCTTCCAGGTCACCCACGCGCGCAGCGGCGAGGAGGCCCTCCAGGCACTCGTCCCCGAGGGCGACGGCTTCGGCGTCGTCCTGCTCGACCTCGGCCTGCCCGACCAGGACGGCTACGAGGTCTGCGGCAAGATACGCAAGCGCACCACCACCCCGGTCATCATGGTCACCGCCCGCGCCGACGTCCGCTCCCGCATCCACGGGCTCAACATGGGCGCCGACGACTACGTCGTGAAGCCGTACGACACCGGGGAACTGCTCGCCCGGATCCACGCCGTCAGCCGGCGCACCGCCCACGAGGACCCCGCCACCGGCGGCGGGAGCGCCCTGCTGCTCGGCCCGGTCCGCATCGAACTGCCCACCCGCCAGGTCAGCGTGGACGGCGTGGTGATCCAGCTGACCCGCAAGGAGTTCGACCTGCTCGCCCTGCTCGCGCAGCGGCCCGGGGTGGTCTTCCGGCGGGAGCAGATCATCAGCGAGGTCTGGCGCACCAGTTGGGAGGGCACCGGCCGCACCCTGGAGGTGCACGTCGCCTCCCTGCGCGGCAAACTCCGCATGCCCGCGCTGATCGAGACCGTACGCGGCGTCGGGTACCGGCTCGTCGCCCCGGCCGCCTAGCGGGGACGGGTGCGCACCCGGCTGCTGCCGCTGCTCATCGTCCTGCTGGCGGCCGTCCTGCTCGCGCTCGGCCTGCCGCTCGCCGCCAGCGTGGCCGCCGCACAGCAGCAGCGGGTCGTCGTCGACCGGATCGACGACACGGCCCGGTTCGCCTCGCTCGCCCAGTTCGTCACCGACGCGCCCGGCGGCTCCCGCCGCACCACCACGGACGAACGCCTGGAGAGCCTGCGCAGCGAACTGGAGAGCTACTACGGCGTCTACGGCATCCGCGCGGGCGTCTTCTACCGCAACGGCCGCCAGGCGATGGCCAACGCGCCCGGCAACTGGGCCGTACCGGGCACCGGCGAGGTGCGCAGGGCGTTCGACGAGGCGCTGCTGAGCCGGCGCAGCCACGACCCGCCGCAGGCGTGGCCCTGGCAGCGCAGCCGGCTCGTCGTCGCCTCGCCGGTGATCCGGGACGGCGACGTCGTCGCGGTCGTGGTCACCGACTCGCCCACCGGGCAGCTCCGTTCCCGGATCCTGCGCGGCTGGCTGTTCATCGGCGCCGGCGAGATCGCGGCCATGCTGCTCGCCGTCGGCGCGGCGCTCAGGCTGACCGGCTGGGTGCTGCGGCCGGTCCGGGTCCTGGACGCCACCACCCACGACATCGCCACCGGGCGGCTGAAGTCCCGGGTCGCGGTCGCGGGCGGCCCGCCGGAACTCAGACGGCTGGCCCGTTCGTTCAACGAGATGGCGGACAACGTCGAGGCCGTGCTGGAGCAGCAGCGCGCCTTCGTCGCCGACGCCTCGCACCAACTGCGCAACCCGCTCGCGGCGCTGCTGCTGCGCATCGAACTGCTCGCCCTGGAACTGCCCGAGGACAACGCGGAGATCGCCTCGGTCCGCACCGAGGGCAAGCGCCTCGCGCAGGTCCTGGACGGCCTGCTCGACCTGGCGCTGGCCGAGCACGCCGAGGCCGACCTCCGGCTGACCGACATCGGCGCGCTGGCCGGGGAACGGCTGGCCGCGTGGGCGCCGGCCGCCCGCGCCAGAGGCGTCCTGCTGACCGGTGACTGCCCGCCCGTCACCGGCTGGGCGGACCCGATCGCCCTGTCCAGCGCCCTGGACGCGGTGGTCGACAACGCCGTGAAGTTCACGCCCGAGGGCGGCACGGTGCGGATCACGGTCTTCGCCGACGGCGGCACCACCTCGGTCGTCGTCACGGACACCGGCCCCGGCCTGACCGACGAGGAACTCGCGCGCGTGGGCGACCGGTTCTGGCGCAGCGGCCGGCACCAGAACGTCAACGGCTCGGGCCTCGGCCTGTCCGTCACCCGCGCCCTGCTCGCGGCGGGCGGCGGCTCGATCGACTACGCCCACCACGAGCCGTGCGGGCTGCGGGTGACCGTCAGGGTGCCCCGGTACGCGGAACACGCCCGGGGCACCACGGACGCCCGCTGACACCGGGCGTCCATTGACACCGGGCGTCCGCCGACACCGGGCTGCGGGGCCGCCGGGCTGCCGGGCCGGTGCCCGCCGTGCGCGCTACGGCTTGACCGACCGGTAGTAGCGCCGGGCGCCCTCCTGGAGCGGCAGCGGATCGGTGTAGATGGCGGTGCGCAGATCGACGAGCTGCGCGGAGTGGACGTGGGCGCCGATGCCGTCCCGGCTCTTGATCACCGTGCGGGTCAGCCACTCGGTCAGCCGGGGATCGACGTCCGTACGGGTCATCAGCACGTTGGACACGGCGATCGTCGGCACCTGCGTGCCCTGCTGTATGCGCGGATAGGCCGACTCGGGGATGTTCGTGGACCGGTAGTAGCGCGCCGCCGCACCCTGGGCGTGCAGCCGGGCCACGAGGTCGTCGCCGATCGGCACGAACCGGAAGGCACCCTCCTGCGCCAGCCCGGACAGCCCCTTCGTGGGCAGCCCGCCGGACCAGAAGAAGGCGTCGATCTTCCCCTCCCGCAGCCGCGCGGGCCCGGTGTCGATGCCGTCCGCCGACGGCGTGATGTCCTCGCGCGGGTCGATGCCGGCGGCCTCCAGCACCCGGTCGGCTATCAGCCGCACCCCCGAGTGGGGCAGCCCGGTCGCCACCCGCCGGTGCCGCAGGTCCGCGACGCTCCGGATGTCCGAGCCGCGGGGCACGATGAGGTGCACGTAGTCGTCGTAGAGCCGGGCCACACCGCGCAGCCGTCCGGCGCCGCTGCCGTGCCCCAGCTCGTACGTCGCCACCGCGTCGGCCGCCGCGATGGTGAAGTCGGCCTGCCCGGTCGCCACCCGCTCGACGTTCTCCTGGGAGCCGGCGCTGTTGAGCAGCTTCACCCGCACTCCCGGCATGTCCTTGCCCATCTCGGCGCGCAGCCGCTCGCCGTACTCCTGGTAGACGCCGCGGGGCGTACCGGTGCTGAACACGATCGTCCCGCTCGGCGGTTCCTCGCCCAGCGGCAGCAGCCACCACAGCAGCAGCCCGAGGGCCACGGCACCGACGGCCGGGACCCACAGCGCTCTGCGCCCGCCGGCCCGGGCGAACATCTTGGACATGCGGCGATCCTGCCAGCCGGCGCACGACGCTGACCAGGGCCGCGAGCACAGCGGTCACGGCCGGGGCGTTGTCGGTGGCGGCCGTTACAGTCGCCGTATGAGTACTTCGCCCGCCCGCCTCGTCCAGGAGTTCCACCGCGCCTTCGGTCTCGACGTCCGCGGCACGCCGACGGAGGTGGACCCGGAACTGGCCGCCCACCGCGGCGACCTGCTCGCGGAGGAGGCCGCAGAGGTGGCCGAGGTCGCGGTGGACGGACCACTGGACCGGCTCGCGCACGAGCTGGCCGACGTGGTGTACGTCGCCTACGGCACGGCCCTGGTGCACGGCATCGACCTCGACGAGGTGATCGCCGAGGTGCACCGCGCCAACATGAGCAAGATCGGCCCCGACGGCCGGATCGCCCGCCGCGCCGACGGCAAGGTGCTCAAGGGCGATCACTACGAGGCCCCGGACGTGTCGGCCGTACTGCGCCGCCAGGGCTGGATACCGGGCGGCGCGGCCTGACGGTCGCGGGGCTGCACGGGGGAGCGGGGAGCCGGGTCCAGGGTGGTGCTCCGGTGCTCAGTGGTCCCGCAGGCCCGTGCCGCCCAGGCGGGTCAGCAGGGTCGCGAGGTGTGCGAGGTCCGTGGCCGGCCAGGACGGGCCGGCGAACAGCTCGGCGGCGGTCTCCTCGGCCGTCACCCGCATCTCCGCCAGCCGGCGCCGGCCCGTCGCGGTCAGCGCCGCGTACGCCACCCGCGCGTCCCGGGCGTCCGGTTCCCGGGTCACCAGCCCGATCCGCTCCAGCGGGGCCAGCCCCCGGGTCACCCCGGAGGCGGTCAGCCCCAGCGCCTCGGCCAGGTCCACCCGGCGCATCCGGGCACCGGGGGCCTGGCCCAGCCGGAGCAGCAGGGTGAAGTCGGCGAGGCTGACGCCGTGCAGCCCGCCGAGCCGCGCGTCGAAGCGCCGTACGACCGTCGCCTGCGCCCGTACCAGCCGCAGCGCCGCGTCCAGGGGCTCGCTCATCGCGCCCGCCTCCCCGATTCCCTTGCCGACTCCTTGACTACTCAAGTTTAGGGCCGCGGTTCACGAGCCGGCCGTCCGGGCGGCGCGGCGCTGCCGTTTGCCCAGCGGGGCCTGGGACAGGTCCTCGGCGGTGCTCCGCAGGTGCTTGAAGCCGTAGCCGCGCTCGGCCAGCCAGGACGCGGCCGTCTTCTCCGCCCGTTCCGTCGCCGCCAGGATGTCGTCCTCCTTCTCGCCCGTGGCGGAGAAGCGGAAGGCGAAGGCGGGCCGGGCGGCGATGTCGTAGGTGAGGGTGCCCTCGGCGGTGAAGGCGGCGCGCAGGACGTCGTGGTCGGCGGCGTCGGCGAGCAGGGCGGCACGCTGGGCCTCGGTGAGGCCGTCGAAGGTGCCGCGGACGATGATGCGGAAGGTCCGTGTGGTCATGGCGCGACTGTAGGCACCGGGACGCCGCAACCTCCACCGGGTTTGCCGCGGTTGCCGTCCCCGGGGCCGGGCGCCGGGGCGGTCCGGGAAGCGGAACGCACCGCCTCCCCGGGTGCGGGCGGGGGAGGCGGTGCGCGGCGTGCGGTGCGCTAGGAGGCGCTCTGCGCCGTGGCGCAGCCGATCGATCCGGCGGGGAGGTTGTTGCCGGTGGAGGTGGCGGTGAAGCCGAAGGTGGTGGTGCCGTCGGCGGGTACCACCCGGTTGTAGTCCGCGTTGCGGACCGTGACCGTACCGTCGGAGGCGGTGGCCGACGTCCCGTTCCACACGCTGCTGATCTTGGTCCCGGTGCCGGGCTTCCAGGTCACGGCCCAGCCGTCGAGCGGGGCGGTGCCGTGGTTCATGACCTCGACGGTCGCCTGGAAGCCGCCGCTCCAGGAGCTGACCACGGAGTAGGTGGCCATGCAGGAACCGGTGTGCGGGTCCGTGGGGGTCGGCGTCGGGGTTGGCGTCGGGGTCGGGGTGGGCGTCGGAGTCGGGGTCGGGGTGGGTGTCGGGGTGGGCGTGCCGGTGGAGCCGCCGATGCCCGTCACCTCGCCGTGGCCGCCGTCGAAGACGACGTCGGAGCAGGAGAAGAAGTTCTCCTGGCTGTCCGAGCGCACCCACTGGATGAAGATCAGGGCGTCACCGGAGCGGCCGGAGGGCAGCTTCAGGTCCCAGTAGTAGTGGCCGCCGTCGGTGCCCGGCGAGCCCTGCTGGGGCGGGTTGGTGACCGTCTGGATCAGGTCGAGGTCGGCCCAGCGCAGCGCGGAGGCGGACGACCAGCCGGGCTTGGTGACGTACACCCGGAAGTCACCCGGGTGCGCCGCCCAGTTGCTGTACTGCGCCTGGATCGTCGCCCCGCTGGTCAGATGGGTCCGCGGCCAGTCCGAGCGGGCCGCGTTGTAGGCGGAGAAGTCGTACGGCGACCGGTCGCCGGCGCTGCACAGGGTGCCGTCCGGGACGTAACCGGCACCGCGCCCGCCGGCGTTGGAGTCCAGGACCGCGAACCAGTTGTACAGCGCGTTGGCGCCGCTCTTGGCCAGCGCGTCCTTGCACGCCGGGTTGGTCGGGTTCAGCCCGCCGGTCGCCGTGCGGCCGTCCAGGTAACACAGATAGGTACGGGATCCGGGCAGCATCGCGACCCCGTGCGCCTTGGCACTGCCCTGCCCCAACAGGGCCAGGCCGAGCGCCATCAGCAGGGTCGACAAGGCCGCCGCGACCGACAGGAGCCTGCCGCGTCGGGCCATCGTTCTCTCCTTCCGCTGGATCGGACGGGCGGTACGCCCCGGGTGGTTGTCGTCCGGTGGTTGACTCATGTGCGCTCCTCCTGCCGGATGCGTGGACGCGCGGACCTGTCATGCGGTGGTGCAGGCGGTTCCGTTCAGGCTGAAACCGGCGGGCGCGGCGAACGTCCCGCCGTACGTGCCCTGGAAGCCGAAGCTCACCCGGGCGCCGGGCGCGATCTGGCCGTTGTGCGCGAGGTTCGTCGCCGTGACCGCGCCGGAGGACGGCGAGACGGCGGCGTTCCAGGCGCTGGTGACGCGCTGTCCGGCGGGCAGGGTGAAGCCGAGCCGCCAGCCGTCGACCGGGGTGGCGGCGGTGTTGGCGACGGTGACGTCGGCGGAGAAGCCGCCCGGCCAGACGTTCGTCGCGTAGGTCACCGCGCAGGCGGCCGGAGTGCCGGGGCCGCCCGGGGAGCCGCCGCCGGTGTTGACGGTGGAGGAGAAGGAGTTCACGGCGAGCCCGGCGCCGTTCTGCCAGGGCTCGAAGCCGGCCTGGACGCTCGTCAGGTACCAGTCGTTCTGCGCCAGTCCGCGGGAGACGGCCTGTCGTGCGAAGTCCATGACGTCGAAGCCCCAGCTCTGGATCGCCGACGGGGCGACGAAGGACAGCACGTCGTTGGAGCCGTTGTTGCCGGACCACACCTGCCACTGGCGTCCGGCCACGGTCGCGGTGCCGACCTGCGAGCCCACGGGCTGGATCGAGCCGACCTTGTTGTACCAGACCATGATCTCGGTCCGGTTCACGCCGTCGGTACGGGGCGTGGGGTCGAGCCAGATGTCGTACGCGGCGTCGTACACCGCGTTGCTCACATAGCCGTACGAGATGCTGGTCGGCGCGCTGGAGATGGCGCTGAGCCGGGCCGGCAGGCTGGTGCCGGGCGAGCAGTTGGTGTAGTGGCAGCCGTTGAAGACGGACGGGTACGACTTCGGGCCGCCGTTCGTCGGCACCGAACCGTCGGCCTGGGTGATCCGGAATCCGGTGTCCGTGACGTTGATGCACTGGGGCTGGCTGGTGCCCCAGCGGTTGTTCTGGACGACGTAACGTCCCTGGATCGTCGTCGAGCCGTACTGTTCGCAGATCGCGGTGTCGGCGTGTGCCGCGGGGGCCGTGGTGAGCACGGCCGCCAGTGCGGCGAGTGCGGCGAGGAGCGCGCCGAACAGGCCACTCGCTCCACGTGCAGAGTGCTTTGACGGTCGCATGCGGGTCCTCTCGGGGACGGTCGGGTGGCGGGAGCGCTCCAAGGCGGGGGAAGGTGGGAGCGCTCCCATTACCTCCGTTGGGGGGACTGTAAGGAGAGTCCATGTCCCTGACAAGGTGGTGCGCGCGGACTGTGTCGAAGAGGTTTCGACGGTGCAGGTGGGAGGGGTGGGAGGTGGAGGGGTGGGGGTGATGGGAGCGCTCCCGGGGATGGTTGTGGGCACTCCTGGCTCCCTCAGCCCGCCCCGCACGTGCCCTCCAGTAGGCCCCGCCGCAGCGCCCCCCACACGCATCCGCCCCCGCCCCATACGCCCTCGGGCGAGCCACGTTGCCGGGCCGTCGGTGCCCTGCTTCGGGGCGTGAGCCGGAGCCCCACGTGGCCGGGTCGGCGGAAAGAACCGGTGCGCGCCCGGCCGGGGGTTTGCCCGGTGCACGCGCCCGGCGGGGGCCGGCCCCGGGCCGGGTTCCGGCGGGGGTCGGCCCCTGGGCCGGATCGCGCCGCCCAGGGTCGGGTTGAGGCGGGAGTCGGCCGGGTTGCGGCGGGGGTCGGTCCGGGCCCTGTTGCGGTCGGGCCGTGGTCGTCAGGCCGAGTCGCGCAGGACCAGTTCCGTGCGGAGGATGACGTGGCGCCAGGCCACCGACGGTTCGTCCAGCTCGTCCAGTTCCTCCAGCAGGAGCCGGATCATGGCCCGGCCGATCTCCGCCACCGGCTGACGGACCGTGGTCAGCCGGGGCTGGGTCCGCTCGGCCAGCGGGAAGTCGTCGAACCCGATGACGGCGACGTCCTGCGGAACCCGGCGGCCCGCGGCGCGCAGTTCCCTGAGCGCACCGGCCGCCGTGGTGTCCGACGCGGCGAGCACACCGTCGATCTCCGGGTGCCGGGCCAGCAGCCGGGCCATGGCGCGCTGACCGCTCTCCTCCGTGAAGTCGCCCTCGGCGATCCAGGACCCGTCCGTCCCCAGCCCGGCCGAGACCAGTGCCTCGCGGTAGCCGCGCAGCCGGCACTGGGCGGCGTACATGTCGAGCGGCCCGGTGATCGTGGCGATCGCCCTGCGGCCCGTGGCCAGCAGATGGGAGACCGCCGTACGGGCGCCGCCGGTGTTGTCCGCGTCGACGTAACTGACCCGCTCGTCCCCCGAGCGGCGGCCCAGCAGCACGGTCGGCAGCCGGGCCTCGGCCAGCATGTCGGGCAGCGGGTCGTCGGCGTGCACGGACATCATCAGCACGCCGTCGACCCGGCCGCCGCGGGCGTACTCCAGGAAGCGCCGCCGTTCGGCGTCCGAGCGGACCAGGGTCAGCAGCAGCTGCATCCCGGTGTCGGCCAGCGCGTCGCCGAGCGAGCTGACGATCTCGGAGAAGAACGGCTCGGCGAACATCCGCCAGTCCGGCTCCGTCATGACGAGCGCGACGGCGTCGGCACGCCGTCCGGCCAGGGACCGGGCCGCGAGATTGGGCACGTACCCCAGCTCGGCGATGGCCTGCTGTACGGCCTGGCGCGTCGAATCCTTCACGCCGGCCGCGTTGTTGACGACGCGGGAGACCGTGCCCCGGCCCACTCCTGCGCGGGCGGCCACCTCCTCCAGCGTCGGTGTGTCAGGGCGCCGCCTGCCCATGGACACCTCCCCCCAAGAGATCCCCGATCTTACGATTCCGGGGCCGCCGCGCACACGGCTTCTTGTGGACGACGGCCGGAGACCGACCACGGGAACCGGTCCGCCCACCGGTCCGCCGTGGCCGACGGGCACCCCGGCACGGCCGGCGGGCCGCGACCGCGCCCTGGTGTCGCGGGCGCCGAGGCCGCCGGGTGCGCCGGTGCGGCCGCCCGGTGCACCGGGGCACGGGCCGGTGGCGGCGCGGGAGGGCCGGCGCGGTCCGTCCCGGGACCCGGCCGGGACGGACCGCGCCGGGTCCGGACCCCGTGCGGACGGCCGGACCGGTTCGTCCCGGGGCCGGCCGGGCGCTGGCCGGAAGTCGTCACCGCAAGATCGGCGGGATCTAAGCTCGGACCCGCTTGCTGGTGAACTCGTCGATCTCGGCGATCTCGTGGATCTGGTCGATCCGGATGAAGGGGCCTGAACTGGTGGAGGACAAGCGGGTTGTCGTCGTGACCGGCGGAGGTTCGGGCATCGGCCAGGCCACCGCCCGGCTGCTCGGCGAGGCGGGGCACCACGTGGTCGTCTCCGGGCGGCGGCCCGAGCCGCTGGAGCGCCTCGCGCGGGAGACCGGCGCGCTGGCGCACCCCTCCGACGTCGGTGACCCCGACGCGGCCGAGGGACTCGTCCAGGCGGCCCTGGATGCCTACGGCCGGCTCGACGGTGTGGTGCTGAACGCGGGCATCGGGCGCGGCGGCGCCGTCGGGGACATGTCACTCAAGGACTGGGACGAGGTGATGCGCATCAACGTCACCGGGCCGCTGCTCCTGCTGCGCGCCGCGATCCCGCACCTGCTGGAGTCCCGTGGCGCGGTGGTCGCCGTGGCCTCGGTGTCCGCCCTGCGCAACGGCACGAGCAACGCCCCGTACGCCACCTCCAAGGCGGCCCTGCTCCAGTTGTGCCGGTCCGTCGCCGTCGACTACGGGCGGCAGGGCGTGCGGGCCAACACCGTGTGCCCGGGATGGGTGCGGACCGAGATGGCCGACCGGCGCATGACGCGCTTCGCCGAGGAGGCGGACCTGCCGGGCGGCGACAAGGAGGCCGCGTACGCGGAGGCCACCAGGCTGCTGCCCCAGGGCCGCCCGGGCGAGCCGCGCGAGGTCGCGGAGGCCATCGCCTGGCTGCTGTCGCCGGCCGCGTCGTACGTCAACGGAGCGGTGCTCACCGTCGACGGCGGAGCGACCGCCATCGACCCCGGCACCCTCGCGTTCGACTACCGCATCACCCCCCGCGACGGCGCCACCTCCTGAGCCCACCGGGCCCCGGCCGGCACGCCGTAGCCGAGGGGACCCACAAGGCCAGGGGGCGGTTCCCCCTTCAGGCTGCCTCGCGGCGCCCGGCGGCCTACGCGCCGTGGTTCAGGGGGACTCGCAGGCGCCGGTGGTCCGGGCGGGCCGGGTGTGGCAGGGCAGCGCGTCGGTCATCGCGGGCCACATGCGGGCGATCAGCAGCAGCGTCTCGGGGCTGCCGTGCGTCACCCCGGGCAGCGGGTGCGGGTCGGCCGGCGGCACCCCGCCGAGTACGGCGCGGCGGGCCTGGCCGACGACACCGGCGAGCGCGGCGGAGGCCAGCCGGTCGTGCCGCACCCCGGCCCGCCGGGCGTGCCGGTGCGCCTTCTCGTAGGCGTCCGGCCGCACGTACTGCTGGAGCGTCAGCAGCGCGTCGTACGTCTCGATGGTCTGCCGGTGTGCCTGGAGCGCCAGCGGATAGCGCAGGCGGAGCACTTCCTGGACCCGGGTCCGCCGGGGGCTGGCGAGGGCCACGTGGGGCACCGCGGTGACCAGGTCCCGCCACAGCGGCCACAGTTGCCAGGTGGTCCGCAGCGCGGTCGCCGACCGGGCCAGCGCGGTTGCGGTGGGCACCAGCAGCGAGGCCGCCCGCAGGAGGCCGTGGGCCGCCATGACGACGCTCAGCCAGGGCAGCAGGCCGGGCGCGAGGCCGTAGAGGTGGCAGAGGTAACCGGACCAGAAGACCAGGGCGAGGACGCTGCCCACCGCGAACAGCCGCAGCGACCAGACGAGATCGCGCTCGTCCGTGCGCAGGCTGTACCGCCAGCAGACCACCAGGGCGACCGCGTCCCCGGCGAGGTGGGCGGCGATGAGGATCAGCCAGTAGGCGGTCTCGGCGGACGCGGGCCGCTGCGCGGACGCCGTTCCCGCGGACGTCCGCCCGGCCCACAGCAGGTCCAGGACGAGCAGCGACACCAGCGCCGCCGTCAGCCCGACCGCCACGGAGCGGCGCAGCCGCGGGGAGCGGCCGGAGTCGATCACGAAGAGCAGGACCAGTCCCGCGCTGAGCACGCCGATCAGATTGCGGACCAGGGAGACCGTGTGGACGCCGACACCGGCGGACGTGAGCCCGGTGACGACCCGGGGTTGGAACAGCGTGATGGCGGTGGCCGCCGCCAGCACGGTGACCCACAGACCCCGCAGCCGCGGCCGGCGCAGCGCGGGCCGCGCCCGCCAGACCAGCGCGCACCACAGGGCGATGACGCCGGCGAGTCCGACCCGGGCCGCCAGCTCAGTCACCGGCGTCCGCCGTCACGCCCAGGAAGGCGCCGAGGCGTCCCAGGGGCCCGCCCACCCGGCCGGTCTTCCCGGCGCACTGGATCAGGCTGGCGATCATCTCGGCCTCCTGCTCCTCGGTGGTCGTGTAACTGGTTCTGGCCATCAGCCGTCTGACCAGTTGGGGCTGCGGAGGGCCCAGCAGCGGTCCGGCCGGCGGACCGCCGTCGTCCGTGACGCTCCGGTGGTGGTCGCACAGCACATGGCCGATCTCGTGCAGGATGATGTGCTCTTGGTGCAGCGGCGCGGTCCGGGGCTCGTAGAAGACGTAGTCGGCGTCGTCGGTGCCCAGCCACAGCCCGCACGCGCCGATGGCCGCGGCCTGCTCGGGCAGTTCCCTGAGCACCAGCGGGCGGCCCCTGAGTTCCTCCACCCGCGCGCGGACCGCCTCCAGGGAGAGCGACCGCTCCACCCCGAGGTCACGCAGGATCGCGGCGCACCGGCGCTGGAGCGCGGCGTGCTCGTTCGTTCTCCTCATCCGTGGTGTCACCCCCGTTCGCTGTTCTCACCGGCCGGAACGGCTGGAACGTCTCCCCGTCTCTGCTGCGCCGGGGGCGGCGGCGAACTCCCTGTGGCGTCTCACCGATCCACCTAAGCAGGTCGCCCGCCCTCTTGAACACGTCTGTTCGGGCTTTCGGACGCCCTTTGGCGGAAAACGTCTCCTGCCCGGCGCGGGCGGTGCCCGTTGCCCGCAGGGGCAGCGGACGGTGCCGACGGGACTGTTGTGACTGCCGTCACGGCACCGGGAACCGTACGTTCCGCCGCCCTCGCCCGGCACGGCGGACCGCCGGGCCGGGCCGCGGGACTCCGGGACACCGCCCGGCGCGGACCGCCTACCCTGGAACCCATGACCAGCAGCAGCGACCGGAGCCCGGCAGTGGACGTTCCCGCCCCCAAGAGTTACGAGATCCGCACCTACGGGTGCCAGATGAACGTCCACGACTCCGAGCGATTGGCCGGGCTGCTGGAAGAGGCCGGATACGTGCGGGCCCCCGAGGGGGCGGACGGCGACGCGGACGTCGTCGTCTTCAACACCTGCGCGGTCCGGGAGAACGCCGACAACCGGCTGTACGGCAACCTGGGCCGGCTCGCGCCGCGGAAGGCCTCGCGCCCCGGCATGCAGATCGCGGTCGGCGGCTGTCTCGCGCAGAAGGACCGCGACACCATCGTGAAGAAGGCGCCCTGGGTGGACGTCGTCTTCGGCACGCACAACATCGGCAAGCTGCCCGTGCTGCTGGAGCGCGCCCGCGTCCAGGAAGAGGCGCAGGTGGAGATCGCCGAGTCCCTGGAGACGTTCCCCTCCACGCTGCCCACCCGCCGCGAGAGCGCGTACGCGGCCTGGGTGTCCATCTCCGTGGGCTGCAACAACACCTGCACCTTCTGCATCGTGCCCGCCCTGCGCGGCAAGGAGAAGGACCGCCGGCCCGGCGACATCCTCGCCGAGATCGAGACCCTGGTCGGCGAGGGCGTCTCGGAGATCACGCTGCTCGGCCAGAACGTCAACGCCTACGGCTCCGACATCGGCGACCCCGAGGCCTTCAGCAAGCTGCTGCGCGCCTGCGGGAACATCGAGGGCCTGGAGCGGGTCCGCTTCACCTCCCCGCACCCCCGGGACTTCACGGACGACGTGATCGCGGCCATGGCCGAGACCCCGAACGTCATGCCCCAGCTGCACATGCCGCTCCAGTCCGGCTCGGACACGGTCCTGAAGGCGATGCGCCGCTCCTACCGCCAGGAGCGGTACCTCGGCATCATCGAGAAGGTGCGGGCCGCCATCCCGCACGCGGCGATCACCACCGACATCATCGTGGGCTTCCCCGGCGAGACCGAGGAGGACTTCGAGCAGACGCTGCACGTCGTCCGTGAGGCCCGGTTCGCCCAGGCCTTCACCTTCCAGTACTCCAAGCGGCCCGGCACGCCCGCCGCGACCATGGAGGACCAGATCCCCAAGGAGGTCGTGCAGGCGCGGTACGAGCGGCTCGTCGCCCTCCAGGAGGAGATCTCCTGGGAGGAGAACAAGAAGCAGGTCGGCCGCACCCTGGAGCTGATGGTCGCCGAGGGCGAGGGCCGCAAGGACGGCGCGACCCACCGCCTCTCCGGCCGCGCCCCCGACAACCGCCTGGTCCACTTCACCAAGCCGGACGAGGAGGTCCGCCCCGGCGACGTCGTCACCGTCGACATCACCTACGCCGCCCCGCACCACCTCCTCGCCGAGGGCCCCGTCCTCGCCGTGCGCCGCACGCGCGCGGGCGACGCCTGGGAGAAGCGGAACGCGGCTCAGGCCGCGAAGCCGGCGGGCGTGATGCTGGGCCTGCCGAAGATTGGCGCCCCGCAGCCGCTGCCGGTGGCCGCGGGAAGCGGCTGCGGCTGCGACTGACCCCGGGCCGCGGACGCGGCACGGGCGGCGAGCCGGCGCCGTGCGGTGCGGGCGCGGTACGACGGTGACACTGGGTCGCGGGCGTGGTACGGCGGTGACACGGGCGGCGCGGACGCGGTACGACGGCGACGCGGGGGCCCGAAAGCGGTACGGGCGGTGAGCCGGTGCTGAGCGGTCCGGCCGGGGGCTGACGTAGAGGAATAGGCGGTCCGGCCGGGGATCGACAGCGGCCGGCCGCCCGTGGGGCTACCCTGCCGATCATGCTTGTCGCCGCCGCAGTCTGTCCCTGTCCGCCACTGTTCGTGCCCGAGGTCGCCGCGGGCGCCGCTCCGGAACTGGACGCCGCTCGCGCGGCCTGCTCCGACGCGCTCGGCGTGCTCGCCGCCGCCCGCCCCGACCTGCTGGTCGTCGTCGGCACCGCCGGTCCGGACGGGCTCGGCACGTTCCCCCAGGGCGCCCCGGGCACCTTCCGCGGTTTCGGGGTCGACGTCGACGTACGCCTGGGAGCCGCCACCGGGCCCGTCCCCGAGCGCGAGCTGCCGGCCTCGCTGGCCGTCGGTGCCTGGCTGCTGGAGCGGACCGGCTGGGCCGACGCCCCGATCGAGGGACTCGGCGTCGCCGACACGCTGGAACCGGAGCGGTGCGCCGAGACCGGCCGCGCACTCGCCGGCCGGGCCGCGCGGGTGGCGCTGCTGGTCCTGGGCGACGCCAGCGCCTGCCGCACGCTGAAGGCACCGGGCTACCTGGACGAACGGGCGGCGCCCTTCGACGCGGAGGTCGCGCGGGCGCTCGGCGCGGCGGACCTGGCGGCCCTGCGCGCGCTGGACCCCGGACTCGCCCGTGAACTGCAGGCCGCCGGCCGCGCTCCCTGGCAGATCCTCGCCGGCGCGGCTCAGGACGCCGGCCTCACCGGCGCCCTGCTGTACGAGGGTGCGCCGTACGGCGTGGGGTATCTGGTCGCGGCCTGGTCCTGAGGCCGGGAGGGCAGGAGCGGCGGCGGAGGGCCGGGAGCCGTGTCGCTCCACGGCCGTCCGCCGCGCAGGCCGTGCCCACGGCCGAGGCTCAGGAAACCGGCGGTGGCCCCTCCGGGGGTGATCCCTCCGGGCGGGTCGGCGTCATCGGGTCGGGCGGCGGTGTCCTCGTACCGGTCGAAGACGTACCGCTAGTAGCCGTACCGGTCGAAGCCGCCGGTCCGGTCGACTCCGTCGTGCCGGTCGGTGACGCCGTCGGGCCGCTCTGCTGCGCGAGGCGGTCCACGGCCTCCTTGGCCTTGCCCGTGCCCGCCTGGATCTTGTCGCTGTACTTGCCCTTGGTCCGCTCGTCGACGGCCTTCGCGGCCTTGTCGAGCCCGTGCTGGACCTTGTCCCCGTGCTGCCGGGCGAGGTCCGAGACCTTGTCCTTGGCCGGGCCCAGCCTGGCCTTCATGCTGTCCATCAGACCCATGGTCCACCTTCCTCGCGGGCCGTTACCTGCGGGCGCCCTCGCCGGCCGCGCTGTCGGCGACCTGCCCGGCGGACTGCTGCCGGGGGATGCCGCCCTCGGACCCGCCGTCCCGGCCGGTGTCCGCCCGCGCGGTCACGGCCTCGCGCCTGTCCCCAGCCGCTTCGCCCGCGTCCGCCGCGGTCACCACACCGGTCGCGGCCACCGCGTCCGCCTCCCAGCCATCCCTCGCCTCCGCCACGACGGCCCCGGCTCCGGTCGCGTCCGCTCCTTCGGCGTCCGCTCCTTCCGGGTCCGCTCCGCCGGTCCACGCCGCCAACGCCCGGCCCGCCGGCTCCGCCTCGGCCCCGTCCGGCTCCAGACCGGTCCGGGCCGCCGCGTCCGACACCTCCGGAGCCGTCTTCGACCTGCCGAGAAGCCGTGCAAACACGCCCATATCCACTCCATACGGTACTCGTGCGGGCGAAATCCCGCGTCACCCGGTGCGTACGGTTGCGCCGCCCGGGTTTCCGCCCCCGGCAGCCCGGCGGGCGGCGTCTCGCCCCGGGCAACGAACCCGGGAAGCGCCCTGTCACGTAACTCGTTCGAGAGCCCGCCGGGAGGTTTGCGAGACTGGTGCGGTGAGCAGTGCACTCGTCGCCCCGCGCGTCATCGCCGTCGTCGGACCCACCGCGGCCGGAAAGTCCGATCTCGGCGTCTTCCTGGCCCAGCAGCTCGGCGGCGAGGTCGTCAACGCCGACTCCATGCAGTTGTACCGGGGGATGGACATCGGTACCGCCAAGCTGACGCCCGAGGAGCGCGGCGGCGTCCCGCACCACCTGCTGGACATCTGGGACGTGACGGTCACCGCCTCCGTCGCCGAGTACCAGAAGCTGGCCCGCGCCCGGATCGACGCCCTGCTCGCCGAGGGCCGCTGGCCCGTCCTGGTCGGCGGCTCCGGTCTGTACGTCCGCGGAGCCGTCGACAACCTGGAGTTCCCCGGCACCGACCCGGAGGTCCGGGCCCGGCTGGAGGAGGAGCTGGCGCTGCGCGGCCCGGGCGCCCTGCACGCCCGGCTGGCCGCCGCCGACCCCGACGCCGGCCGCGCGATCCTGCCGGGCAACGGGCGCCGTATCGTCCGGGCGCTGGAGGTGATCGAGATCACCGGCCGGCCCTTCACGGCGAACCTGCCCGGCCACGACTCCGTCTACGACACCGTCCAGATCGGCGTCGACGTCGGGCGGCCGGAACTGGACGACCGCATCGCGCGGCGCGTGGACCGCATGTGGGAGGCGGGCCTCGTGGACGAGGTGCGCGCGCTGGAGGCGCAGGGCCTGCGCGAGGGGCGCACGGCGTCGCGCGCGCTCGGCTACCAGCAGATACTGGCGGCGCTGGCCGGGGAGTGCACCGAAACGGAAGCGCGGGACGAGACCGTGCGAGCCACCAAGCGCTTCGCGCGCCGCCAGGATTCCTGGTTCAGGCGTGATCCCCGGGTGCACTGGTTGAGTGGGGCCGTCGCGGACCGCGGGGAACTTCCGCAGCAGGCCCTGGCGTTGGTCGAACGACCGGTTACAGCCTGATCACGTCATGGCATCGGGATGCGCCGCCGGTCATCGCGGCCTGTGGCGCCGTGCCATCATCGAGCTTCGATCGACCAAGTGGAGCCTAGTTGGGAGGGCGCGTGGCGATGGAGGCCGGCCCTCGCGACACCGCACGCAGTGCCGAGCACGTCACCACCGAGGGTGACGGCCGCGGCCGGGACGAAGACGGCGGCCTCGCCGACGACGGCCCACCCGGGGACCACCTCCCCGGCACCGGCCTGCCCGGCGACCACCTCCTCGAAATCGGCCTCCCCGACGTGGGCCTCTCCGAAGCCCGGCCCCCCGAGAACCGCCTCGCCGACGACGGCCTGCCCGGGGACCGGCTGGCCGACGACGGGCCCGACGAGACCGCGGGCGGCGTCACCGCCGACGGACCGGCGCCCGAGGAGATGTATCCGGGCGGCCCGGAGGTCGAGGTCGAGCTGCGCCCGCAGCGCCGGCTGCGCATCTGGCAGCTCGCGCCCATCGTGGGCCTCTCCGCGGTCGGCTCCCTGATGTTCGCCTTCCCGCTGGCCTTCGACTTCGGCGACAGCGGCGCCGTCATCGCCATGCTCGGCCTGCTGATCTGCTCCTGCGCGGCCGGCTGGGGCATGATGGCCGCCCGCCGCGTCGGCCACACCTGGCCCGGCCTGCCCCCGCGCGGCTCCGGCCGCCGCCCCGACTGGCGCGTCGTACTCGGCTACGTCCTGCTGGTCGCCCTGGTGGTGATCCTCGCCGTGTGGCGGGTGGCCAGACTGCGCTGACGCGTCCCCGGAGCGTGCCGGAACGGCCGGAACGTCCCCGGAAGGGGCGTGCGGTCCGCTCCCGTACGATCGAGGAATGAGCACACGGATCGCCTTCCTCAAGGGTCACGGCACCGAGAACGACTTCGTGATCCTGCCGGACCCGGACAACGCCCTCGACCTGTCCCCGGCCGCCGTGGCCGCGCTGTGCGACCGCCGGGCGGGCCTCGGCGGGGACGGCGTGCTGCACGTCGTACGGTCCGCGGCGCACCCGGAGGCCCGGGCGATGGCCGGCGAGGCCGAGTGGTTCATGGACTACCGCAACGGCGACGGCTCGGTCGCCGAGATGTGCGGCAACGGCGTGCGGGTGTTCGCGCGCTACCTCCAGCACGCCGGTCAGCTCGCCGAAGGCGACCACGCCATCGCCACGCGCGGGGGCGTGAAGACGGTCCACATCGCGAAGAACGGCGACGTCACCGTCGGCATGGGCCGCGCCCGCCTCCCCGAGGGGGACGTCACGGTGAGCGTCGGCGCGCACAGTTGGCCCGCGCGCAACGTCAACATGGGCAACCCGCACGCGGTGGCCTTCGTCGACGACCTGGCGCAGGCCGGCGATCTGCACAGCGCGCCCCCGGTCAGCCCGGCGGCCGCCTACCCGGACGGTGTGAACGTCGAGTTCGTCGTCGACCGCGGCCCCCGGCACGTCGCCCTGCGCGTGCACGAGCGCGGCTCCGGCGAGACCCGCTCGTGCGGCACGGGCGCGTGCGCCGTCGCCGTGGCCGCCGCCCGCCGCGACGGCGCCGACCCGGCCGTCACCGGCACCCCGGCGACGTACACCGTGGACGTGCCCGGCGGGCGCCTGGTCATCACCGAGCGGCCCGACGGCGAGATCGAGATGACCGGCCCCGCCGTGATCGTCGCCGAGGGGACGTTCGACGCGGAGTGGCTGGCCCAGGCGTTCGGCTGACCCGGAAACCTAAACCTCGATTCCGTCGCTCGAATGGGTGATCCGTTTCACGCTCGGCGAGAGGCGGTCGGTCGCACGTGGTGGGGTCGGTAGCATCAAGCACCGGCACGGACGGGGGGAACGTCGCCATCCCTGAGCCATGTGCGCCCTGGGGCTCCGTCCGCCGGTCCACGAGCCGGAGGTGCCCATGAGTGCGGAGGCCACGAACCCTGCGACCCCTGGACCGGCGGCGCCACCAGTGGTGCGGGCCCCGGCGGTGGCGCAGGCGCTCACCGCGTCCGCGCCGCCCGACGCGCCGCGCCGGAAGGCCCGGCCCCGGCTCGACCTGCGCCGGCTCGGCCGCGCCGCGCTGCTCGGCCCCGCCGCCCGCGACAGGCTGCCCGACGCGATCGGCCACGTCGTGGAGGCGCACCGCGCCCACCACCCCGACGCCGACCTCGAACCGCTGCGCCGCGCGTACGTCCTGGCCGAGTCCTCGCACCGCGGCCAGATGCGCAAGAGCGGCGAGCCGTACATCACGCACCCGCTCGCCGTGACCCTGATCCTCGCCGAACTCGGCGCCGAGACCACGACGTTGACGGCCTCCCTGCTCCACGACACCGTCGAGGACACCGAGGTGACGCTGGATCAGGTGGGCGAGCAGTTCGGCGCGGAGGTGCGGTATCTGGTCGACGGCGTCACCAAACTGGAGAAGGTCGACTACGGCGCCGCCGCCGAGCCCGAGACCTTCCGCAAGATGCTCGTCGCCACCGGCAACGACGTACGCGTGATGTCGATCAAACTCGCCGACCGGCTGCACAACATGCGCACCCTCGGCGTGATGCGCCCCGAGAAACAGGCGCGGATCGCCAAGGTCACCCGGGACGTCCTCATCCCGCTCGCCGAACGCCTCGGCGTGCAGGCCCTCAAGACCGAACTGGAGGACCTGGTCTTCGCCATCCTCCACCCCGAGGAGTACGAGCACACCCGCGGCCTCGTCGCGGAGAACGCCGCCCGCCCCGCCGACCCGCTCGCCGAGGTCGCCGAGGAGGTGCGCGCGGTGCTGCGCGAGGCCGGCATCCCCGCCGAAGTCCTCATCCGTCCCCGGCACTTCGTCTCCGTCCACCGCGTGGCCCGCAAACGCGGCCGGCTGCGCGGCACCGACTTCGGCCGGCTGCTGGTGCTGGTGAACGAGGACGCGGACTGTTACGCCGTCCTCGGTGAACTGCACACCTGTATGACGCCGGTCGTCTCGGAGTTCAAGGACTTCATCGCCGTACCGAAGTTCAACCTCTACCAGTCCCTGCACACCGCCGTCGCCCAGCCCCAGCCGCGCACCGCCCCGCGCGGGGGGACCCCCGCCGCCGCCCAGGTCGTCGAAGTCCTCATCCGCACCCACCAGATGCACAAGGTCGCCGAGGCCGGCGTCGTCGCCCTCGGCAACCCGTACGCGCCCGCCGCCGACACCACCGCGGCCGACCCGGCAGCGCCCGGCGCCCCCGCCGACGGCGAACGCGCCGACCCGACCCGGCCCGGCTGGCTCTCCCGCCTCCTCGACTGGCAGGAGGCCGCGCCCGACCCGGACACCTTCTGGTCCACCCTGCGCGAGGACCTCGCCCAGGACCGCGAGATCACCGTCTTCCGCCCCGACGGCGGCACCCTCGGCCTGCCCGAGGGCGCCACCTGCGTGGACGCCGCCTACGCGCAGTACGGCGAGGACGCGCACGCCTGCATCGGCGCCCGCGTCAACGGCCGCCTCGCCACCCTCAGCACGGTCCTGCGCGACGGCGACACCGTCCAGCTCCTGATGGGCCAGGACCCGGCCTCCGAGCCGTCGCGCGAATGGCTGGAGCACGCCCACACACCGGCCGCCCGCATCGCCATCCAGCGCTGGCTGGCCACCCACCCCGGCGGCGGCGCCGACCCGGACGACGGCGCCGGACCGCGCGGCACCCGGGACACGCCCGCCGGGACCACCGCCGCACCGGGCACCGCGGCGACGACCGCCTCCGCCACCCACCCGGACGCGGCCTCCGACGGCGCCGGACCCGCCCCGTGGCCCCGGCCCGCCGACGTCCTCGCGGACCGGCCCGGCGCCGTCGTACGGCTCGCCGGGTGCTGCACGCCCGTACCGCCGGACGAGATCACCGGGTTCCCGGTGCGCGGCGGAGTGGTGACCGTGCACCGCGTGGAGTGCGCCGTGGTGGCGCACATGAAGAGCGTGGGGCGCGCGGAGACCGGCGTGCGCTGGGGCGACACCGCCGGATGCCGGGTCACCCTGGTCGCCGAATCGTTCGGCCGCCCCCATCTGCTCGCCGACCTGACCGAGGCCATCGCCCTGGAAGGCGCCGAGATCGTCTCCGCCACCGTCGAACCGCCCAGCCAGCAGCGGGTCCGGCACACCTACACCCTCCAGCTCCCCGACGCCGCCCGGCTCCCGGCCCTGATGCGCGCCATGCGGGACGTGCCCGGGGTGTACGACGTCGGCCGCGCCCAGCACCAGACACCGCCCTCCTGACGCGGGCGTCCGGCTACCCGATCGAGTGGGCCGGGCGCGCGTCGCCGCCGCCGGGCGGACCGGCCCTGGTAGCGGTGGTCCATGCTGCTCACCCCCCGCTCCCGCGCCCGGACCCGGCCCGAGACCCCCGGGCGCCGGCCCCGCCCCACGCCCTTGCCGCACCGGACCCGCTCCCCGATCTCGCGGCACCGCGCGGCGGCCCTGCTCGCCTCCGCGGTCTGCGTCTGCCTCGTCGCCGCCGCGGCCCCGGCCGAACCCCTCGGCGTCGGCGACCGGCTCTACCCCTACCTCGGCAACCCCGGCTACGACGTCGCCTCGTACGACATCTCCCTCACCTACTCCGGCAGCAACGACAAGCCGCTGGAGGCCGTCACCACCATCGACGCCTGGACCACCGCCGACCTGGAGCAGCTCAACCTGGACTTCGCGCACGGCACCGTGCGCTCCGTCGAGGTCGACGGACGCCCCGCCGAGTTCACCGGCGCCGGCGAGGACCTCGTCGTCACCCCGCCGCACCCGCTGGCCGAGGGCGACTGGACCCGCATCACCGTCCGGCACACCAGCGACCCCGTCTACGGCGCGGACCAGCAGGGCGGCTGGGTGCGCACCGCGGACGGCCTCGCCATGGCGAACCAGGCCGACGCCGCCCACCTGGTGTTCCCGTGCAACGACCACCCGTCCGACAAGGCGATGTTCACCTTCCGGATCACCGCGCCGAAGGACTACACGGTCGTCGCGGGCGGCCTGCCCGCCGGCGCCGAGCGGGTCGGCCCCACCACCACCTGGACCTACCGCACCCAGCACCCCATGGCCACCGAACTCGCCCAGGTGTCCATCGGCCGCTCCGCCGTCGTACGCCGCGAGGGACCGCACGGACTGCCCCTGCGCGACGTCGTGCCCGCCGCCGACCGCAAGGCCCTCGAACCCTGGCTCGCGAAGACACCCGACCAGATCGCCTGGATGGAGAGCAAGGTCGGCCGGTACCCGTTCGAGACCTACGGCGTCCTCATGGCCGGGGCCTCCACCGGCTTCGAACTGGAGACCCAGACCCTCTCGCTCTTCGAGAAGAAGCTGTTCACCGAGGGTGACTACCCGCAGTGGTACCTGGAGTCGATCCTCGTCCACGAACTGTCCCACCAGTGGTTCGGCGACAGCGTCACCCCGCGCGCCTGGTCCGACGTCTGGCTGAACGAGGGCCACGCCACCTGGTACGAGGCGCTGTACTCCGAGGAGACCGCGCACCGGCCGCTGGCCGACCGGATGAAGGCCGCCTACGGCGCCTCCGACCGCTGGCGCGAGGCCGGCGGCCCGCCCGCCCGGCCCAAGCCGCCCGCCCCCGGCCAGAAGATCGGCATCTTCCGGCCCAACGTCTACGACGGCGCCGCCCTCGTCCTCTACGCCCTGCGGCAGGAGATCGGCCGGCCGGCCTTCGAGCGGCTGGAGCGGATCTGGGTCGACGAGCACCAGGACGCCAACGCCACCACCGCCGACTTCGTCCGGCTGGCCTCCGCCGTCGCCGGCCGCGACCTGGGCGACTTCCTCAGGCCCTGGCTGTACGGCGAGAAGACCCCGCCCATGCCCGGCCACCCGGACTGGAAGCCGACCGCGGCGGCCAAGGGAGCCCCGCCCCACACCCGGCGATAACCCCGTGACGAGACGCGCCGTCCCGTGCGACCATCTACGGGTCGGCGCACGCAGGGGACACGGGAATCTCCCGGGGTACCCGTGCGTTGAACAAGACGAGCGGTCCTCGTGATCGCCGCACCGATGCCGCAACGGCAACCCTATCGACGTAAGGATCCAATGACCTCCTCTTCTTCCTCTCCCCAGGACACCAAGCGCCTCGCGCACACCTATCCCGAGGGTCTTCGGGCCGATGCCCTGATGGAAGAGGACGTCGCCTGGAGCCACGAGATCGACGGCGAGCGGGACGGAGAACAGTTCGACCGCTCCGAGCGCGCGGCCCTGCGCCGCGTCGTCGGCCTCTCCACCGAGCTGGAGGACGTCACCGAGGTCGAGTACCGCCAGCTCCGTCTGGAGCGGGTCGTGCTCGTCGGCGTATGGACCACCGGCACCGCACAGGACGCCGAGAACTCCCTCGCGGAGCTGGCCGCCCTCGCGGAGACGGCGGGCGCGCTCGTGCTCGACGGCGTCATCCAGCGCCGCGACAAGCCCGACCCGGCCACCTACATCGGCTCCGGCAAGGCCGCCGAGCTGCGGGACATCGTCCTCGAAACGGGCGCGGACACCGTCATCTGCGACGGTGAGCTGAGCCCCGGCCAGCTGATCCAGCTCGAGGACGTGGCCAAGGTCAAGGTCATCGACCGTACGGCCCTGATCCTGGACATCTTCGCCCAGCACGCCAAGTCCCGCGAGGGCAAGGCGCAGGTCGCGCTCGCGCAGATGCAGTACATGCTGCCGCGGCTGCGCGGCTGGGGTCAGTCGCTGTCCCGGCAGATGGGTGGCGGTCGCGGCGGCCTCGCCACGCGTGGCCCCGGTGAGACCAAGATCGAGACGGACCGGCGCCGGATCCGCGAGAAGATGGCGAAGATGCGCCGGGAGATCGCGGAGATGAAGACCGGCCGCGAGATCAAGCGCCAGGAGCGCCGGCGCCACAAGGTGCCGTCCGTGGCCATCGCGGGCTACACCAACGCCGGCAAGTCCTCCCTGCTCAACCGCCTCACGGGCGCCGGTGTCCTGGTCGAGAACGCCCTGTTCGCGACCCTGGACCCGACCGTCCGCCGGGCCGAGACCCCGGGCGGCCGGCTGTACACGCTGACCGACACCGTCGGCTTCGTCCGGCACCTGCCGCACCACCTGGTCGAGGCGTTCCGCTCCACCATGGAGGAGGTCGGCGACTCCGACCTCATCCTGCACGTGGTGGACGGCTCGCACCCCACCCCGGAGGAGCAGCTCGCCGCCGTGCGCGAGGTGATCCGGGACGTCGGCGCCACCGGCGTGCCCGAGATCGTCGTGATCAACAAGGCGGACGCGGCCGACCCGCTGGTCCTCCAGCGGCTGCTGCGGGTCGAGAAGCGCTCGATCGCCGTCTCGGCGCGCACCGGCCAGGGCATCGCGGAGCTGCTCGCCCTGATCGACGACGAGCTGCCCCGCCCCGCGGTCGAGATCGAAGCGCTCGTGCCCTACACCCACGGCAAGCTGGTCGCCCGCGCCCACACCGAGGGCGAGGTGCTCTCCGAGGAGCACACCGCGGAGGGCACCCTGCTCAAGGTCCGGGTGCACGAGGAACTGGCGGCGGACCTGACCCCGTACACACCGGTCTCCGCAGCCTGACCCACGGCACACGGCACCACGCCACACGGCACCACGAAGGCCCGCCGCCCCCTCCAGGGGCGGCGGGCCTTCGCCGTGTTCAGCGCGCGGGTGGGCGGCGGGGCCTCGCCGGGTTCACCGCGTCGGCACACCGACCGCGCCGCCCGGCTCGTCTCATCGCCCGGCGAACTGCTCGCTCACCGAGTCGTACAGCTTCTTGGCCACCTCGCCCAGCCGGGGACCGGCCAGCCAGCCCGCGCTCACCGGGCCGATGGACGTGTTCGACACCAGCGCCGGCTTGCCGTCGGCGCCCGTCTCCACCCAGCCGCCGCCGGAGGACCCACCGGTCATCGAGCAGCCGATGCGGTACATCGTCGGGTCGGACTGCTCGATGGAGAGCCGCCCCGGCTTGTCCTGGCACTGGTACAGCAGCCGGCCGTCGTACGGCGCCGCCGCCGGGTAACCGGTCGCGGTGATGTTGTCCACCTTCGGCACGGCCGGCGCGTCGAAGTCGACCGGCAGCGCCCCGCCGACCGTCTCCTCCAGCGACTTGCCGTTGCCGCCCTGCTCCGGCGCCACATGGATGACGGCGAAGTCGTACGAGGCACCGTTGCCGCCCGTCTGGCCGCCCTCGCTGATCCACTGCTGCGAGGTCTTCGCCGCGTCGGCCCACCACACGCCGTACGGCGCGACCTCGGCCCGGGTCGCGTGCTCCAGCCCGGCCGCCGACATGCCCTGGTCGTTGTACGACGGCACGAAGGCGATGTTGCGGTACCAGCCGCCCTTCTTGCCCGCGTGCACACAGTGACCGGCCGTCCAGACGAGGTTCGACTTGCCCGGGTGCGCCGGGTCCTGCACGACCGTCGCCGAGCAGACCATGGTGCCCTCGGGGGAGTCGAAGAGCAGCTTGCCGGACGTGGCCGCGCTGGAGTGGTACGGCGGCGCGACCGCCTGCGCCTGCACCGGCGTCGGCGTCGGGTCCGTCACGCCCTGGTCACCCGAGAGGTCGTTGCCGTCGACGCCCCGGTCCGGATCGTCGGCGCCGCGCATCCGGTCCGGGTCCCACAGGCCCTTGATGACCGGGTTGATGAAGTCGTTGGCCTCGCGCAGCCAGTCGTCCTTGTTCCAGTTCTTCCAGGCGCCGTTCTTCCACTTGTCGATGTCGATCCCGTGCTCCTTGAGCCTCTGCTTGAGGTCCTCCGGGATCCTGATCTTTCCGTCGCCGGTGCCCGCGGCGGTCGCGGACGGGTTGCCGTCGGCATGGTCGTCACCGTCGCCGTTACAGGCGGTGGCGGTCAGCGCCAGCGCCGAGACGAGGGCGACCGCCGTCAGCGAGGCGGAGGTGCGGCGACCACCCCTTCCTCGCCGAGCGGTGAACGACGGCCGTATGGATCGCATGTTCGTGACTCCCCCTGCTGTGAAAGGAACTCGGCGCTACGGCCCCGGAACCGGCGGCGAACCATGGACGGTTCCTGCCGGTCCCGCGGCCTTCTGGGAACGGCAACACACACTATGCGGTCGCTGTGGGGGAGTTCTGCCGGGAGGGCAACGGTTCCGTCACAGGCTGCCTGAGCAGGGAACGAACCGGCTCCGCGCGCACCGCCCGGACGGAGCGCGACCCGACTCGGCCGCGCCCCGGCCGCCGTTGACGGCACGCGCGCGGCCTGACGAACGCCCGGCGCCCTCCGGCCCGACGACCCCCGCGCGCACCGGCCTGACGACCCGGCGCGCGCGGCCCGACGCCCACGCCCCGGCGCCCGCGCGGTCCGACGGCTCCGGCGCCCGCGCTGCCCGGCGACCCCAACGGCCGCCGTCCGGGCGCCGGTCGGCGAGACGGCGGGTCACGACAGCCACGCCGTCCGGCCAAGGTTCTCACCGCGACCCCGTAACCGCCCGAACGGTCGGCGGTTGTAGCCGGTGTGGCCCGGCGTCCGGGCCGGTACCCGTAGACCAACTCGCCTGTGAGCAGCCGGGAGGACAACGCGCCGTGGCCGTAACGGAGTCGATGGCTGGAGGCACACCCGGGGAAGCGCGGGCCGTGCAGGAGGGGATCCTCAGACGCCAGTCGGCGCGGGAGTCCTCGGCACGCACCTACGCCCGCGCCCTGCCCATCGTTCCCGTGCGGGCGCGCGGGCTCACCATCGAGGGCGCCGACGGCCGCCGTTACCTGGACTGCCTCTCCGGTGCCGGCACCCTCGCCCTCGGCCACAACCACCCGGTCGTCCTGGAGGCCATCCGCGGGGTCCTCGACTCCGGAGCGCCCCTCTCCGTCCTGGACCTCGCCACCCCGGTCAAGGACGCCTTCGTCACCGAGCTGTTCAGCACCCTCCCGCCCGGACTCGCCGCCCATGCCCGCGTCCAGTTCTGCGGACCGGCCGGCACCGACGCCGTCGAGGCCGCCCTCAAACTGGTCCGCACCGCGACCGGCCGCAGCGGCGTCCTCGCCTTCACCGGCGCCTACCACGGCATGACCGCCGGCGCCCTGGCCGCCTCCGGCGGTGCCCAGGACGTCCGGGTGACCCGCCTGCCCTATCCGCAGGACTACCGCTGCCCGTTCGGTCTCGGCGGCCCGTCCGGCGCCGAACTCGCCGCCCGCTGGACCGAGACCCTCCTGGACGATCCCAAGTCCGGCGTACCCCTGCCGGCCGGGATAATCCTCGAACCCGTCCAGGGCGAGGGCGGAGTGATCCCCGCGCCGGACGACTGGCTGCGCCGTATGCGCCGGCTCACGGCGGACCGCTCCATCCCGCTGATCGCCGACGAGGTCCAGACCGGAGTCGGCCGCACCGGCGCCTTCTGGGCCGTCGACCACAGCGGCATCACGCCCGACGTCATGGTCCTGTCCAAGGCCATCGGCGGCAGCCTCCCGCTGGCCGTCATCGTCTACCGCGACGATCTCGACACCTGGCAGCCCGGCGCCCACGCCGGCACCTTCCGCGGCAACCAGCTCGCCATGGCGGCGGGCACCGCCACCCTCGCCTACGTCCGCGAGAACGCCCTCGCCGAACGAGCCGCCACCCTCGGCTCCCGCATGCTGACGCAGCTCGCGGACCTCACCCGGGAGTACGCCTGGGTGGGAGACGTACGGGGCCGCGGACTGATGATCGGCATCGAACTGGTGAACCCGGAGCCGGACCGGACGACCCCGGCAGAGCGCAGCCCCGCCGGCGCGCCCGGCATCCCCGACGACCCCGGTACCGGTCGTCCCCAAGCAACCGGCATCCCCGACGGCCCCGTCGCCGGCCACCCCGGCGCGACGGGCGCCCCCACCATCCTCGACGGTCCCGGTCCCGGTTCCGGTGCCTGGGCTGCCCCAGGTATCCCCGGCGGCCCGACCGCGGCACCGACCCGACCGGTTCCCCGCCGTGTTCCGTACCCGGCCGCGCCCGAACTCGCCGCGGCGGTCCAGCGCGAGTGTCTGCGCCGCGGACTCATCGTGGAACTCGGCGGCCGGCACGCGTCCGTGGTCCGGCTGCTTCCGCCGCTGACGATCAGCGACGAACAGGTGACGGCCGTACTCGACCGCCTGACCGACGCGATCGCGGCAGCCGTCCGGCACCAGACGACCCATGGCCCGACCCACGGCCCGCACCGGCAACGCCGCCCGGACTCCGCCCAGCCCACCGGCTGACCCGCGGACACGCCCCACCCGGCCACCGTCGCCGGCCCGGGCCTTACGGCCCTCCCCGCATCCCTTCCGCACTCCGCCCCCTTCCGGGCACCCCGGCCGGCACCGACCGCCGGCCACCACCTCACAGCCCCTCGACCCACCCGCTCTCCCCGTCCGCCCGGCTCCCGGCCGCACGCCGCCCAGGCAGCCGCCGGTCACCGGTCCGGGACGGCCGAGCGGGTGCCGGAGGCAGGCCGCGCCACCCCACTTCAGCCCAGAGGAGCCGTCATGAACGCCACCCCCACCCCCGACGGCCGCTCCGGCGCCCCCGACGACCAGGGAGACCCCGCCGCCCAGCCCGCCGTACCCCTCACCGACGCCGTCCCCCAGCAGAAGAAGCGCCAGGTGGACCCCGCGCGCCGGACGGTGCCCGGCCCCGACCCGCTGGAGGACCCCGATCCCCGCGGTGCGGCCCAGGCCGCCACCGCCGAGAACCTCCTGCGGTGCTGGGTACGGGAGACCGGCCTCGCCGCCCCCGCCACCGCGAGCCTGCGCATCCCGCTGCCCGCCAGCGGCACCGCCCTGATCGCGCCGGTCCGCTACTGGTCCGCGACCGGATGGCACCGCTTCGGCCCGCCCCGCCTCGCCTACGCGCCCGACACCGCGCCACCCGTCGACGCCGTCACCCTCGCGGCCCTGCTGTCCAGGGAGTCACCCGGCACCCAGGCGACCACGCCGCACACCCCGGATGACGGGGCCCGACCACTCCTCCTCGACGGCCCCGGTACGCCTCCCGGCGGCAGCACCGGCACCATCCCCGGACCCGCAGGCGGCACCGGCACTCGACCGGGTGCCGGCCCCGGCACCCCTCCAGGCAGCGGCTCCCACCCCGCCCCAGCCGAGGACCCCGCACCTGACCCGGCCACCGGCCACGGTCCCGACGACGACGGCGACCTCGTGGCCAGGGTCGCCGACTCCGTCCGCCGTACCGCGGAGTTCATCCGGCACCGGCGTGACCACCCGGCCGACGCCCCCGACCTCTTCCTCAGCGCCGAACAGGCCCTCCTCCTCGGGCACCCGCTGCACCCGGCCCCGAAGAGCCGGGAAGGCCTGACCGAGGCGGAAGCCGGCCGCTACTCACCCGAGACGCACGGCTCCTTCCCCCTGCACTGGTTCGCTGTCGCCCCCTCCCTCCTCGCCACCGACTCGGCCTGGACCGAGCGCGGCCATCCCGTTCCCGCCGGTGATCTCGTCCGCCGCCTCGCCGGCCCCGGCCTGCCGCTGCCCGACGGCTACACCGCCCTGCCCCTGCACCCCTGGCAGGCACGCGAGGTACGGCACCGCCCGGCCGTCGCCGCACTCCTCGACTCCGGCCTCCTCCGCGACCTAGGACCGCTCGGCACCCACTGGCACCCCACCTCCTCCGTACGCACCGTCCACCGGCCCGGCGCCCCCGCGATGCTCAAGCTCTCGCTGGCCTTGCGCATCACCAACTCCCGGCGGGAGAACCTGCGCAAGGAACTCCACCGCGGAGTCGAGGTCCACCGGCTGCTGCGCACCGGGCTCGCCGAGCGGTGGCGGACGGCGCACCCCGCCTTCGACATCGTCCGCGACCCGGCCTGGCTCGCCGTCGACGACCCGGACGGACTGCCCCTGCCGGGACTCGACGTGATGATCCGGCACAACCCGTTCACCCCGGCCGACGACATCGGCTGCGTCGCCGGACTCCTCTCACCCCGCCCCTTCGCCGTACCGCCCGCCGACACCGCACCGAGGCCGGCCACCTGGCCCGTGCGGTCACGCCTGGCCCACCTCCTCACACGGCTCGCCGTACGCACCGGCCGGCCCCTCGGCGCCGTGGCGGCGGAGTGGTTCCTGCGCTACCTGGAGCAGGTCGTCCGGCCCGTCCTCTGGCTGGACGGCGAGGCCGGCATCGCCCTCGAAGCGCACCAGCAGAACACGCTGCTCCTGCTGGACGGCGACGGCTGGCCCGCCGGCGGCCGGTACCGCGACAACCAGGGGTACTACTTCCGCGCGTCCCGGCGGGCCGAACTGGCCTCCCGGCTGCCCGGCATCGGCGAGCACAGCGACACCTTCGTCCCGGACGAGGTAGCCGACGAACGCTTCGCCTACTACCTCGCCGTGAACAACGTCTTCGGCCTGATCGGTGCCCTCGGCTCCCAGCACCTCGCCGACGAGCGACTGCTCCTCGCGGCCTTCCGCCGGTTCCTCGCCGCCCTGGCCTCGGGGCCGGCACCGCTGCGCTCCTCCCTGCCCGGCCTCCTGCTCGACTCGCCCGGCTTGCGCTGCAAGGCCAACCTGCTGACCCGGCTGCGCGGACTCGACGAACTCGCCGGCCCGGTCGACACCCAGTCCGTCTACGTCACCATCGCCAACCCCCTTCATTCCTGAGCAGCACCCCTCCGCGCACCGCCTGAGCGGACCGCGCCCACCGCGCGCCGCCTTGCCGGACCTCCGAGGACCCTGACCCACCTCGTCTCCTGAGAGGAGAGCACCCGTGCCTCCCACCGAAGTGATCGCCGGGACCGGCCCCGCCTTCGCCCACCTGAACAGCGCCGGTCCACGGGAGTCCACCGCTGGCCCCCGGACCTCCCCGTTCGGCCGGCTCACCGTCGAGGACGACGACCCGGACGGCGAGGACACGCTGAACCTGGAGCTGCCCGCCGAGTTCCTCGCCCTGCGGGCCGGGACGACGGCCGGACCCCTCGGCCGGCTCGCCGCCTGGGGCCCGGTCACGACCCCGGCCGGCGCCTTCCGGCTCGTGCCCGTACGCGTAGACCAGGACGTGCCGCTCATCCACCGGTGGATGAACGACCCGGCCGTCGCCGACTTCTGGGAACTCGCCGGGCCCCGGCGGCGGACCGAGGACCACGTGCGGGCCCAGTTCCACGGCGACGGGCGCTGCGTCCCGTGTCTCGGCGTGCTGGACGGCACCCCGATGAGCTACTGGGAGGTCTACCGGGCGGACCTGGATCCACTGGCCCGCCGCTACCCGGCCCGTCCGCACGACGCCGGGATCCATCTCCTCGTCGGCGACGCCGCGAACCGGGCCCGAGGGCTGGGGTCCGTCCTGCTGCGTGCCGTGGCCGACCTGATCCTCGATAGGCGCCCCGCCTGCACCCGGGTGGTGGCGGAACCCGATCTTCGCAACACTCCTTCCGTCGCCGCGTTCCTGAACGCCGGTTTCCGGTTCGAGGCCGAGGTCGACCTGCCCGGCAAGCAGGCCGCCCTCATGATCCGGGACCGGGTCCTGCGCGATGTGCTGTAGCGCACCGTGCACGGGTGCTCACCATGAGAGACGAACGGCGGTGCCGCGGTGTTCCCGGGCGGGAGAAAAAATTCGGCGCGCGTCCACGCCCGCCGAGAGCCGAGAGCGGAGAGCCGAGCCCCGAGGCCGAGCCTCCGAGGCGCCCCTCGGATAGCTGACCATCCGAGGCACCCTCCTCCAGTGAGCCTCCGAGCCACCCTCCTCCCGTGAGCCCCCGAGCCGCCCTCGCCCAGTCACCCCCCACCGACCCGCCACCACCCAGGAGCCCCGGCCGTGATCCAGCCCCCCGCCCCCGCCACGACCCCCCGTTTGTCAGTGCAGGGCCGTAGGGTGGTCGGGCTATGACGAAGCCCTCCCTCTCCGAACTCCTGCATGCCGCCGTCTCCGCCGTCGGCGGCACGGAGCGCCCCGGCCAGGTGACCATGGCCGAAGCGGTCGCCGAGGCGATCGACGACGGATCCCACCTGCTGGTCCAGGCCGGCACCGGCACCGGTAAGTCGCTGGGTTATCTCGTGCCCGCGCTCGCGCACGGAGACAGGGTGATCGTGGCGACGGCCACCCTCGCCCTGCAGCGCCAGCTCGTGGAGCGGGACCTGCCGCGCACGGTGGACGCCCTGCACCCGCTGCTGCGCCGCCGCCCCGACTTCGCCATGCTCAAGGGCCGGTCGAACTACCTGTGCCTGCACCGCCTGCACGAGGGCATGCCGCAGGACGAGGAGGAGGGCCTCTTCGACCAGTTCGAGGCCGCCGCGCCCACCAGCAAGCTGGGCCAGGACCTGCTGCGGCTGCGGGACTGGGCGGACGAGACCGAGAACGGCGACCGGGACGACCTCACCCCCGGTGTCTCCGACCGCGCCTGGGCGCAGGTGTCGGTGTCGTCGCGGGAGTGCCTGGGCGCGTCGAAGTGCGCGTACGGCGCGGAGTGCTTCGCGGAGATGGCCCGGGAGCGGGCCAAGCTGGCCGAGGTCGTGGTCACGAACCACGCCCTGCTGGCCATCGACGCCATCGAAGGCGCCCCGGTGCTGCCGCAGCACGAGGTGCTGATCGTGGACGAGGCACACGAACTCGTCTCCCGCGTCACCGGCGTCGCCACCGGCGAACTCACTCCCGGCCAGGTCAACCGAGCGGTCCGCCGAGCCGCCAAACTGGTCAACGAGAAGGCCGCCGACCAGCTCCAGACCGCCGCCGAGGGCTTCGAGCGGCTCATGGAACTCGCGCTGCCCGGCCGCCTGGAGGAGATCCCGGAAGACCTCGGCTATGCCCTGACGGCCCTGCGGGACGCCGCCCGTACGGTGATCTCCGCGATCGGCGCGACCCGCGACAAGTCCGTCCAGGACGAGGACGCGGTCCGCAAGCAGGCGCTCGCCTCGGTGGAGTCGGTGCACGACGTGGCGGAGCGGGTCGTGAACGGCTCGGAGTGGGACGTCGTCTGGTACGAACGGCACGACCGCTTCGGCGCGTCCCTCCGGGTCGCTCCCATGTCGGTCTCCGGCCTGCTCCGGGAGAAGCTCTTCGCCGACCGGTCCGTGGTCCTCACCTCGGCCACGCTGAAGCTGGGCGGCGACTTCAACGGGGTCGGCGCCTCCCTGGGGCTCGGCCCGGAGGGCGCGGAGGGCGAGGACCTGCCGAAGTGGAAGGGCGTCGACGTCGGCTCGCCCTTCGACTACCCCCGGCAGGGCATCCTGTACGTCGCCAAGCACCTGGCGCGTCCGGCGCGCGACGGTGACCGCGCCGACATGCTGGACGAGCTGACCGAGCTGATCCAGGCGGCCGGCGGGCGCACGCTCGGGCTGTTCTCCTCCATGCGGGCCGCCCAGCTCGCCGCGGAGGAGCTGCGCTCGCGGATCCCGGAGTTCCCGATCCTCCTCCAGGGCGAGGAGACGCTCGGCGAACTGATCAAGAACTTCGCCGCCGACCCGAAGACGTGTCTCTTCGGCACGCTGTCGCTCTGGCAGGGCGTCGACGTCCCGGGCCCCAGTTGTCAGCTGGTCGTCATGGACAAGATCCCGTTCCCGCGTCCCGACGACCCCTTGATGAGCGCGCGCCAGAAGGCGGTCGAGGACGCCGGCGGCAACGGCTTCATGGCGGTGGCCGCCACCCACGCCGCCCTGCTCATGGCGCAGGGGGCCGGCCGTCTCGTCCGGGCGTCCGGTGACCGCGGTGTGGTCGCCGTGCTCGACCAGCGGCTGGCGACCGCGCGCTACGGCGCTTATCTCAAGGCGTCACTTCCGGACTTCTGGTACACCACGGACCGTAATCAGGTCCGCAGGTCCCTCGCCGCGATCGACGCGGCGGCGACGGCGGACGGGAAGTGACCCGGCCGAGGGCGGACCGTAGCTGAGCGAGGGGTGGCCGGATCGGCCACCCCTCGGTCGACTCGGCCTCGCCGGGCCGCCTCGGAGGCGAGCAGGGCCCCGGAACCGGCGCAGGGGTCCCGGGGCCCGGTCAGGGAGTGCGGGCGAGCAGGGCTCGCCCGCCACAGCGGTCAGACGCGCCGCAGTACGGCGACGACCTTGCCCAGGATGGTGGCGTCGTCGCCGGGGATCGGCTCGTAGGCCGCGTTGTGGGGGAGGAGCCAGACGTGGCCGTCCTCGCGCTTGAAGCGCTTGACGGTGGCCTCGCCGTCGAGCATGGCGGCCACGATGTCGCCGTTCTCGGCGACCGGCTGGCGGCGCACGGTGACCCAGTCGCCGTCACAGATCGCGGCCTCGATCATGGAGTCGCCGACGACCTTGAGGACGAAGAGTTCACCGTCGCCGACGAGCTGGCGGGGGAGGGGGAAGACGTCCTCGACGGACTCCTCCGCGAGGATGGGGCCGCCGGCGGCGATCCGGCCGACCAGGGGGACGTACGACGCGGCGGGCTTGCCGGCGGTGTCCGTGGGCTGCACGGTGACCGTCTGGTCCGACCCGCGGACCTCGTAGGCGCGCGGGCGGTGCGGGTCGCGGCGCAGGAAGCCCTTGCGCTCCAGCGCCATCAGCTGATGGGCGACCGAGGACGTGCTGGAGAGACCGACGGCCTGGCCGATCTCCCGCATGGACGGCGGGTAGCCCCGCCGCTGCACCGAGTCCCTGATGACCTCGATCACCCGGCGCTGCCGGTCGGTGAGTCCGGAGCTGTCCGCCCGGATGCCTGGAGGTCGGCCCGGCAGGGAGCGCTTGTGTCCCTCGGGATTCGTGGCTTCGTTCATCGCGTGTACCGGCTCGACCCGGCCCTGGGAGCGGTCCTGGGCGGTGATGGCGGCACTGTCTGCGGTGGTGGTCACGTCGGCCCCTCTCGATGGTCTCCCTGCTGCACAACGGTAGTTGCTTTCGAAAGGTTGCGCCAAACACACGTTCGAGTGAAAAAGTCCGATTCACCTGTCGTGATCGTGTGTCTGGGTGTATGGGTCACGCGACACTTGCCGGACAAAAGCGCCCATTGTGTACTCTTCACCACCGAGGCCGGTCGCCTCATGGGCGGTGTCCTCAGTCTGCCATCCGGAATCCCGCGGTCCGGGGGCCGGGGCCCGTTCTCTGCGGGAGCGCCACGCCTTCTCCCTGTGGCGCCCACCGTATCCCCGCGAGCGCCACGGCGCCGCGGCTGTGCGCCCGCGTGTTTCCGCGGGCCCCCGCCGGCGCCCGGGGTGCCGGTCCGGCGCGACACGCGTCTCTGCCTCCACGTATCGGCCGATCCCCACATCTAGTGGTTGGATGGCTACAGCAGCCCACAAGTTGTGGTCCCCCCGGTCGGAACCGGCTCGACGATCGCCTATGCTTAGGGCTGCTTCGCGAGGCCCATGGGTCCAGCGAGGCTGACGAGTCTGCTGTGAGGAGGGTTGGAGAACATGCACTGCCCCTTCTGCAGGCACCCCGACAGCCGCGTGGTCGACAGTCGTACGACCGACGACGGCACGTCCATCCGCAGGCGCCGCCAGTGCCCTGACTGCTCCCGTCGTTTCACGACCGTGGAGACGTGCTCGCTCATGGTGGTGAAGCGGTCCGGAGTCACCGAGCCGTTCAGCCGCACCAAGGTCATCAACGGCGTGCGCAAGGCGTGCCAGGGGCGGCCTGTCACCGAGGACGCGCTCGCCCAGCTCGGGCAGCGGGTCGAAGAGGCGGTGCGCGCGACCGGAAGCGCCGAGCTGACCACCCACGACGTGGGGCTGGCCATACTCGGTCCGCTTCAGGAGCTGGACCTCGTCGCCTTTCTGCGGTTCGCCTCGGTCTACCGGGCGTTCGACTCGCTCGAGGACTTCGAGGCCGCCATCGCGGAGCTGAGGCAGGCGACGCGAGGCCCCGGCGTGGACGGGCAGGACGCGGGAACGGGGAGCCAGGAAGACGATCGCGGGCCCGGCGGGACCACCGAGGTCCCCGCGCCCGCGCGCGCCGCCGACTGACCGGCGGGCCGGAACCCGGGCACGGATCCCGGTTCCGGTCGTGCGGCGGCGAACAAAGACCTGTTGCGGGCGGCGGCTGAGGGTGCCCGCGACGCAAGACGGAAACACGTGTCCATAGGAACAAATGGGCACTTCAGGGCGTTTTCGCCCGTACAGGGAGGCGGCATGACAGAGACGGCGAGCGGTCCGGCACGAGGTTCCCGAGCCAAGGGCACCAAGGCCACCAAGGGACTGCGTATCGAGCGCATCCACACCACGCCCGGAGTGCACCCGTATGACGAGGTGACGTGGGAGCGCCGTGACGTCGTCATGACCAACTGGCGCGACGGCTCGGTCAACTTCGAGCAGCGTGGCGTCGAGTTCCCCGACTTCTGGTCGGTGAACGCGGTCAACATCGTCACCAGCAAGTACTTCCGCGGTGCCGTCGGCACCCCGCAGCGCGAGACCAGCCTGAGGCAGCTGATCGACCGCATCGTGAAGACGTACCGGAAGGCCGGTGAGGACTACAAGTACTTCGCTTCCCCCGCCGACGCCGAGATCTTCGAGCACGAGCTGGCGTACGCGCTCCTGCACCAGATCTTCAGCTTCAACAGCCCCGTCTGGTTCAACGTCGGCACCAAGCAGCCCCAGCAGGTCTCCGCCTGCTTCATCCTGTCCGTCGACGACTCCATGGAGTCGATCCTCGACTGGTACAAGGAAGAGGGCATGATCTTCAAGGGCGGCTCCGGGGCCGGCCTGAACCTCTCCCGCATCCGCTCCTCCAAGGAGCTGCTCTCCTCCGGCGGCAACGCCTCCGGCCCGGTCTCCTTCATGCGCGGCGCCGACGCCTCCGCCGGCACCATCAAGTCCGGTGGTGCCACCCGCCGCGCCGCCAAGATGGTCGTGCTCGACGTCGACCACCCCGACATCGAGGACTTCATCGAGACCAAGGTCAAGGAGGAGGAGAAGATCCGCGTCCTGCGCGACGCGGGCTACGACATGGACCTGGGCGGCGACGACATCGCCTCCGTCCAGTACCAGAACGCCAACAACTCGGTCCGCGTGAACGACGAGTTCATGACGGCGGTCGAGGCGGGCGACAAGTTCGGTCTGCGGGCCCGGATGACCGGCGAGGTCATCGAGGAGGTCGACGCCAAGGCGCTCTTCCGCAAGATCGCCGAGGCCGCCTGGGCCTGCGCCGACCCGGGCATCCAGTACGACGACACGATCAACAACTGGCACACCTGCCCCGAGTCCGGCCGGATCACCGCGTCGAACCCGTGCAGCGAGTACATGCACCTGGACAACACGTCCTGCAACCTGGCCTCGCTGAACCTGATGAAGTTCCTGAAGGACGACGGCAAGGGCAACCAGTCCTTCCAGACGGAGCGCTTCCAGAAGGTCGTCGAGCTGGTCATCACCGCGATGGACATCTCGATCTGCTTCGCGGACTTCCCGACCCAGAAGATCGGCGAGAACACCCGCGCGTTCCGCCAGCTCGGCATCGGCTACGCCAACCTCGGCGCCCTGCTGATGGCCACCGGCCACGCCTACGACTCCGACGGCGGCCGCGCCCTGGCCGGCGCCATCACCTCCCTGATGACGGGTACGGCCTACCGCCGCTCCGCCGAGCTGGCCGAGGTCGTCGGCACCTACGACGGCTACGCCCGCAACGCCGACGCCCACCAGCGCGTCATGAAGCAGCACGCCGACGCCAACGGCACGGCCGTCCGCATGGACGACCTGGACAACCCGGTCTGGGCCGCCGCCACGGAGGCCTGGCAGGACGTCCTGCGTCTCGGCGAGAAGAACGGTTTCCGTAACTCCCAGGCGTCCGTCCTGGCGCCGACCGGCACCATCGGTCTCGCGATGTCCTGCGACACCACCGGTGTCGAGCCCGACCTCGCGCTGGTGAAGTTCAAGAAGCTGGTCGGCGGCGGCTCGATGCAGATCGTCAACGGCACCGTCCCGCAGGCCCTGCGCCGCCTGGGCTACCAGGAGGAGCAGATCGAGGCGATCGTCGCCCACATCGCCGAGCACGGCAACGTGATCGACGCTCCCGGCCTCAAGCAGGAGCACTACGAGGTGTTCGACTGCGCCATGGGCGAGCGCGCCATCTCCCCGATGGGCCACGTCCGCATGATGGCCGCGATCCAGCCGTGGATCTCCGGCGCCATCTCCAAGACGGTCAACATGCCGGAGACGGCGACCGTCGAAGAGGTCGAGGAGATCTACTTCGAGGCGTGGAAGCTGGGCGTCAAGGCGCTGGCGATCTACCGCGACAACTGCAAGGTGGGCCAGCCGCTCTCCGCCAAGAAGAAGGACACGGCGGACGAGAAGAAGCCCGAGGAGCCCGCGGCCGTCGAGACCAAGGTCGAGAAGGTCGTCGAGTACCGCCCGGTCCGCAAGCGCCTCCCCAAGGGCCGCCCGGGGATCACCACGTCCTTCACGGTCGGTGGCGCCGAGGGCTACATGACCGCCAACTCCTACCCCGACGACGGTCTCGGCGAGGTCTTCCTGAAGATGTCCAAGCAGGGATCCACCCTCGCGGGCATGATGGACGCCTTCTCCATCGCCGTCTCCGTCGGCCTCCAGTACGGCGTTCCGCTGGAGACGTACGTCTCGAAGTTCACCAACATGCGCTTCGAGCCGGCCGGTATGACGGACGACCCGGACGTGCGGATGGCCCAGTCGATCGTCGACTACATCTTCCGCCGCCTGGCGCTGGACTTCCTGCCCTTCGAGACCCGCTCCGCGCTCGGCATCCACTCCGCCGAGGAGCGTCAGCGCCACCTGGAGACCGGTTCCTACGAGCCGGCCGACGACGAGGTCGACGTCGAGGGCCTGGCCCAGTCCGCCCCGCGGGCCCAGGAGCTGAAGGCGGTCGCCACGCCGAAGGCGGAGACCGAGGCGGCCAAGCCCGCCCCGAAGCAGGCCCACACCAGCGCCGAGCTGGTCGAGATGCAGCTGGGCATCCAGGCCGACGCCCCGCTGTGCTTCTCCTGCGGCACGAAGATGCAGCGGGCCGGTTCCTGCTACATCTGCGAGGGCTGCGGCTCCACCAGCGGCTGCAGCTGATGACACGCCGTCCGTGAAGTAAGGGGCGCCGGCCATGGCCGGCGCCCCTTACCCGTACGGATCGCGCCCAGGTCAGGGCCGGTGTGCCCGGCCCATGACCTGGGTGAAGGTCGCCGAGTCGTCGAAGCCGTGCACGCCGGGGCGGAAGGTCCACTCCCCGGAGCCGTCCCGGACGAACTCGGCGATCGTGGCGGCCGTCGCGGCGGGCACCGCGGCGAAGTCGTCCTCGGCGAGCACGGTGTAGCCCTCACGGATGCGCATGGCCGGGTTCAGCACCCCGGTGAAGGACCGCTGTCCGTACCGCTGCTGGATGACGACACCCACCACCACGCGCGTGTAGCGGCCGTCGAGCCGTTCCAGTTCGAGCGTCATCACCTCGTCCCAGCCGAACCCCTTGCCGTCCGTGCTGTCACGGTTGAGGGTGATCGTGCCGTCCGGCGAGCGGCTGTCGAAGTGCACCAGATAGGCCGGATTCCCGTACGCGTCACCCGACTCGAAGGTCGCGGCGACGATGTCGAGATCGGTCGGCGGACGGCCCGCAGGACTGGGGTCCCACTTGAGCGAGACCTCGACCTTGCTGATTCCCTTATTGAAGCCGGTCACTGGGCTTCCCCTTCCCCCTGTGGCTCGCTCGACCCCAACTCCCGTGCAGCGGGGATTGCTTGTCCATCGTGCCATGCACGAGGGGGCGCGCGTGCGGGCGATCTCCGAGGAGCGTGACCGGCGCCACGTCCGTGGCCTTACGATGGCGCGGTGCTGGTCAAGTGGATTCGCTGCACCGTGGTGGACCGCCGCGGGTTCGAGCGGGGGCAGCGGAAATGGGCGGGGCTTCTGGGGGAGCCGGGTTTCCGGGGACAGGGCGGGGGCTGGAGCCGGCAGCGGCCGGGAGTGGCGCACACCTTCGCCTTCTGGGAGAGCCGGGCCTTCTACGACTCCTTCATGGCCCGCTCCCACGACCGCCTGGCCGCCGCCCAGTCCGGCACGTTCAAGGACGCCCAGGCCAAGCTGTTCGAGTACCGCTTCGACGTGAAGACGGGCTTCGAGCCGCGCTTCACCGACGCCGATCTGGTCCGCGTGGCCCTGTGCCGGGTCCGCGAGGAGCGTGTCGAGCACTTCACCCTCATGCAGGAGAAGGTCTGGAACCCCGCGATGGCCGGCTCGCCCGGCATGATCCGCGGCATGTTCGGGGAGGCGCCCGAGCAGGAGTTCCTGGTCCTGTCGATGTGGCGGTCGGCGGCCGAGCACGGGAAGTACCGGACGGAGCGTGTGGAGCGCCTCGCCCTGCGCGCCCAGACGGAGGCGGACATCGCGGCGCTCTCCGGTGACCTCGTGGACCTGGAGCCCTCCTGGACGGTCTGAGCCGACGGCCGTACCGGTGTTCACCGGTACCGCCCGGGTAGTCTCGCGATGACGCTGAGTTGTTTCGACACCCGGGAACGTGTGACCTACGCCGTATATCCTGTGACCTACGCCGTATGGAGCCGGTGCGGGTGCTCGGCTCCCCGTCGTTCGATCTAGGGTTTTGGCATGGCACGACCACGGCGCATCGTCCTTGTCCGGCACGGCGAGTCCATGGGCAACGTCGACGACTCCGTGTACGAGCGGGAGCCCGACCACGCCCTCGCGCTGACCGAGCGCGGCCGCCAGCAGGCCGAGGAGACCGGGAAATGGCTCCGGGAGCTGTTCGGCCGGGAGCAGGTGAGCGTGTACGTCTCCCCGTACCGCCGCACCCACGAGACGCTCGACGGCTTCCGCCTCGACCCCGGGCTGATACGTGTCCGGGAGGAGCCCAGACTGCGCGAGCAGGACTGGGGCAACTGGCAGGACCGCGACGACGTACGGCTGCAGAAGGCCTACCGCGACGCCTACGGCCACTTCTTCTTCAGGTTCCCGCAGGGCGAGTCGGGCGCCGACGTGTACGACCGGGTCGGCGGCTTCCTGGAGAGCCTGTTCCGCAGCTTCGAGGCCCCCGACCACCCGCCGAACGTCCTCCTGGTGACCCACGGGCTCGCCATGCGGCTGTTCTGCATGCGCTGGTTCCACTGGACGGTCGCGGAATTCGAGTCGCTGTCCAATCCCGGGAACGCCGAGATGCGGATGCTCGTTCTCGGAGAGGACGGCAAGTACACACTCGACCGGCCCTTCGAGCGGTGGCGCGAACCGGTGCCGTACTGGGTCACCGGATAAAGTGGCAGGGCGATGACCGCTGACTCCTCATCCTCCGGGCGCCTGGCGCGTGCGCTGACGAGCCTGCGCGGGCTGGCGGTGGGGGACGCGCTGGGCTCCCAGTTCTTCGTGCCCGCGCACCACCCCCTGCTCAAGCGCCGCGAGCTGCCCGCGGGCCCCTGGCAGTGGACGGACGACACCGAGATGGCCTGCTCCGTGGTCGCCGTTCTCGCCGCCCACCACCGGATCGACCAGGACGCGCTGGCCCGTTCCTTCGCCGAGCACCACGACGTCGACCGGGGTTACGGCCCGGCGGTCAGCGAGCTGCTCCGCCTGGTCCGTGCGGGTGAGGACTGGCGCCCGCTGGCGGCCGGACTCTTCAACGGCCTGGGGTCCTGGGGCAACGGCGCGGCGATGCGGATCGCGCCGCTGGGCGCCTGGTACGCGGACGACCCGGAGCAGGCGACCCACCAGGCGGAGATCTCGGCGTACACCACGCACCAGCACCGGGAAGCCGTGGTCGGCGCCATGGCCGTGGCCGCGGCGGCGGCACTGGCCGGCTCGCCGGACGGTCCGCCCGCCCCCGAGGCGCTCCTGGACGGGGTCGTCGCCCTCGTGCCGAAGAGCGCGGTCGGCCAGGGCCTGCGCCGCGCCCGGGACATGCTGGACTACGGCGACGCGGCCACCGTCGCGGCCGTCCTGGGCTGCGGACGCCGTACGACCGCCCATGACACCGTCCCCTTCGCGCTCTGGTCCGCCGCGCGGTCCCTCGGTGATTACGCGTCGGCGTTCTGGACCACGGCCCAGGTCGGCGGGGACATCGACACGACCTGCGCGATCGTCGGGGGTGTGCTCGCCGCGAGCGAGGCGGGGGCCCCGCCCGCCGAATGGGTAAAGCGCACCGAGGCCCTGCCGGACTGGGTGCCCACGGGCGTCTGAGGGGTTCCGTCGTCGCGGGAGTCCGACGGAGGGACAAGCGATGGCCCTCGGCCGGTTGCTGCCGCCGAAGCAGCGCCAGGCGCGAGCGGTGGCTCTGTTTCCAGCCATGATCACGGCTTTGCTCGTGGCGCTTTGCTCGTGGCCCTGTCGTGTGCGCCGGCGGCCGTGCCGCGGCCGGCAGGTGCCAGGGCTCCTGGGCCAGGCCGTTGGATGTGCGCGAGCGCGATCTTCACAATCGTCGCGTCGGGTACCACCATGAGGTGGTGGGCCGGAGGGCGGTGAGTGCGATGCCGGTACGCCTCGCCCGGTGGGCCACGCTCGGTTGCCGAACGTCCTTGAGGAGCTGAGGGGTTGTCACTCCGGGTCCCCGGTGCCGGCATGAGTGAACGCTCGCGCCCGCCGTAGCGAGTTCCCGACAGTGAACGCAAGCGTTCACCTCATCCTGCGCCGCGTCTCGCGTCCCCCGTTGCTGCAGCGCGGCGCCACCGCCCCGGAATCCCCGCTTCCCCTGGTTCGCTGGAGAAACACAGATGGTTACCTCGTGCTGGTCGGCCCCGTCCGCCCGGACGGCCTCCCCTCGTCGGCGCGGTGCCGTGCTGGAGCGCGCCATCCTCGACGCCACCCTGGAGCAGCTCGGCACGGTCGGCTGGAAGGGGCTGACCATGGAGGGCGTCGCGGCCGGCGCCCAGACCGGCAAGGCGGCCGTCTACCGCCGCTGGTCCTCCAAGGAGGACTTGGTCGCGGACGCCCTCGTGTCCGGACTGCCCCAGGTGGACAAGGCCCCGGACCTCGGCAGCGTGCGCGCGGACCTGCTCGCCCTGTGCCGGCAGGTGCGGCAGGTCATGTACTCCCGCCCTGGTGTCGCGCTGCGCTCGGTCATTCACGAATGTGATGACGGGCAAGCGGGGCGTTTCCAGGGAGTGATCGTCGGGAACGTCGTCGAGCCGACCATCACCCTGCTTCGCGAGGTCATCACCCGTGGAATAGAGCGAGGAGAGGTCCGCGCGGACGCCGCCAACGGATATGTCCTCGACGCCGTCCCCGCCATGATGATGTACCGCTCGAAGATGTGCGCAAGCGAATGGAAAGATCAGGACCTCGAAGAGATGGTCGACCGGCTCATGCTCCCGCTGCTGCGGCCCTACGGAGCCTGACGGCCCGCGCCGCCGTCCTCGGCGCCGGTCCGGTGACCGGGGTGTCGCGCGACGATCCCGGCGGCGTACGCTAAGGGCGCCATGCCGTACGAACCACCTACTCACACCGTCGAGCGCTCCCTGCGCGCCACGACCGGAGCGAAGGTCATTGCCGGTGTCGACGAGGTGGGGCGCGGCGCCTGGGCCGGTCCCGTCACCGTCTGCGCGGCCATCACCGGACTGCGCCGCCCGCCCGAGGGACTGACCGACTCCAAGCTGCTCACGGTCCGGCGGCGCACGGAACTCGCCGAGACTCTGCGGTCATGGGTGACGGCCTACGCGCTGGGGCATGCTTCCCCCGAGGAGATCGACGACCTGGGGATGACGGCCGCGCTGCGGCTCGCCGCGGTCCGTGCCCTGGACGCCCTGCCGGCCCGCCCCGACGCCGTGATCCTCGACGGGAAGCACGACTACCTCGGCGCTCCCTGGAAGGTCCGCACGGTGATCAAGGGCGATCGCTCGTGTGTGGCCGTGGCGGCGGCGTCGGTGATCGCCAAGGTTCAGCGCGACAAAATGATGGCCGAACTGGGTATCGACCATGCAGACTTCGGATTCGCGGACAACGCCGGGTATCCGTCGCCCGTGCACAAGGCCGCACTGGCGGAACGGGGACCCACCCCGCACCACCGTTTGTCGTGGGCGTATCTTGATGCGTTGCCTCAGTGGCGGCACCTCAAGAAGGTCCGCAGCTGGGCGGACGGAAACGTTCCGGTAATCGAGGGCCAGCTCGGCTTCGATTTCTGACGGTTCCGCTCGCACTGATGTGCCACCCGGCCATCCGCGCCGCACCAACGTTTGATAAATATCAGCTCATGCCTCTCATTCCCGAGGAGCCTCAGATTCACGAGAGTGCCCAGGGTCCCCGCGCCACCCCGGCCAGTGGCCGTACCGCGCCGACCCCTCGCCCCGTACCCGGCCCCCGCCCCGCGGCTCCGTCCCGCCCCGGTCGTCCCGGCCCTCTGCGGCCCACGCCGCCGGTGCAGCGCACGCAGCGTGACGTGGCTCCGGTCAAGCCCGGCCCTTCCGGTCCGGCCGCTCCCGCCGCCGCGGCGAGCCCGCAGATCCAGTTGATCCCGGCTTCGGCCGAGGGTGCGCTCGACGCCGCCGAGGAGGCGGTGGACCTGCTCCTGGACTCGGGCCGTGCCCCCGGTGACGTGCTCGTGATCACCACGGGCGCCCAGCACCCGTGGGCGGAGCACGAGTTGTCCTTCGGCGAAGCGTCCTACTGGGCGCAGCACGACGCCGGTGACGACGTCTTCTACGCGGACGCCGCCGCGGTCTCCCGCGCCGCGTCCCGCGCGGTGGTCGTCGTGGCCGTCAACGGAGGTCCCGCCTCCGTCGCCGCCACCGCCCTGCCGCTGGCCCGTGCCCGTGCCGGTGCGCTGCTGATCGTCTGCGGCGACCCGCAGCAGATCAACTCGGTGCTGGGCGTCGGCGTCTGAGCGGCGTCCGGCACCCCGGGACACCGGGGTGCCGTAGAAGCCGCTCCGGCGCGATCCGCACGGTGCGGCTTTTGGCGTGCCCGGACGACGGGCCGTCGCCGCGCCGCCGGCGGAGCGGCTCCTGAGGCGCCGCCGGGAGGCGCGGGCAGCGGCTACGCGCCGGGAGGGTACGGCGGTCCCCGCCACGGCGATGCCTGCCCGCCCCGCGGCCCATCCCGCCGAAGCGGCCATGAACGCCCACCGGTGCGTCGTCGCGGATCACCCCGGGGGCGGGGCGCAAAGGCTGGTGCTGGGGCCGGGGCGGTCGGGTCAGTCTGGTCCGGCGCGGTGGCTTGATCGTGGCGTAGCCCGGTTGGTGCGCCGCAGCGGCGGAGCGCGGCCGGTGCCCGGTCAGCCGCACCGCGCGCGCCTCGTCCGAGCCCGCGGCCACTTGTCCCCGGAGACGGCACACAGGGTCGTACCGTCGCACCGCGCTGTTCAGCGAGTCAGCGAGCCGCCGCGCGGCGCAGCACCTCGGAGACCGGACCACCCGTGCGCGGCACGAGCGGCGGGCCCTCCGCCGTGGCGAACGGCTCCGGCTCCGAGTGCGCGTTCGGCCGGCGTCCGCCGCGGCCCTCGCCGAGGACCTGCCAGCCGTCGTGCGTCAGCGTGATGTACGCGCCACAGCGCAGCCCGTGCAGGGTGCAGGCGTCGCGCAGCCCCCACATCCAGGCGCCGTCCTCCTCGGTCCACTGCGCGTCGCCCTCACGGCAGTAGAGCAGGACGGCCGTGCGCACCGGGGTACGCCGTCGCAGGTCGTGCGGAATCACCCGGCGCAGCTGGGCCAGCAGGACGTTGCGGAACATCCAGCCGTCTGCGGGGTCCGCGCGGCGCGTGAACGAGGCGCTCGCCCGCACCCGCTCGTCCGGGTCGAGCACCGCCACGACCGCTGTGAGCGGCTTCGGACGGTGCCGGGTATGCAGCCCGCTGACGACCTCACGGGGATTGCGCAGCAGGGGGATTCCGGCGGCGGCCCACTCCGCCGGCTCAAGCAGGCGACCGGCGGAAGCGGCGGACGCGGACGTCGACAAGGAGGCGGCCGAGGACGATGCGAATCCGAAGGTCACGTTCCTCCCTTCGGCTACGCGCCCACACTGCGGGCGGGGTCGGATTCAGGGGAGCGCACCGCGGCGGAGCCCAACCGGTCACGGTCGAGCAGCACGGGTAGCGGATCTCGATTCTTCCTGTCGAACTTGGTTGCGGCAACGAGCAATTGGGGCCACCGGCTGTTATCTGGTGGTGCGTGGCTTATATCCCCTACCCAAACGGCAGGCCGATGACGCCTGCCAGCTCCGCCCGCGGTCCGGCCACCTCTCCGCGGACGACCGGGCGGGCACGCCCGGACGGCGCGGACCAGCGGCAACGCCGTGCTCATCCCTGGACGGCGAGGACCAGCGGCAGTACGCCGCCCGCCCCCGACCGCCGGAGCAGGCGCGCCGCGACCGCCAGGGTCCAGCCCGTCTCCGTGAAGTCGTCGACCAGCAGCACCGGACCGCCGGCCTCGGCGAGCGCCGACGCCAGAGCCGGCGGCACCGTCAACGCTCCGGCGAGGGCCTTCAGCCGCTGTGCGCTGTTGCTGCGTGTCATCCGGGGCACCTCCCCGGCGTATTCCACCGAGCCGAGCACCGGGAGCCTGCCGATCTCGCCGATGCGGGCACCCAGTGAGTGGATCAGCCGGGGCCGGGTGTGCGAGGCCATGGTGACCACGCCCACCGGCCGGGGTGTGGCATCGGGGGCACCGGAGGCCCAGCCGCCCGGACCGCGGGCCCAGTCGGCCAGGACGCCGACCACGGCTCGCGCCACGTCGTCCGGCACCGCCGCGTCCGGTGCCTGCGGGGCGAGCAGCGGACGCAGCCGGTTGCCCCAGCCGATGTCCGACAGGCGCCCCAGGGCCCGCCCCGGCGAGGCCTGTTCGCCGGCCGGGATGCGTCCCTTGAGGTCGATGCCGATGGCCGGGAGCCCGGTCGGCCACATGCGCCGGGGCTCCACCTCCACCCCGGCCCGGTCCAAGTCGCTGCGCGCGGCGTCCAGGACGTCCGGGGACAGGTCCGCGGTGAAGCGCGGTCCCGCGCAGTTGTCGCAGCGTCCGCACGGTTTGGCGCCCTCGTCGTCCAGCTGACGCTGGAGGAACTCCATCCGGCACTCGGTGGTGCTCGCGTACTCGCGCATCGCCTGCTGCTCGGCCGCGCGCTGCCGGGCCACCCACGCATAGCGCTCGGTGTCGTACGACCACGGCTGCCCGGTGGCCGTCCAGCCGCCCTTGACCCGGTGCACCGCCCCGTCCACGTCGAGGACCTTCAGCATGGTCTCCAGCCGGGAACGGCGCAGTTCGACCAGGGGTTCCAGCGCGGGCAGCGACAGGGGTCTGTCCGCCCGGGCGAGGACGTCGAGGGTGCGCCGGACCAGGTCCTCGGAAGGGAAGGCCAGCGACGCGAAGTACTCCCAGATCGCCTCGTCCTCCTTGCCCGGCAGCAGCAGTACCTCGGCGTGGGCGACGCCGCGGCCGGCCCTGCCGACCTGCTGGTAGTAGGCGATGGGGGAGGAGGGCGAGCCGAGATGGACCACGAAACCGAGATCCGGCTTGTCGAAGCCCATGCCGAGCGCGGAGGTGGCCACCAGGGCCTTGACCCGGTTGGCGAGCAGGTCGTCCTCCGCCTGCTGCCGGTCGGCGTTCTCCGTCTTGCCCGTGTACGAGCTGACCGCGTGCCCGCGCTGCCGCAGGAAGGCGGTGACCTCCTCCGCGGCGGCGACCGTGAGCGTGTAGATGATCCCGGACCCCGGCAGGTCGTCGAGGTGGTCGGCGAGCCAGGCCATCCGGTGCGCGGCGTCCGGCAGCCGCAGCACGCCGAGGCTCAGGCTCTCCCGGTCCAGCGGCCCGCGCAGCACCAGCGCGTCGGATGTGCCGCCCGTGCCGAGCTGCTCGGCGACGTCCGCGGTCACCCGCGCGTTGGCCGTGGCGGTGGTGGCGAGCACGGGGACGCCCGGCGGGAGGTCGCCGAGCATGGTGCGCAGCCTGCGGTAGTCGGGACGGAAGTCGTGGCCCCAGTCGGAGATGCAGTGGGCCTCGTCCACGACCAGCAGGCCGGTGGCCGCGGACAGTTTGGGCAGGACCTGGTCGCGGAAGTCGGGGTTGTTCAGCCGTTCCGGCGAGACGAGCAGCACGTCGACGTCGCCCGCCGCGATCTCGGCCTGGACGGCCTCCCATTCCTCGGTGTTGGCCGAGTTGATGGTCCGGGCGTGGATGCCCGCCCGCTTCGCCGCCTCCACCTGGTTGCGCATGAGCGCGAGCAGCGGCGAGACGATCACCGTCGGACCGCTTCCCGCGGCCCGCAGCAGCGAGGTCGCGACGAAGTACACCGCGGACTTGCCCCAGCCCGTGCGCTGCACGACCAGGGCCCGGCGCCGGTCGGCGACCAGCGCCTCGATCGCCCGCCACTGGTCCTCGCGCAGCCGGGCGGCGCCCGTGGCGTCCCCGACGAGCCGGGCGAGAACGGCATCGGCCGCTGCCCGGAGATCCGCGTTGCTCGTGTGCTCCATGGGTTCCATACAACAGGACGGGACCGACAACCGGGCGGGTCTCCGGGCGCGGCTGTGGACAAGCGATCGTCTTGTCGTGTCCCTGATTCGACTTATCCACAGGCCCTTAAGCGGAATTTCGGAATCCGCGAGATGGTCGCCGCATGACGAATCACAGCGAAACCGCCGGACCCTCCGAGAACGACGGCATCTCCGCGCACGCCCCGTCGGCCGGACCGGCGGACCACGTCGCGCAGGTCACCCTGCGCACCCCGGCCGAGCTGGCCGACGCCCTGCCCTACCTGCTCGGGTACCGCCCGGAGGACAGCATGGTCCTCGTCGCCCTGCACGACCGCGGGGGCCGCGGCAGGTTCGGGGGCCGGGCCCGGCTCGGCATCCCGGCGAACGGGGAGGACTGGGAGGCCGCGGCCCGGCAACTGGCCCGCGGACTGGTGACCGGCAGCGAGCGGCGCGGCACCCGGCCCGAGGCGATGGTGGCCTACGTCTGCCAGGAACCGGGCCCCGGAGAGTCCGGCCGGGACGTCAAACGACGGCTGGAGAGGCTGGCCCAGCTGATGCGCACCGAGTGCGGCAGCCTGGACGTGCCGGTCATCGAGGCCCTGTGCGTCTCCGACGGGCGCTTCTGGTCGTACTGCTGCCCGGCCGGCAGTTGCTGCCCCGAGGACGGCTCACCGATGGGCCTGCCCGGCACCTCCGTGATCGCCGCGGCGGCCACCTACGCCGGCCTCCAGGTGCGCGGCACGCTGAAGGAGCTGCGCGCCAGGCTGCAGCCCTGGGAGTCCGCCGCGGCGCTGCCCCAGCAGATCGCCCTCGACGCGGCGGGCATGAGCCTGCTGCCCCGCATCCTCGATGAGACGAGCCGCCAGCAAGTGGCGGAGGAGACCCTCGTCCTCGCCGAGCGCGTCATCCACCGCTTCGCCGCGGCCGCACCGGTCCCCGGCACGCGCCCGGCGGACGTACGCGACGACGGCCTCCTCGCAGCCGACGAGGCCGCGGCCCTGATCCTCGGGCTCCAGGACCGCACGACCCGCGACAAGGCCGCTGCCTGGATGGAGGGAGAGGAGGCGGGCCCGGCTCTGCGGCTCTGGCGCGCCCTGGCCCGCCGCTGCGTCGGCCCCTACGGCGAGCACGCCGCCGCGCCGCTGACCCTCGCGGGCTGGGTCGCCTGGTCCACGGGCGACGAACTGGAGGCACGCGAGGCACTGGCCATGGCACTGGGCGCGGATCCCGACTACCTCTTCGCCCGCCTGCTGCACCAGGCGTGCAACGAGGGGCTCGACCCGGAGGCGGTCCGCCGCTGCCTGCGCGCGGAGCGCGAGGAGCGCACACCGGCGCGGAGCACGCCGGAGCCGGCCACGCGTCGGCAGACCCTTCGGGAAGGGGCCGCGGGGGAGGAGAGCACGCCGCAACGCATCACAGAAGAGGAGACCACGCGCCAAGGGGGCACGGGAGAAGTGACCACGTGCCCAGGGGCCACGGGAGAAGTGAGCGCGCGGCGGCAGGTCGCGGCACAGGGCGTCCCCGCGGCCTCACACGTGCGCGCCGAGCCCAACGGTCCCTCGGACCCGGCGGACGACGAGAGCCGTGACTCCCGTGCGGGCGGGCGGCGGAGGCGCCGAGTCCGATCCGCGGGCAGCGGTGACGGACGCCCCACGGCCCGGGTGAAGACGGGCCGGCGCGGACCGGCCGACTCCCGCCCCCGGTCGTCGGCCACCGAGGCCACCCGGCCCGGCGGCCGGGGCGTGAGCACCACGCGCACGCGTGTGACCGGCCCCGGCGACACCGCGACCGGCGATGCCCCGTCGGACGGCGGCCGCCCGCGACCGGGAGACGACGGATGAGCACGGTCCGGGAGCCGCGGTGGGACGCGGTCCGGCGGAGTGGGGTGATCGCCGTCCGATGCGGGCGCAGGCGGGCGGTTGCCTCTGCCGGAAAGGCCGGGCCACCTGCGGAGACCGGAATCAGGAAAGTCCTTCCGTGCCGCCGCGGACCCCTGGCGCGGGGCCGCCACCGGCTGGCGGAGCACATCCGGTCGGCCGTACTCCGCGGCCGTCCCCGTCGGCCGGCCGCCGTGGCGCGGACTCGGCCGGCGATCCAGCCGGTGGTGCGGAGGGAGCCGGCGCAGCGCAGGGGACCACAGCGCCATTCGGTGGGCTTCCCCGCCGCCGGCCGTGACCCGGACGAGTCTCCCGCCGTTCACCTGAGTGGCGGAACCCCGGTACGGGTGGTGCCGTCGTACGTCCCCTGTCACCCGGGGCGACCCACCGGCCGCCCGGCACCCACGAGGCGCACCGAGCACAGAAGAAGCCACCCCATGCACCAGCAGCCGACTCCGCCCCACGCCACCGGTGAAGGTCCGCCCGGGGGAACGCACGAGCCGTTCGCGACGGACGGTGCCGGCCCCGGCACACCACCCTCCAGCCCGCCCCTCGCCCCACCCACGGACCCACGTCACCGGGCCCTCGCGCCCCAGAACAGCCGACCGTCCCACACCCCGGCCCCACCCGACGCGAGCCCACCACAGACGGCCCCGTCACTCCGTACGGCCACACAACCCTCCACGGCCACATCGCTTCCCTCGACCCCGCCTCTCTCGGCGCCGCCACCCCGTTCGGCTTCCTCGCCACGCACGGCCACACAACCGCCCGCGGCCACATCACCTCCCTCGGCCCCGCCTCTCTCCGCGCCGCCACCCGGTTCGGCTTCCTCGCCGCACCCGGCCCCGGGCGGCCGCCCCGCGCCCGAGCTGCCGCCCACGCACACCGCGCTGATCTGTGTGGCCCTGCCCGGTCTCGCCATCTCCGGTGAGCCGGGGCAGCTCGCCGGACAGGGACTGGACGGCTTCTACCGTGGTGGCCGACGGCTGCTCTCCCGGTGCCAGGTGCGCGTGGCGGGCCGGGAACCGCTGCCCGTGCAGGCCAGGATGACCGGAGCCGACAGCGCCCGTTTCGTGGCGACACTGCGCGCTTCCCCGGCCATCGGCCCCGACCCCGAAGTCGTCGTCGAACGGACACGCCACGCCGACGGAACCGAGCGGATCACACTCCGCAACGCCGCCCTGCGTCCGCTGCGCCTGCCGCTCGAGGTCAGCCTCGGCACGGACCTGGCGGAACTCGGCGCCGTCGCCGCCGGCACCGCAGGACCCGAACTGCCGGCCAGCGTCCACGGCTCGGGCCTGCGCTGGGCCACGGCCGACGCCGCCGCCTGCGTCACCGCCGACCCGCCACCCACCGACGCCCTGGCGTCCGCCGGACTGCTGCGCTGGGAACTGGCACTGCCACCCGGCGGAACGGCAGCCGTCGAACTGAGGGTGCGGCCCGACGGCCCGGCCCCTCTGCGGGCCGCGGGGCACACCGCTACCGCACCTCTCGCTCCCGCCCGGGCGGAGGGCGACGACCCCCGGCTGGCCCCGCTGCTGCGCTCGGCCATCGCCGACCTTCAGGCACTGCTCCTGCGCGACCCCGCGCATCCCGCCGACACCCACCTCGCGGCGGGTGCCCCCTGGCGCTGCGGAATGGCCCCGGCCGAAGCCCTTGCCGCCGCCCGCATGACGCTTCCCTTGGGGACCCGTCTCGCCGCGGGCACCCTGCGCACCCTGGCCCGCACCCAGCTCGCGGGCCCTGGCCCCCGGGCCGGTCTGATCCCCGGCCCACGACGCGACACGGGCCCGCGTTTCCCGCCGAGCTGCACAGGCATGGAAGCCACGCTGCTCTTCCCGGTCCTGCTCGCCGAGGCCCGCCGCTGGGGGCTGCCCGAGGAGGAGACCCGGGATCTGCTGCCCGCGGCCGAGCGCTGTCTGACCTGGTTGCGGACCACCGTCGGCGACGGCACCTACCTCACCGACCCGTATCCCGCCGGCCCGGCCCGCTGCGAGACCCAGGCCCACGCGCACCGCGCGGCCCAGCTCGGCGCGGATCTCCTCGACGCCTACGGCAGACCCGGCGCCGCGGAGTTGCGCCAGTGGGCGCAGGCACTCAGAGCGGCTTTCCACGCCGAGTTCTGGGTGGAGGACCGCGGCGGCGGGCGCCCGGCCGCGGCCCTGGCACCGGACGGCCGCCCCGTGCCCCACCTGACCGCCACCGCGGTCCACCTCCTGGACACCGGCCTGCTCGGCGCCGGCCGGTTCGCCCCGGGCCTGCTGGACAAGGCGCGCACCGAATACGTCGCCCGGCTCCTCGGCGGCCCCGCTATGGACACGGGCTGGGGACTGCGGGGCCTCGGCGCCAAGGAGGCGGGATACAACCCGTTCGGCCACCGCACCGGGGCCGTGCGGGTCCAGGAGACCGCCCTGGCGGTCGCCGGACTGACGGCGGCCGGCTACGACAAGGAAGCGACCGGCCTGCTGACCGGGCTGCTGGACGCGGCGGAGCACTTCGGCCACCGACTGCCCGAGATGTTCGCGGGCGAACAGCGCACCGCCGGCTCCGTGCCCCTCCCGCACCCCGCGGCCTGCCGTCCGGCGGCCACCGCCGCGGCCTCCGTGGTCCTTCTGCTCACCGCCCTCGCCGGTATCCGCCCCGACACCCCGGGCCGCACGGTCACCCTGCGCCCCGTGCGGAGCGCGCCCCTCGGCGAACTGGGCCTCAGCGGGCTGCGTGTCGCGGGCGCGCCCTTCGCCGTACGTGTCAGCCGACTGGGACTGGCGATGGTGGAGGAGGCTGCGGACGGCCTGCGACTGGGCGCCTGACCTCACAAGAGGAGGACGACGTCCTCGTGCGACGCCACCGGTTGCGGGTGCGCGGGGGCCGGTCCCGCGCGCCAGGCCGGAACAAGCGGAACCACCACCGAAGCCACCGTAGAGGGAGTGTTTATCGTCAGGCAGACGACTATGATCGCGGCATGCCCTACGACCCGTCAGCCTTCCCGCCCTTCGCCGTCACCGTGGACCTGGTCGTGCTGACCGTGCGCCGCCATGCCTTGTGCGCGCTGACGGTCCGCCGGGGCGAGCCTCCTTTCCAGGGGCGCTGGGCGCTGCCCGGGGGCTTCGTGCGGGCCGACGAGGACCTGTCCCAGGCGGCGGCGCGCGAGCTGGCGGAGGAGACCGGGCTGTGCGCCCACGACGCCTCCGTGCCGGTCCCGGACAACGGAGCGCATCTGGAGCAGCTCGCCACCTACGGCGACCCCAAGCGGGACCCGCGCATGCGCGTGGTCAGCGTCGCGCATCTCGCGCTCGCGCCCGACCTGCCCGCGCCGCGTGCCGGCGGGGACGCCAGCAACGCGCGCTGGGCCCCGGTCGAGGAACTGCTCCAGCAGGGTGGTTACGGCCGTGACGGCGAACCGGTGGCGCCGCTCGCCTTCGATCACGCCCAGATCCTCTCCGACGGTGTGGAACGCGCCCGCTCGAAGATCGAGTACTCGTCACTGGCGACCGCCTTCTGCCCGCCCGAGTTCACCGTCGGCGAGCTGCGCCGGGTGTACGAGGCGGTGTGGGGCGTGGCGCTCGACCCGCGCAACTTCCACCGCAAGGTCACCGGTACGCCCGGGTTCCTCGTCCCCACCGGAGGAACCACCACGCGCCAGGGCGGACGGCCGGCCCAGCTCTTCCGGGCCGGCGGCGCCACGCTGCTCAACCCGCCGATGCTGCGCCCCGAGGTCTGAGGGACGGTTCGGGCCCCTCGGGTCCCGAGGTCTGAGGGACGGGCCGGCGGCACCGCGAACGACCGGACCGCCGGACCTCCCGTGCCGGGTGCCGGTTCCTTCGAACGGAGCACACCGACGGGGTCAGGCCACATGGCGCCTTCCCGCAAATCGTTGTATACCCGGAAAACAGGACATAGCGCGCTATCTTGCTGCAGGTGATCCAGGCCTTCGGACTGACCAGCAATCCCCGCAAGGCGCATCCGCCCGCCGTCGACGACGTCTCCTTCGAAGCGCGCGCCGGGCAAGTCACCGCGCTCCTCGGGCGCGCCGGCGCGGGCAAGACGACGACGCTCAAACTCATGCTTGAGCTCCAACCGGGGCGCGGCATCACCTACTTCAGGGGCCGCCCCCTGCACCGGATCGCCCATCCGGCGCGGGAAGTCGGCGTGCTCCTCGGTGACGTGCCGGGCCATCCGGCCCGTTCGGTCCGTGGTCATCTGCGCATGCTGTGCGCCGCGACGGGAGTTGCCGCGCGGCGAGCCGACGAGGTGCTCGAAGTGGTCGGCCTCGTCAGCCTCCGTGAGGAACGCCTCGGCACCCTGTCACGCGGCATGGACCGCAGACTCGGTCTCGCCTGCGCCCTGCTGTCCGACCCGCACACGCTCGTCGTGGACGAACCCGCCGACGGCCTCTCCGTCCGTGAGGCGCAGTGGTTGCACGGCATGCTGCGGGCCCACGCCACCCAGGGCGGCACGGTGCTGTTCACCACGGCCGAACCCAAGGAAGCGGCCCGCACCGCCGACCGGGTCGTCACGCTCGACGGCGGCAGGCTCGTCGCCGACCAGGAGGCCAGCGCCTTCGCCCGTACCCGGCTGCGTCCGCGGGTGGCCGTCCGCAGCCCCCATGCCGCACGCCTGGCGGCCCTGGTCGCCAAGGACGCCCGTACGAGCCGCCGCTCCGTCGAAGTCGTACGCGAGGACGGCAACCGCCTCTCGGTGTACGGCAGCACGACCGCCGACGTCGGCGAGATCGCGTTCCGTCACGGCATCCTGGTCCATCAACTGGCCGATGAAGTAGGAGACATGGGGCCCGGAGCCGGGGCCGAGGGCGTCGACGGGGAACCGCGGCCGTCCGTCCCCGGCTCACCCCGGGCCGACCGGTGGGCCCAGCCGGAACGCGGCCCGGCGGAACGGGGCACGGCGGCGTCCGGCACCCCGCGGGAGGACCGGGAGCACGCCCCGGCGGGCCGGGTGCGGACGGGCCACGGACCTACGGCGCCCGGCCGCACGACACGGGAACCCGCACCGGAGGCCGGCCGGGCCGGGCTCGTCGGCTCACCCGCAGACCGTGACCGGGACATGGCCGAGGCGTCGGCGAAGCCGGAACACGCGGGACCCGCCGTGTCCCGGGATGCCGGGACCGGCTACCCGGTGTCGGAACCGCGCCCCGCCGAACCGGCGGCATCGGGCGTCACGGGGCCGGGCCCGGCGGCAGCCGGACATCACTCGGCGGCCGTTGACCGGACCGCACCGGACCCGTACCGCCCGGCACAGGAGTTCTCGTCCGGTGCCGGCACGGCCAACGGGCACCCGGCCGGACAACGGGAGCAGCGACAGCAGCGCACTGGGGCCGCACCGCCGTCACCGGATGCGGTGCCGGCAGTGGAGGACCAGCCCCCGGGAGACCGGCAGTCCGCGTCCGGGCGCGGACTGCCGGCATGGGCGGGCGACGCGGACGGCCGGCGAACGCAAGCCGTCGACCAGCGGACCGGACCCGATCGCCGCATGGCCGTCTCCGGCGCCCGCGACGCCTCGCCGGCCGCCGGCACGGCGCACGACGCCGCCGCTTCCGGCGCACAGAACCCGGCCGGCAGGGGCCAGGCCCGAGGCGGTGACGGCCGGTCCACCGACTCGACGGCCGCAGCACGGACCGCCCCCGGCCAAGGGACACCGACCCGCGAACCGCGGCCCGGCGACGCGAGCGCCCCGGCGAAGGCCCTCACCGGCACCCGCACCCTCCTGCCTGGAGCCAGGAATCCCGGCGCCCGGCAGCCACAGCCCGGACATGCCGCCCGCACCGAAGGCGTCCGCGCCGCCTCCTCGCCTCTCCCGCCCCCCATCTTTGTCCGCCCGGCACCGAGCCCCCTCAGGCCCCTGCGCTACGAGATCCGCCGCGCCGCAGGCATCGGCACCGGCTTCGTCACCTGCGGAGTCGCGCTCGCCGTCTCCGCGCTCATCGCCGTACTCCTGGCGCGGATTGGGCACACCCCGCAGGCGCGGCTGTTCGGAGCCTGGCCGCGTCAGCTGCCGCTGCCGCCCGCGGCGCTCGCGGCAGGACTGCTCGGCGCGCTGGCCTTCGGCGACGAGTTCCGCCACCCCGCCCTGGCGGCGGACCGCGGCACCGTCCCCCGCCGGCTCGGGCTGCTCACCGCGAAACTGCTCGTCTCCGGAGCCACCGCGGCGCTGCTCGCCTTCCTCACCGTGGGCTGCGACGCCGAAGTGCTCTACGTCGTCTACGGACGGGAGCTGACGGAAGTTCCCGCGGACTGGCTCTCGCTCACGGCCGGTTGGTTCGGGCTGGTCGTCGGCTGCGCCTGGGCCGGTGTGCTGGCGGCCGGCGTGTTCCGGTCCACGACGGCCGGACTGGCCGCCGTCCTCGCCGTACCCGTCCTCGTCGTGCCCCTCGCGCACAAGGCGCTCCAGGGACCGGCCGCGCGGCTGGCGGCCGACTTCCCGGTGCGGATGCGGGAGGTCTACCTGTTGCAGTGGCCCTTCGGAGGGGACCGGTATCTGCTCGCCGTGGCACGGGTGCTCGCCCAACCCGTGGGCGGGTCACTGGCGTTGTCGCTTGTCGGGCTGCTCGCCGCGTACCTGTGCACGGTGCTGCGCACCAGACTGCGCTGACCGCTGTGCGCGCACTTGAGGTCCTGCCCTGCCCACAACTCCCCGCAGAACGCCCATTTCTTTCCGATAAGGCGTCAATTGCGACGGGGTGAGCGATCACCCTTTCGTGTGCTTTTCACCAAAGACCTCAAGGGAGTTGGAAGCGACGCCGACAAAGGATGCGTGAGTACCCTTGCGCACACCATGATGACCGCCGCCCGCTCCACAGACTCCGGTCTGGCCGGCCCGGGCGAACTCGACCGCTACCCCTACGCCGAAGCCCCGGTGGCCGACCGGGTCGGCACGCCTTCCTGGGACGGCGGGGAGCCCGAACTGGGCCGTGTCGGCCGGCGGGCCGCGGGCAGCCGCGGACGCGGGCTGCACGGCCAACTCGTCCAGCAGCTCGGACAGATGATCGTCTCCGGAGACCTGGGCTCGGACCGCCCGCTGGTGCCCGAGGAGATCGGCCAGCGTTTCGAGGTCTCCCGCACCGTCGTCCGCGAGTCGCTCCGCGTCCTGGAGGCCAAGGGCCTGGTCAGCGCCCGGCCGAACGTGGGCACGCGCGTGCGTCCCGTCAGTGACTGGAACCTGCTGGATCCGGACATCATCGAGTGGCGGGCCTTCGGGCCGCAGCGTGACGACCAGCGCCGGGAGCTGAGCGAGCTGCGCTGGACGATCGAGCCGCTCGCCGCCCGTCTCGCCGCCGGGCATGGACGCGAGGAGGTGCAGCAGCGCTTCTGCGACATGGTCGAGATCATGAGCCACGCCATGGCGCAGGGCGACGCGCTCACCTACGCGCGTGCGGACACCGAGTTCCACTCGATGCTGATCCAGATCGCGGGCAACCGCATGCTGGAGCACCTCTCCGGCATCGTCTCGGCGGCACTCCAGGTCTCCGGCGGCCCGGTCACCGCCTGTGACCGCCCGAACGAGACGTCCCTCGCGCAGCACGCGCGGATCGTGGACGCGCTCGGCGCCGGTGACGCCACGGCGGCGGAGACGGCCATGCGCCAGCTGCTGACGGTCCACCCGGAGGTGGAACGCGTGGTGCCCGCGCCGCGCGAGCACTGATCCCGCGAGGGGCGCGGTGCGGTCGCCGGTGTGCGGCGTCCCGCCGGTGTTCGCGGCGGACTCGGGCGCGGGTACCGGCCGCCGTCGGACTTCGCCGGATTGCTGTCCGGCGGGGTCCGACGGTGCGACGGGGCCTCCGGTGCAGGGGTGCGGCCGGGATGCGGCCATTGATGACGTCTTATGTGCTTATCTGACCGCTTTTGGATACTTACGGGGTGTGACTCGGGCCACGCAGAATGGGCGTAACGCTCGTGGAGACAGCGCGATGACCTAAGAGGTGATAGCCGCGGAGGGAATACGGACGCCGTGCATGGCGCTGTGCATCTTCCCCGGCCCCGCCCGCGCCGTCGGCCCGTCCCCAGGCCGGTGGTCGGCTCCTGTCCGCAGTGGACGGTGCCGGAAGCCGTTTTCCAACGTTCCGAGAGGTTGTTCGTGTCGGCCAGCACATCCCGTACGCTCCCGCCGGAGATCGCCGAGTCCGTCTCTGTCATGGCGCTCATTGAGCGGGGAAAGGCTGAGGGGCAGATCGCCGGCGACGATGTGCGTCGGGCCTTCGAAGCTGACCAGATTCCGGCCACTCAGTGGAAGAACGTACTGCGCAGCCTCAACCAGATTCTTGAGGAAGAGGGTGTGACGCTGATGGTCAGTGCCGCAGAGCCCAAGCGCACCCGCAAGAGCGTCGCAGCGAAGAGCCCGGCCAAGCGCACCGCCACCAAGACGGTCGCGGCCAAGGCGGTGACCACCCGTAAGGCCACCGCCACCACGGCCGCCCCCGCGGCACCCACCGCCGCGGTCACCGGTGACTCGGTCGAGGAAGCCGCACCCGCCAAGAAGGCTGCCGCGAAGAAGGCGGCGCCCGCCAAGAAGACGGCCGCCAAGAAGACGGTCGCGAAGAAGACGGCCGCCAAGAAGACCACGGCCAAGAAGGACGACGCCGAGCTCCTCGAAGAAGAGGTGCTCGAGGACACCAAGGTCGCCGACGAGCCCGAGGGCGCCGAGAGCGCCGGCTTCGTCCTGTCCGACGAGGACGAGGACGACGCGCCCGCCCAGCAGGTCGCCGCGGCCGGCGCCACCGCCGACCCGGTCAAGGACTACCTGAAGCAGATCGGCAAGGTCCCCCTGCTCAACGCCGAGCAGGAAGTCGAGCTGGCCAAGCGCATCGAGGCGGGTCTGTTCGCCGAGGACAAGCTGGCCAACTCCGACAAGCTGGCCCCGAAGCTCAAGCGCGAGCTGGAGATCATCGCCGAGGACGGCCGCCGCGCCAAGAACCACCTGCTGGAGGCCAACCTCCGTCTGGTGGTCTCCCTGGCCAAGCGCTACACCGGCCGCGGCATGCTCTTCCTGGACCTCATCCAGGAGGGCAACCTCGGTCTGATCCGCGCCGTCGAGAAGTTCGACTACACCAAGGGCTACAAGTTCTCCACGTACGCCACCTGGTGGATCCGGCAGGCGATCACCCGCGCCATGGCCGACCAGGCCCGCACCATCCGCATCCCGGTGCACATGGTCGAGGTCATCAACAAGCTGGCGCGCGTGCAGCGCCAGATGCTCCAGGACCTGGGCCGTGAGCCCACCCCGGAGGAGCTGGCCAAGGAACTCGACATGACCCCCGAGAAGGTCATCGAGGTCCAGAAGTACGGCCGTGAGCCCATCTCGCTGCACACCCCGCTGGGTGAGGACGGCGACAGCGAGTTCGGCGACCTCATCGAGGACTCCGAAGCCGTCGTCCCGGCCGACGCGGTCAGCTTCACGCTCCTGCAGGAACAGCTGCACTCCGTGCTGGACACCCTGTCCGAGCGTGAGGCCGGCGTGGTCTCCATGCGCTTCGGTCTCACCGACGGTCAGCCGAAGACCCTCGACGAGATCGGCAAGGTCTACGGCGTGACGCGTGAGCGCATCCGCCAGATCGAGTCCAAGACCATGTCGAAGCTGCGCCACCCCTCGCGCTCCCAGGTGCTGCGCGACTACCTCGACTAGGTCAAGGTCGTACGACGGCGAAGGCCCGGTTCCCGATCGCGGGAGCCGGGCCTTCGTGCTGCGGGATTCCGCTCCGTGGATCACTCTGGGTGCCCCAGGGCGTCCCCAGAGTGAGGAGCACGCATGCGCCGTTCCATTGTCCGGGCGCTGGTCCGGCCGCTGTCCCTGCTGGCCGCCATGGTCGCGATACCCCTGGTGACCGCCGCCCCCGCGGGCGCCGGCGGCGTGGTCGTCGGAGGATTCCCGATCGATGTCTCGCAGGCCCCCTGGACGGTCGCACTGGCCAGCCGTGACCGGTTCGGCGGAACCCGGGCGGGCCAGTTCTGCGGCGCTGTGGCCGTCGGGCGCAGCACGGTCCTCACCGCGGCCCACTGCCTGGGCGAGGAGGCCCTCGGAGCCCCGCCGAACCGGGTGCGCGACCTCAAGGTCATCGCGGGCCGCACGGACCTGCTGTCGGCGCGGGGCGAGGAGATCGCCGTACGGGAGATCCGCCTCAACCCCCGGTACGACGTCAGGACGAACTCCGGCGACTTCGCGGTGCTCACGCTCGCCGCACCGCTGCCGCAGAGCGCGGTCATCGCCATGGCGCGCGCGGGCGACCCGGGCTACCGGCCCGGCACCAAGGCGCTGGTGTCCGGGTGGGGCGACACGACCGGTGAAGGAGCCTACGCGCGGCGGCTGCGCGCCGCCCAGGTGCACGTCCTGTCCGACGACGTGTGCGCCCGCGCCTTCCCGGGCGGTCCCGAGGGCACCTACCGGGCCGGCACCATGCTGTGCGCCGGTGAGATCACCGGAGGTCCCGACGGCTGCCAGGGGGACAGCGGTGGTCCTCTGGTGGCCGGAGGACGGCTGATCGGCCTCGTCTCCTGGGGGAGCGGCTGCGGCCGGCCGGGGCTCCCCGGTGTCTACACGCGCGTCTCGGAGGTCGTACGGGCGCTGGAGCCCGCCGGGGCCCCGCAGGCGTCCCGAGGGGGCTCGTGAGGGCGTACGCGCGGATATGAGCACGGGCGGCCACTCCTGGTGGGGAGGGGCCGCCCGATCACCGGCCTGTGCCGGGGCTGGCTCGTCGTGGGTGCGAGAATCAGCGCTCTTCGGTGGAAGCGGTGTCCGGAACGGAGGTCAGCCGTTCCGTCTCGTCCTGTATCTCAGCGGCGATCTTCTTGAGTTCCGGCTCGAACTTGCGACCGTGGTGGGCGCAGAAGAGCAGTTCTCCGCCGCTGAGCAGGACCACGCGCAGGTATGCCTGGGCGCCGCAGCGGTCGCAGCGATCGGCGGCCGTCAGCGGGCTCGCGGGGGTCAGAACAGTAGTCACGTCGCCTCTTCTCTAGCTCGACGAGCTGTCGTACCAGGGACAACATCCAACCAGGCCGAAAACGTTCCCGCTCCTGGCCCTTTCTCGAAAAAAATCTTCCGAGCCGGCTGTCTGCTGCCGGTTGGCGGCGAATGTGCCGTATTGCGTCTCTTGTATGCCTACGGGTTCGCGCTGTCTTGCTGTCTCGTCCTCCCGGCCGGGTTGCCGGTTGTTCATGAGGACGTGCCCGGAGCCTAAATGGTTCATGCCCCAAAGGGAACGTGATATGTGCTTCACTCCATCGAGGGATCGAACACTCATACGAGCCTGGACTAGGGTGAGGTGTCGCCGAGGGTGGCGTTACACCGGCTCTACCAGGGCTCGGTACCCTCTGAGCGGCGACCGAAGCCGCCCCCTTACCCAAAAGGGGGCCACCTGAAATTCAGCGAGGAGCGAACCGCGTGACCGCCGATACGTCCGTGCCGTCCACAGCGCTGCTGGCAGGAGCAGACCGCGACGGTTCCAACTACACCGCGCGGCACCTGCTCGTCCTCGAGGGCCTGGAGGCCGTGCGCAAGCGCCCGGGCATGTACATCGGCTCGACCGACAGCCGTGGCCTGATGCACTGCCTGTGGGAGATCATCGACAACTCGGTCGACGAGGCCCTCGGCGGTTACTGCGACTACATCGAGGTGATCCTCCACGACGACGGCTCGGTGGAGGTGCGCGACAACGGCCGCGGCATCCCCGTCGACGTGGAGCCGAAGACCGGCCTGTCCGGCGTCGAGGTCGTCATGACCAAGCTGCACGCGGGCGGCAAGTTCGGCGGCGGCTCCTACGCCGCCTCCGGCGGTCTGCACGGCGTCGGCGCCTCCGTGGTCAACGCCCTCTCCGCCCGTCTCGACGTCGAAGTGGACCGCAGCGGCCACACGCACGCCATCAGCTTCCGGCGCGGTGTGCCCGGCGCCTTCGCCGCCGGCGGCGCCGACGCCACGTTCGAGGCCAAGAGCGGCCTGCGCAAGACCAAGAAGATCCCCAAGACGCGCACCGGCACGCGCGTGCGGTACTGGGCCGACCGGCAGATCTTCCTCAAGGACGCCAAGCTCTCCCTGGAGACGCTGCACCAGCGCGCCCGGCAGACCGCGTTCCTGGTGCCCGGCCTGACCATCGTCGTCCGCGACGAGTTCGGCCTCGGCGAGGGCGGCAGCAAGGGCGAGGAGTCCTTCCGCTTCGACGGCGGTATCAGCGAGTTCTGCGAGTACCTGGCGCGCGACAAGGCGCTCTGCGATGTCCTCCGCTTCTCCGGCAAGGGCACGTTCAAGGAGACCGTCCCGGTCCTGGACGATCACGGTCAGATGACCCCGACCGAGGTCACCCGCGAGCTGGGCGTCGACATCGCGCTGCGCTGGGGGACCGGGTACGACGCGACGGTCAGGTCGTTCGTCAACATCATCGCCACCCCCAAGGGCGGCACCCATGTCAGCGGCTTCGAGCAGGCCCTCACCCAGACGCTGAACGATGTGCTGCGCGCCAAGAAGATGCTGCGCGTGGCCGAGGACAACATCGTCAAGGACGACGCCCTGGAGGGCCTCACCGCCGTCGTCACGGTCCGGCTGGCCGAACCGCAGTTCGAGGGACAGACCAAGGAGGTCCTCGGCACCTCGGCGGCCCGTCGCATCGTGAACAACGTGGTCACCAGCGAGCTGAAGGCGTTCCTGACGGCCACGAAGCGTGACGCCGCGGCCCAGGCCCGGGTGGTCATGGAGAAGGTGGTCGCCGCCGCCCGTACCCGGGTCGCCGCCCGCCAGCACAAGGACGCCCAGCGCCGGAAGACCGCCCTGGAGTCCTCGTCCCTGCCGGCCAAGCTGGCCGACTGCCGCAGCGACGACGTCGACCGCAGCGAGCTGTTCATCGTCGAGGGCGACTCCGCGCTCGGCACGGCCAAGCTGGCGCGGAACTCCGAGTTCCAGGCCCTGCTGCCGATCCGCGGCAAGATCCTCAACGTGCAGCGGTCGTCGGTGACCGACATGCTCAAGAACGCCGAATGCGGGGCGATCATCCAGGTCATAGGAGCGGGCTCGGGCCGCACCTTCGACATCGACCAGGCCCGGTACGGCAAGATCATCATGATGACCGACGCCGATGTCGACGGCTCCCACATCCGCTGCCTGCTGCTCACGCTGTTCCAGCGCTACATGCGGCCCATGGTCGAGGCCGGCCGCGTCTTCGCCGCCGTGCCGCCACTGCACCGCCTCGAGCTGGTCCAGCCGAAGAAGGGCCAGGAGAAGTACGTCTACACGTACTCCGACCGGGAGCTGCGCGACAAGCTCATGGAGTTCCAGAGCAAGGGCATCCGGTACAAGGACTCCATCCAGCGTTACAAGGGCCTCGGCGAGATGGACGCCGACCAGCTGGCCGAGACCACGATGGACCCGCGCCACCGCACCCTGCGCCGCATCAACCTCTCCGACCTGGAGGCCGCCGAGCAGGTCTTCGACCTGCTGATGGGCAACGACGTGGCTCCCCGCAAGGAGTTCATCTCCAGCTCGGCGGCGACGCTGGACCGCTCCCGCATCGACGCGTAGCCGCCGCGCCGGGCATCGCCGGCGAGGCGGGAAGGACGGGGCCCTGCTGGATATCCAGCAGGGCCCTCCGCCTGCCGCCAGCAGGGCCCTCGGGCCTGCCGAGCGGCTGACGCGGAAGGCGGGCACCCGCTGACGGCGAGCGTGCGGCCGCACCGACTCCGAAGGCACCCGCTGACGGTGAACGTGTGGCCGCCCCGAGACCGCCGCCGACACTGCCACCGCCCGCCCCACTGCCACCGCCCGCCCCACTGCCCTGGCCCCGTCACCGCCCCACTGCCACCGCCCACGGCCCTGCCCCCGTCACCGCCTGAGCGCCCGCCTCCGCCTCAGCCCCAGCACCGCCCTCGCCGCAACAGCGCCCCACGCCCCACGCGCCCCCACCCCGCGCCCCTCGCTCAGCCCCTCATCCACCCCCTACCGTCTCTCCACCTGCGGGTGGAGGCGGGCCGCTCCGCGGATCCACCCGTGATCCACCCTGGATCCGATTCGCTGACCTGCGGATCCCCGTAGCTTCGAAGGTGCCGGCAGCACCCGCTCCGGCCTCACTTTTCCGCTCACGGAGGCTGCGATGTCCGGGCTCGTCAACGCGCTGGTGATCGTGGCCGTCGTCGCCCTAGTGATCACGCGGCAGTTCCGCGCCCACGCGGTCGACGCCGACCGGCGCTGGTGGCTGCCGCCCGTCGTCCTCGCCGTCGTCGCGCTGCGCGAGCCCGGAATCCTCGACGCCCACCACCGCGTGGAATCCGCCGTCCTGCTCGCGGTCGAACTGCTCATCGGCCTGCTCACAGGCGCCGGCTGGGGCTGGACCACCCGGGTCTGGACGGCACCGGACGGCGCCGTGTGGGCCAAGAGCACCAAGGCGAGCATCGCCGTATGGATCGTGGGCATAGCCCTGCGCGCCGGAGTCTTCGCCCTCGGCGCCCTACGCGGTGTGCACCAGGACAGCTCGGCACTGCTGCTCGGCCTCGCCGGCACGCTGCTGGTGCGTGGTGCGGTTCTGTCCTGGCGGGCCCAGGCCTTCGGCAGCGAGAGCGGTCCCGCCCCGGCGTACGGTGCCGGCAGCCGGCCGACCTGGAAGGAGTCCGTGTGACGGAGAACGCCTGGACACGCTGGCCGTCACGCGAAGCGCTCGGCCCTCTGGGCATCAGCCGGTCCCGGCGCCTGCTCGCCTGGGTGGTCCGCCTGCTCGTGCTGGCCATGCTGCTGTGGGCCGCTTTCAGCCAGCGGCACGTCGGCCTCTGGGAAGCGCTCGGCGCGGCCGGGGGAGTCGTCCTCGCGGCTCTCGTCTCCTGGGCCTTCTTCCGGACGACCTACGGGCACCGCCTGGTGCCGTCCCTGGCGCTCATGGGGGTGCTCCTGGGCATCGCGGTCGCCGCCGAGGCGACGGGATTCAGAGGGCCGGCCCTGGTCATCTGGTGCGGCTGCGGAGTCGGCGCGCTGGAGCGGCTGCCGCTCGGTGCCGCGCTCCCCGTCGCGTCGGTGGCGCTGGCTTCGTACTCCGCGTTCACCAACGACGTCTGGCTGACCACGGCCGCCACCGTAGCCGGCATGGCCCTCGCGGGGTACGTGCTGCGGCTGGACGCGGAAGCCCGGGGCAGCGCGCAGCGGCTGCTCGCCCAGGAGCGTGCCGCACGTGCCGCCGAGGCCGAGTCCGCGGCGCTGGCCGAGCGGGCGCGCATCGCACGGGAGATCCACGACGTGCTGGCGCACAGCCTCTCGGCGCAGCTCGTGCACCTGGAGGCGGCCCGGCTGCTGATCGAGAGGGGCGCGGACCGGGGGCGCATCCTGGAGCGGGTGGTGGCCGCCCGGGGCATGGCCCGTGACGGCCTGGCCGAGACCCGGCAGGCGCTGTCCGCGTTGCGGGGCGAGCTGACTCCCCTGGAGGACTTCCTGAGCGAACTCGTCAGCACGGCCGACGGAGCCGAGGTCACCGTCACAGGTGAACGCAGACGGCTGCCGGCCGAAGCGTCCCAGGCCGTGCGGCGGGTCGCACAGGAGGCGCTGACGAACGTCCGCAAGCACGCCCACGGCGCCAGAGTGGAGGTGCGGCTCGACTACGGGGAGCAGGAAGTGACGCTGGACGTGCGGGACTCGGGCGGGCGGCCGGGCGAACTCGACGGATCCGGTGGCGGGTACGGTCTGCTGGGCATGCGGGAGCGCGCCGAACTGCTGGGCGGTTCGCTGGACGCGGGACCGGACGAGGGAGGGTTCATGGTGACGCTGAAGGTGCCGCTATGACGGAGCCGGAGAGGGTGGCGAAGACCGCGCGGGTGGTCGTCGCCGACGACCAGACCGTGGTCCGTGAGGGCATCGTGATGCTGCTCGGACTGCTGCCCGGCGTGGAGGTCGTGGGGGCCGCGGGCGACGGCGAGGAGGCGGTGCGGCTGGCCGGTGAACTCGCGCCGGACGTCGTCCTGATGGATCTCCGGATGCCGCGCTGCGATGGCGTGGAGGCCACCCGGCGGATCCGGACCCGCTATCCCGGAACCCAGGTCGTGGTGCTCACCACCTACGCGGACGACGAGTCGCTGTTCCCCGCGCTGCGGGCCGGCGCCCGGGGATACCTGACCAAGGACGCGGGCGGTGACGAGATCGTGCGTGCCGTGCACAGCGTGCTGTCGGGAGAGGCGGGACTGTCACCGAGTGTCCAGCGCCGGCTGCTGGAGCGGCTGTCACAGCCGGAGCCCGAGCCCGCACCGGTGGCCGGCCGGCCGCCCGACGGGCTGACCACACGGGAGACCGAGGTCCTGGTGCTGATCGCCGAGGGGCTCAGCAACCAGGAGATCGCCCACCGGCTGCATGTGTCGACGGCCACCGTGAAGACGCACATCAACAACCTCTTCGCCAAGGCGGGCCTCAAGGACCGCGCGCAGGCCGTGCGGTACGCCTATAGCAAGGGGCTGGTGCGGCCGCCCACCTGGTGAATCACCTGATGGGGTGAAGAGCGCGAGGAAGAGAAGTCAGAGATCTTCCCGTTCTGTCCATCCTTGGGCATGCAGTCAAGCAACGGTCGTCTCCACCACACCGGAGACGGTCCCGAGAGTGCGGACGGGACTCAGGAAGAGCACGCGGAGCACGACGGGCACTCCTGCCACGGGTCGTGCCGGGACCCGTGGCACGACGAACCGACCACGGGCTGGGGCACACCGGACGGGGCCGGCGGACCGGCGCCGGACGTGCCGCCCGCGCGCCGCGGGTCCGTCGCGACGGCGATGAGCGTCGATGACGTGTATGTCGAGGTGCAGCGCAGCGCGGCGTTCCAGGAGGTGCGCGGCAGGTACCGGCGGTTCGTGGTGCCGGGAGTCACGGGCTTCCTGACCTGGTACGTGGGATATGTGATCGCCGCGACGGCCGCACCCGGGTTCATGGCCCGGCCCGTGGTGGGGGCGGTGAACGTGGCGTTGGTCGCGGGGCTCGGGCAGTTCCTCACCACGTTCCTGCTCACCTGGGCCTACGCCCGGCATGCGCGGCAGCGGGACCGGGCCGCGCTGGAGCTGCGCTGGACCACCCAGGAACTGACCCGCGGAGCGCGGAGGTGTGCCCGGTGACCGGCGACCATCAGGTTCTGGTCCTGCTGCTGTGCGGCGGGTTCGTGGCGCTCACCCTGGGGATCACGGTCCGGGTGAGCCGCAGGCGGCACGGTTCGGCGGAGGAGTTCTACACCGGCGGGCGGCTGTTCACTCCGATAGAGAATGGTTTTGCCATCGCGGGCGACTACATGTCGGCCGCCTCCTTCCTCGGCATCGCCGGACTCGTCGCGCTGTACGGGTACGACGGGCTGCTGTACGGGGTGGGCTTCCTCGTCGGGTGGCTGGTCGTCCTGTTCCTGGTCGCCGAACTGGTGCGCAACTGCGGGCGGTTCACGTTGGCCGACGTGGTGGCCGCGCGGCTGAGCGCGCGTCCGGTGCGGGTCGCCGCGGGGGCCTCCTCGGTCGTGGTGTCGGTGCTGTATCTGGTGGCGCAGATGGTCGGCGCGGGCAGCCTGGTGGCGCTGCTGCTGGGGCGGACGAGCGGCGCGGTCCAGGTCTGGGCGGTCACGGGCGTCGGCGCGCTCATGGTGGTCTATGTGTCGTGGGGAGGGATGCGGGCCACCACCTGGGTCCAGATCGTCAAGGCGGTCCTGCTGCTCGGCGGGACGGTCCTGCTGACCGTGCTGGTGCTGCTGCGCTTCCACGGCGACGTGGACCGGCTGCTGATCACCGCGGCGGAGCGCAGCGGCCACGGGAGGGCGTTCCTGGCGCCGGGGCTGAAGTCCGGCGGGACCTGGACCGCCCGGCTGGACTTCATCAGCCTGGGTCTCGCGCTGGTGCTGGGCACGGCTGGCCTGCCGCACATCCTGTCCCGTTTCCACACCGTGCCGACCGCGCGGGCCGCGCGTCGCTCCGTGGTGTGGTCCATCGGTCTGATCGGCGGGTTCTCCCTGATGACGATGGTCCTCGGATTCGGCGCGGCGGCGCTGGTGGGGCCGGGGGCCGTACGCGCGTCCCAGGCGGCGGGAAACACCGCGGTGCCCCTCCTCGCTCTCGACCTGGGCGGCGGACCGGGCTCCACGGGCGGCACCGTCCTGTTCACGGTGGTCGTCGCCGTGGCGTTCGCCACGATCCTCGCCGTGGTCGCGGGCATCACGCTCGCCTCCTCCGCCTCGGTGGCCCATGACCTGTACGCGACGCTGCGTCGCTCCGGCGGCAGGGCCCCGCCCAGTGAGGTGGCGGTGGCGCGGTGTGCGGCGGTCGGCGTCGGTGCCGTGGCGATCGCGCTCGGTCTGCTGGCCCGCGATCTCAATGTCGCCTTCCTCGTGGGCCTCGCCTTCGCGGTCGCCGCGTCGGCGAATCTGCCGGTGCTGCTGTACTCGCTGTTCTGGCGTGGGTTCACCACGCGGGGTGCGGTGTGGGCCGTCTACGGCGGGCTGCTGCCGGCGGTCACGCTCGTCCTGCTGTCCCCGGTGGTGTCCGGCAGCCCGGAGTCGCTGTTCCCGGGGGTCGACTTCCAGTACTTCCCGCTGGAGAACCCGGGCATCGTCTCCATCCCGCTCGGCTTCCTCGCCGGCTGGCTGGGCACGGTGACCTCGGACGAGCCCGCGGACGAGGCCAGGTACGCCGAGGCGGAAGTGCGCGCGCTGACCGGAGCCGGGGCCGCCTAGGACCCTCCCTGACCATCCCCTGGCAAGGCCGGGATCAGGTCGCCCACTCGTAACGGTGTTCCGGGCGGCCCGCGTCGCCGTACTTGAGGGACAGCCGGGCCCGGCCGGTGCGCTCCAGCAGCTTCAGATAACGCTGGGCGGTCTGGCGGCTCACCCCCGTCCGCTCGGCGATCTCCTGGGCGGACAGGGGGCGGTCCGCGTTCAGCAGCGCCTGGCGGACCAGTTCGGCCGTCGTGGGGGAGTGCCCCTTGGGGAGTCCGGGCTCCGAGGGTGCGGACAGTGCGCCGAAGATCCGGTCCACCTCCGCCTGCTCCGCCTGGCCGCCGCCGTCCAGGGTGCGCCGCAGCTCGGCGTACGCCTCCAGCTTCGCCCGCAGACCGGCGAAGGCGAATGGCTTCACCAGATACTGCAACGCGCCCTGCCGCATGGCCGCCTGCACCGTCGACACGTCCCGCGCCGCCGTCACCATGATCACGTCGGCCTGGTGGCCGCGCCGGCGCATCTCCCGGACCACCGCGAGACCCGTGTCGTCGGGCAGGTAGTGGTCCAGCAGGACGAGATCGAGCCGCGGCAGGGCCTCCACCTGGTGCAGGGCCTCGGCCGCGCTGTGCGCCTCGCCGGCCACGTGGAAGCCGGGCACCTTCGCCACGTAGGCGGCGTTGACGCGGGCGACGCGGGTGTCGTCGTCCACGATCAGGACCTCGATCATCGGGCCTCCTCCACGGCGCCGCGGGCGGCGCCGGGCGCCTGCCCGGGCACCGCCGGTTCCGGTTCCGGCTCGGTCAGCGCCTCCGGCAGGATCACGGTGAACTCCGCGCCGCCGCCCGCCGCGGAGCCCACGGCCGCGCTCCCGCCCTGCCGTTCGGCGAGCCGGCGCACCAGGGAGAGCCCGATGCCCCGCCGGCCGTGCGCGGGCGGCTTCTTGGTGGACCAGCCCTCCGTGAAGATCAGCTCCCGTCGGTCCTCCGGGACCCCGGGACCCGAGTCGCGCACCCTGAGCACGACGGCGCGGCCCCGCGCGCGCAACTCCGCCTCCACGCGCGCGTGCGGGGTGCCCGCGGCCGCGTCGAGGGCGTTGTCCACGAGGTTGCCCACGATCGTGACCAGCCCCCGCGGATCGACCAGCCGGTCGGGGAGCCGGGTACGGTCCGAGACCCACAGGGCGACCCCGCGCTCGGCCGCCACGGTCGCCTTGCCGACCAGCAGCGCGGCCAGCAGCGGGTCCTGGATCTTCTCCGTGACCTGCTCGGCGGTGGCCCGGTGGTCGCCGACCACCTCGCCGACGAACTCCACGGCGTCGTCGTACATCTCCAGCTCCAGCAGCCCCAGCAGGGTGTGCATGCGGTTGGCGTGCTCGTGGTCCTGGGCGCGCAGCGCGTCGATCAGGCCGCGCGTGGAGTCCAGTTCGCGCCCCAGCTGCTCCAGTTCGGTGCGGTCGCGCAGGGTGGCCACGGCACCGCCGTCACCGGTGGGCATGCGGTTGGCGACCAGCACGCGCTGGCCGCGCACGGTGAGCAGATCGGTGCCGCTGACCCGGCCGGCCAGCACATCCGTCGTACGGCCCGCGCCGAGCGCCTCGTCCGGGGTCCGCCCCACGGCCTCGTCGCCGACGCCCAGCAGGCGCCGTGCCTCGTCGTTGAGCAGGCGGATGCGGCCGCCCCGGTCCAGCGCCACCACCGCCTCCCGGATCCCGTGCAGCATCGCCTCGCGCTCCGCGAGCAGCGCCGAGATGTCGGAGAAGGCCAGGTCCCGGGTCTGCCGCTGGACCCGGCGGGAGATCAGCCAGGCCGCCAGCGCGCCCACCGCGAGCGCGCCGCCGGCGTACGCGAACAGTCCCGGGATGGCGCTGATCAGCCGTGCCCGCACACTGTCGTAGGCGATGCCGACCGAGACGGCGCCGACGATGCGGTGGCCGTCGTCGTACAGCGGCACCTTGCCGCGTGCCGAGCGGCCCAGGGTGCCGTTGTCGATCTCCATGACCTCCTTGCCGGCGAGCGCGTCGGAGGGGTCGGTGGAGACCCGCCGGCCGATCTGCGCAGGAGTGGGGTGCGACCAGCGCACCCAGCCGCGGTCCAGCACCACGATGTACTCGGCGTGCGTGGCCCGCCGGATCCGCTCCGCCTCCCGCTGCACGGGACCGTTCCGGTCCGGCCGGGTGGCGCGCACGCCCTGGGCGATCTGCGGGTCCTGCGCGGTGGTCTCGGCGATGGCCAGCGCCCGGCGCATCGCCTCCTGGTCGAGCTGCTTGCTCAGCGGGGCCAGGAAGAGCCCGGTCGCGAGCACCGCGACCCCCGCGGCGATCGCCACCTGCATCAGCAGCACCTGCGAGAACATCCGCCGGGGCAGACCGAGGCGCAGACGGCGTACGGGGGGAGTGGGGCTCATACCCACGACGGTACGTGGACCGGCCGGAAGCGCCCCAGCCGGTGCGGAGTGGATCTCTTGATCGAGTGTTGATCAATGTTGACGCGCGGCGGTGCCGGGTCAGCTCGCCAGTGCCGTCGTCCGCAGCTCGCGCACGTCGACCACGTCCATCCGCGCGGGCGAACCGAGCACCGCCGCGCCGCAGCTCTCCGCGCGGGGCGGCAGTGACGCGCCCTGCGCCACGGTGACCCGCCACCGGCGGCCGTCGGCGTGCGCGACGGTGACCTCCCGGCGCGCGGCCGTCCCCTCGGTCCGTACGACGCTCAGCACACCCGCCCGGTACTCGCCCGCGGCCGTCCGGACGGCCAGTTCCGCCGCCTGGCCGGGCCGCTCCCACGCCGAACACCCCCGGCAGCCCTCGACCACCACACGCCCCTGCTGCACACCGTGCAGGGCCTCCTTCACGGTGTGCGCCTCGGCGCGGCCGTAGGCATAGCCGTACGGCAGGACGAGCACCGTGGGCGCGAAGCGATGTCCACCCAGATGGGTGACCTCCCAGACACCGCGCACACCGGAGGCGACCAGCTCGGTGGCGAGGGGACGGCCGAGGAGCGCGCAGCAGCGGTCGCGCTTGCCGTTGGTGCACACGAGCGCCAGCGGGTCACCCTGATGGGGCCGCCCGCCGAGCGCCGCGCCGAAGGACCGGTGGTCGCCCGCCCCGAGGCCGGCGAAGTCCAGGTCGAGCAGGCGCCGCGGATCGCGGGTGGCGGCGCTGTGCAGCCACACCCGCCCGGGCACGGTGTGCGCGGCGTACACCTGCCGGACCGGGGGCGGGCCGGGGTCGGCATGGCGGCCGGGACGCCGGATCAGCGCGATCCGTACGCCGGTCCCGTCGGCGGCGGCCTCCAGCGCCCGGCCCAGCGCGGGGTCGAGGTGACTGGACGTGAGGGCCTTGTCGCCCCAGGGGCCGGGCTGTTCCAGCAGCAGCCACGTCGCCGCCGTGGCAGCCGTACCGGAAACCGGCTCGTCGAGGCTCCGGGAGACCGTCGCACACCTACTCACAGAGGTGAGCCTAACCTGACTCCCCGTGCGGTGACTTCCGGCCCCGGCCGTGTCCCGGCCCTCTCGTGCGGTCAGGCCGGCCCGGTGGCGGCCGAGTCCGGCGCGAGTCCCTGGTCAGGGAGGGGCTGCGGCGGGCGCGGACCGACGTAGTGGCCGCTGGGGCGCATGCGCAGCGGGCGTTCGCCGTACTCCTCCAGGGCGTGGGCGATCCAGCCCGCCGTCCGGGCGACGGCGAAGATCGTCTCGCCGGCCGCGGCGGGCATGCCGCAGGACGCGGTGAACACCGCCAGGGCCAGGTCCACGTTCGCGTGCAGCGGGGTGTGCCGGGCGGCCGTGGCGACCACGTCACGCGCGGCGAGCAGCGCGGACTCCGCGCGAGGGAGCTGCTCCAGCAGGCCGAACAGCGCCCGGGCGCGCGGATCCTCGCCCGCGTACAGCCGGTGGCCGAGACCGGGGACGCGGCGGCCGGCGCGCAGTTCCTCGGCGATCACCGGGACCGCGGTGCCCTGGTCGAGCACGTCCAGCAGCATCCGGTGGGCCAGGCCGCTGGCCGCGCCGTGCAGCGGGCCCTCCAGCACGCCGAGCCCGGCCGAGACGGCCGCGTACACGTGCGCCCGGGCGGAGGCGGCGACCCGGACGGCGAGCGTGGACGCGGCCAGGTCGTGGTCGGCCAGCAGGGCCAGCGCGGTGTCCAGGACGCGCAACGACGCCTCGTCGGCCGGGCGGCCGGTCAGCCGGCCCCACAGGCGGTGGGCCAGCGGACCCTCGTCCCGGTGGGTGTGCAGGGCCGGCGGCAGCGCGGCGACGAGGGTGGGGACGAGCAGGCGCGCCGTGTGCAGCACGGCCTCCTCGGACAGGTCGAAACGCAGCGGGTCCTCCGCCGCCGCGGCGATCGCCGCCACCCGCAGCCGGTCGACCGGGGAGGCGTGCTCGGACAGGGCGTCCACCGCGCGGCGGGCGACCTGGACGGTGGCCTCGGGCGCGGTGAACGTCACCCCCGGGATCAGCCGGCCGGTCCACAGCCACTCCGCGACCTCCTCGTAGGAGTGCCGGGCGGCCAGTTCGACGGCGTCGACGCCGCGGAAGTAGTACCGGTCGCGCTCGATCAGCGTGATCCGGGTGCGCACGGACAGGTCGCCGCCGGTGCCCGGAGTGCCGGCGGCCTCGCGCCGGTTGCGGCGGGCGAGCGCCTCCACCTCCCCGGCCTCGAAGGTGCTGGCCCGGCCGCCGGGCTCGCGTCTGCTGCCGAGCAGGCCGCGGCTCACGTACGCGTAGACCGTCTCGGGCTTCACACCGAGCAGTTCCGCGGTCTCCTTCGTGGTCAGCCGGCGCCCGGGGCGGTGGGGAGCGGTGTCGTCATCGCGCATGGGGGCCACCGTAGCCGTCTCTGCACACATTGACGGCTACACATTGATTCAATCAACGTTGACAGGAAGTCAGTCAAGCAAGGACAGTCGGATCAAGGTTCAAGGGAGGACGACCATGACCGTCAACAACGCCGCCACTCCGCTCATCGACGCCCCGCGCGGTCTCGCGGGCGTCGTCGTCACCGAGACCGAGGTCGGTGACGTCCGCGGCAGGGAGGGCTTCTACCACTACCGCCAGTACCCGGCCGTCAGCCTCGCCCGCACCCGCGGCTTCGAGGACGTCTGGCACCTGCTGGTCCACGGCACGCTCCCCGGCACCCGGCGGCGCGCCGCCTTCACCGCCGAGACCGCCGCTCTGCGCCGCCTGCCCGACGGCGTCCGTGCGGCCCTGCCCGCGATCGCCGGGGCCGGGCACCGCTCCGGACCGCTGGCCGGACTCCGCACGGCCCTGTCCCTGCTGGGCGCCGCGCGGGGCTTCCGGCCGGTGTACGACCTCGGCCCGGACCAGCGGCGCGCCGACACCGTGGCCGCCTGCGCGGCCGTACCCACCCTGCTCACCGCGCTGTACCGGCTCGGCCGGGGCCTGGAGCCGGTGGAACCGCGCGAAGACCTCCCGTACGCGGCCAACTACCTGTACATGTTGACCGGTTCGGAACCGGATCCGGAGCGGGCCCGTGCGGTCGAGCAATACCTGATCTCCACCATTGACCATGGATTCAACGCGTCCACCTTCACCGCGCGCGTGATCGCCTCCACCGGCGCGGACGTGGCGGCCTGTCTGACCGGCGCCGTGGGCGCCCTCTCCGGACCCCTGCACGGAGGCGCGCCCAGCCGGGCCCTGGACACTCTGGACGCGATAGGCACCCCCGACCGGATCGACACCTGGATCCGCGAACGGGTCCTCGCCGGCGACCGGATCATGGGCTTCGGACACGCCGTCTACCGCACCGAGGACCCCCGTTCCCGCATGCTGCGGGAGATCGCCCTCGGCTTCGGCGGGCCACGGGTGCGCTTCGCGGTGGAGGTCGAGCGCCGGGTGGAGGCGATCCTCGCCGAGCTGAAGCCCGGCCGCGAACTGCACACCAACGTCGAGTTCTACGCCGGTCTGGTCATGGAACTGTGCGGTCTGCCCCGGGAGATGTTCACTCCCACCTTCGCCGCGGCCCGGGTGGTGGGGTGGAGCGCCAACATCCTGGAGCAGGCGGCCGACTCGAAGATCATCCGGCCGGTGGCGCGTTACGTGGGCCCGGAACCGCACGCGGCGGTGCCCCTGCCCGAGTGACGGACGCCCCGGCGGGCACGAGAGCGGGTGTCCGGCCGCTCGTATCCTGGACGCGCCGGCCCTGCCCGTCCGCGCGCCGGGACGCGAGCCGGTGCGCGTTGGTCACGTCAGAGAGGTCGCCCGTTGGGGAACAGCTGGGAAAGCGGTCCGGAAGACAGCGGCAGCACACGGCAGATCCCGGTCGTCACACGGCAGATCCCGGTCGTCGTGCTCGCCGGTTTCCTGGGCTCCGGGAAGACCACGCTGCTCAACCATCTGCTGCACCGCAGCGGAGGCAGCCGCATCGGGGCGATCGTGAACGACTTCGGCGCCATCGAGATCGACGCGATGGCCGTCGCGGGCGCCCTCGGCGACTCCACCGTCTCGCTCGGCAACGGCTGCCTGTGCTGTGCCGTGGACACGAGCGAACTCGACCTCTACCTGGACCGGTTGGCCGCGCCCGCCACCGGCGTCGACGTCATCGTCATCGAGGCCAGCGGGCTGGCCGAGCCGGGGGAACTCGTGCGCATGGTCCTCGCCAGCGAGCATCCCGGGATCGTCTACGGCGGTCTGGTCGAGGTGGTCGACGCCGCCGAGTTCGACGACACGCGCGCGAAGCATCCCGAGATCGACCGGCACCTCGCCCTCGCGGACCTGGTCGTCGTCAACAAGCTGGACCGTGCCGACGACCCCGGCCGCATCCTGCGGCTCGTCGGCTCCTTCGCCGACCGCGCCGCCGTCGTCCCCGCCACCTACGGCCGGATCGATCCCGAGCTGCTCTTCGACTGCCGGCCGAGCGAGGAGCGCGTCGGGCAGCTGTCCTTCGACGACCTGCACGACCACGAGGAGGAGGACGAAGGCGGAGGCCACGACCGGGCCGGCCATATGCACTCCGGCTACGACAGCCTGTCCTACACCTCCGCCGTGCCCCTGGAACCGCGCCGGCTCATGCGGTTCCTGGACAGCCGGCCGGAGGGGCTGTACCGGATCAAGGGGTACATCGGCTTCGGGCCGTACGACCCGCTCCACCGCTACGCCGTGCATGCCGTCGGCCGGTTCCTGCGCTTCTACCCGGAGCCCTGGCCGGCCGGCGACGACCGGCTCACCCAGCTCGTGCTGATCGGCTCCGGTATCGACGCGGACGCCCTCCGCAAGGAGCTCCAGGCGTGCGAGAACGACACCGCGCACGCCGACGAGCACGGCATGTGGGGCGTCCTGCGCTACGTACAGGGCTCGGAGGAGACGGAACCCGACCTGGAGGACCCGGACCCGCCCGTCTAGCCCGCCCGGAGCCGCCGCGACCCCGCTCGGGCGCCCCGGCCCAGAAGGCGGCCGGGGCTCGGAGCCCCGGCCGCCCCAGAGCCCCGGTCGCCCCCCAGCACCGGCCACCCCCAAAGCCCGGCCGCGCTCAGACAACCGGCCGTCCCTAGAGGATCGGCCCGCTCACAGCACAGGCCGTGCTCACAGCACCGGGCCCGCCACCACCGATACCGTCTTCGGGAGCGACGTGCCCGAGCCGTCCCGGCGCGGGTCCGGTTCCGGCAGCTCCGCGGGAGTGCCGTTCTTCTGCGCCGCCCGCGCGGGCGCCGGGCCCGCCCAGCCCAGCGACAGGCAGTCCTCGCCCTTCAGGAACCGCTGGCAGCGCACGCCACCCGTGGCCCGGCCCTTGCGCGGGTACTGGTCGAACGGGGTCAGCTTGGCCGTCGTCTGCACCGAGTCGTCCAGCGTGCCGCGCGAGCCCGCCACCGTGAACACCACCGCGTCGGCGGCCGGGTCGACCGCCGTGAACGAGATCACCTTCGCGCCCTCGGTCAGCTTGATGCCCGCGATACCGCCCGCCGGACGGCCCTGGGCACGGACGATCGACGCCTGGAAGCGCAGCAACTGCGCGTCGTCCGTGATGAACACCAGGTCCTCCTCGCCGGTGCGCAGCTCCACCGCGCCGACGATCCGGTCGCCCTCCTTGAGCGTGATGACCTCCAACTCGTCCTTGTTGGACGGATAGTCGGGCACCACCCGCTTGACGACACCCTGCTCGGTGCCGAGCGCCAGACCCGGGGACGACTCGTCCAGCGTGGTCAGGCAGACCACCGTCTCGTCGTCGTCCAGGGAGACGAACTCCGCGAGCGGGGCTCCTCCGGAGAGGTTCGGCACGGTCACCGGCTCGGGCAGCCGCGGCAGGTCGACCACGTTGATCCGCAGCAGCCGGCCCGCCGAGGTCACCGCGCCGATCACCCCGCGCGCGGTCGCCGGCACCCCCGACACGATCACATCGTGCTTGACCCGCTTGGCGCCCGCCCGCGGCAACGGCTCGTCGGTCGCCGTACGGGCCAGCAGCCCGGTGGAGGACAGCAGCACCCGGCACGGGTCGTCGGCCACCTGGAGCGGGACGGCGGCCACCGGAGCGGCCCCGGACTCCAGCAGGACCGTGCGCCGGTCGGTGCCGAACTTCTTCGCGACGGCGGCCAGTTCCGCGGAGACCAGCTTGCGCAGCTCCGCGTCCGACTCCAGGATCCGGGTCAGCTCCGCGATCTCCGCGGTGAGCCTCTCCTTCTCCGCCTCCAGCTCGATCCGGTCGTACTTGGTGAGCCGGCGCAGCGGCGTGTCGAGGATGTACTGCGTCTGCACGTCGCTCAGCGAGAAGCGCTCGATCAGGCGCTCCTTGGCCTGCGCGGAGTTCTCGCTGGACCGGATGATCCGGATGACCTCGTCGATGTCGACCAGCGCGGTCAGCAGGCCCTCGACCAGGTGCAGCCGGTCGCGCCGCTTGCCGCGGCGGAACTCACTGCGGCGCCGGACCACGGTGAAGCGGTGGTCCAGATAGACCTCCAGCAGCTCCTTCAGCCCCAGGGTCAGCGGCTGGCCGTCGACCAGGGCGACGTTGTTGATGCCGAAGGACTCCTCCATCGGGGTCAGCTTGTACAACTGCTCCAGGATCGCCTCCGGCACGAAGCCGTTCTTGATCTCGATGACCAGGCGCAGGCCGTGCTCGCGGTCGGTGAGGTCCTTGACGTCGGCGATGCCCTGGACCTTCTTCGCGTTGACCAGGTCCTTGATCTTCGCGATGACCTTCTCGGGGCCGACCGTGAACGGCAGTTCCGTGACGACCAGGCCCTTGCGGCGGGCGGTGACGTCCTCGATGGAGACGGTGGCGCGCATCTTGAAGGTGCCGCGGCCGGTCGCGTACGCGTCCCGGATGCCGTCCAGGCCGACGATCCGGCCGCCGGTGGGCAGGTCGGGGCCCGGGACGTGCTTCATCAGCGCGTCCAGGTCGGCGTTCGGCTGCCGGATCAGGTGCCGGGCGGCGGCGACGACCTCGCGCAGGTTGTGCGGCGGCATGTTCGTGGCCATACCGACCGCGATGCCCGAGGCGCCGTTGACCAGCAGGTTCGGGAAGGCGGCGGGCAGCGCTACCGGCTCCTGCTCCTGGCCGTCGTAGTTCGGTGCGAAGTCGACCGTGTCCTCGTCGATCGACTCGGTCATCAGGCCCGTCGCCTCGGCCATCCGGCACTCGGTGTACCGCATGGCGGCCGGCGGGTCGTCGTTGCCCAGGGAGCCGAAGTTGCCGTGGCCGTCGACGAGCGGCACGCGCATGGAGAAGGGCTGCGCCATGCGCACCAGCGCGTCGTAGATCGACGCGTCGCCGTGCGGGTGCAGCTTGCCCATGACCTCGCCGACGACCCGGGCGCACTTCACATAGCCGCGCTCGGGGCGCAGGCCCATCTCGTTCATCTGGTAGACGATCCGGCGGTGCACCGGCTTGAGGCCGTCACGGGCGTCCGGCAGGGCGCGTGAGTAGATGACCGAATAGGCGTATTCAAGGTAGGAGCCACGCATCTCGTCCACGACGTCGATGTCGAGGATCCTCTCCTCGAACGAATCGTCGGGCGGCGGGGTCTTGGTGCTGCGGCGGGCCATCGCTGCCTGGCTCCTTGCTGAAGCGTGGGACGGATCTGACGCCGACCATTGTGGACCGAGGCACTGACAAGCCGTGCCACGACCCGGTGCGGGGGCCCGGGCCGCTCCGGGAAGCGGCCCGGCCCTGGCGGCGGGAGACCGTCCGGGGCGGGGTCCGAGGCAGGCTACGCGATCCGCCGCCGCGCACGTCCGGCGGGAAGCGCGCGATCCGCTGTCGGCGTACGTGCCGCGGGAACTTCGCCGGGGCCCCGCACGCTTTGCATACAGTGGCAGGAACGGCAGGAACACCGCGGTTTCTTTCGACCGCCTCCGCTCGCGAAGGGACGTACATGCCCATGGGTCACACGACCACAGCCGAGGCAGGCTCCGGGGGCCTGACAGCGACCGAGCACCGCCTGGCCAACGGTCTGCGCGTGGTGCTCTCCGAGGACCACCTGACCCCCGTGGCGGCGGTCTGCCTCTGGTACGACGTCGGCTCCCGTCACGAAGTCAAGGGACGCACCGGCCTGGCCCACCTCTTCGAGCACCTGATGTTCCAGGGCTCCGCGCAGGTCAAGGGCAACGGCCACTTCGAGCTGGTGCAGGGCGCCGGCGGCTCGCTGAACGGCACCACCAGCTTCGAACGCACCAACTACTTCGAGACCATGCCCGCCCACCAGCTGGAGCTGGCGCTCTGGCTGGAGGCCGACCGCATGGGCTCGCTGCTGGCCGCCCTGGACGAGGAGTCCATGGAGAACCAGCGGGACGTCGTCAAGAACGAGCGCCGCCAGCGCTACGACAACGTGCCCTACGGCACCGCCTTCGAGAGGCTGACCGCGGCCTCGTACCCGGAGGGCCACCCGTACCACCACACGCCGATCGGGTCCATGGCGGACCTGGACGCGGCCACCCTGGAGGACGCCCGCCAGTTCTTCCGCACCTACTACGCGCCGAACAACGCGGTGCTCTCCGTGGTCGGCGACATCGACCCCGAGCAGACCCTCGCCTGGGTCGAGAAGTACTTCGGCTCCATCGCGTCCCACGACGGCAAGCCCGCGCCCCGCGACGGCTCCCTGCCGGACGTCATCGGCGAGCAGCTGCGCGAGGTCGTCGTGGAGGAGGTGCCGGCGCGCGCCCTGATGGCCGCCTACCGGCTCCCGCACGACGGCACGCGCGCGTGCGACGCGGCCGACCTCGCCCTGACCGTCCTCGGCGGCGGCGAGTCCTCCCGCCTGTACAACCGCCTGGTGCGCCGCGACCGTACGGCCGTCGCCGCCGGCTTCGGCCTGCTGCGGCTGGCCGGCGCGCCCTCCATGGGCTGGCTGGACGTGAAGACCTCCGGTGACGTCGAGGTGCCGGTGATCGAGGCCGCCATCGACGAGGAGCTGGCCCGGTTCGCCGCCGAGGGCCCGACGCCCGAGGAGATGGAGCGCGCCCAGGCCCAGCTGGAGCGCGAGTGGCTGGACCGGCTCGGCACGGTCGCCGGCCGCGCCGACGAACTGTGCCGGTTCGCCGTCCTGTTCGGCGACCCCCAGCTCGCCCTGACCGCCGTCCAGCGCGTCCTGGAGGTGACCCCGGAGGAGGTCCAGGAGGTCGCCAAGGCCCGCCTGCGGCCCGACAACCGCGCCGTCCTCGTCTACGAGCCGAAGTCCCCGGAGGCCGTCGAGGACACCGGGATCCCCGAGGACCCGGAGCAGGAAGCGACCGTAGAGGCGGCCCGCGACGAGACCGAGAACGAGGAGACGGCCCAGTGACCGAACTCGCCACCATGGAGTTCCACCCCCAGCCACAGCCCGGTGACGCCAGGCCCTGGGCGTTCCCGGCCCCCGAGCGCGCCGCGCTCGGCAACGGCCTGACCGTGCTGCGCTGCCACCGCCCCGGCCAGCAGGTCGTCGCCGTGGAGGTGCTGCTGGACGCGCCGCTGGAGGCCGAGCCGGCCGGCCTGGACGGCGTCGCCACGATCATGGCGCGGGCCTTCTCCGAGGGCACCGACAAGCACTCCGCCGAGGACTTCGCGGCGGAGCTGGAGCGCGCGGGCGCCACCCTGGACGCGCACGCCGACCACCCCGGAGTGCGGATCAGCCTGGAGGTCCCGGCCTCCCGCCTGGCCAAGGGCCTCGGACTGCTCGCCGACGCCCTGCGCGCGCCCGCGTTCGCCGAGAGCGAGGTCGAGCGTCTCGTCCGCAACCGCCTGGACGAGATCCCGCACGAGCTGGCCAACCCCTCCCGCCGGGCCGCCAAGGAGCTCTCCAGGGAGCTGTTCCCGGCGACTTCCCGGATGTCCCGGCCGCGCCAGGGCACCGAGGAGACGGTCGCGAAGATCGACGCCGGGGCCGTACGCGCCTTCTACGACCGGCATGTGCGGCCCGCCACGGGCACCGTGGTGGTCGTCGGCGACCTGACCGGCATCGACCTGGACGCACTGCTCGACGACACCCTCGGCACCTGGACCGGCACGCCGGGCGAGCCCCGGCCGGTGCCGCCGGTGACCGCCGACGACACCGGGCGCGTGGTCATCGTGGACCGGCCCGGCGCCGTGCAGACGCAACTGCTCATCGGCCGGATCGGCCCCGACCGGCACGACCGGGTGTGGCCCGCGCAGGTGCTCGGCACGTACTGCCTGGGCGGCACCCTCACCTCCCGCCTGGACCGCGTCCTGCGCGAGGAGAAGGGCTACACCTACGGCGTGCGCTCCTTCGGCCAGGTCCTGCGCTCGGCGCCGGACGGCACGGGCGCCGCGATGCTCGCCATCAGCGGCTCCGTGGACACGCCGAACACCGGTCCCGCGCTGGACGACCTGTGGAAGGTGCTGCGCACCCTCGCGGCGGAGGGCCTGACCGACGCCGAGCGGGACGTCGCCGTACAGAACCTGGTCGGGGTGGCGCCGCTGAAGTACGAGACCGCGGCGGCCGTCGCGAGCACGCTGGCCGACCAGGTCGAGCAGCACCTGCCCGACGACTTCCAGGCGACGCTGTACCGGCAGTTGGCCGCCACGGGCACGGTGGAGGCCACCGCGGCCGTCGTGAACGCCTTCCCGGTGGACCGGCTGGTGACCGTCCTGGTCGGCGACGCCGCCCAGATCAAGGCACCGGTCGAGGCGCTCGGCATCGGTGAAGTGACGGTGGTGTCGGCCGAGTAGCGCCCCGCACGGCGTACGCGGCGTACGCGGCGTACGCGGCGGGCACGGCACGCGCGCCTGGGGGCCCTGACGGTGCACCGGCCGTCAGGGCCTCCACTGTTCCACTCGCTCCCTCAGGTGCCCGATTTGGGGCGGAGGTTGCCTGTCTGCCCTGTGGGATGCGCTACAAAAAGCCGGATTCGTTTGAGGTGGGAAAGCGGGCCGCCGTAGCGTCACCTGGGCTGTTCGTCAGGCAGTGCGCCGCACCCGCGGCACCGGACAGTCATCGCCGAGTCCCCGTACGGCGCGAGCCAGGGGAGCCGGGGACCCACGTCCCTGGGGTGAATCGGGCGCCCGCGAGGGGGCCCGTAGGAGACCTTCCTGCTCCGAACCCGTCAGCTAACCCGGTAGGCGAGAGGGAAGGAAAGGACCAGCCACCACATGGCGTTCATGTGCGCCACCGGCAAGCACCGCAAGCCCGGCCGGGTCAAGCGGACCACCGCGCAGGCGGCCGGCGTCGCGGCCCTGACCACCACGGGCGTGCTCGGCTCCCTCGCCGCCTCCCCGGCGGTCGCCGCCGGTAACCCCGCGGACCAGACCGGTCTCACCCCGGTCCTCGCCGCGACCGAGGACGTCGCCGGCCTGATCGACGCCCAGGCCACCGCGCAGCAGCAGGCCGCCGAGCGGAAGGCGGCCGAGGAGGCCGCCGCGAAGGCCGCCGCCAAGCGGGCCGAGGAGCTGCGCCAGGCCAGGGCCCGTGCCGCCCGCGAGGCCGAGCGCAAGCGGCTGAACACCTTCGTCGCCCCCATCGCGCACTCCTACGTCTCCACGGCCTACCGGGCCAGCAGCTCCCTGTGGTCCTCCGGTTCGCACACCGGCATCGACTTCCACGCGGCCAGCGGCACGGCCGTCCACGCGGTGGGCTCCGGCACGGTCGTCTCCACGGGCTGGGGCGGCGCGTACGGCAACCAGATCGTGATCCGGATGGCCGACGGCATGTACACGCAGTACGGGCACCTGTCGTCCATCGGCGTCACCGTGGGCCAGCAGGTCGTCCCGGGCCAGCAGATCGGCCTGTCCGGCGCCACCGGCAACGTCACCGGGCCGCACCTGCACTTCGAGGCGCGCACCACCCCCGAGTACGGCTCCGACGTCGACCCCGTCGCCTACCTCCGCGGCCACGGCGTGCACATCTGACGCGTCCCGCGCGGTCCTTCCCAGCCCCGGCTCACCGAGCCGGGGCTTTCGCCGTATTCCGTGGTGTCCGCCACCCCCGCTGACCAAAAAATATCCATGAATTACGACCCGCCGTCGGAAATTCCGGCTCATTGTCATAGAGTCACGGAACACGCGTCCATCGTCGGCGTTTCACGGGGATTAAGGCGGAGGTCGGTCATGCGTATTCCGGCGCACTCGGTGTGCACCGCTGTCCGGGACGATATCGTCGCCGGTGTCTACGAGCGCGGCAGCCGCCTCACCGAGGAAGTCCTGGCCCGCCGCTACGGCGTCTCCCGCGTCCCCGTCCGCGAGGCGCTGCGCACCCTGGAGGCCGAGGGCTTCGTGGTGACGCGCCGGCACGCGGGCGCGTGCGTGGCCGAGCCGACCGAGCAGGAGGCCGCCGACGTGCTGGAGATGCGGACGCTGTTGGAGCCACTGGGCGCCGCGCGGGCCGCCCAGCGGCGCACTGAGGCCCATCTGAAAGTGCTACGAGGCCTGGTCCGGCTGGGCCAGGAGCGGGCCAGGAGGGGCCACAGCGAGGATCTGCGCGCGCTGGGCGGCTGGTTCCACGAGACCCTGGCGCAGGCGTCCGGCAGCCCGTCGCTGACCGCGGTGCTGACCCAGCTGCGGCACAAGATCGCGTGGATGTACACGGTGGAGCCCCCGGTGAGCCCGGCGGAGACCTGGGCGGAGCACGGTGCGATCGTGGACGCCGTGGCGCGCGGGGACGGCGAGCGCGCGCGGGCGCTGACGGCGCTGCACGCCGAGCGGGCCACGGGCGCGCACCGGCTGCGTTCCACCCGTGCCGGGGACCGGGTGAGGACTTCGCAACATGCCGTAAACGTATCGGGTCTGCGGCTTTAACACGGGCACCGTATACAAAGAGGAGTTATTCGGTGGCGGCTGTTTTCCGCTGCCATTTTCCCGGTGCCGGGAATTACTCGGCACCGGCCGTCCGGGCGCCGGGCGGAAATGCGGCCGGGAAAACGCGGAAGCCGCGCCATCCGGTGCGGACGGCACGGCTTCCGGTATTGCTCGGCCTCGGTGCGCGGACGGTCAGACCGTCTCGGGCAGCTCGTCCAGGCCCTCGGCGACCAGCTTGGCCAGACGGTCCAGGGCGGCGTCCGCGCCCTCGGCGTCGGAGGCCAGGACGATCTCCTCGCCACCCTGGGCGCCCAGACCCAGGACGGCCAGCATGGAGGCCGCGTTGACGGGGTTGCCCCCGGCCTTGGCGATCGTCACCGGGACGCCTGTGGCCGTGGCGGCTCGGACGAAGATGGAGGCGGGGCGGGCGTGAAGGCCCTCGGCCCAGCCGACGTTGACGCGGCGCTCAGCCATGTGTTGCTGCCCTTCGGTGTTCAGGTTGTCTAGACCAGTTTCCCATATCGTGAAGCATGCCCGGAGGGGACCCGTGTCCCGCCCCGGCGCGGCTCCGGACCGCGGCCTCGGTCCGGCGTTCCGCCCCCACGGACTGCCTCGCGCCATTGTCGTACACGAGCCGTACTCTGGGGCCCATGCAGACCTCGGCGGACCGGCAGGACCGGCACCACTACCCCGCCCACTGGGAGGCGGACGTGGTGCTGCGCGACGGCGGCACCGCGCGCATCAGGCCCATCACCGTCGATGACGCCGACCGTCTGGTCAGCTTCTACGAGCAGGTCTCGGACGAGTCGAAGTACTACCGCTTCTTCGCGCCGTACCCGCGGCTCTCCGCCAAGGACGTCCACCGCTTCACGCACCACGACTTCGTGGACCGGGTGGGGCTCGCGGCCACCATCGGCGGCGAGTTCATCGCCACCGTACGCTACGACCGCATCGGCGCCGCCGGCCTGCCCGCCCCGGCGCCCGCCGACGAGGCCGAGGTCGCCTTCCTGGTGCAGGACGCCCACCAGGGCCGCGGGGTCGCCTCCGCCCTCCTGGAGCACATCGCGGCCGTCGCGCGCGAGCGCGGCATCCGCCGCTTCGCCGCCGAGGTGCTGCCCGCCAACACCAAGATGATCAAGGTGTTCACGGACGCCGGCTACACGCAGCAGCGCAGCTTCGAGGACGGCGTCGTCCGCCTGGAGTTCGACCTCGAACCCACCGACCGCTCCGTCGCCGTGCAGCACGCCCGGGAACAGCGCGCCGAGGCCCGCTCGGTGCGCCGGCTGCTCGCGCCCGGCTCGGTCGCGGTCGTCGGCGTCGGCCGCGCCCCGGGCGGCGTGGGCCGCAGCCTGCTCGGCAACCTCCGCGCGGCCGGCTACCCGGGGCCGCTGCACGCCGTGAACAAGGCGTTCCCCGCGGACCTCAAAGAGATCGACGGGGTGCCCGCGTACCGCTCGGTGCGCGACATCGACGGGCACGTGGACCTCGCCGTCGTCGCCGTACCGGCCGAGCACGTGCCCGCCGCGGTCGCCGAGTGCGGCGAGAGCGGCGTCCAGGGACTGGTCGTGCTCTCCGCCGGGTACGCCGAGAGCGGGCCCGAGGGCCGCGAACGGCAGCGGGCCCTGGTCCGGGCCGCGCGCGCGTACGGCATGCGCATCATCGGCCCGAACGCCTTCGGGATCATCAACACCGCCCCCGGCGTCCGGCTGAACGCCTCGCTCGCCCCCGAGCCGCCCCGGCCCGGCCGCATCGGGCTCTTCGCCCAGTCCGGCGCCATCGGCATCGCCCTGCTGTCCCGGCTGCACCGGCGCGGCGGCGGCGTGACCGGGGTCACGGGCGTCTCCACGTTCGTGTCCGCCGGCAACCGCGCCGACGTCTCCGGCAACGACGTCCTCCAGTACTGGTACGACGACCCGGACACCGACGTCGTCCTCATGTACCTGGAATCCATCGGCAACCCCCGCAAGTTCACCCGGCTCGCCCGGCGCACGGCCGCCGCCAAGCCGCTCGTCGTCGTCCAGGGCACCGGCACCGCCCCGCCGGGCCACGCGGTGCGCGCCACCCGGCTGCCGCACGCGACGGTGTCCGCGCTGCTGCGGCAGGCCGGCGTGATCCGGGTCGACACCATCACCGAGCTGGTCGACGCGGGCCTGCTGCTCGCCAGGCAGCCGCTGCCGGCGGGGCCGCGGGTGGCCATCCTCGGCAACTCGGAGTCGCTGGGCGTGCTGACGTACGACCGGTGTCTGGCCGAGGGCCTGCGGCCGGCGCGGCCGGTGGACCTGACCACCGGGGCGACGCCGGAGGACTTCCACCGGGCGCTCGCCGCGGCGCTGGCCGACGACACGTGCGACTCCGTCGTGGTGACGGCGATACCCGCGATCGGCGAAGGGTCGCCGGGGGACGCGGAGCTGGCGGAGGCGCTGCGGTCGGCCGCGGCCGCGGTCCCGGGCAAGCCGGTGCTGGTGGTGCACGTGGAGCTGGGCGGGCTGGCGGAAGCGCTGTCGGCCGCGACGAGCACGGCACCGGGGGCCGCCGACAAGGCGCCCGGCACCGGGAGCGGCACCCCGCCGTTCCGCCCCGCCGCCCGGCCGTCCACCGCGCTGCCTGACCGGCCCGCCGCCCGGCCGTCCACCGCGCTACCCGACCGGCCCGCCACCGGGGCGGGCACCGGCGCGGTACGGCCGTCTCACGGCTCCCCGCCCGAGGGCACCCACCTCATCCCGGCCTACCCCGCCGCCGAACGCGCCGTCCGGGCGCTCTCCGAAGCCGTGAAGTACGCGCAGTGGCGGCGGGAGGCGGCCGATCCCGGCCGGGTGCCGGAGTTCGACGACATCGACGAGAAGGGCGCCGCCCGGCTGATCGGCGAGCTGCTCGCGCGCGGACAGGGGCTCACCCTCTCGGCCGCGCAGACCGGCCGGCTGCTCGGCGCCTACGGCATCCCGGTGCGCCGCGCACTGCCCGCGCCCACCCCGGACACCGCCGCCGAAGCCGCCCGCGCGCTCGGCTACCCGGTGGCCCTCAAGGCCACCGCCCCGCACCTCAGACACCGCGCCGACCTGGGCGGCGTCCGCCTGGACCTCGCCGACGAGGAGCAACTGCTGCGGGCGTACGCCGAGCTGACCGAGCTGTTCGGGCAGCCCGAGGAGGTACGGCCGGTGGTGCAGGCGATGGCGCCCCGGGGCGTCGACACCGTCGTGCGCGCGGTGATCGATCCGGCCGCCGGTGCGGTGCTGTCCTTCGGCCTGGCCGGTGCGGCCTCCCAACTGCTCGGCGACATGGCCCACCGGCTGATCCCGGTCACCGACCGGGAGGCGACCTCGCTGGTGCGCTCGATCCGCACCGCCCCGCTGCTGTTCGGCTGGCGCGGCTCCACACCCGTCGACACCCCGGCCCTGGAGGAGCTGCTGCTGCGGGTGTCCCGGCTGGTCGACGACCACCCGGAGGTGGTCGCGGTCACCCTGGAGCCGGTCGTCGTCGCGCCGCACGGCGTGAGCGTCCTCGGCGCCTCGGTACGGCTCGCACCCCCGCCGGCCCGCGACGACCTCGGCCCACGCACGATGCCGGTCTACTGAACGGGGGAGCGGGACGCGCGGCCACCACCGCCCGCCGCCTACGACGCTCCGCCCAGGAAAACCCGCGCCCGGTGCGGCCACCGGCCGTGCCGCCCTGGCGGCCGGCCACCGACCACCAGAGCGGCACGGACCGTCGTAACGGAAGCCGGACCCCGGACACGGTGCCCGGAGCCGGGCCCCGGCCGTCGCGATCCGAAAGGCGTCGATCGGGCGCCGACCGCCATGACGGCGGCCGGGCTCCGGCCGTCCGGGCGGCACTGGCCACCTTGCCCGTAGTCGGGCCCCGGCCGACCGTAGTCGGGCCCGGCCGCCGGTGCGGATGGCGGCCACCGGGCCTGGAGCCGGGCCCCGGCCGTCGTGATCCGAGGGCGTCGAACACGGCGTGCCCGTCGCTGGGGCGTCGGCCGTCATGACCGTGGGCGGGTCCCGGCCAGCCGAGCGGTACCGGCCACTGTGCCCGGCGCCGGGCGCCCGGCCGTCGTGATCCGACGGCGTGCCTGTCGATCGGGTCCCGGCCGGCCGGCCGGACGGTACGGCCACCGGGCCCGGAGCCGGACACCGGCCGACCGAAGCTGGCCCCCCGGCCGTCGAGGCGACGGCGGCACGGCGGCCCGTGCCGGCCCGCAGCCGGCCCGCCGCCGCCGGCCCGCGGCGCGTCCCGGCCCCCTGCGCGGCCCCCCGCGCCAAGGCGTACCCGCCGCCCCCGTCCGTGCGACTGGCCCGGAGCGCTCTTGCCCACGGATTAGGATGGACGTCATGGCCAAGACCAGTACGACGACCCAGGGGCTGCGCGCGGCGATCGAGCGCAGCGGCTACTACCCGGCCCTCGTGGCCGAGGCGGTGGAGGCCGCTGTGGGCGGCGAGCCCATCCGGTCGTACCTGGTCCACCAGGAGACGACGTTCGACCAGAACGAGGTCCGCCGGCACGTCACCGTGCTCGTCCTCACCGGCAACCGCTTCATCGTCAGCCACACCGACGAGCAGGCCGCCGACACCACGTCGCCGACGCCGTACGCCACCACCTCCACCGAGTCCGTGAAGCTGGACCGGGTCTCGTCGGTCGTGGTGAGCCGGGTGGTCGCGAACCCGGAGCAGTACACGCCGGGCACCCTGCCCCGCGAGGTCGTGCTGACCATCGGCTGGGGCGCGGTCAACCGCATCGACCTGGAGCCCGCCGCCTGCGGCGATCCCAACTGCGACGCCGACCACGGCTACACGGGCAGCTCCACGGCGGACGACCTGAGCCTGCGCGTCAGCGAGGCCGGGGACGGCCCGGAGACGGTGCGCCAGGCGCTCGCCTTCGCGCAGGCCATCTCCGAGGCGACCGCGGACCTCACCCGCTGATGTCCCAGCTCTCCGCCTGGGACCACCCGGAACCCCTCTCCCCGGCCACCGCGCCGCTGCCCGAGTACGGCACCGGCTCCCTGGCCGACCTGCTGCCCACGCTGGCCGCGGGCATGGGCGTACCCGGGCTGACCGCCACGATCGGGGAACTGACCCCGGCCGACCGGGTCTGCGTCTTCCTGGTCGACGGACTCGGCTGGGAGCAGCTCAAGGCCCACCCGGACGAGGCGCCCTTCCTGACCTCCCTGCTCGGCAGCTCCCGCGGCGGCACCGGCCGCCCGCTCACCGCCGGCTACCCGGCGACCACCGCCGCCTCCCTCGCCTCCGTAGGCACCGGCCTGCCGCCCGGCGCCCACGGCCTGCCCGGGTACACCGTACGCAACCCGGCCACCGGCGAGCTGATGAACCAGCTCCGCTGGCAGCCGTACACCGAACCGCGCGCCTGGCAGCCGTACCCCACCGTCTTCCAGCTGGCCCACGCGGCCGGGGTGCACGCGGCCCAGGTCTCCTCGCCCACCTTCGAGCACACCCCGCTCACCAAGATCGCGCTCAGCGGCGGCCGCTTCCACGGGCGGCTCAGCGGCGAGGACCGCATGGACCTCGCGGCCGCCCAACTGGCCGCCGGCGACCGCGCGCTGGTGTACACGTACTACGCCGAGCTGGACGGCTCCGGACACCGCTACGGCGTCGCCTCCGACACCTGGCGCGGCCAGCTCATGCACGTCGACCGGCTCGCCCAGCGGCTGGCCGAACAACTGCCCCCGCGCAGCGCCCTCTACGTCACCGCCGATCACGGCATGGTGGACATCCCGTTCGACGAGCAGCACCGGATCGACTTCGACGAGGACTGGGAGCTGCGCGCCGGCGTGGCCCTGCTGGGCGGCGAGGGCCGGGCCCGGCACGTGTACGCGGTCCCGGGCGCCGCGAACGACGTGCTGACCGTGTGGCGCGAGGTGCTCGGCGAGCAGTTCTGGGTGGCCTCCCGGGACGAGGCGATCGCGGCCGGCTGGTTCGGGCCGCCCGGCGCATGCGACGAGCGCGTCTACCCGCGGATCGGGGACGTGGTCGCCGCCGCCCACGACGACGTGCTGGTCATCGCCTCCGAGCGGGAGCCCAAGGAGTCGGCGCTGACCGGCAACCACGGCTCGATGACCCCGGCGGAGCAGCTCGTCCCGCTGCTCGAAGTACGCTCCTGACCCGTCCTCCTGCCCTCCCTTGCCGAAAGGTGCTCAACCCCTCATGCCCGAGCTGGTGTTCTTCTCCGGAACGATGGACTGCGGGAAGTCGACGCTGGCTCTGCAGATCGAGCACAACCGTTCCGCGCGCGGCCTGGCCGGCATGATCTTCACCCGGGACGACCGTGCGGGCGAGGGCAAGCTGTCCTCCCGGCTGGGCCTGGTCACCAACGCGGTGGAGGTGGCGGACGGCCAGGATCTGTACGCGTACCTCGTGGACCATCTCTCGCAGGGCGGCCGGGCCGACTATGTGATCGCCGACGAGGCGCAGTTCCTCGCGCCCGAACAGATCGACCAGCTCGCGCGCGTGGTGGACGATCTCGGTCTGGACGTGTTCGCGTTCGGCATCACCACCGACTTCCGCTCCAAGCTGTTCCCGGGCTCGCAGCGGCTGGTGGAGCTGGCCGACCGGATCGAGGTGCTCCAGGTGGAGGCGCTGTGCTGGTGCGGCGCCCGCGCCACGCACAACGCCCGCACGGTAGGCGGCGCGATGGTGGTCGAGGGCGCCCAGGTGGTCGTCGGGGACGTCAACCAGTCCGCGGGCGAGGTCGGCTACGAGGTGCTGTGCCGCCGCCACCACCGGCGCCGGATGACCGCCGCGTCGGCCCGCGCGGCGGCCCTGTCCCCGGACGTGCTGCCCGTCTCGTCCTCCTGACCCCGCCGGACCGGCCCGGGGGGCGCAGCCGCCCTCGCGGAGGCTCAGCGCGGGTCCTGGACCACCGAGAACTCGGCACCCTCCGGGTCCGCCACCGTCGCCACCCGCCCGTGCGGGCCGTCCTGGGCCGGCGCGAGGATCCGGCCGCCCAGCGCCACCACCTGGCGCAGTGTGTCGCCCAGGTCGGCGACCTCGAAGTACGTCTGCCAGTGCGGCCCCCGCTCCCGGGGCAGATCCTGGCCCATGCCGTGCAGCCCGGCCACCGGACGGCCGTCCAGAAGCAGCGTCGTCCGGCCGGAACCGGCCGCCGGCTCCTCCTCGTAGGGGAACAGGCTCTTGTAGAACTTCGTGACGCTCTCCGTCTCGTAGGTCCGCAGTTCGTACCAGACGGGCGTGCCGGGCGTGCCGCCGAGCGCCGTGCCGGGGTGCCTGACGCCCTGCCAGATCCCGAACACCGCACCGGCGGGGTCGGAGGCGATCGCCATCCGGCCGGCCTCGGCGGCGTCCAGCGGGCCGACGGCCACCGTGCCGCCGCACAGCCGGATCGCGTCGGCGGTCCGGTCCACGTCGTCCGTGGCGAGGTACGGCGTCCAGGCGACCGGCAGCCGGCGGTCCGACGGCAGCCGGCCCATGCCCGCCACCTCGCGCCCGTCCAGCAGCGCCCGCACGTACGGCCCGAGCTGCTGCGGGCCCGGCCGGAACCGCCAGCCGAACAGCTCGCCGTAGAACTCCTCCGTGGCATCCAGCCCGTGCGCCATCAGGCTCACCCAGCAGGGTGCGCCGGGCACCCGCCGCGCGTGCGGACCGGCTGAATCCCGTGCTTCGGTCATCGATCACTCTCTCCCCGGCCCCTCGCGGTGGCCGTGTCGCTTCCGCTGCCCGGAAGGGGTGTCCAGAGCGCTGGCGCGCGCGCCCGTACCGGTGCGCGCGCACCCCCCGCGGAGCCGCGCGGCGTTACCGCGCCGCCCGGCCGTACCCGGAGAGGATGCCCGATCCGCCGTCTTTCACCGCTTCCTGACGATGGCCGACGGATGTCCGCCGGTTGTACGGCACGTGCTCGATCCGGTACGCGTAGTGATCGAGCGTGTCCGGCCGAGCAGAGTAGCCGTCCCTGGACGCCGCGGCCACCCCTGGCGTATGGATGGACGCCATGACAGCCATCATCACCGCATCCGAACTCGCACCCGAGCTGACCGGCGGCCACCCGCCCGTGCTGCTGGACGTGCGCTGGCAGCTCAGCCTGGCCAAGGCGGCGGGCGCGCCGGCCTTCGACGGCCGGGCGGAGTACGCGGCCGGGCACCTGCCCGGCGCCGTCTTCGTCGACCTGGACCGGGAACTGGCCGCCGCGCCGGGCGCACGGGGCCGCCATCCGCTGCCGGACCTCGCCGAGTTCGGCGCCGCGATGCGCCGCGCCGGCGTGTCGGCCACCCGCCCGGTCGTCGTGTACGACGGCGGACAGGGCTGGGCGGCCGCGCGCGCCTGGTGGCTGCTGCGCTGGACGGGTCACCCGGACGTGCGGGTGCTCGACGGCGGGTTGCCGTCCTGGACCGGCGAACTGTCCACCGAGGCACCCGTCCCGGCGGAGGGCGACTTCGTGCCGGCGCCGCGGGAGGCGGGGCTGCTGGACGCGGACGGGGCGGCGGCGCTGGCCCGCACGGGCGTGCTGCTGGACGCCCGCGCGGGGGAGCGGTACCGCGGCGAGGTGGAGCCTGTCGACCGGGTCGGCGGGCACATCCCGGGCGCGGTGTCGGCGCCGACGACGGAGAACGTGGGTCCCGACGGCCGCTTCCTGCCCGCGGCGGAGCTGAAGGACCGCTTCGAGGCCCTCGGGGTGTCCGGGGACACGGAGGTCGGCGTGTACTGCGGCTCGGGCGTCTCCGCCGCCCACGAGGTGCTCGCGCTGGCCGTGGCGGGCATCCCGGCGGCCCTGTACGTCGGTTCCTGGTCGGAGTGGTCCGCGGACCCGTCCCGGCCGGTGGCGACGGGCGCGGACCCGCGGTAACGCACCGGACCGGAAGGACGGGCGCGGGTGACGGGACAGCCGGAGAGGGGCACGCGCGCGTGCCCCTCTCCGGCTGCCGCGAGGGCCTACTCCTGCTTCTTGCGACGGGTGCCGAACACGATCTCGTCCCAGCTCGGGACGGCGGCGCGGCGGCCGGGACGGACGCCGTCGGCCTCGGCCTGCCGGTCGGTCGCGCCGACCAGCCGGTCGCGGTGGCTGCCCACGGAGCGCGGCATGAGGACGTCCGCGTAGGCGGAGCCGGCCGAGGCGGCGGGCGCCGGCGGCTCCTCGGCGGCGGGCTCGTCGTCGGTCTCCTCCGCCGGCTCCGACGAGCGCTCCGGGACCACCAGGTCGCCCCGGAAGCTGGGCACGGCCTCCAGCAGGCTGGTCAGCGAGTCGCGCTCGCCCGCGCCCTCCTCGGCCGGTTCGGCGGACGCCGCGGGCAGGCCGGGCCGGTCCCGATCCAGCCGTTCGAGCGCGCGGTCCATCGAACGCTCGCGCGGCAGCCGGGCGATGCGCGGGACGAACGGGAAGCTGGGCTCGGGCACCGCGAGGTCGTCGGACTCCCCGATCAGCGAGCGCGCCTCGTCGTCGACGGCCTGGACGAGCCGCCGGGGCGGGTCGTACGTCCAGCTCGCCGAGTGCGGTTCGCCCGCGACCCGGTAGACCAGCAGCACCTCCCAGGTGCCGTCGTCACGGCGCCAGGAGTCCCACTGCACGGTGTCCTTCTCGGCGCCACGCAGCAGCAGCCGCTCCTGCACGGCCTCGCCGAGCGGCGGCCCGGAGTTCTCGCCGGGGCGGCGGACCGGGGTCTTGCGGGCGCGCTCGGCCATGAAGGCGCGCTCGGCCAGCACGGGCCCCTCGAAGCGCCGCACCCGGTCGACGGGGATGCCGGCGAGCTGGGCGACCTCTTCCGCGGTGGCACCGGCACGTATCCGCGCCTGGATGTCACGCGGGCGCAGATGGCTCTCGACCTCGATCTCGATCTGGCCGAGGCGTGGCCGGTCGCCGCGCACGGCGGCGCGCAGCCGCTCGTCGATCGGAAGTGTGTACTCCGTGGAGTCGGCAGCCTTCAGCACCAGCCGTGTGCCGTCATTCGAGACGGCCACGACACGCAGTTCGGGCATGGGGACCTCCCGGGTGGTGCCTGCCGACGTCACGTGCGTCGCTGCTTCCGCTAGTCGAGTGTGGCCTGCCCGGGTGCAGCCTGCCACAACCTTGCCGAGTTGCCCGGCGTGTCGGGCGCGGGCCCGGAACCGCCGTTATGGCACGGTTACCTGTTGGCAACGCTGAGTGACCAACTTGGTCACCCTGTGCAACTAGCCCCCTCCCGGCGGTCCGGCAAGGTCGCGGGCACCCTGACGGGAGACCGGACCCAGGGCTGGCAACAGTACTCCATTCGGACCACGTGCGTGGATGGGCGCGCTGCTCAACTTGCGGCAAGGCGTGTGACTTGACCGTCCGCAACCGCTTTTGCGGATCATGAACGTGGCGAAGTTCACGCAATCGCCAGAAACGGAACTAATGGTTTCGTCCGTACGTCCCCTTCTCGTGCAGTCGGCCGGTCAATGTCGATCAAGTACGGGAAAGGCAGGCAAGTTCCGGGTATGCGTGAAACACCCGATACGGTGCGCAAGCGGATCGATCTGAGCGTCCCCCAGGTCGCGGGCAGCGCCCTGGCGGCGGTCGTGGCGGCCAAACTGGCTTCGTACTTCGGGGTGTACGGCACGATCCTGGGCGCCGGTGTCGTCAGCGCCGTCGCCACCTGCGGCGGCACGGTCTTCCAGCACTTCTTCAAGCGCACCGGGGAGCAGTTGCGGGAGAGGACGACGGTGCCGGTCCGGCCGCGGGACCAGGCACCCCCGCCACCCTCGGGCGAGTTCACCGCGGGCACGGTCTACCGCGCGCGGGCGCGCGGCCGGCGCCGCCCGCTGGTCGCCGCCGCCCTGGTCTTCGGGGTCACCATGGCGGGTATCACGGTGTACGAGCTGGCGTCCGGCAACAGCTTCAGCGGCGGTACGGGCACGACGGTCGGCCACGCCGTCACCGGCCGGGACCCGTCCGGACCGAAGACCGGCGAGACCCCCGCTCCCGCCGGCACCCCGTCGCCGGAGCACACCCCGGCCCCCGGCGGCACGGCTTCCGGTGACTCCCCGACGCCCGGCGGCTCCCCGTCCGGGCAGCCGGAGGAGGAGCCGGACGGGGAACCGTCGTCCGGGACCCCGAGCGGCAGCCCGGCCACCCCGGCCACTCCCGTCCCCACGCCCAGCGCGCCCGGTACGCCCGTCCCGGCGCCTACGCTCCCAGAACCCTCCGCAAGTAGTCGTTCTGGAACAGGCGTTCCGGGTCCAGACGGTCCCGCAGCGCGGTGAACTCGCCGAAACGCGGGTACACCCGGGAGAGGTACTCCGCGTCGCGCGTGTGCACCTTGCCCCAGTGCGGCCGTCCCCCGTGCGCGGTGAAGACGCGCTCGGCGGCGGTGAAGTACGCCTGGTACGGCGTGCCGCGGAACATGTGCACGGCGATGTAGGCGCTGTCCCGGCCCGAGGCGGTGGACAGGGTGATGTCGTCGGCCGGGGCGGTGCGCACCTCGACCGGGAAGCTGATCCGCAGCCCGGAGCGCTCGATCACGGTCCGCAGTTCGCGCAGGGTCTCCACCAGCGCCGCGCGCGGGACGGCGTACTCCATCTCCACGAAGCGCACCCGGCGCGGCGAGGTGAACACCTTGTAGGGGATGTCGGTGTACGTCCGCGCGGACAGGGCCGTGCTGGAGGCCCGCGCGATGGCGGGGATCGCGGCCGGGAGGGCGCGGCCGGCCCACTGGACCGCCTGGAACACCCCGTTGGAGAGGAACTCGTCCTCGAACCAGCCGGCCAGCCGGCCCACCGGCCGCTCGGGGCCGGCGCTGCGGTTGTTGCGCTTGGTGGTGGTGTTGCCGGTGTGCGGGAACCAGTAGAACTCGAAGTGCTCGTTCTCGGCCCACAGCCGGTCGAACTCGGCGAGGACCCGGTCGAGGGGCATCGGCTCCTCGCGCGCGGTGAGCAGGAAGAGGGGTTCCACGGCGAAGGTGAGCGCGGTGACGACGCCGAGCGCGCCGAGCCCGATCCGGGCCGCGGCGAAGACGTCGGGGTTCTCCCGCGCGGAACAGGTGAGGACCGAACCGTCGGCCGTGACGAGTTCCAGGCCCTTGACCTGCGCGGCGATCGAGGCGGAGGTGCGGCCCGTGCCGTGCGTGCCGGTGCTGGTGGCCCCGGAGACGGTCTGCTCCATGATGTCGCCCATGTTGGTGAGCGACAGACCCTCGCGGGCGAGCGCGGCATTGAGTCTCTTGAGCGGGGTGCCCGCCTCCACCGTGACCGTCATGGATTCCCGGTCGATGCCGCGTATCCCGGTCAACAGTTGAGGGCGTATCAATACGCCGTCGGTGGCGGCTATCGAGGTGAAGGAGTGCCCGGTCCCGACCGCCTTCACCTTCAGGCCGTCCTCCCGCGCCCGGCGCACCGCCGCGGCCAGTTCCTCGACGGAGGCCGGCGCGACCTGCCGGGCGGGCCGGGCGGAGACGTTGCCGCCCCAGTTACGCCAGGTGCCGCTCTTCCCGTTCGCCGTGCTGCTCAACGGTGCCTCCCCGCCCCGCGGCCGGCCTGCGCAGCCGGCGGTACCCGAGGAAACCGACCACGACCGCGACGGCCCCGGACACCACCGGAACCCCGTACCCGGCCCGTGCCCCGGCCGCGTCGATCACCCAGCCGGCCGCGGAGGAGCCGAGCGCGACGCCGACCGCGAGGCCGGTGCTCACCCAGGTCATGCCCTCGGTGAGCCGTGCGCGAGGTACGTGCTCTTCGACGAGGGACATCGTGGTGATCATCGTCGGCGCGATGGACAGTCCCGCAACGAACAGCGCCACGGCCAGAAGCGGCAGGTTTCCGACCAGTAGGAGGGGGATCATACTCACGCCCATCGCCGCCACGCCCAGCAGCCAGCGGCGCTCCGGGGAACCGCCGAGGCGCAGCAGCCCGAAGACCACGCCGGCCGCGCAGGAGCCGGCCGCGTACAGCGCCAGGACCAGGCTCGCGGCGCCCTGGTGGCCGCGCTCGTCGGCGAAGGCGACGGTGACCACGTCGACGGCGCCGAAGATCGCGCCGGTCGCCACGAAGGTGGCCACCAGCACCCGGAGCCCCACCGAGCGCAGGGCGCTGCCGCCGCCGTGCCGCTCGCCCGGGTCCACCACCGGCTCGGTGGCGCGCTGGGCGGTCAGCCAGAGGACGCCGGCCGCCAGGAAGCAGGCGGCCAGCAGCGGGCCCGCCTCCGGGAACCAGGCCGTGGACAGGCCGATGGAGATGATCGGCCCGAAGATGAAGCAGACCTCGTCCACCACCGACTCGAACGAGTAGGCGGTGTGCAGCTTCGGCGTGCCCCGGTACAGCACCGCCCAGCGGGCCCGGATCATCGCGCCCAGGCTCGGCACCGAGCCGGTCCCGGCGGCGCAGACGAACAGCACCCAGTCCGGCCACCGGAACCGGGCCGCGAGCAGCAGCCCGGTCGCCGCGGTCAGCGCCACCAGGGTCGCGGGGCGCAGCACCCGGCGCTGCCCGTGCCGGTCCACCAGCCGGGAGATCCGCGGCCCGATCGCGGCGGCGGACAGCGCGAGGGTGGCCGACAGGGCGCCCGCGAGGCCGTACCGCCCGGTGATCCGGGAGACCATCGTGACCACGCCGACGCCCATCATCGACAGCGGCATCCGGCCGAGGAAACCCGCGGCGGAGAAGGCCTTGGTGCCGGGCGCGGCGAACAGGGCTCTGTAGGGGCTGGGCACGGGATCTCCGGTAAGCGGCTCGGTAAGGCGCGAGTACGGCTGATACAGCTTACAAGTTAGGCAACCCTAATAGCTCCCGGGCGGCCCCGCCGTTTTCCCGCTGTCCGAGCCGGGTGGCAGGATCGAGACATGCCAGACGCGCTCGATGCCACCCCGTACGACGCCCTGCTCCTGCTCTCCTTCGGCGGCCCCGAAGGCCCGGACGACGTGGTCCCGTTCCTGGAGAACGTCACCCGCGGGCGCGGCATCCCCAAGGAACGCCTCAAGGAAGTCGGACAGCACTACTTCCTCTTCGGCGGGGTCAGCCCCATCAACGACCAGAACCGCGCCCTGCTGGAGGCCCTGCGCGAGGACTTCGCCGCCCACGGCCTGGACCTGCCGGTCTACTGGGGCAACCGGAACTGGGCGCCGTACCTGACGGACACCCTGCGGAAGATGGCCGCCGACGGCCACCGCCGCATCCTGGTCCTCGCCACCAGCGCCTACGCCTCCTACTCGGGCTGCCGGCAGTACCGGGAGAACCTGGCGGACGCGCTGGCCGCCCTGGAGGCCGAGGGCCTGGAGCCGCCGAGGACCGACAAGCTGCGGCACTACTTCAACCACCCCGGCTTCGTCGAGCCCATGATCGACGGTGTGCTCCGCTCCCTGGCGGACCTCCCCGAGGACGTCCGCGCGGGCGCCCACATCGCCTTCACCACCCACTCCATCCCGACCTCCGCCGCCGACACCTCCGGCCCCGCGGAGGCCCACGGCGACGGTGGCGCCTACGTCGCGCAGCACCTGGACGTGGCCCGGCTGATCGCCGACGCCGTCCGCGAGCGCACCGGCGTCGACCACCCCTGGCAGCTCGTCTACCAGTCCCGCTCCGGTGCCCCGCACATCCCGTGGCTGGAGCCCGACATCTGCGACCACCTCGAGGAGCGGCACGCGGCCGGCGTCCCGGCCGTGGTGATGGCCCCGATCGGCTTCGTCTCCGACCACATGGAGGTCCTGTACGACCTCGACACCGAGGCCAGGGCCAAGGCCGAGGAGCTGGGCCTGCCGGTGCGCCGCTCGGCCACCGTGGGCGCCGACCCGCGGTTCGCCGCGGCCGTCCGCGAACTGATCCTGGAGCGGGCCGCCGCCGAGCGCGGCCAGCGGGTCACCCCATGCGCCCTGGGCGCGCTCGGCCCGAGCCACGACGTGTGCCCGGTCGGCTGCTGCCCGGCCCGCACGCCCCGCCCCGCCGCCGCGGGCGCCGACAGCCCCTACGCGTGAGGAGACCCGTGACCGACGCCCTGCACCGGGACCTGCTGGCACTCGCCCGGGAGGCCGCCTCCCGCGCCGGCGAGCTGCTGCGTGACGGCCGCCCCGCCGACCTGGCCGTGGCCCGGACCAAGTCCAGCCCCATCGACGTCGTCACCGAGATGGACATCGCGGCCGAGAAGCTGATCACCGGCCTGATCTCCGGCCGCCGCCCCGACGACGGCTTCCTCGGCGAGGAGGGGGCCTCGGCCGAGGGCACGAGCGGCGTCCGCTGGGTGATCGACCCGCTGGACGGCACCGTGAACTACCTGTACGGGCTGCCGACCTGGGCGGTGTCCATCGCGGCCGAACAGGACGGCGAGACCGTCGTCGGGGTCGTCGCGGCACCGATGCGCGGCGAGACGTACCACGCCGTGCGGGGCGGCGGCGCGTGGGCCACCGGCGCCTGGGAGGGCGAGCGGGCGCTCGCCTGCCGGCCCGCGCCCCCGCTGGACCAGGCGCTGGTCTCCACCGGTTTCAACTACGTCACCGAGGTCCGCGGCCACCAGGCCGGGGTGGCCGCCCGGCTGATCCCGCTGCTGCGGGACATCCGGCGCGGCGGCTCGGCCGCCGTCGACCTGTGCGACGTGGCCTGCGGCCGGCTCGACGGGTATTACGAGCGGGGCCTGCACGCGTGGGACTACGCGGCCGGCGACCTCATCGCCCGGGAGGCGGGCGCGCTGACCGGTGGACGGCCCGGTGAGCGGCCGTCGCGGGAGCTGGCGGTCGCGGGCACGCCGGGCGTCTTCGAGCCGCTCCAGCGGCTGCTGGAGGACTTCGGCGCCTGGCACGACTGACCCCGGTCGCGCCGGGTCACCCCCGGCCGCGCGCGAAGGGGCCCCGGCGCTGGATTCGCCGGGGCCCCTCCGCGTGCGCTGTCGATCAGACGTGTGACACGCCGACCTCCACACCGTGTTCGGCGGCGAGGCGGCGCAGGTCGTCCAGCTCCGCCTGCTCCACCTCGACGAGGAAGTCGTCGCCGTCGTCACGCGCCCGCGACAGATCGGACTCGGTCGTCTGTATGCGCTGCAGAAGTCCTGCGGTGAAAGCGTCCATGCTGCGCCCCCTCGTCCTGGGTCGTGGGTCGGGTGGCACGGGGGTGTGCCGTATGGAAGGGGCGATCACTTCTGTCGCGGGTGCCCAGCGCTGCCCGGCCGGGCGGCGACGGTGCCGGACACCCACGCCCGTTCTGCGAAGCCGATGCCGGGGTACCGCATGGTGCCGCGGCACATGCAGAGCGTGATCGCGGGGTGTACAGCCGTCCTCCCCCCGCTCCCCTTCGCGGAAACCTCAACTGGAGGAGAAATTCGCGTATTCCCCGCCGCGGACCTTGATCCCTCCGGCCCCGACCCCGCCTTACAGCCGACTTATGGCCGAAAAGGGCAGGATGGGGGCCACACCCCAACGCAGCCCCCTGCCCGCACGCGCCCACGGCGCGCTACGCGGGTGGACACAGGAAGGACAAGCGACGTGCGCGTACTCGTCGTCGAGGACGAGCAGCTGCTCGCCGATGCGGTGGCCACCGGACTGCGCCGGGAGGCCATGGCCGTCGACGTCGTGTACGACGGTGCGGCCGCCCTGGAGCGCATCGGCGTCAACGACTACGACGTGGTCGTCCTCGACCGCGACCTCCCGCTCGTGCACGGCGACGACGTCTGCCGCAGGATCGTCGAGCTGGGCATGCCCACGCGCGTGCTGATGCTCACCGCCTCCGGCGACGTCAGCGACCGGGTCGAGGGCCTGGAGATCGGCGCCGACGACTACCTGCCCAAGCCGTTCGCCTTCAGCGAGCTGATCGCCCGCGTCCGCGCCCTCGGCCGGCGCACCAGCGTGCCGCTGCCGCCGGTCCTGGAGCGCGCCGGCATCAAGCTGGACCCCAACCGCCGCGAGGTCTTCCGCGACGGCAAGGAGGTCCAGCTCGCGCCCAAGGAGTTCGCGGTGCTGGAAGTGCTGATGCGCAGCGAGGGCGCCGTGGTCTCGGCGGAGCAGCTGCTGGAGAAGGCCTGGGACGAGAACACCGACCCGTTCACCAACGTGGTGCGCGTGACGGTGATGACGCTGCGCCGCAAGCTGGGCGAACCGCCCGTCATCGTCACCGTCCCCGGCTCCGGCTACCGGATCTGATCGCCGTGGCCGCGACACCCGCGCCGCCCCAGGCGCCGCCGAAGCCCACCTGGGACCCCAGGAGGCCGCAGCCGCCCTTCCCGTGGCTGCGTCCGACCATCCGCATACGGCTGACGCTGCTGTACGGCGGCATGTTCCTGATCGCCGGCATCCTGCTGCTGTCGATCATCTACCTGCTCGCCGCGCAGGCGATCAGCACCGGCAACCAGCCGCTGTTCAAGATCGTGAGCGGTACGGCGATCCGGGTCACCAGCGACAACTGCCCGGCGATCACCGCGATCAACACCACCAGCCTGCCGCTGTCGGACTTCAACGACATGATCGCCCACTGCGTGGACCAGCAGCGCCAGACGGCCCTGGACAACCTGCTCAGCCGCTCCCTGCTGGCACTGCTGGGCCTCGCCGTGATCGCCTTCGCGTTCGGGTACGCGATGGCCGGCCGTGTGCTGTCCCCGCTCGGCCGGATCACCCGCACCGCCCGTCAGGTGGCCGGCTCGGACCTGTCCCGCCGGATCGAGCTGGACGGCCCGGACGACGAGCTGAAGGAGCTGGCGGACACCTTCGACGACATGCTGGAGCGGCTGCAGCGCGCCTTCACCGCCCAGCAGCGCTTCGTCGGGAACGCCTCGCACGAACTGCGCACCCCGCTCGCGATCAACCGCACCCTCCTGGAGGTGCACCTGTCGGACCCGAACGCTCCGGTGGAGCTCCAGCAGCTCGGCAAGACGCTGCTCGCCACCAACGAGCGCAGCGAACAACTGGTCGAGGGTCTGCTGCTGCTGGCCCGCAGCGACAACCAGATCGTCGAGCGCAAACCGGTCGACCTGGCCGAGGTCGCCACCCAGGCCATCGACCAGGTGCACGCCGAGGCGGAGGCCAAGGGCGTGACCGTCCGGGGCGAGCGCCGGCCGGCGGTGGTGCAGGGCAACGGCGTCCTGCTGGAGCGGATCGCGCTGAACCTCGTCCAGAACGCGGTGCGCTATAACGTGTCCGAGGACGGCTGGGTCCAGGTGGACACCGATGTCCGGCACGGACAGGCGGTGCTCACGGTCACCAACACCGGACCGGTGGTGCCGGCGTACGAGATCGACAACCTCTTCGAGCCCTTCCGGCGGCTGCGCACCGAGCGCACGGGCAGCGACAAGGGCGTGGGCCTCGGCCTCTCCATCGTGCGGTCGGTGGCCCGGGCGCACGGCGGGCACATCCAGGCCCGGCCCCGTGAGGGAGGTGGCCTGGAGATGCGGGTCACACTGCCGATGTGAGCGAGCGCGGGACACACGCGGACCGTGTTCGCTCTACGCGGAATTTTCCAGCCGCCGAACGGACGTCTCCCTGTGTGATCGATCACATGAACAGATTTCCGGTCATGTACGCAGGGTGATCATGAGAGAAGGTGGAAAGCCGGGAAAGTCCGGGTTTTCGGGGCTCCTGATCACGGGAAGTACACGTGGAGGCGCCTTTGAGGTGCGGCATCAGAACCGTGTACGGTCCACACCGCCATCCAAGCCGATCACTCCTGAGGGGTCGGGTTGGGTGTCGATTGAGTAACAGACCTTGATGTGAGGCAAAATCTCCGCCTCAGGTCGGGCACAAGTCCGGCCTCTCACGCGTTACGTGCGCTGGAGACACCGCAGACACCCAGAGGGGGAGAGCGATATGGCAACCGATTACGACACTCCACGCAAGACCGACGACGACGTCGACTCGGACAGCCTTGAAGAGCTGAAGGCGCGGCGGAACGACAAGTCCACCTCGTCGGTGGACGTCGACGAGTTCGAGGCCGCCGAGGGCCTCGAACTGCCCGGAGCCGACCTCTCGAACGAGGAGCTGGCCGTCCGGGTGCTGCCCAAGCAGCAGGACGAGTTCACCTGCATGAGCTGCTTCCTGGTGCACCACCGCAGCCAGCTGGCCCGGGAGAAGAACGGCCAGCCGATCTGCCGCGACTGCGACTGAGGACGGGTCGGCCGTGACTGGCTCGACCCCTCCCCGGAAGCGCCGCTTCTCCCTGCGGAAAGCGGACCAAGGGCCGATCGGCGGCCCGCACGGCACGCGTGACGACGGGCGGGGCTCTCCCGGAGCGGGAGCCCGGCCCGGACCGGCGGCGGACCAGGACGGTCTGCCGGCGCCGGTGCACCACCCCGCGCCTCTCGCCCGTCGCCGGGCGAAGGTGGTCGGGGACAAGGCCCGGGAGATGGCCCGGGAAGGGGCCCGCAAGGGCGGCAGCCGCGCCCGCGCGGGCCTGTCGTACCTCGCGGACCGCCTCATCGAGATCGCCCCGCGTATCCCCGTACGCGACCTCGCGACCCTGCGCCGGCAGTTCCCCGGCCTAGGGCCCGAGGAACTGGCCGACAAGCTGGTGGCGGGCGCGGCGGCCGGCACCTCGACGGTCGGAGCCGGCATCGGGGCGGCGGCGATGCTGCCGGTGCCCCCGGCCATGCCGACCGAACTGGCCGCGGAGATCACCGGCGTCGCCGCGATCGAACTGAAGCTGATCGCCGAACTGCACGAGGTCTACGGCGCACGCCCGCCGGGCGGCCGCAAGACCCGCAGCGCCGCGTATCTGTCCTCCTGGTCGGGGGACCGCGGCATCGACGTGTTGAAACCGTCGACGTACGACACCGCCCTCGGCGGCCGGATGAAGCGCGGACTGCGCCAGCAGATCATGAAGAGGATGGTCCGCGACCTGCCCCACCTGATGCCGTTCATGGTCGGCGCCGCGGTCGGCGCGGTCGTGAACCGCCGGGACACCAAGAAGCTGGCGGCCCGCGTCCGGGCCGACCTGCGCAAGACCCAGGTGCCGTGGGAGGAGCTGCGCGAGCTGCCGCCGCTGGAGGAGCCGGCGGATCCGCTGGACCTGCCCGAGCCGCCCGGGGACCGATAGCGGAGGGCTAGGCGTTCGCCGTCCGCGCCGCGTCGATCGCCGCGGCCAGCTTCTCCGGCTCCCGCGTCGACAGGTACAGGTACGGCGTCGGGTCCGCGGGGTCCGTGACCTCCACGCGCAGCGCCGTCGGGATGTAGGCGCGCAGCAGCAGGAACGCACGGGTGTCGGCCTTGTACGTCCGCCAGGCGCGGGCCTCCTCGGCGTCCAGGACCTCGGCCGCGCCCAGCGCCGCCACCGGGATCTTCGCCTCGCCCGCGATCAGCGAGTCCCCCACCACCCGGATGCGCGGGGAGCCGTACGCGCTCGCCACCACCGCCGCGGCCGCCGTACCGCCGACCAGACCGCCGAGCAGCGGCAGGGTGCCGAACGGCAGCAGGATCAGGGCACAGGAGACGCCCACCAGGAGGCTGATCACCCACCACGAGCGGGGAGCCGTCAGACGTTCTTCGTAGGGGGTGGCGGAGAGCTGCATGGAACCTAGCTTGGCACGGGATCCGCAGCGCACCGATGCCGGGGAGCCGGCGCCGGGCGGTGTCGTGAAGGGCCGTGGCGGGTGACGGGAAGGGGTCGGGGCCGGCGCGGAGCGGTGTCGAACAGGGCGGTGGCGTGTGGGGGGAGGCCGGGTAAGGTCTGCGCCTGTGAGTGGTAGTTCCGCAGCTCTTCAGCCTCCCGCCGACGCGGCGGAGCCGGTACGGCACCCCGACGCGCCCGCGCCCGGGGAACTCCTCGGCGCCCATTACGCCCACTGTTTCGGCTGCGGCCCCGGACAGTCCCACGGACTGCACCTGGCGGCCCGGGCCGGCGAGGGCGTCTCGCTGACCGCCGAGTTCACCGTGCGCCCCGCCCATCAGGGCGCCCCCGGCCTCGCGCACGGCGGCGTGCTCGCCACGGCCCTGGACGAGGCCCTGGGCGCGCTGAACTGGCTGCTGCGGACCATCGCCGTGACGGGACGGCTGGAGACCGACTTCGTACGGCCCGTGCCCGTCGGCACCACGCTGTACCTGGAGGCCCGGGTCACCGCCGTCGCCGGCCGCAAGATCTACTCCACCGCCACCGGGCGCATCGGCGGCCCCGGCGGACCGGTCGCCGTCCGCGCCGACGCCCTCTTCGTCGAGGTGAAGGTGGACCACTTCATCGACCACGGCCGCGGCGAGGAGATCCAGGCCGCCATGAACGACCCGGACCAGTTGCGTCGTGCCCGAGCCTTCGAGGTGAACCCGTGAGCCGAGGCCCTCTCGACGTACAGATCCGGCGGGTCGACCCCGACGTCCCGCTGCCGGCGTACGAGCACCCGGGCGACGCCGGTGCCGACCTGCGCACCACCGAGCCGTGCGAGCTGGCGCCGGGCGAGCGGGCCGTTCTGCCCACGGGTGTGTCGATCGCCCTCCCGGAGGGGTACGCGGCGTTCGTGCATCCGCGTTCCGGCCTCGCCGCCCGCTGCGGCGTCGCCCTCGTGAATGCCCCCGGGACGGTTGACGCCGGGTACCGTGGGGAGATCAAGGTGATCGTGGTGAATCTCGATCCGCGCGCGAGCGTGCGGTTCGAGCGCTTCGACCGGATTGCCCAACTGGTCGTCCAGCAAGTCGAGAGGGTCCGCTTCCGGGAGGTCGCGGAACTTCCCGGCTCGGCGCGGGCCGAAGGGGGCTTCGGGTCCACCGGTGGCCATGCCGCGGTGGGCGGCGAGAGCGGCACAAGCGGTCAGGCCGCCGAGGGCGGTCCGACGGGTGGGAATCGATACGCTTCGGTCGTATCCGACCGGGAAGGACAGTGACGTGTTCGGACGTCGCAAGAAGAAGGGTGCCGCCGAGGACGCGGCCGGCGAGGCCGAGCAGGTCGTCGACAGCGTCGACACCGAGGCGGACGAGACGGAGGAGGCCGAGCGCGAGCGCGTCCGGCTGGAGCCCGGGCCGCGGCCGGACGGGCCGTGGGACAGCAGCGAGGTCCGCGACCCGGCCGAGGGCCGCGTCGACCTCGGTGGTCTGTTCGTGCCGGGCGTCGACGGCATGGAACTGCGCGTGGAGGTCGCCGGGGACGCGATCGTCGCCGCGACGGTCGTACTGCGCGACAGCGCCATCCAGCTCCAGGCGTTCGCCGCGCCCAAGCGCGAGGGCATCTGGGGTGAGGTACGCGAGGAGATCGCGTCCGGCATCACCCAGCAGGGTGGCATCATCGACGAGGTCGAGGGCCCGCTCGGCTGGGAGCTGCGCGCCCAGGTGCCGGTGCAGCTGCCGGACGGCACCGGCGGCTTCCAGGTGGTCCGCTTCGTCGGCGTGGACGGCCCGCGCTGGTTCCTGCGCGGAGTGATCTCCGGCCAGGGCGCGGTGCAGCCGCAGGCCGCCGGCCTGCTGGAGCAGATCTTCCGCGAGACGGTCGTGGTGCGCGGCGAGGGCCCGATGGCCCCGCGCGACCCGATCGTCCTCAAGCTGCCGAACGACGCGCAGATGGTCCCCGAGGGCGTCCAGCAGGAGGAGGGCTCGCGCTTCTCCGGCGGCATGGGACAGCTCCAGCGGGGACCGGAGATCACGGAAGTCCGCTAGACGCTCCGCGGGTTCAGCGGGATGTACGGGCCGCACCCTGAGGGGTGCGGCCCGTTTTTCGCGGGGGCGCGCCGCCGGCGGTGCCCGCATCCCGCCGGGCGGGGGTCCGCCGTCGCGTGGCCGCGCGGTTCACCGCACCCTTCCGGGGCGCTGCCCCGCACTCCTCCGGGGCGCGGCCCCCTCCACCCCTTCCGGGGCGT